>JAGAMK010000016.1 GCA_017624735.1 Clostridia bacterium
GAAAGGGGAGATGTCACGAAGTGACAGAGGGGTTATAATAATGTGCAAATAAACCCCTCAGTCTTGCCTTCGGCAATCCAGCTCCCCTTTCAGGGGAGCCGAGAATAACTCAATTAAACAATTCTACAAACTCCAATTTGTCAAACTGAATTTTATATTTTATATGGTATTTATTTGCTTATTATGTTATACTATCTATGATTATAATATTTTTGGAGTTGCGATATGAAAATTTTAGCAATTGATGGTAACAGTATTTTAAACAGAGCCTTTTATGGCATCCGTGCTTTGTCAACCAAGGACGGCAGATTTACCAACGGTATCTATGGCTTTTTGACAATTCTAATAAAACTTCGTGATGAGGTTAAACCCGATGGTGTTGCTATTGCATTTGACCTTAAAGCACCAACATTCCGTCATAAGATGTATGACGGGTACAAGGCAAATCGTCACGGAATGCCACCGGAACTTGCTGGGCAGTTACCTGTACTCAAAGAACTTTTAGTTGCTTTTGGTTATAAAATCATATCACTTGAAGGCTATGAGGCAGACGATATTCTTGGAACAGTTGCAGGTATGTGTGAAGATGGTGACGAATGTTTTATCGCAACAGGTGACCGAGACTCATTCCAACTTATCCGTGATAATGTTACTGTTTTGCTTCCACATACTAAAATGGGAACAACTACAACTGAAACATATACTCCTGCAAGAATTAAAGAGGAATATGGTGTAACTCCAATTCAGATGATTGACATAAAAGCGCTTCAAGGTGATGCATCCGACTGTATCCCGGGCGTTGCAGGCGTCGGTCAGAAAACGGCAGGGGATTTAATTCAAAAGTTTGGTACAATTCAAAATATTTACGATAATATTGATACTCTAGAAATCAAAGAAAACCTTAAAAACAAGCTTGTAACAGACAAGGAAAAAGCATTTTTGAGTTACACTCTCGGTACAATTATAAATAATGTTCCAATTGAATGTGATTTGAATGACTTTGTTCCGAAGCATGCTGACGAGCAAAAAGCACGCGGAATGCTTGCGGACCTTGAAATGTTCAAAATTATCGAAAAGCTTAATTTTGCTGCACCAACTGCTGTGGAGAAAAAAGAAGAAAAAACAAAGGAATTGGAATTTGTAACTGATTTTGATACAAACGAACTTTTGAACAAAATCAAAGCAGAAAAAAGTGCGTATTTCACTGCTGATTACAAGGATTTGGATAATCCATCGTTCTGTTTCTTGTGTGATAACGCAGTTTATCACCTTGAACCAATGAACTTTGGGTATTTTGTGTTTGTTCAATCTCTTTTAGAAGACGAAAACATCAAGAAATATACTGACAATTCAAAACTTTTATATCGTTTCGCATTCCTTAACAAAATTGAAATTAAGGGGATGGCTATTGACACATCCTTGGCAGGGTATATTCTTAATCCGTCTGCAAACGGATATAATCCTTTGCGACTTTGTGAAGAATACAAAGCACCTATTCCAAAGGTGAAAACAGATTTGTCATTGGCTATGGAATGTGCTGTCATGAAATCTGTAAGCACTCGACTTGTAACAGAAATCGAAGCAAATGAACAAGAATATTTGCTCTATAAAGTTGAAATGCCACTTGCAGAGGTACTTGCAAGAATGGAACACTTAGGTTTTATGGTTGACCGTAAGGGTATTGCAGAATTTACAAAGAAAATTAGCGGTGAATTAAAACAAATCCAAGAAGAAATTTATGAACTTGCAGGTGAAGAATTTAACATCAATTCACCAAAACAACTTGGTGTAATTCTCTTTGAAAAAATGGGACTTCCTGCAAAGAAAAAGACAAAGAGCGGTTATTCAACAAATGCAGATGTGCTTGAAAGTCTGCAGAATGAAAATCCTATTATTGATAAAATTCTCTGGTTTAGAACTCTCTCAAAACTCTATTCAACATACTGTGAAGGACTGCTCAAAGTAATCGGTGAAGACGGCAGAATACATTCCTCATTTATTCAGACAGAAACTCGCACAGGTCGAATTTCATCAACTGAACCCAATCTTCAAAATATCCCTGTACGAAAAGAAATCGGCAGAGAAATGAGAAAATTCTTTATTGCAAAAGATGGCTGTTTGCTTGCAGATGCCGACTATTCACAAATTGAACTTCGTGTTCTTGCTCACATAGCTGACGATGAAGAAATGCTTAAAGCCTTCAATGATGAGGTTGATATTCATACAGTTACCGCATCACAAGTGTTCAATATGCCTATGCAAATGGTAACACCACTAATGCGTAGCCGAGCAAAAGCAGTTAACTTTGGTATTGTTTACGGTATCGGTGCATTCTCACTTGCAAAGGACATCGGTGTAACAAGAAAAGAAGCCGATGATTATATAAAAGGTTATCTCCGTCATTATGCAGGTGTTGACAAGTATATGGAAACAGTTGCAAAGGATGCGAAAGAAAAAGGATATGTTTCAACTCTTTGGGGCAGAAGAAGATACCTTCCCGAGCTTAATTCTTCCAACGGAATGTTGCGTGCATTCGGTGAACGAGTTGCAAGAAATATGCCAATTCAGGGTACTGCAGCCGATATTATCAAAATTGCAATGGTGCGTGTGTATAATCGACTTAAAGACGAAAAAATGGACGCAAAACTCATTCTTCAAGTACACGACGAATTGATTGTTGAAGCACCTGAAAACGAGATTGAAAAAGCAGCAAAAATTCTTTCCGAAGAAATGGAAAATGCCTGTCAGATGAAAGTACGTCTCCGTGCAGATGTGAATATAGGTAAAACCTGGTATGACGCAAAAGGATAATATGAAAAAAATAATGTTTATCTGCAGTGGTAACACTTGCAGAAGTCCCTTGGCAGAGGGATTGTTCAAGAAATATCTAAAAGAGAATAATATAACCGATATTGAAGTTTCGAGTGCTGGTGTGGGTGCATTCCCGGGTGATGCGGTAAGCATAAATTCAATTCTTGTTGCCGGGAATCGTGGACTTGATATTTCCGACCACCGGGCAAGGAATATCAACCCTGAGCACCTGCTCACAACGGACTTGTTTTTCTGTATGAGTGACTCGCACAAAGCAGTTTTATCCCGCTATTGTGACGAAAATAAAATTGTGGTTTTGAATGTACCCGACCCATATGGCAGACCTATTGAGTTTTACGAAGAATGTGCCAAGCAACTTGAAAGTCAGTTCCCGCAAATTCTTGAGAGAATTCAGAATACTGTTGTTATACGTGAAATGACGGAAAGTGATATTACTGAAATCGCAGACCTTGAAAAAGAGTGCTTTTCCGAGCCTTGGAGTGAGAATTCTTTAAGAGATGAGTTGACTAACGAAACAGCAAGGTTTTATGTACTTCGCGATAATGAAAACTTACTTGGTTACATTGGTGCTAACAATATCTGTAACGAGGTTTATATAACAAATGTTGCAGTAAGCGGTAATTGTCGTGGCAAAGGTTACGGAAAAACTCTTGTAAACCATTTGATTAAGCAAAGCGAAACGGAAAGAGCATTTTTTATCACTTTGGAAGTTCGAAAATCTAATGAAAATGCTATAAAATTATACGAAAAATGTGGATTTAAATTGATTGGCGAAAGAAAGAATTTTTATTCAAAACCACAGGAAGATGCATTGATTTATACATATTACATAGAGGAATGATTATGAAAATTTTAGCAATTGAAAGTTCATGTGACGAAACTGCAGCAGCAGTTGTGGAAGATGGCAGAAATGTGCTGTCAAATGCAGTATCAACACAGATTGAAAAGCATAAAATATTTGGTGGAGTTGTGCCTGAAATTGCATCAAGATTACATACAGAAAATATCTCTGCAGTAGTTGAAAAAGCATTGAAAGATGCAAACTGCACGTTGGATGATATTGATGCTATTGCAGTGACTTATGCACCCGGTCTTATTGGTGCTTTGCTTGTTGGTGTTAACTATGCAAAAGGTCTCGCACTTGCAAGTGGAAAACTACTTATTCCTGTGCATCATCTTCGTTCACATATTGCAGCTAATTATATCACTCATAAGGAACTCAAACCACCATTTATGTGCCTTGTGGTGTCAGGCGGTAACACTCTTCTTTGCAAGGTGAATGATTATACTGATTTTGAGGTAATAGGTCGTACTCGTGACGATGCAGCAGGTGAGGCTATGGATAAGGCTGCACGTACCTTGGGACTACCTTATCCCGGTGGTGTAAATCTTGATAAAATCTCAAAAAATGGGGATAATACAAAGTATAAATTCCCAAAACCTCGTGTTGATGGATGCCCACTTGATTTCAGCTTTTCGGGACTTAAAACATCTGTTATAAATCTTGTTCACAATGCTACACAAAAAGGCGAGGAGCTAAATTCTGCAGATGTTGGTGCATCGTTTATAAATGCAGTTGTCAACTCTCTTGCTGATAATACAGAAAAAGCAATGGAATTGTATAATGAAAAAACACTTGTTTTAGCAGGTGGTGTTTCAGCAAATTCCGTGCTTCGCAGCAGAATGGAAAAACTTGCAGAAGAAAAGGGCTGGAATTTATATTTGCCTGATTTATCCCTTTGTGGTGACAATGGGGCGATGGTCGGTGCGCAAGGCTATTTTGAATTTTTAAAGGGTACTGTTGCCCAAATGGATTTGAATGGAAAAGCCACTGCCGACATTGAAAAAGAATATATAAACTGATTTTTATATTAATTGTATATATAATATACAGAAAAGCAACACTTGTTATTGACAAAATCTTAACATTTTTACTATTGAAAAAATGCAGGATTTGGTATATAATAATGCAAAATAGGTAAGAATGGCTTATTTTGGTATCAATATGAAATTTTATATAAAGGAGTAAACAATTATGGCACTCACAAAGAACAAGTCAATTCTTGAGTGGATTGACAAACAGGTTGAACTTGTTAAACCAGACAACATTGTTTGGATTGACGGTAGCGAAGAACAGATTGAAGCTCTTCGTGCAGAAGCATGCTCAACAGGTGAATTAGTAAAACTCAATCAGGACCTTCTTCCTGACTGCTACTATCACAAAACAGCAGTTAACGACGTTGCTCGTGTTGAAGACAGAACTCTTATCTGCTCAAAGAAAGAAGAAGATGCAGGTCCAACAAATCACTGGATGGACCCAGAAAAAGCATACGCAATGCTTTATGATATTGCAAAAGACAGCTACAAGGGCAGAACAATGTATGTTATCCCTTATTCAATGGGCCCTGTTGGTTCACCTCTTGCAAAAGTTGGTATTGAACTTACAGACTCAATCTATGTTGTACTCAACATGGTTATCATGACAAGAGTTGGCGCAAAGGTTATGGAAGCTTTCGGTGACGAGAGTAATGACTGGGTTCGTGGTCTCCACTGCCGTTGCGACATTGATTCTGAAAAGAGATGGATTTGCCAGTTCCCAGAAGATAACACAATTATTTCAGTTAACTCAGGTTACGGCGGAAACGTTCTTCTTGGTAAAAAATGCTTTGCTCTTCGTATTGCTTCTTATCAGGGTAAAAACGAAGGTTGGCAGGCTGAACATATGCTCATCCTTGGTATCGAAAATCCACAGGGCGAAGTTAAGTACATCTGTGCTGCTTTCCCATCAGCATGTGGTAAAACAAACCTTGCTATGCTTATTCCACCAGAAGGATATCAGGCAAAGGGTTACAAAGTATGGTGCGTAGGTGACGATATTTCTTGGATTAGAAAAGGTCCTGACGGAAGACTTTACGCTATCAACCCAGAAAACGGTTTCTTCGGTGTTGCTCCTGGTACAAACGTTAAGTCAAATCCAAATGCGTTGGCTTCAACAAAGAAGGGCACAATCTTCACAAACGTTGCTCGTAACCTTGACGACAATACAGTTTGGTGGGAAGGTCTTGACAAGAATCCTCCGGTAAATGCAGTTGAATGGACAGGTATCGAAACAAATGGTGTTGAATGGAAAGCAGAAGGCAAAAACCTTGCTCATCCAAACAGCCGTTTCACAGCTCCAGCTGTAAACTGCCCATGCATCAGCTCTGAATTCGAAAATCCAGCAGGTGTTCCAATCTCTGCTTTCGTATTCGGCGGCCGTCGTGCAAAACTTGCTCCACTTGTATATCAGTCACGTGACTGGAATCACGGTGTATTCGTTGGTTCAATTATGGCTTCTGAAACAACAGCAGCTGCAGCAGGTGCAGTAGGTGTTGTTCGTCGTGACCCAATGGCTATGCTTCCATTCTGTGGTTACAATATGGGTGACTATTGGCAGCACTGGATTGACATTGGTAAGACTCTTGATGCTGACAAAGCACCAAAAATCTTCAATGTTAACTGGTTCAGAAAAGATGACGAAGGCAACTTTATGTGGCCAGGTTTCGGTGATAACCTCCGTGTTCTTGAATGGATTATCAAACGTTGCGAAAATGAAGTAGACGCTCAGGAAACAGCAATCGGTTACCTTCCATATGCTAAGGATATCAACATCGAAGGTCTTGAAGGTGAAGTTTCACTTGAATCACTTGAAAGCATCCTTGACGTTGATAAGGACCTTTGGAGTGCAGAAGCAGAAGGCATCGGCGAATTCTATGCTAAATTTGGCGACAAGCTTCCAGAAACACTTAAGGCAGAACTTGAAACACTCAAGGCAAACCTTAAATAATTACAATAAATTAAGACGGAGTTTCGGCTCCGTCTTTTTTGTTATCTCGACAAATTCAAATTTGTTGAATTGTACTTGAATATTATGAGTCATAAAAAATACCCGTTCAGTTGAGAACGGGTATTTCCTTATTCATTAAATGTAATTGTTTCTGAGTACTCAATAATCTGTGGCATATACTGTTCAACTTCTTCAGTTAATACTGCAAATTGAATTGTCCAGAAAGCATCCTCGCTTTTGAAAATTGTTGCGTAGTAATAATAAGTGTTGTTTTCTTCTGTATTTTCTGCCTCATAATCGTAATACATAATACCGTTGTTTTGTTTGACTTCGGAAACATCGGCAAGTTCATTTACTTCAAGGGAGAGTTCGCCATATTCCTGAAGTGTGTAGTTTTCCAAGCCATCCATTACACTAAAGTCATCCCTTATTACAAGAACAACAATATCTTCGTTTGCAAAACAGGCGTCAAAATCGGCAACAGGAACTTTCATAAATTCATCGGTTAGAGTTATTTGCATTTCTTCGCATCTAAATTGTTTTGCATCGCCATCATTATTCACAAAACTGGGGATAAACCCGATTATGAAACCAACTATTACTGCTATAATTAAAACGACTATACCGATTTTAGTTCCCTTTTTTCGATTTTTAAGAACTGATTCATCGGTGATACCGTCAAAGCGAAACGCATTACCGGAAGCCGGGTTGTACCTGCACTGTCCACTCAAATATATGTCGTACTGTCCTTCGGGAAGATTATAGAATTCATTGCAGAAATTCTTGCTCAAAGAATCAGCAATAACATAAATTTTTGCAGCATTATCAGGTATCAAAAAGGCTTTTTCTTCGCCATTTTTCAATGTTCCAAGTTTGCGACAAGGCACACCACCGATTTTTGTTTCGCCATATGTATAATCTTCAATGTAAACCTTAAGTTTAGCAAGACAACCGACAAAACTTTTATTTCTTTTGATAATTACGTTTCTCATAATTCCACTCTCCATATCCTGTGTCGATATTACAATCAAATTGTAACACATTGTAAAGTGTTTTTCAAATAAAACTGAATAAAAATACTTTACGCACATATTATATGACAATATGTCATATAAGTCAACTGCAAATATGACATAATGTCATTGTGGTGATATTATGAAAAACAATTTAAAGAAACTTAGAAATCAAGCAGGCTTAACTCAGATTTCATTACAAATGAAAACAGGAATTGAACAAGCATTGCTTTCAAAATTTGAAAATGGTGAACGAATTCCACCAACGGAGACACTTATAGTTTTAGCCGATTTTTATGGGGTAAGCATGGACTATATTGTGGGCAGAACAGATAATCCTGAAATAAATAAATAAAACCATTCTCAGTTGATTGAGAATGGCTTTGTTTTTTAAATCAACAAAAAACTAAAAACTTGTTGTTCAGTTTGTGTTTTTTATTATTTATAATTGTCTTGTAATCAAAGGGAGGTTATAATAATGAACACAGACAAGATTTATGCAGAATCAATCGCAAAGGAATACGCACCAAAGGATGATTCAAAAATCGTAGCACTAAAAAAACTTGACCAGAAGGCAAAACGACCTGCAAATGTATTCGCCTATACCTTCGGCATTATTTCTTCACTTGTTGCAGGTCTGGGAATGAGTCTTGCGATGAATGTTATCGGTGGAACAACAGCATTTATGGTACTCGGAATTGTAATCGGTATCATCGGCTTTGCTTGTTGCGGTATCAACTATCCAATTTACAAAAGAATTCTCGAAAATGGCAAGAAAAAATACGCTTTTGAAATCGTAGAACTTGCTCGTGAAATCAGCGAAGAAAAATAATCGTCAGGTATCAATAAAAAGGGGGTTGTCGGATGAATAAGAATGAAAGTAAATACTTTAATACTGCCAAAAAAATGGATGAGGCACTTCTTACACTTCTTGAAACAAAGGATTTTGAGTATATCTCCATTAAGGAAATTTGCTCAGTGGCGGGAGTCAACCGTTCAACTTTTTATCTTCATTATGAAAACACAAATGACTTATTAAAGGAAACATCTGACTATATCATCGACAACTTTTTTGCCTGTTTTTCCACCGTTGGTGCTAATGTAAGTATTGATTATAGTAACAGCAAATTGGAAGATTTGGTGTTTATTACTCATGAATTTCTGACGCCATATCTTACCTATATAAAAGAAAACCAAAGAATTTTTGCAACTTGCCTTAAACATCTTCATTCTTTGAATTTTAATACATTGTATAAAAGTATGTTTGACAACATTTTCAACCCACTTTTAGAAAGATTTAATTTCCCTGAAAATGAGAGAAGGTACATTATGAAATTTTATCTCACAGGTATTACGGCTATTGTTACTGAATGGTCGAATAATAAATGTGTAGACTCTATTGAAGATATTAGTAAAATAATTATTCATTGCGTTGTGGGTCAGGCAAAAATCTATGATAAAAATTAAATCTTTTCAAATTGCAATATTCAGTTTGCTTATGAATATTGCCTACAGTATTTACAATATAGCACTTGGCATAATAACACACTCCTGGTGGTTTGTCACCATAGGGGTGTATTATTCTGTGCTCAGTTTAATGCGGTTTGTTGTTTTGAGCATAAGAAAAAAGAGCATAAAGAGATATTTAAAAACCTTCACGGGAATAATGCTTATGCTGACTTCCTTACCTCTTGCGGGCATGGTAATTCTCACATCTTTCAAGGACCGTGGTGTTGTTCATCATGAAATTGTGATGATTACAATTGCACTTTATACTTTCATAAAAATCACGTTAGCAACAATTAATCTTGTTAAAACAAAAGGCAAAAAAGTATCCGTCACCTTAAATACTCTTCGCCATATCTCCTTTGCTGACGCAGCCGTTTCAATTTCTGCGCTCCAAAGGTCAATGCTTGTGTCATTTGGAGATATGCCTGAAAACGATATAAGGATTTTTAATATCGTAGTTGGCTCCGTAGTGTGTTTTGTGGTATTTCTGTTAGGATTAAGCTTGCTGGGATTAGGTGCAAAACGGAAAATAAACATAGTTTAATTTGAAATTGTATGGTGGGGTTTAATAACTCCACCATTTATTATATATAAACAAAATTGAATTTGTCGGGACGATTTTCGACACTCCTGTTATATGGTCATTCTGAGCGAAGCGAAGAATCTCTTCATCAAATTAGCAGACCCTTCACTGCGTTCAGGGTGACTTGAAAGTTCAAATAATTCCAAATTACATATTACGAATTGTTTTGACAAACTCCCATTTGTCGAAAATCTTATGTTGTTATTTATCTCCCGATGTGGTAAGATTATACCAATGAGGTGATACACTATGGAACTTAAATTTAATAACGGAAAATTCCGTATAATGCAGATTGCCGATGTTCAGGATACACAGAACACATCCGATGATACTGTTCGTTTTATCCGTGAAGCATTGAAAATGGCAAAACCTGACCTCGTAGTATTTACAGGTGACCAGGTTAAGGGATACGGATTTTATTTAATGGGTGGCGACAATAAAAAGAAGGTCACAGAATGTATAAACAAATTTCTTGTACCACTTGATGAAACAGGAATTCCTTTTACATTTGTTTTTGGTAACCACGATGACCAGGCATTTTCAATATCAAAGAAAGAACAGTTTGAAATTTATAAATCACACGAAAACTGTGTAGCATATAATGCTGACGATGAAATCGACGGATATTGCAACCATAACCTTGAAATCAAGGGTGAGGATGGCAAAACAAAACTCAATGTGTATCTTGTTGATAGTCTTACAGCAACTCTTGACGGTACTTGTGACCACGTTCACGAAAATCAGCTTGAATGGTACAAAAACACAAGGGACAGACTTAAAGAAGAAAATGGTGATTATGTTCCATCCATTGTTTTTCAGCATATTCCAGTTGAAGAAATCTATGAATTGCTTATGGAAGTGCCTGCAGGTACACCAAACAGTGCAAGGGGTTATCGTCAATGGGAAGGTAAATTCTTCTCGGTTAATCCGGAAAGAGTAAGAGTGGATAATCGCACATTCATTGGCGAAACACCAAGCGTACCAAAGGAAAACGGCGGTCAGTTTGAAGTGATGAACGAAAAGGGCGACGTAATGGCAATGTTCTTCGGTCACGACCACAACAATTCTTTTGTGGGTGAATATAAGGGAATGAAAATGGGTTATACCCAAGGTTGTGGATTTAATGTCTATGGTCCGGGTAGAAAAAGGGGAGTCAGAATTTTCGATTTTGACGAAGCAAACCCAATAGATTTTACCACCACAACTCTAACCGTTGAAGACCTTGACGGATTCAAGATAACAAATAAAGCGAAACACGGATTTTACACTTATGCACCAACAAGTGTGGACGCAGTAAAACTTATTGCTAAAAAATATGTTTTACCGGTAGCAGGTGCTGTGGCAACAGTTGTTACAATCGGCTCGCTTTTGAAAAAGAGAATAAAGTAAAAAAATAAGCCTTACCAAAATCGGTAAGGCTTATTGTGTATCTAATTATGCGTTTGCAAGGATAAGATTTTTGATTGTTTTTTCAATACCCTTAGTCATATAGTTGAGAAGGAATGTATTAAGCTTAACATTATCTGTTTCGTTTTCAACAACATCGCTAACCTGAGCATTGTACTGGTCAGCAACAATCTTTGCCTTAACATCCGACTGCCATTTAAAGCCATCGTTTGCCTTTACAAAGTACATGATGTGGTAACCGAATTCTGTTTCAACGATTTCTACATCACCGACCTTACGGCTTGCATCAATAGACCAATCTGTAAATGTCTGAACGTATTTTCCGTCGTCAGCAACATTCTTGTAAAGTCCATCACTATTTAGCTTACCGTCTTTGTCAACGTCATCAGTATGCTTCTTTGTAAGCTCAATAAAGTTTTCTTCTGTAGGATTCTTAAGGAATTCATCGAGAACCTTCTGTGCATCAGCCTTTGTTGTTGCTTTTTGCTCATCTGTGATAGGAATTTCTTTGCCATCATCATCTTTTTCTGCATCAGGGAATGCAATAAGAATGTGTCTTACATCAGCTGAAGCGAGTGCCATATTCTGGAAAGGAAGAGTCTTAATCATAACAACATGATATGTACCTTCGCCACCGTCGATAACAGTTACATCGCCAACTTTACGTGCATCGTCGTAAACCCATTTTGCAAGTTCTTCTGATGTTGCAGTAAGAGTAGCTTTTGTTGTCTTTTCTTTTAATGTTTCCTTATCAGGGTCTTTTGTGCTCTTGTTATCTGCTGTAAGGATTGCTTGTTTAGCAGCAGTAACGAAAGAAGCATCATCTGTTACCTTTGCAAGAAATTCGTCAGCAAGTTTCTTTGTTTCTGCAAATTTTTCCTTATGAATCTTGTCGTGTTCTTCTTCTGAAAGGTCCTTATGTTCACTTTCTTTGAAAGTTGTTGTGAAAGAATACAATCTTACATCAACAAGGTCAAATTCGTCTTTATTCTTGTTGTATTCTTCGTTGATGTTAGCATCTGTAACAGCAGCTGTGATTTTTTCGTTCATGGATTCAAAGTATTTTGTTGAAAGATAATTATCTTCAAGAACCTGACGAACTACCTTTTCAGTAACACCTTTACCATACTGTGCACGGAGCCATCTGTTAATGCTGTAATCTTTTTCGTGAGCAGCTTTTTCAATCTGTTCAATATTGCTTTCGATTTCTGTCTTTTCCTTATCTGTGAGAGTGAGGTTATTCTCTCTTGCCTTATCTGCACCATATTTTACAGAAATGATGTTGTTAACAGCAGCGAATTTGATTGCGTCAGCCCATGTTGGTTTTTCTGGGTTGCCCAATTCTTCCATTGTAACGCCTAACATTTCTGCTGTTTCAGCTGTGAATTCCTGGTCACCAGGTGCTTTTGTGTAGTCAAAGCCTGTGTACATAAGGCCAGCACCAGCACCCATATACTGTTCATACTGAGCAGCTTGCTGATAGAAATTAATCCATGTTGTGAAATAATAATAATTATATTCACCTGCACTGAATTTGTAAGTATTTGTGCCGTCAGCATTGTCAATAGATACTTTGATTACCTTTTCAGGAACATCAAAGAAACTAAGAACACCGTAAACTGCACCAAGACCAACTACAACTGCAAGTACAATAGCAATAATCTTTGTAGCAAGTTTCTTTGCTTTCATTGTTTTAGGCGCATTTTTTGCGTTTTTAGCAGCAGCCTTTGCAAGACGTTCTTTACGTTCTTCACGGTAAAGCTCGGCTTGAGATTTTTTGTTGTTTTCCACGGGAAAAACCACCTTTACGAACATTTTTTTCGTTGTAGAATAAACGTGTCTGTATTTAAACATGCACTTTTCTACATTAACGGATATATTCTATACTATTTTAAGAAAATATACAAGAGAAAAAATGAAAATTAACAAAATATACAAATATTTATTATAATAATTGAATGAAAGGTCAATAACTTTTTTGAAAATATTATTGTAAAAGGAAGAGAAATACTATATAATTGTTTTAATTATTTATAGATATAAATATTTCAATTATCAAGGAGACGCAAAAATGAAAATTATTGCATTTGACGTAGGTGGAACAGCTATTAAATTCGGTCTTGTAGATGAGAATTTTAATGTTCTTTTTTCAGAAGAATTCCCAACAAACACATACAAAGATACTGACAATATGGTTTTGAGAGCTATGGAAGCAAAGCTCAAGGAATATGAAGGTCAGTATGATGCTATCGGCATTTCAACTGCCGGTCAGATAAATTTTGAAACAAGTGAAATCAATGACGGTGTTGGTAATATTCCTAATTATAACCACACAAATCTCCGTGCTGCTTTTGAGCCACAGTTCAATGTTCCTGTTGCAGTTGATAATGATGTTAACTGTGCAGCAATCGGTGAGGCACATTTTGGTGCGGCAAAAGGTGAGAGTGATTTCCTTTGCCTTACTTACGGTACAGGTGTAGGTGGTTGTATTTACATCAATGGTGATGTATATCGTGGTTCAAAATACGCAGGTGGTGAGTTTGGTCACATGGCAACTCACAAGGACGGCAGACCTTGCACTTGTGGCAGAATAGGTTGCTATGAGGCTTATGCTGCTTGTCGTGTGTTTACAGCATCAGTTTCAGAACGCATGGGCAAGCCAATGAATGGCAGAGAGATTTTTGAGCCTGAAAACCTCAAAAACCCAATTATTATGGAAGAAATTAATAATTGGGAAGACGAAATTGCACTTGGGCTTCGTAACCTTTGCTACATTTTCAATCCAAGTCTTATTGTTCTTGGCGGTGGTATTATGTCAGAAGATATGCTTATCAAGGATATTCGTGAAAAGGTTGATGCACAGCTTGAGGATAATTATAAACATGTAAGAATTGAAAAAGCACAACTTCGTAATAAGGCAGGTATGCTCGGCGCAGCATGGCTTGCAGCAGAAAGACTTAAAAATTGGAGTAAATAATTATGCTTTTTAAGAGAAAGCCTTTCCCCGTCAAAGTGGATTATTATAAAATACCTCTTGTAGATTTAAGTGTTAAACCAGAAAATACCCCAGACGAACTGGGGTATTTGTTTGAGTATTCTGTAATTGACGATAATGCGGCATATCTCGGACATCCTGATTCTGTATTATTAGGCAATGGTGATATTCTCACTTTTTATCCTAAGGGACATGGTAAGGGTGCGATATTATCAAAAATCAGCGATGATGGTGGAGTGTCATATAATAAAACTATTGAAAATCAACCATCATCATGGGAAAAATCCCTTGAAACACCAACGGTTTATCGTTTGCAATTTAAGAATGGCGACGAAAAACTTATTCTCATTTCTGCAAACTCAAAATGGCCGGGAATGTCAACACCGGGCGGATTTAACAGTTCAATTTCCCTTGATGAAGGGAAAACTTGGACAGAATTCAGACGATTCTGGGACAACGATAGCGAAAAACCATTGATTCCTATTGTTGCAATGGCCTCCCTTACCAGACTTAAAGAGAATGGTGAGTTTGTTGACAAGTGGATGGGTATTTTCCACGATAGTGGCTTTGTGAATTATAAGACCATTCTTACATTTGACGAAAATGGTGAATATAACTGGTCAAAACCTGAGCCATATCTTTCACAGTATCGTGATATCGAAACTTATGCAGGTATTTGCGAAGTTGAATGTGTCCGTTCAGATAGGGGAATGGGTGATGAACTTTGTCTTATTGCACGTTGCAATAAAAAGAGAAATACAAGTCTTTTGATTTTTTCAACTGATGAAGGTGAAACATGGTCAAAGCCTGTGGAAGCACCCGTAACTCTTAATGGTGAACGTCACAAGGCAGAATGGATGCCTGATGGCAGACTTTTTATCACATTCCGTTCCATTGAGAGAAATAAGAAAATGGTTAGAAAAATGCGAAAAGACGGTGGAAAGCAAACTTGGTATTCTGAAGGCTGGGTTGCATGGGTTGGTACTTACGATGACCTAAAACAAGGAAACGAAGGTCAGTACAGAATTAAAATTGCCCATACATATCTTGACCATCAGAATAAGCCATCACTCAGTGCAAATGCCGATACAGGGTATTGTGGAAATGTAGTTCTTAAAGATGGAACAGTTGTTACATCTTCCTATGGCATCTTTTCACCTGAAGAAAAAGAAAACGGAAAATATGATACGGATAAGGGTAAGCAAAAACGCAAGACCTTTATTGTGTCAAAACGAATTAAACTTTCTGATGTAGAAAAGTTAATGAAATGAAAATAACTGTCGGTTATGTTTAATAACTGACAGTTTTATTATTACAAATTTGAATTTGTCGAGTTCATCTGATTTCTTGTCTCCCCTGAAAGGGGAGATGTCACGAAGTGACAGAGGGGTTATAATAATGTGCAAATAAACCCCTCAGTCTTGCCTTCGGCAATCCAGCTCCCCTTTCAGGGGAGCCGAGAATAACTCAATTAAA
>JAGAMK010000017.1 GCA_017624735.1 Clostridia bacterium
AAATTGGGGTTTGTCGGGTTGTTTAATTGAGTTATTCTCGGCTCCCCTGAAAGGGGAGCTGGCAAATGCGTAGCATTTGACTGAGGGGTTTGTTCGTTTTACACCTTACTAACTGAGGCTTTTTTCGTAACCCCTCTGTCACTCCGTGACATCTCCCCTTTCAGGGGAGACAAGAAAGTAAAAGAACTCGACAAATTAAAATTTATCTGTGCGAATGATTAAAATAATTGTTGATTTTTTATTTTGTAATGGTACAATAATCTCATTGGAGTGATATTTATGACCTACGATTTCAGTTTTTATATGCCTGTGAATGTTATTGGTGGCAATTCAGTATTAGAAAACAACAAAAGTGTGTTTTCGCAATTTGGCAAAAGATGTGTTATTGTTACGGGTGCATCCTCTGCGAAAAAGTCAGGTGCTTTAGACGATGTTATCGCAATACTAGATGAACTTAAAATTGAATACACAATTTTTAACAAGATTACCGAAAATCCATTAACTTCAACTTGTTGTGAGGGTGGCAAAGCTGCAAGAGAGTTCTCTGCCGACTATATTATAGGTATTGGTGGTGGCTCACCTCTTGATGCATCAAAGGCTGTTTGTGTATATGCTACCAACCCACAAATCATTGACGACGGTATCTACACGGAAAAAGTGATAAACGAGCCTTTACCACTTATTGTAATCGGCACAACATCTGGCACGGGTAGTGAGGTTTCAGGTGTTTCTGTGCTCACTCGCAAGGATGGTCGCAAACAGAGTGTGAGTGGTAAGAACTATTATGCAAAGGTTGCTCTTGCAGATGCTAAATACACATATTCCGTTCCATTTAGAACAACCGTATCAACTGCACTTGATGCTCTTGCCCACGCAATTGAATCAATGTTTACAAAACGTGCAGATTTTCTTACAACCCAATTTGCTCTCATTTCAATTAAAATGATTTATCCAATTCTCGTTAAATTGAATGAAACAAATGAATTGCCTACACAGGAGGAAAGAGATATTCTCTACTTTGCATCACTCTACGCAGGTTTCGCTCTTAACAAGGGTGGCACAGGTTTCCCACACGGAATGGGTTATGCACTTACAGAAGATTACGGTGTGCCGCACGGAATTGCTTGTGCAATCTTCCTTCCACAATATTTAAGCGAATGTGAAAAAGCGAATCCTACTCTTTTCAAGCAACTTTTAGATGCTATGAATAGCGATAAAAATACTGTTGAAAAGCTCATTCTTAAATTATGTGATTTGCACTTTTCTATTCCTGAAGAAAGAATAAATGAATATGTAGGTCGTTGGGAAACACTTAAAAACTTTAAAAACTCCCCTACTGATTTTAACAATATTGATGCAGGAAATCTCGTTAAAAAGTTATTTAGATAATTTTTAACTAATTAATGACTTTTACAATTAAAAACTTTATATTCCCTATAAAATCACCATTTCCGCTGATTCTTGATAACAATGAATGGTGATTTTAATTTTGCTTTTAAAACATTAAATAGACGATTTTTATCTATGAAATGCGTCTTTTTGCCTATTTAGATGTTTTTTAACTATTAGGTGTAAAGTATTTTTCTGAAAATTGTTGACAGTGTGGAAAATAATGTTATAATTGTATATGAACTATTATCTGTTGTAATGGCAGATAAAAATTACTTCAAAAAATGGAGGAGAAAAATTATGGCAGACACAAGATTCGCAATCGCACATTACCATGATGCTGCTCAGATTAACAGACAGCTTGACGAACTTATCAGCAAACCAATTTATTCAATTAAACCTGACGTTCTCAAGACTTATGAAGAAGAGTATTATGATAAAAAGTGTGCTAAATCAAAGGAAATGATTGCTGAAGCAAAGACTATCATCCCTGGTGGTGTTCAGCACAACCTTGCTTTCAACTATCCATTCCCACTTGTTTTCACAAAGGCTGAAGGTGCTTACCTTTACGACGTTGACGGAAACAAATATTTTGACTTCCTTCAGGCTGGTGGTCCAACAGTTCTTGGCTCAAATCCTAAGGTAGTTCGTGACCAGGTTATCGACCTTCTTAACACATGTGGTCCTTCAACAGGTCTTTTCCACGAATTCGAATACAAACTTGCAAAGAAAATCTCTGACTCAGTTGAATCAGTTGATATGTTCCGTATGCAGGGTTCAGGTACAGAAGCTTGTATGACAGCTGTTCGTGTTGCTCGTCTTGCAACAGGTAAGAAGAACATTCTTAAAATGGGTGGTGCTTACCACGGTTGGTCAGACCAGCTCGGTTACGGTATCCGTGTTCCTGGTTCTAAATTCACACAGGCAAGTGGTGTTCCACTTTACCTCTTCAAGCACACTCAGGAATTCTTCCCAGGTGACCTTGAAGACCTTGAAAGAAAACTCTGGCTCAACCAGTTCAACGGCGGTACAGCTGCTGTATTTATCGAGCCAATCGGTCCTGAAAGTGGTACAACTCCACTTGATTATGACTTCAACAAGGGTGTTGAAAGACTTTGCCGTAAATACGGTGCTCTCCTTGTATTCGATGAAGTTGTTACAGGTTTCCGTATCGGTATGGCTGGTGCTCAGGGCTTCTTCGGCGTATCTCCTGACCTTACAATCTTCGGTAAAGTTATCGCTGGTGGTTATCCAGGTGCAGGCGGTGTTGGTGGTAAGAAGCAGTACATGAAACATCTTGGTGCAGGTCTTGACGATTCAGGTATGAAAGTTAAGAAGGCATTCACAGGCGGTACAATGACAGCTAACCCACTTTCATGCTGCGCAGGTTACTTCACTCTTGAAGAAATCGACAAGCAGAACGCATGTCAGAAGGCTGGCGAAATGGGTGACAGACTTACTCAAGGTCTTCAGGAACTCGTTGCTAAACATGGTCTTCCATTCGTTGTTTGGAATGAAGGTTCAGTTTGCCACCTTGAAACAGTTGGTACAATGCACTACTCAATTGACTGGTGCAAGCCTTGGAAAATTCCAGGTGTTCTTTCAGCTACAAGCGAAAGAAAGAAAGAAATGCAGTATATGGGTGCTGCTTACATGGCAGAAGGACTTGTTACTCTTGCTGGTAGCCGTCTCTACACATCAGCTGCATACACACCTAAGATGATTGACCAGGCACTTCAGTGCTTCGACAAGGTATTTGCAAACGTTGCAGTTAAACCTTCAGCAAAATAATCATTGATTCTTTGAGGTGGGTGAAATAAAACTCGCCCACCTTTATTCTAAATTCTAACCGAGGTGAAAGTCATGGAAATAATGCAGGCAAAAGAACTCGTAATCAAAGCTGGTAAAGAGCTTATTGAAACAGGTCTTATTGCTCGTACTTGGGGCAACATTTCTTGCCGTATCAGTGATACACAGTTCGTTATCACTCCAAGCGGTCGTGCTTATGAAACTCTCACTCCTGAAGAAATCGTTCTTGTAAACATTGAAGACCTTGAATATGAAGGCGAAATCAAGCCATCAAGCGAAAAAGGTATTCACGCTGCTTGTTACAAGCTTCGTCCAGAAATCGGCTTTGTTATCCACACACATCAGGTAAACGCATCTATCGTTTCTGCTCTTGGTATGGATATCAACCATGTCGAAGGCGAAAATGCTGAAATCATCGGCAGCAATATTCCACTCGCTTCTTATGGTCTTCCCGGCACAAAGAAACTCCGCAAAGGTGTTATTGAAGCAATCACTCGTTCAGACGCAAAAGCTGCTGTTATGGCTCACCACGGTGCAGTTTGCATGGGTGTTGACTATGACGATGCGTTCAACGTTGCAAAACGTCTTGAAGATGTTTGTGAACAGTTCGTTTTAGATAGATACACTGCTCTTACAGGTATTGTTGCTGACAAACTTACTGCTATCAACGATTATGTTGTTGACAGATTTGTTAAGAAACCATCATCAACTCCTGAATTTGAGCCTTGCAAGAGTGAACGTGACGGCCCTGTTTTCAACATTTCAGTTATTGACGGTGACGGCACAATTACAAGAATCGACATTGACACAGGTGATGTTATCGCAGGTGACGCAAACAACAGTTCAATTGAACTTCACCGTGCTGTTTACAAAAAACGTGATGATGTTAACTTCATCTACCACACAAAAGACCCTTATGCTGTTACATGTTCAAAAATGGGCAAAACAATGCGTCCTCTTATTGACGACTTCGCGCAGATTGTTGGCGTAAGCGTTAAGAGTGCAAAATATGACCCGAATAACACATTGAAGACTGCTAAGAAAGTTGTTAAGAAGCTTAAAGGTAGAAATGCTGTTCTTCTTGAAAATAACGGTGCTCTTTGTGTTGCAGGTAGTGAATACGATGCAGGCGCTATTGAATTTATCACTAATAAAGGTGCTAAGATTCAGGTAAGTGCTAAAATGTTTAATAAGGTTGACCCAATCAACCCAGTTGAAACAAGAATTATGAACCTTGTTTACAGACTCAAGTATTCAAAGCAGGCAGGCAAATAATTACATAAAAAGTTATCCCCTAAGGATTGCTCCTTAGGGGATTTTTTTGGTTTTTCGCTTTAGGTTAAATCATTTATTCTTTAAGTGCATCCATACTTAAAAGAATGTCACTGTCACCCATTACTGTTGGCAACTCGCCATTCCACTTGCTCCACTTGATGTAATCAACATAATCTGGTGATTCTGCAAGAGCATCCTGAATAAGCTTGATACTTTCTGCCTCAGCCTCTGCCTGTGTAATCTTTTGTTTTGCTTCAACCTCAATACGAGCAAGGTCTTGTTCTGCTTTCAAAGCATTCTGCTGTGCTGTCTGCTTTGCTTCAACAGCTGCGTTGAATTCTTCAGAAAAATCAAAGTTTACGATATTGAAAATCTCAACTGTAAGACCATACTGATTGATTTTTTCTGACAAAGCATCTTTAATCTGTTCGCCTACTGTCTGACGTTTTGTAATAAGTTCTTCAGCAGTATATTGTGCTGTTACGGCTTTAATGCTTTCCTGAATTGCAGGTACAATAACAACTGTACCGTAGTCAGTGCCCACATTTTGATAAAGGGTTGCTGAAGAATCATTATTAACATGATAGTTTACTGCAACCACATAAGAAATAATCTGCAAATCTTTTGAAGAAGCACTACCATCGGTTTCAATTTTCTGAGTACGATTATTCATCTGCACTACCCTTTGAATAAAAGGAATTTTGAAGTGCAAGCCTTCGTCAAGGACTGTATCCTCAACTGCACCGAATGTAAGTACAACACCTGTATGACCTGCTGAAACTACAGTGAAGCTTGATATTGCTACAACCACAACAAGAATTGCACACGCAGCAATTACTGCTATTTTTACTATTTTTTTTGTATCCATATTTATCCTCCTGCTTTTTCTTTTTCCTATGATAGAGTAATCAAAAAACTCATACACAGCGAAAAACCATGTATGAGTCTCATTTACTTATGACACACCGAAGAGAAAATCTCTTGTCCTGACGATGATGTCTCGCATTATTTATTTTGCGGAATTACTCCCTCATATTGTCATTTATTATAACATATTCCCATAATTCTGTCAAGAAACGACAAAAAATGTAAAATTTATATTTCTTCATCGGGTTATACAAATGCCCGACAAGCATACATTATGATAATTTGTGAATAAACAATCCAGATAAGAGTTTGGGCTCAAACCAAGTTGATTTTGGTGGCATAACCTTTCCTGCATCTGCAATATCCATAAGTTCGTTGAGTGATGTTGGATACATAGCAAAGGCTAATTTCATACCCTCTGCACATCTTCTCTCAAGTTCACCTAAGCCACGGATACCACCTACAAAATCAATTCGTTTATCTGTTCTTGGGTCAGTGATGTTGAGAATTGGTGTGATAAGGTTATTCTGGAGGATTGAAACATCAAGACATTCAACAGGGTCATTCTCATTGATGAACTCGGGTTTTGCAGTTACTTTATACCATTTATTATCAAGATACATTCCAAATGTATGACGTTCTTTTGGTGCATATGGGCTTTCATCTGCTTCTTCAACTACAAATTTTTCACCCATTTTTACGATGAATTCTTCACTTGTATTTCCGTTAAGGTCTGCCATTACACGGTTGTAATCCATAATTTTGAGTTGGTCGCAAGGGAAGATAACTGAAAGGAAGAAATTAAACTCCGCATCCTTATCATATTCGCCTTCACCGCGTCTTCTCTCACCTACTCTTACTGCGGAAGCACATCTGTGGTGACCATCAGCAATATAAAGATATGGAATTTCGGCAAATTCTTTAACAAGTGTATCGATAACTGCGTCGTCATCAATTACCCATACTGTCTGTGCAACACCGTCATCACTTACAAAATCGTAAACTGGTGTATGTGTATTTTTCCAGTTTTCTGTAATATCAGAAACTGTTTTATTTTCACGATGAGTAAGGAAAATTGGACCTGTATTTGCATCAAGAGTATCAACATGACGGATTCGGTCTGCTTCTTTATCAGCACGAGTGAATTCGTGCTTTTTAATTACGTTGTTTATGTAATCATCAACTGCAGTACAACCTACAATACCTGTCTGCTCCCTGCCATTCATAATCTGACGATAAATATAGAGCATTGGTTTTTCGTCCTGTTTACAAATACCGTTAGCACTTAATGCTTCAAGATTTTCCTTTGCCTTTTCGTAAACCTCTGCCGAATAAATATCAATTCCCTGTGGTAAATCAACCTCTGCCTTATCAACGTGCAAGAATGAGTATGGTTTATCCTTTACCATTTCACGAGCTTCTTCTGAATTCATTACGTCGTAAGGTAAAGCACCAACCTGACTTGCGTATTCATCCTTTGGTCTTACTGCTTTAAAAGGTTTAAGAATTGCCATTTGTTTTTCTCCTTTTCGTTATGTAAAGTATAATCTTTAATGCTATGAATGATGCTATGATACCAATCAAAGCACCTGTACTATCAACTAAAATATCGCTTATTTGAAACGCCCTGCCCGGAACAAAAATCTGATGAATTTCATCAGTAATTGCATATAAAACTGTCCCTGCAAAAGCAATCAATGGTGTTATTTTCTTTTCACATGTAGCATAGGTAGCATTGAAAATAAGGAGTGAAAGCCCCATAAATTCAAGACAGTGTGCACATGTACGAAGGAGTCCTTCATCAACATCCAGTTTAAGCCATTCCAAAATGGCCATTACAAAAGAACCACTCAAATCAGATGATTCTTCACCATTTTGCGCAGACAGAGAAAAGATAAACCCCATGCAAACTACAACCAATATCCACGATATTGTAACATATATTTTTCTTGATTTTGTCATTTCATTTGTCCCTTGTAAAAGTAAATATTTGCACTGTCAAAAGCACAATAAACCCCACTTATGTCTTTTGATATAACAAAAACTGAGTTTTCATCTGCAATAGGCATAACAACAGCATTTTTCAACAGATAAGTCTGGCAGTCCGTTGCTTTCGCCTCTGACGGTGATAATCTAAAATCATTATATATTCTGTCATACTCTTCAGACGTATAACGAGAAATATTAGTATCACTATCGGACTTGAACATTCCAAGAAAATCTACTGCACGATTTGAGTTAACTGTCAATGGATAAATCGCTGCAGTATATGAACCACTTTTAATCTTACTGTCAAAATCCTTTTGTTCAACAACTGTTACAGTACCATTAAGTTCAACACCAATATTCGTCTGCCAACAGCTTACAATATTTTTTGCAACACTTTCATTTTCGGCGGTACATAAAACATCGATTGTGAGTTTATCTATTTTCAACTCATTGAATGCAGTTTTCAGTTTTTCTCTTGCACTATCAATATTTGTTGCTAAAGCAAGGGATTTGTCCGTACTATATTTAACCACGGATGGAACAAGATTGTTGGCAGGATTTTCTGTAATATTTGACAAAGTCACACTCTCAATAAGTCCTGTCCTAAGATTATTATTCTGCATTGTTTCATTAGACATATTAAACATCAAAGCTGTTGTTGTGTTCTGGAAATCAGATTTTACAACTTTCCTATTTAACTCGCCTACTGCATCTTTTGATGTCAAAAAACTTACAGAGTAATCTCCTTTATTTATCTTCTTTGAAATTTCTGTCTGGTTAGAATTCACATATAATCTTACAGAGGTTGGAGTTGCTTTGAATTGTCCCTTATATTCTGTATTATTAGAAAATCTTACTGATTCATTTTCAACTATATCGGACAGATAAAAAGCACCATTTGAAAGAGTATATTTTCTTTCAAGTCCATATCTACCTGCAGTCAAATTGAAGAAGGTCTCGTCGCAGGGATATGACACAGGTTGACTGAGTGCAAACAAAAACTCATCAGATTTTCTTTCGAGAGTAATTTCCAATGTATAATTATCCACAACACGGACACCGAGAGAAGATGCCGCAATACTGCCGTTGTGAACACTTTCTGCATTTTTGATGGTGCTCAAAAGGTCATAGTCCGGAGCATTTGTTTCGGGAAGAATTGCTCTTGTTATACCAAAAGCAAAATCTTGAGCAGTTACTTTTACATCAATCTGTGCTTCTTGGTCTTCAATGAATGATTTAGTTGTTTTTGAAATATAATACTCTAGATTATCATGAAGATAAAAGGTGTAAACAAGACCATCTGCAGAAACTTTATAATCTTTTACGGCACAATTCTGTATCTGACCATTTTCATTTAATTTAAAAAGTCCGTCATATGTATTTACAGCAACAATTTTTTCGCCCTGACTTTTTGCAATCTGTGGGTCAAAATGTTGTGGCATTTCATTTATTGGGCATGACAAATAAATCTCCTCATCGTCCGAGCAACCGCTGAAGCAAGTCAGAAATAACACAAGAGCTATTATAATACATAATATTTTCTTACACATTTTATTCACCAAACATAAGTATAACAAAAAATCTATTTTATGGCTACATTTTAATAAAAATTTTTATAAAAATATATCTTTTATTGTAGTTACTATGTTATAATATGTATATATTTTTACAATGGAGAGATAATTATGCCTTCAAACGATGTTTTATTGATACTTTCAGTTATTATGTCTGCACTTTCCGTAATTCTTGTTGCAGGTGTTTTAAAAAAATCAGGTAAAAATACAACTGATTCACTTGAACAGAAAATTGACTACATAAGCAAGAATATGGGTGATGAGTTCCACAGAATCCGTGTTGAAAATCAAAATGCTAACAAAGAAATCCGTGAAGATGTGAAAAAAAGCCTTGATGAAATGTCAGGACGTATCGACAATATGAATAAGGGCAATTTTGAGCATCGTGAAAAGATGAATGAAATGCTTGTGTCAATGAGCGAAAAGAATGCTCAACAAAGTGAAAAGCAGAATAAAACTCTTGAAGATTCAATTACTAAAATGCAGGAGTCAAACGAAAAGAAACTTGAAGAAATGCGAGTTACTGTTGACGAAAAACTTACTGCGACACTTACAACAAGACTTAATACATCATTCAAGACTGTTTCTGACCAGCTTGAAAACCTTTATAAATCCCTTGGTGAAATGCAAAAGCTTTCAACAGGTGTTACTGAAAATGTTACTGCACTTAACCGAGTGCTTACAAATGTTAAGGCTCGTGGCACATGGGCAGAAGTTCAACTGGAAGGAATTTTAAATCAGACAATTCCAAATATGTTCGAAAAGAATGTGGCAACCGTGCCAAACTCACTTGACCGTGTTGAATTTGCTATTCGTATTCCATCAAGTGAAAAAGACGGCAACGATATTCTTCTTCCTATTGACTCAAAGTTCCCTATGGAAGACTATGTGCGACTTTGTGATGCTGCTGACCGTGCAGATGCAGATGCAGTAAAACAAGCACGAAAAGAGCTTGAAAACAGAGTGCTCGGCGAAGCAAAATCAATCGCAAAATATATTCACGTTCCAAATACAACTCCATTTGCAATTATGTATCTTGCAACAGAAGGACTTTATGCCGAAATTGCATCATCAAGAACAGGTTTACCTGAAAAAATACAGAATGAATACAATGTTATGATTGCAGGTCCGTCAACAATTACTGCACTTTTAAATTCTCTTTCAATGGGCTTTAAGACAATCGCCATTAACGAAAAAGCAAACGAAGTCCGTGAAATTCTTGGTGCTGCAAAGGCACAGTATGAGAAATTCGGCGACCTACTCGCTAAGGCAAAGAAGAAAGTTGACGAAGCAGGTAAAACGCTTGAAGACGCTGAAAGGAAAAATCTCTTTATTCAGCGCAAACTCAAAAACATTGAATCCATTGATACCGTTTCGGCTGACAAACTTTTATTTGACGAAACCGACAGTATTGATGTATAATAGGAATGTTAATTAAAAATGTAAATTTTTAGGAGGAAATGGAAATGGCTCTTAAACATGCTGACCTTATTGCACAGATGACACTTGAAGAAAAAGCAAGTATGTGCGATGGTCTTGACTATTGGCACTCACAGCCTGTGGAAAGACTTGGTATCAAGTCTATAAGCCTTAACGATGGCCCTCACGGTATCCGTAAAAAAGGTGACCCAGGCGATACACCAAAAGGTGAAACAAATCTTTTGAAAGGTGTTCCTGCTATCTGCTTCCCAACAGCATCTGCTACTGCTTGCTCATGGGATACAGACCTTCTTTACAAAATGGGTCAGGCACTCGGTGAAGAATGCTTGAAAGAAAAGGTTTCTGTTCTTTTAGGACCTGGTACAAACATCAAACGTTCACCACTTTGCGGACGTAACTTTGAATATTTCTCAGAAGACGGTGTTCTTGCAGGTGAAATGTCTGCTGCATTCGTAAATGGTGTTCAGAGCAAGGGTGTTGGCACATCTCTTAAACACTATGCAGCGAACAACCAAGAAACTCGCAGAATGACTGTTAATGCAGTTGTTGACGAAAGAACACTTCGCGAAACATATCTTCTTCCTTTCGAAATCGCAGTTAAAAAGGCTCAGCCTTGGACAATCATGAACTCATACAACAGAGTTAACGGCACTTATGCCGCTGAAAACAAATGGCTCTTAACAGACGTTCTTCGTGATGATTTCGGTTTTGAAGGCGTTGTTATCACTGACTGGGGCGCAGAAAACGAAAGAGTTCCAGGCCTTATTGCAGGTCAGGAAATCGAAATGCCAACATCTTCAGGTATCGGCACAAAGCTTATCATTGACGCTGTAAAAGATGGTACTCTTGACGAAGCAATTCTTGATGCAGCTGTTGATAAGATTATTGATATGAGTAAACGTGCAGAAAAAGTATTTGGTGATTATACATACGATAGTGATGCACACCATAACCTTGCTCGTGAAATTGCAGGTCAGTGTATGGTTCTTATGAAGAACGACAACAATGTTCTTCCACTCAAGAAGGATGCAAAAATTGCTCTTATCGGTGAAATGGCTAACACTCCTCGTTATCAGGGTGCAGGTTCATCACTCATTAACCCAATCAAGCTCGATTCTGCTTACAGCACAATGAAAGAAATGGGCGTGAACTTTACATTCTCTGCAGGTTACACTCTTAAGGGTAAAGCAAAGAAGGATATGGAACTTCTTCTCCAGGCAAAAGAGGCTGCAAAAAATGCTGACGTTGCTCTTGTATTCGTAGGTCTTACTGACGAATACGAAACAGAAGGCAACGACAGAGCTCACATCAATCTTCCACCTACACACAATGCACTTGTTGAAGAAATTCTCAAGGTTAATCCTAACACAGTAGTTGTTCTTTCAGGTGGTGCATCCGTTGCAATGCCTTGGGCAGACAAAGTTCCTGCCATCCTTAATATGTTCCTTACAGGTCAGGCTGGCGGTAGTGCTGTTTGCGATATCATCTTCGGTGATGTTAACCCAAGTGGTAAGCTCAGCGAAACATATCCACTTGCTCTTGAAGATAATTCAAGTTTCAACTACTTCCCGGGCACATCTGTTTCTGTTGAATACAGAGAAGGCATTTACGTTGGTTACAAATACTATGACACAGCAAACAAGGAAGTTGCATTTCCATTCGGTCATGGTCTTTCATACACAACCTTTGAATACAATGACGTTAAGGTTTCTGCTGATAAGATTAAAGACACAGGTACAGTAACAGTTTCATTCAAGGTTAAGAACACAGGCGATGTTGACGGTGCTGAAGTTGCACAGGTTTATGTAAACGACGTGGAAAGCACAATCTATCGTCCTGTTAAGGAACTTCGTGGCTTCAAGAAAGTATTCTTAAAGGCAGGCGAAGAAAAAGAGGTTTCAATTGACCTTGACAAGCGTGCTTTTGCATACTACAATGTTGAACTCGGTGATTGGCACGTTGAAAGCGGTGACTTCAAGATTTTAGTTGGTGCATCAAGCCGTGATATCAGACTTGAAACATCAGTTTATGTTGAATCAACAGTTGAGGCTACTGTTCCTGATTACAGCAAAACTGCTCCATCATACTACGGTGCAAACATTATGAATGTTCCTGCAAATGAATTTGAGGCAGTTTATGGCAAGGCTCTTCCTCCGTCAAAGAGAGATAAAGACGCACCATTCACACTTCTTAACACAATTGAGGACGCACAGGACAGCAAATGGGGTGGCAGAATTTACCGCCTTCTCATTAAGATGCTTGGCGCTGACACAATGGCAGGTGCAGTTGCTACACAGCTTCCAATCAAGAACTTTATCTCTATGAGTTTTGGTCTTTTCAGCCCTGAAATGGCAGAAGGTCTTATCCTTATTCTTCACGAAGATAAGATGGGTAAAGGTCTTAAAATCATCTTCAAGGGTATTCCAAACCTTATTAAGAATCTCGGCAAATTAAAGCAAATTTAACCTTTACAGACATAGCAAAACCACTACGGATTTCCGTAGTGGTTTTTTACTATGTTATTGAGTTAAGCCACACCTGTTATACGATATTCAACTATTTTGCCGTTGGCATAGTTTTGTGAGCCTACAACAATGTATTCTGCTGACCCCGAATATTTAGGTTTGAAAAAGTACGTTCCGTCTCGTTCACCAAGTCCCAACTCTTTCATCGCATTTTCTTCGGTGTAGTCGTCACTCATATAAAAATATCCGATTGTGCAACCATCTTTACAGTCACCATCACCACAGTATTCGGCAACTTTAAGATGGTGTAATTCCACTTTGCTTAAATCTATACTCATGCCTTCGGCAATTTTTACTCCCTCACCATGTTCGGTATTGAATTGCCCTGTAATATTGAACATTTCTCTTGTGAACAAGCCTGCGGGTGTCAGAAAGAACAGAAGATAGATAACAACTCCGATTATAAAAAGGATAGTTATTGTTTTTAATGCAGTTTTCATTTATTTCACCACACTCACATTAGCCTCCGGCAGGTAGTAGCAAACCATTACGCCATCCTCATAAATAACATAGACATATCTTCCGTTATCATTGAGTGTAAGATATTGAGAAACTGTATTGTCAACTATTTCACGTGCCTTTTCTGTGTCTGTTACAGAAAGTAACGGATGACCTGCCTCACTATACATTTTCTTGAGCAAATCATACTCTGTGATAGTATCTTGTACAAGATATTCCATCATATCATTTCCGTACATATTAACATGTGAGTAATCAAACATCAAATCATCGTAATCATAATAAAGCAAATTTTTATAACTGCCGGGTCCGTCATATTCCTTTTTATTTGCTTCAATAAATTTAATCTTCGCACCGACAAAGCTTAAATCAGTGTCTGTGTAAAGAATTTCCTTGATTTTAAGCTCCTCGGCAGGGATATCGTATCCGTTGGCTTTAAGGAAATCAAGAGTATTTGTCATTTCGGCATACACAGGAATAGTATCAATAAGGAGTGAATATCTGTATGCATCTTCTTCCATTTCCCTATCGAGATATACCGTATCGTTAACAGGCACATATTTACGATTCCAATATGCAGGAGTTATTCCCGGCCAATCTGAATACTCATCAGCTGTGAAAAGGTATCCCACAGGACGATTAGTATTTTTAAACAACTGCTCAAAGGTCATATTTGAAAGGTCTTTGTAAAGTGCCTCGCAAAGTCCGTTGACATCATCAATGTAATTAATTTCCTTGCCAATTTCAATAAGCAAATCGTTATCGGTAAAAGCCCATTTAAAGCCTTTGAGATATCCAGTTGAATCATTTTTTGGATTTTCAGGTATATCCTCAAGAAGATAATTCTCAAGAATTGCATCAAGAAAATCTGAACTGTAAATAGTCTGAATATATTTCAAATATGTTTCTTTTGAGTAGATTTCAAATTGACGGTATTTAACGTTGTTATCTTTATCCCTTATTGCAAGTCTTACTATGTCAAGAGCATCTTCTCCGTATTTCACCTTTTCGTTTTTAAGAAGTTCATATACGGAAAGAACTGCTGTCTTGCTTTCGTCAGTTGAACTTTCAACAAAGTCCTCTCCCTCGTTCCAAGGATAAATATAATGAATATAACAAGGAAGTGCATTTGCCTCTATGGAAACACTTTTAACCTCTGCCTTGTCGGGAACTTTATTGAACGTTCCGAAAAGTCCTGTTCCTATTACAAGCATACATACTGCCCATACACCCATAAGCACTCCGTACCATTTAAGGGATTTTACTGCTGTTTTAACCTTTCGTGTAAGAATAAGCTGTGCAACAAAATATGCAATAGCAGAAGCAAGTGCAATAATAAGGAACATAAGGAATAGGTTTATTTCGCCGCCAATGGTATGTGCCATAACGAATACAATTCCTGCAACACCGAAAGTACAAATTACTGCTCTTGAAACAGAAAATTTACCAAGTGAATTTGCGTGTTCTGCCTTTCTGCGATTGAACAATGCAACTGCCACAAAAAGTGCTATAACAGAAACAACTGTCCAGAGAATAGGTGAAAGTGTGAAGCCTAAATCGATTTGCAATTCTTCAGGCACCTTAAACTTGTCAGGAGTTGTATTTCTCTCTAAAAGTCTTAAAATTTCCGAACTTGTGATATAGGTAGAATAATCGTACATTCCATCATAAGAAAAGTGCATATATTCTTCGTTAAGATTTGTGCCCATCATCCACGGATTAAAGAGACTTACCAATCCGCCTTCTTCAATATGAGTATATCCTTTAAGATAAGTGAGCATCAAGCCCTCTCCGGCATAAATTGCAAGAAACGGAATGAGTGTAAGAGAAACAGTTGAAACTGCAACCTCTACAATATTACCCGAAACCATAATCATTAATGAAGCCAATGCAAAGCCTGTAACACCACATACAAAAAGTAAGGATGTAATGTACAAAAACAACTCCAAAAGATGTGTTGAGAATCCGAAGCAAGCAATATTGATAATAAAGATTATTAACATTGGCACTAACACAGCAACAAAAAGAGTAATGATTGCAGGAATAAGTCTGTTAACAAACATTGTATTACGCTTAATTCCAAGGCTTAAAAATACATTAACCTGTTTTTTTGAAAGCAGAAATCCAAATGATTTAAGTGCTGTCAACATTCCGCAAGCGAGCATACCCACAGGAAGAAGGTCAAACATATATGAAAATGTAGAGCCCGGAGCTAAAAACATTGTATATTCATTATGCTCTTTTGCCACTAAATATGATTCACTTGTAACATACTGTATAACAGGCGCTGTTACAAACACAAAAAGCACAAAAAATGCGATTGCAGGGAAAAGAATTGAACCCACAAGACTGCGCTTAAAATCATTTGCGTTCACATTATTCAAAGATTTTTGTGATGTCATATTTCTTTTCCTCCATTTCATTTAAGAATACCTCTTCCATTGTAAGTCTGTATTCATCCATCGCCATTGGAAGAAGTGCGTTAAGTTTTTGTTTCTGTTCAGCAGTATTCTTATCAAAAATAATCATTGCAATTCTGCCGTCAATATCAAGAGATTTATACTGGATTCCCTTGAAATCAGCCTCTGTAACCTCACGGTCAAAAATAAGTCTGATTTTACTGTAATTCTGTGAAATATCATATACAGAACAGTCCATTGTAAGCTTTTTACCGTTAATAAGACCAACATTATCACAAAGGTCTGAAAGTTCTGACAGATTGTGAGAGGAAATAATGAGGGACGCCTCTGTTTCTGCCATATATTCCATAAAAATTTTCTTTGTTACCTCTTTTTTCTGTGGGTCAAGTCCGTCAAAGGTTTCGTCAAGCAACAAATACTTAGGACGGGATGCCAAAGCAAGAATAATCTCTGCCTGACGTTGCATACCCTTTGAAAATCCTCTGATTTTCTTCTTGCCGTTAAGTCCGTAAACCTCTAAAAGATTATTAAGTGTTTTATAACTGAAATCAGGATGATATTCAGCATAGAACTTCGCCATTGAATTAATTGACGCATTCATTGGGAAATACAGGTCGTCAGGGATATAAAATAATTTCTTTCGCATATCGTCGTTATCAAATACATCCTGACCATCCAAGCAGACCTTGCCGCAATCAGCCTTATAAATACCTGCTGCTGTTTTTAAAAGTGTAGTTTTACCGGCTCCATTATAGCCAATGAGACCGTAAATAGATGAGGGTTCAACTTTAAATGATATTTCTTCAACTGCCGTAAAGTCGCCAAACTTTTTGGTTACATTTGCAAATTCAATCATTTCAGTCTTCAGCTCCTTTAAATATTTCATTGATAAGATGTTCTATCTGTTTTCGGTCAGCACCCATAGCCTTGGCATTGACCAAAGAAGCCTTCACAGCCTCAATAGACTGTTGAAGATAAACATTCTGTGATTGTTCATCACCGCTTACGAATACACCTTTTCCTGCGATTGTGTAGATAACTCCCTGAGCCTCCAACTCCGATAACGCGCGTTTTACCGTGTTGATATTCAAGCCCAGTTGCGCTGAGAGTTGTCTTAAAGACGGTAGCTGGTCGTCTTTTTTCAACACACCCCTACTGATATCAAGAACAATTTGTTCTTTAATCTGTTCATAAATTGGGGTTCTGGAATGATAATCAAGAAAAATATTCACGGTGTATCACCTCCTGCATACTGTACTAACTGTGCTATTTCAGTTAGCACAGTTTGATAATACAGCAGTTTTTTCCTTTTGTCAATAGATTTTTATAAAAAACTCCGTAGACATTTTATCATCTACGGAGTTTCGTTTTATTATTTATTCATTTTTGTTATCTTCTTTTTTCTTGTTACCAAGCACTATCTTGTGATGTCTTATTCTTACAAGAATAATAACTGCACTTGTAATTACTGCTATGCCTAAAACTGAGCCTGAAACAATTAAGCCAACATTTGTTGGTATATATGGTGAAACAATATCCATTGTTGGCAACTCATAAATTGATGAGCCATCATTTGTATCATAAGGAATTCTTATAACATTTATTGAAAATCCACCAATATCATATGGTATTGTGTTATTATCTATTTTAAGCCTTGCTTCAACAGGAGCAACGTGCAATAACTGTCCCGGCTCATTACAAGCAGATTTGAAGTTTTCGGACATATACTGTACTGACGGATTTTTAACATTGTTAAAGCCATCAAGACTGATATTGATTTTCTGTGGTTTTCGTGAATTGTTTGTGATTTTTACATATATCACTTTTTCTTCTGTATCAACAGTAATTGAGTGATATATTCCGTCTTCTTCCATATTAAATTCGGATGAAATACAATTTGTACCCATATTATTTGCAAACATCATCTGCATATAGTAATCAGGAGTATAAATAACTTCGTTTGAGGAAAACCATACTGCACTTGTATCCGTTGTCTGTGCGTTTATTTTTGAGAAGAAGGTCTGATATGAAGCCATCTGCACTAAGTCTGAATTTCTTTCGAGGCTTGTTAAAAATGCTGCATTTTCAATAGCGGACCAGATATTATTCTTTGTAAGAGTGTCACCTACAGTTGTATTTACACCATACTCACCAACAGCAATTTTTGCCCCTGTACGACCATAATTATCATATTTGTATAAGTTTTTATATAGAGTTCCGCCACCTACACTGTTGTTTTCTGTAAAGATAACGTCAGGATATAAGGCATTTACTTTTTCCAATGCGTTCTTATTATCATCTTTATTTATTTCATCACCAAAACAAGAAACGATTGTGATTTCTGGATGATTTTCCTTGATAATCTTATAAATAGCATCAAAATTACGCCAATAAACATCACCGAATTCACCATTACCAACGGCAATATATTTTAACCCGAATGGCTCGTTGTGACCATCGGCAACTCTTTTTGCGCCCCACTCAGTTGTTACATCACCATTTGCATATTCAATTAAATCTAAAATACTCTGAACATAATTTCCGAACTCGTCCATTTCAGGGCGGAGAGAGATTTCGTCGATATATTTCTGCCAAGCATCTTCAGTAATTGTACCATTAGCATATTTATTTGACATATCTACATATTGGCTCTTTGAAGATGACAAAATTCCACCGTTCACCATCGGAATTGCGTCTGCACCAACATCCTCGCAGAGAAGAAGATATTCATACATACCCATCAGGTTGGAGTTTATATAATAAACATTCTTTTCGCCTTTTGTATAAGACTGTTTTCTCTCCTGAGGATTGCCGATTGTATTTTTCCAGCTGCCCAAATCTTCAAGAGTTTCACTCTCATCAAACTCACCTGCAGAAAAACGGATAAAAGCAGGAGATAACTCCTTCATTGAATTAACAAGGTCATTTCTCAAGCTTGCATAAGTCCATTTTTCCGAGTTGTATCCATAACTGTTTTCAGGAGTCAACGTTACATAGTCCATATAGAAGGTTCCTGTGCCATCACAAGTCAAAAGCATTGAGCCATCAGCAGTAGCATCTGATTTTATCTGGAGTGTAATATTTGTCCAATCCTCACAAGTGTCAAGGTTAAACTGATATTTTTCCTTGTTTCCGTTGGCAGAAAGAGAAAGTGTGATTGTTCCTTCATAATCCTCATTCTTAAAAAATGCAGAAAAAGAATATGATACATTTGCTCTAAAGCTCATATCCCCTGTTTTTGACAGTTTTTGATTCACCTGATAAGACTTGTAGTTGTAAAACTCATTATAGCCTATATTCTCAATTGTTCCTTGCTTATCAACTGTGACAGAAAGGTAATTGCTATTATTCTCGTTCAATCCGTCTTCTGAAAGGATTTCGTGAGCCTTTGTGGTGATATTCCATGATGCTTCGTAAGTGTCTGCGTGTTCAAAGGAATTGTTATTAACAAGATTTGATACAAGTCCACCGTCAATGGCATTACCTGTGTTCTCAAGATTAATTCCATACAAACGGTCGTTGATGGCATAAGAAATTCTATCTGCTGAAATCTCCATTGTAGGTGAAATCTTTTCAGTTGCCTTTCCACCAGTTAAAGTGATTGTTGCAGATATGACAACTAATACTACCATTATAACGGAAACTATTTTTTTCATCATGTATCACCCTCCTGACAATTATACATAATATATTTTAACAATAATACCCTATTATGTCGAGTGTTTTTTGATTTTTTTATATTGTTTTATTGACTTTTTTTACTATCTAAATATATAATCAAGTTATAATAGGATTTGGAGGACCTTTTTATGGGAAAGAAAAAGATTTACACCATTTCAAATGCCCATCTTGACACAATCTGGAGTTGGGATTTTGAAACGACTGTCAATAAATACATATACAACACTTTAAACGAAAACTTTCAACGTTTTGAGAAATATCCTGAATATAAATTCAACTTTGAGGGCTCCTATCGTTATGAATTGATGAAAGAATATTATCCCGAAATGTGGGAAAAGATGAAATCTTACATAGCAGAAGGTCGTTGGAATGTTTGTGGCAGTGCTTTTGAAAATGGTGATGTTAATGTTCCTTCACCTGAGGCTCTTTTCAGAAACATTCTTTTAGGTAACGAATACTTTGACAAAAATTTTGGTAAACGCAGCTGCGATATTTTCCTTCCCGACTGTTTTGGTTTTGGCTATGCCCTGCCATCAATTATGCACCACGCAAATCTTAAAGGTTTCACAACACAAAAACTCACTTGGGGTTCAGCTTACGGTATTCCTTTTGACCTTGGTAAGTGGTATGGTGTTGACGGCAATTATATATATGCCAACACAAATCCTGGTTCTTACGTGACATCATTCTTAAAAGTTAGAGATAAAAAATTCATTGCTGACAAGTTAAAGGACAATGAGAAATATGATTTACCTATGACTGCTGCTTTCCACGGTGTTGGTGACCGTGGTGGTGCACCAAAGGAAATCTCTGTTAAAACAGTTTGCGAAGAAATCAAAACAAATGATACAAGTGATGTTGAGGTTTTATCTGCTCCTGCTGACCAAATTTTCCGTGATATTGACGCATTACCTGAGGAAACAAAGCAGAAATTACCTGTATGGAACAACGAACTTGTTATGACAAACCACGCAGTTGGTGGTTACACATCACGTGCGATTGGTAAGCGTTGGAACAGACGCAACGAAGAAATTGCGGATATGGCTGAACGTGCTTGTGTTACTGCAACAACCCTTAATGGATATGAATATCCACAGGAAACACTCACAAAGGCTTGGAAACGAGTTATTGCTCACCAATTTCACGACGATTTGCCCGGCACATCTGTTCAACGTGCATATCGCAGAAGTTGGAATGACTATGCAATGTCACTTAACCAATTCGCAAATGAGTATGAGGGTGCAGTAAAGTCAATTGCTAAAAATCTTGACACATCCTTTGTAAAAGGTACTGCAGTTGTTGTTAATAACCCTATGGAATATGAACGCACCGGCGTTGTTTCAGTTAAAGTTCCTTCAAAATTCTGTGGCAAAAATATGACTGTGCTTGATGCAAATGAAAAAGAATATCCTACACAGATTACAGAAGTAAAAAATGGCTTTACAACTATTCTTATGTATGTAACAATCCCTGCTATGGGCTATAAAGTGTTTGATGTGAGAAACAGAAAGTGTCAGATTAAATCAAAACTCTCGGCATCAATCAACAAGCTTGAAAATGAAAAATATTTTGTTCAGTTTAACAGTAACGGTGACATTTCTTCTATCTTTGATAAAGAATTAGGCAAAGAACTTCTTAAAAAGCCTGTTACAACTGGTATTTTTGATTACAACGGCAGTAGTAGTTGGCCTGCTTGGGAATTAAACTACGAAGAATTAAACCGTGAGCCACAAAACACAACCAAGATTAAGGCCATTAAGGTTATCGAAAATGGTCCTTGCAGAGTTGCACTTGAAATTGTAAAGACTTTCGGTGACAGTACCTTCACATCCATCGTTGCTCTTAGTCGTGGTGGTAAGGTTGTTGAAGTCTATAACGAAACTGAATGGCGTAGCAAACGTCACCTTGCAAAGGAGATTTTCTCATTTACAGCAGAAAGCCCCGTTGCAACTTATGATTTAGGTCTTGGTGCAATTAAGCGTGGCAATATGAATGACAAACTTTTCGAAGTTCCTGCACAGAAATGGGCAGATATTACCGATGATAGTGGTGACTTTGGTGTTTCTGTTATCAGCGAATGTAAATACGGTTGGGATAAGTTTGATAACAACACACTCCGTCTTACACTTATGCATACTCCACTTAAAAACTACAAAGTTGACAGTATGCAATCCATGATGGAATTAGGTCTTAACAGATATTCTTACGCGATTTTCTCTCATAAAGGTGCAGTTGCACACGACACACAGACAGAGGCTCGAAACTTTGTTTTGCCAATGGCATCCTTCATCGTTTCAAAGCATGAAGGCGAATATAGCGAATATTCATTCGGCTCGCTTTCAGGAAATGCTATTTTGCGTGCAGTTAAAAAGGCTGAAAACAGTGATGAAATCATTATCCGTGTCGGTGAAAGTGAAAAGAAAGCACAGAAAGATGTTACTTTTGCACTCAATACTGAAATCCTTTATGCAAGAGAAATTTTTGCATCAGAAGAGCATATTTCTGATATTGTCCTTACAGACGGTAAACTTGTATTCGACTTAAAACCATATGAAATTAAGTCATTTGCTCTTACAGTTAAGAAAGCAGATGCAAAAACAGAAACTAAATTCAAAGTTGATATTTTAGGTAATATTACTGCATTCTCAACAAATGCAAAACCATCAGGCGAATTACCTGTAATCGGCAAAACAATTCCTGCAGAAATTATGCCTGAAACTGTATCTTCAAACGGTATTAAATTCCAGTTGCCAAAGAATAACAAAGGCATGCTTTGTGGTGGACAGAGTCTTATTCTTCCTGAAAACACAAAGAAAGTGCACGTTCTTATGGCATCTCTCAATGGTGACAAGCACGTTAAAATCAATGGTTGTGCATATAAAATCAACGATATTACAGAAAATTACGCAGGTTGGGATTTATACGATTTCAAAGAGGTTGCTTATACAAAGCAAGGCAAGTTAGGTTATGAATTCACCCACTCACATACAGAGAAAGGTGATGCACAATGTCAACAGCTATTCTTCTGGCATGTAGAGGTTGATACTAACGGAAAAGGTTTTGTCAACTTCCCTGTTGACCGTGATATTCTTGTACTTTCCGTTGTAGCGGATACGGAAAATGAAACCTGTTCACTTGCTTGTGACCTTTATGACAAAATCGAAGGCAGAATCTTCAACTACAAGGAAAATGCAAAAGAGAAACTCATATATTTAAACTGCAAAAACTCTTATTTGCTCAACGACAAGGGTGGAGCAATCAAACACAGAAATAAGGGAAGGAGAAGGTAAGTATGACACAGAATAATGACGACATCCGTTATGTAGGTGTCAAAGAAACCGTCATCTACGGTATTGCAAATGCCGGTCAATGCTTTGGCTACAACATTATTGCAGGTAGTTATCTATCACTTTTCTTTACAAAGGTTTTCGGCGTGCCATCTGAAATAGTTGGTACTATGATGCTTATATTAGGTCTTTGGGATACCTTTAATGACCCACTTATGGGTTCAATCGTTGATAAAACACGAACAAGATATGGTAAACTCCGTCCTTATCTTTTCATTGTTCCTATTCCATTAGGGCTTGCAACAATTATGCTTTTCGCGGGCCCTGAAATTCTTGGTGACAAAGCTGAACTTACTGCAAAAGTAATCTATATGTTTATCACATATTTTATATGGGAACTTTTCTATACATTAGGTGATGTACCCTTCTGGGGTATGAGTGCGGCAATCAGCCCATCTCCGAGTGACAGAACAAGAGTTGTTTCAGCTGCTCGTTTTGTTTCAGGTCTTGTTGGTGGTATTTCTACACCAATTCTTACAGTGCTTATGGACCTTAGCAACAATGGTACGATTCCGCTCTCATTGTCACAGGTATTCTTGCTTATGGCTGTGATTTCAGGTACATTTGGTATGGCTCTTTTCTCACTTTCAGGCTTCTGCACAAAAGAGAGAGTTGTACAGACAGTTAAGGAGCCAAGTATTCTTGATGGCTTTAAAGCGCTTATTAAAAACAAACCTTTGCTCTTAATTGTTATCGGTAATGTACTCGCCGCAATCAGTGGTATAGGCGGATTTTTCCAGGCATACTACTATTCAGAAGTTGTGCAGATGAACTCACTAACAATTATTATTTCACTTCCCGGTACAATTTTAGGTTTCGTTACATATCTTCTTATTCCTAAAATTAAAAAGCACTTTGATAACAGACAAATTATCTTCCTCAACGGATTTGTACGACTTATTATGGGCACACTTGTATTCCTTATAGGAATGAAATGCTTTACAAACCTTTGGGTTGTTGTGCCTCTTCTTATGGTGCAAAATCTTCTTTTCAGTTTCTTTAACACAATCAATATGGTTATCCCAACGGAGATGATTGGTGACACAATTGACTATATGGAATGGAAAACCGGTAGCAGAAATGAGGGTGTTTCATTCTCCGTTCTTACCTTTGTAGGTAAGCTTACAGGCTCAATTTCAGGTGCACTTGGCGGATGGCTTCTCCCTGTAATCGGCCTTACTTTTGCCGGAGAAACAGGTGTTGCAATAAAAGCCTATGAGCAAACTGATTTCTATATCTGGGGTATGTTTACATTAGCCCCTGCAGTTTTAGGTCTTCTTCCACTTATTCCATATATCTGGTACGACCTTACAGGGAACAAATTAAAGCAAGTACGTGAAGAAATGGCAGAACGCAGAAAAGTTCTTTCTGCACAAGTTTCAGGAGGTGGCGAAAATGAGTAATAAATGCCCAAAATGTGGTGAAAAGCTCTCACCTTTATACATGAAGCAAAACTGTCCTAAATGCAACACAAATCTTGTTTATTACGACCTTGAAAACAGATTGAAAGCCGACCACGAGCAGGCTATGAGAGAGCAAGAAGCAGTTGACAGAGTGCTTAACAATATTAAGACCTCTGCTTTTGGCGGACCTTTGCAGACAATTCGCTTTGTGCTAATGTTCTCCCCACTTTTGTGGATGTGTTTGCCGGTATTCAAGGCAAATGATGGTGAAGGGGTTACACTCATAAACGTAATTATGGGAATTATAAATGGTGGTTTTGATTTTAGTAACTCATCTTATTTATTCCCCTTTATCACAATGGTTTGTATTATTCTTTTTTCCCTTATGGTGATTATTTCCTCACTTTTCTCAACTGGTAAAAAGGCGCTTTCAAGAAATGAAACCTTCAGCATAATCAATTCATTGGTGTTTTTGATTATATCAATTGTTGCATGCAAAGTTGGTGGGGCACATCTCTCAACTGGTTGGTTCTTAGTATCAATCACCTATATAATTGAACCGGAAATGCATGCACTCGTTGACAAAAAGCTCAATAAAGAATAAATTAAGGAGCAAGTTTTTGCTCCTTTCTTATTGCAAATTTGGGTATTTGTGGTAAAATATAATCTCAAAGAAAATTAGAAGAGGGTGCAAAGAATGAATTTACATATTTTTGACAATGCTGAACAAATTGCAGTTGCAGTAGGTAATATGATTATCGAGCAGGTAAATCAGAAACCTGACAGCGTTTTAGGTTTTGCAACAGGTGCTTCTCCGGTGCCTACATACAATTATTTGATAAAGAAATTCAATGAAGGCAAGGTAAGTTTCAAGGACATTACAACATTCAACCTTGACGAATATTGTGACCTTCCTGTTGAAGACAAGAACAGTTATTTTACATTTATGCACGAAAATCTTTTCAACCACATTGATGTGAATGAAGATAATGTTAACTTCCTTAATGGTAACGCTGTTGATGCAAAAGCAGAATGTGACCGTTACGACAATCTTATTCTTGAAAAGAAAATTGATGTTCAACTTTTAGGTGTTGGCAGAAACGGTCATATCGGCTTTAACGAGCCTTCTAACAAATTCACAAAGGGCTCTTTCAAAGTTCAACTTACACAAAGCACAATTGATGCTAACTCAATTTATTTTGATGAAAACCCAATGCCACACTACGCACTCACAATGGGTACTGTTTCAATTATGAAGTCAAAACAGATTATCCTTATTGCAACAGGCAAAAGCAAGTCTGACGCTATTAATGGACTTGTTAACGGAGATATTTCACCATCATGTCCTGCATCCGTTTTACAACTTCACCCTGATGTTCATATCTTTATGGATAAAGATGCAGCATCAAGACTTTAATTCAAAGAATAAAAGCACCGAACAGAAATTAATCTGTTCGGTGTTTTTCATTTTACTTTAATGCCAATTGTGATAATCTCGAACGGTTTGTATTCTATAACATCAATTTCGCCAATCACGTCTTCAAGGAAGTTAAGGAGTTTAACTTTTCCGTCGAGTTTGATTCTGCCACGTCTACCATTTTGTTCAGAAAGACGGATAACTATCATTGTATCGTCTTCACTCATCTTCATTGTCTGCATATAGAGTTCGCCGAATGAATTTTCACAAGTCAAATCTGCTTTGCCAAGCGGAACATTATATTCATATGCAATATTATTGATTTCGGCCTTAACAAAATCGTCACCATGTGGATAAATCATATACGCAAATTCGTGATGTCCCAAGTCACTTGTAACATCAGGACGAATTGTTGCACGAAGAAGTGACAAACTCATCGAGTTTTCAAGCAATCCGACACCATATTTTGAATCATTAATAATTGCAATACCACCATCAGTTTCTGCCATATCAACCCATTTATGGTGGCAAACCTCAAATCGAGCCTGTTGCCATGTTGTATTTCTATGAGTTTCTCTTTCAACAAAACCTGCACTTGTGTCGCAAACAGCCTTTCTTGTAAGTACATTACAGTCAAACTGTGCTTTTGCAAGCACATGTTTTTCATTCCAATCAACGATATTTTCGACCTCAATACCACGGGACTGGCGGAATACACGGATGATTCGTTTCCAAGTGCTTTTTTCTGTTGCGAGAGTACAAGCAAATGACACTACCTCAGAATTCTTTTCAACAGTTTTAAGAGGTGAAATAATCTTGATTTCAACTTCTCTATCCTTATAGTTAGGAAGAATATCCCAAGCATCATATACACCGGGGTTATCCTTATATAATTTCAATTCATTGAATTCACCATCTACCCATTCACGCTGTAACTCTCTGTCATAAAGGCTTTCGATACTACCATCCGTATTGAAAATGATTTCATAGAATGGTGTAATTACCTTTTCACCGATAGAAATCCATTCGTCACTTATTTCATCTGGGAAAATCTCACCACAAGAAAGGGCAGGAAGATTTGGAATTACCCAGTTACCTTTTTTGCCGTAACGAGTGCTATTACCAAACTCATTTTCAACGAATGTAAGATGCTTACGTGGGAAGTTAAGTGAATTGAAATACTCTTCACCTGTGCCGATAATCTTATTAACTCTCTGCTCAATTTCTTCGTAATCTGACATAGCATCACGATAAACAGGTGTAATATGGCTACCGGGAAGAATATCGTGGAACTGGTTTATCAGTAACTTTTTATAGATATCACGAATTTCACCGTGTGGGTACTCCTCACCCTTTAAATGACGGAGTGTTGAAACGATTTCTGCCTCACGTAATTTATATTCAAGTTGACGGTTATATCTCTTCATCTTTGACTTTGTGGTAAATGTACCACGGTGCATTTCAAGATAAAGTTCGCCATCCCACTTTGCAAGATTTTTATTATCTTTCAAATTCTTTTCAAGGAATTCCTGACCGCCAACATGTTCTGTTTTTGGCATAATTGAGAGCTTATTGAAACGATGCATAACCTCAATCATTTCTTCGGTACAACCACTACCGCCGTCACCATAACCAAACATAGACATTGTTTGTCCGCCTTGGTTTTTGTCCTGATATGCTTCCCAGTTTTCCTGAATTTGGGAAGGCATATTCCAAGTTATAAAGTGAGTTGGTGGCACACAGGCATAAACCTCGCTACCGTCAATACCTTTCCAGATAAAGTTATTATGCGGGAAGCGATTTGTATCATTCCAAGTTGACATTTTGTTTGATACAAAGTAGTCAACACCACTCTTTTTAAGAATCTGTGGTAAAATCCAGGAGTTGCCGAAAACATCGGGCAACCAACAGTTTTTGATAGTCTTCCCGAATTTTTCACGGAAATAGTGCTGACCATACATAAACTGGCGGATTAAACTCTCTGCACAAGGGATATTGCAGTCAGGCTCAACATACATAGCACCAACAGGCTCAAACTGACCCTTTGCAATTTTCTCCTTAAGTTCTTCAAAAACATCTGGATAATACTTTTCAAGCATTTCATAAGTGTATGCTTGTGTATGAGTGTATTTAAAGTCAGGGTATCTGTCCATAAGACGAAGCTGAATAAGAATTGTACGGAGATTCTTTTGTACAGAGTGAATTCTACGCCAATAATACGCAATATCAAGGTGGGAATGTGCAACAAGTGCAACATCACCATTACCTTTGTAATCATCATTTGCAAAAATTACATCATCAACATATTTCTTTGCACTTGCAACATCTTCATTTTTCACATCATCAAAGTCAATGAGATTAAGTGCGTTGTTGATTTCACGATTCAAGAAACTGCGATAATCTTCATTGAAAAGTTCACTTTTTGCAATATCCAAAAGCAATTCAAGGTCATAGACCAAGTCAAGAACAGTGTGATTGATTGTTGCAAGGTAAGCACCCTCAAAAATCTGACGACAACCACGGACTGAAAGTGACTCGGGGTTTCTTTCGTCATCGGGCTTTGAACGGTTATAGCCCTCCATTTCAAAATGGAGAAAATCAGAATTAATATATGGACTTAAAAGTATTCTGTCACGATTAGGGTCAACACCACCAACATATTTACCGTTTACCTTAACGATAATCTCTGCTGCAGTTTTAAGTGAAAACCAAAGTTCTTTGCCACGAAGATGTGGGGGGATTACCACATCTGCTTCAAAAAATGCAGTTCCGTCGGGAGTGAAATACATATCACCCTTGCGTAAGTTTCGCCAACCCTCGGGATAATACTCATACTGCATTTCGGCTACCTGACGAGCATCACGGACCATAAGGTTTTCGATTTCGTATTTTTCACTATATATGTATCTTTTAAGCCAACCAAAGCGTAAATCCGTCCATTCTTCAGGACGCATACTTCTTCTTACAACTTTAATATGAGCCATTTACACTTCACCGCCTTAATCTTTGTCCCAGAAAAATGGTCTCTTTTTCTGTGCTACAACCTTTACACTTTCGTCCATATCCCGCATAATTTCGCTTTCTATCCAACGAAGACAGCGGTCAACAATAAGGCATTTTGAACATTCACCTTGTAAAAGCACGGTGAGTTCACCATTCTCATAAGAAACAAAGTCAATTTCTCCACCGTCACCCTGAAGTTTCGGCTTGATTATTGTATTTATGTAATCTTTCATAATTATCCCTCAATTACATTCTTTAAAATTGCACGGATATTTTCCATTTTTTCTGTTGCAACTGTCTTTGTTTCGCCACACATTGAGTAATAAACCTTGAGTTTTGGCTCTGTGCCTGACGGTCTTACTGCAATCCAACTGCCATCTGTAAATGTATATTTAAGCACATTTTCCTTTGGTAAATCATCGATACCCTTTGAGTAGTCAAGAACATTTTTGATATTTTCAAAGAGTGATTTACCATTTTCGCGCATATTTGTCATTATGCTCTGGATTTTCTCTGCACCGTCCTTGCCTTTAAGCACAAAGGTATCGAGTGCATCAAGATAAAAACCGTATTTTGCATAGATTTCGTTAAGTGCATCAACAAGTGTTCTTCCGTTATTCTTGTGATATGCTACCATCTGACAGATAAGCATTGAAGAAACAACTGCATCCTTATCGCGTGCGTGAGTGCCAACAAGATAACCGTAGGACTCTTCATAGCCTATTACAAATTCCTTGTCCCCGTTAATTTCGTAACGACCAATCTGGTCTCCGATATACTTAAAGCCTGTGAGAGTGTCAACAATATTAAGTCCGTAGCTTCTCGCAATATCTGCACCAAGTTCACTTGTAACGATTGTTTTTACAAGTGTTGACTTTTCATTGAGTGTGTCTTTTTTGTGTGAAAGTACAAAATCAACAAGCAAAGCACCAATCTGATTGCCTGTCATAAGCACATATTCACCATTGTGTAAAACTGCAGTACCAACTCGGTCGCAGTCAGGGTCCGTACCCAACACAAAGTCTGCATTTTCTTCCTTTGCCTGTGCTATTGCAATAGTAAGAGCATCTTTTTCTTCAGGATTTGGTGAACGAACTGTGCTGAAATTACCGTCGGGCAATTCCTGTGATTTTACGATTGAAACATTCATACCCTCAAGGGCTTTTCTTACGGGGATATTACCTGAACCGTGAAGCGCTGTATAAACGATTTTAATGTCTGATTTTTCTTCGTAAATTGACTGCTTTTTAACTTCTTTAATGAATTCATCAAGGACATCATCACCAATTACAACGATTTTGCCCTTTTCTACTGCTGTGTCAAAATCGTCCACTGCAACTGATTTTATATCTGTAACTGCATTTACAAACCCGATAACCTGACTTGCAAACTGTGGCACTAACTGGCAACCTTTTTCGTCATAGATTTTGTATCCGTTATATTCCTTTGGATTGTGGCTTGCAGTAAGCACAATACCACCGTTGCAACCTAAATGCTTTGCAGTAAATGAAAGCACGGGAGTTGGCATAAGTGTATCGTAAATATAGACTTTAATTCCATTAGCAGAAAGCACCCCTGCTGCCACTTGTGAGAAATATTGTGAGTTGTTTCGTGAATCGTAGGCAATAGCAACGCTGATTTCACCGTCAAAACGGCTCTTGAGATAATCTGCATAACCTTTTGTTGCTTTTGCGATTGTATATCTGTTCATTCGGTTAGGACCTGCACCCATAATTCCGCGAAGTCCGCCTGTACCGAATTCCAATTCTTTATAAAATCTGTCTTCAATTTCCTTTTCGTCAGTAAGACCTAAGAGTTCATTTTTTGTGTCCTCATCAAATGTACACCAAAGGTCGAATTTCTCTTTAATTGTCATATTTTTACGCTCCTTTAAAGGCACAATTATATATGATAATAGTACACTAAAATGAAAAAAGTGTCAAATAAAAATAATAGTATTGCTTTTTATGTTTTATTAAACTATAATTTTTATATAGGGAGGCTGATGCTATGAAACGCTTTAAAATAAATCTTGAATATATGGTTGATAAAGTGGTTTACAAAACCAATCTTTTCCATACTGAACATTTTGTAATTGATTATCTTGCAACTCAGGACCATATTAAACTTACTGTAAAACCATGTGCTGAATTGGAAAATGTTAAGTTTAAAATGACTATTCCCTATGAATTCCAAAAGGATTCTCGCATTTTCCTTAACGGATATCAGTCATGGACTGAATGTAAAGAATACTTTATCAATGACGAGCCTCTTAGATTAAATCTTCGTCAGGAAGCATTAAGAAGAGTAACACCATCATCTTCTTATGGTGATTACAATTTTGTTAAGTACGACCAGAAGAAAGGTTATTTCCACGGCTTTTCATACGGTTATGTCCGCAACGAAGAAAACTTTGACCTTTTCGGCTCATTGAGTGAACGTTGGGGATACACTATTATCCGTGCACTTGCTCCCGAAAATGAAATCTCATTTGAACGCGAATTGGAAGGCATTGTAATTAATGATGAATATGTACTCATTGACGTTATTCACTTTAATGGCAACGAAAATGAGGTTTATGACAAATATTTTTCTGCTATGAACATACCGTCCCCTCGTGTTGGCAGAACAAACGGATATACAACTTGGTACAACTATTACCAGAATATCACAGAAGATATCGTTACAACTGACCTTGAATCTCTTTCAAATGTCCCGGCAAAAATTGACATTTTCCAGGTTGACGACGGTTATCAGACTGCTGTTGGTGACTGGTTGAGCATTGACGCAAACAAGTTCCCTAACGGAATGAAATTTGTTGCTGACAAAATCCACGAAAAAGGAATGAAAGCAGGTCTTTGGCTTGCTCCACTTTCCTGTCAGGTAACATCACAAATTGCAAAAGAGCATCCGGATTGGATTATCCGTGATAGAAATGGCAAAAAATTACTTTGTGGCTTTAACTGGGGCAATTTCTATGGTCTTGACATTGAAAATGAAGAAGTACGTGCACACATAAAGAATTTCTTTAACGTTGTCCTTAATGACTGGGGATATGACATGGTTAAGCTTGATTTTCTTTATTCTGCATGTGTTGTTCCAAGAGACAACAAGTCACGTGGACAGTTAATGTGTGAGGCCATGGACTTTATCCGTGAATGTGTTGGTGACAAGCTCATCCTAGGTTGCGGGGTACCACTTCATCCTGCATTCGGCAAAGTTGATTACTGTCGCATTGGTGCTGACATTGGTCTTGAATGGGACAGAAAAAAGATGATACTTGAAGATGTATGCACAAGAACAACTCTTTGGAACACTATTTTCCGTCGTGGTCTTGACGGCAGAGCATTTGCTAACGACCCTGACGTATTCTTACTGCGTGATAACAATATGACAAGCACATTTGACCAGAGAAAAATTTCTGCAATCGTTAACCATATTTTCGGTAGTCTTCTCTTTACATCCGACAATGTTGGTGACTACAACGATGAAAAAATGGATGTTTTGTTACATATCTTCCAAAACGGCAGACCACAGCTTCTTTCCGCTGAATTCATTACAAAAAATCTTATTGAAATTAAATATCTTGAAAATGGTGAAGAAAAACGGCTTTGCTTTGATAGTAATAACGGCGAATTGTACTAAACTACAAATTCGTGTCCGATTCTCCTGATTTCTAAACTGACCTCGACTTCGAATTTGCTATTTTGCAAAACGGAGTCGAGATTTTTTTCGTTCTCTTTAAAAAACTCTGTTTCGTGAATATATAAAAGTCTTCCAAACCCTACTGCATCGCTATTATATCCGTTGTACATTTTGTAAATCAGTTTTTCTGAATCATTTTTTATATAGTTTTCTCCTGCTCTGCTTATTTTGTCAATTTCTTGTAATTCCATTTTTGCAGAAACTCCACCATTAATTTCAGTAATATCTGCTTTAAGTTTTATTAATATTTCAAATGTTGGTTTTCCGTTTTCCACCCTTACTTTTCTTTTAGTTTTGGCTTCAATGATATTAAGAGAAACCTTTTTTCCGTCTTCGTAATCATAGGAGAGTGCCGAATTGTTTATTCTGTCGTAAAGCATATTGAGAAAGACCGTTTCTTCCTTTGAAACCTTTTCTCGGTATTTTGTGTTGTTAAAAAGTGCTGTACCTGTGATTTCAACACTTTTTTCCTTATCTTTTTCCACGACTGAAAGTAAAGGAATCGCAAAATCCTTTGTGCTTGAATTATATCGGTTTATCAGTTCATACAATTGCATGCGAAAAATTCGTCCGTCGTACTCACTTGAATTGATTGCTATTTCAATATTTCTTGCACTTATATATTCTTCACCGTTTTTAGCTTTCAAAATTTCACTTGCAGTCTTCTCTGCCGCTGCAATACAAACGGATGAACTATTCTCCACATCACGGACAAAAAAGTCAATAACATCATCCATATTTTCTTCCGTTATGCTTTTCCCAAGAATTATAATTCTGTTTTGTGAATACAAAGGCAGTTTGCCTTCCAATTCCGTTACACTTTTGATTGCAGTATAAATTGTGTCACCTTTTACATTAAAAGTCTTCAACGGTGGTTTTGATGCGTCATCGGAAGAAGATGCAGATTGTGCGTCGGTATCAATAGCCTGAATTGTAACGGAATACTTTCCGTCATCTTCCACATCAATTCCAATTCCCTGAATAACAAGACGATTCCTTATATCTTTCTTGAAAATTTCATTTCCATTAAAAGAAAATATAGAAACAATTAAAGCAAGTATTACTATTCCAACTTTTCGCACACTCTTTTCTCCTTTCTAAAAAGCATCAACACAAGTAATGGAATTAACACCACAGTAATTAAAGTTAAAACAATTTTTATCATGCTGTTATCAATAAAGTTAAACCATTTAATCTGTCCTGAAACAAACAAGTTTGCGATTATTGTTATAATTCCGATTGCGAAAATAAAAGTTGTTCTTCTGAATTTTCCAAAGTAAGTTGTAAGGATATCCGATTGAAGATAAATAAGCAACCCTGCTTTAATGAATGCACACATAATCCACACACTTGTGAATATAGCATCAAGACGACTGAACATGGCAAATTCGGCAAGACTTGCAAGAGTATGAAATGGGAAAAGCTGAGTTGATGCGAAATTTCCCATTACTGTACATGCAAAAAAGAACATAACTGCCATTAAAAATGTCTGTGAAATTAACCAAATAAAAAATCCTTTTTTTACGTTACCTGTAACTCTTGGTAATGCGAGAGCGATTATCGCGTATTCAACTGTTTGTCCGACGGAATCAATGGCAACCTTCACTACGGGCGTTACACCATTATAGAAAATTGGTGTAAGATTTAGAAAATCAACTTTTTTAACAAGAGTAATCATAATAAAAATTAAAGCAGGAATGACAAAAGCAGAAGAAATAACCGAACTGCGTCCCAATGCTTCAAAACCTAAAAATGCACCATAACAACAAAGAACAATTGCAAAAATCAGAATATATGTCAGGTCTGTTTCAGGGAACACAATCGTTCCCGCAAAAAGGTCGAGTCTTGCAATAGTTACAACTGTAAAATAAAAGAAAAATAGCACAAAAATTATTGAGAGTCCTCTTGCCACAAGTTTTGATTTACTATTTACAATATCCAATAAGTTTTTGTCCGTATTTCTTTTATAAAGGAAATACAAAGGAATCATAATAATTGAACCGATTATAATTCTGAAAAAAGGTTGTATAAGCATATCGGAAAGACGGATATTTTCCGTATACGACGACAAATAGGTTACTGTTGTAAGAGTGCGGCTCAAAAAAAGCATTGTAAAAAACTGAAACGCACTTATTTTTCCTTTTGATAATTCCATTTTATTTCTCCAACTTATTTACTTGCATTCTGCCTTTACTCATATTCTTCCAGCCTGCACGAAAAATCAAATCACGCCATGCTCCGATTTTTGTAGGTGACAATGGCGAAGTAAACGGTACTCCGTATGGGTTTATTGCAGAGGCATTAATAAGCACCGCAGCAAAGCAAAGCATAATACCATAAAGACCTGAAATTCCACCTACAATGATAAAGGCAAACCGAAGTACTGCAACAGGCTCATAGAGTGTTGAAACCACAAACGAGCTTACTGCAGTAAGCCCAACTACAATAAGCATTGGTGCAGAAAGAATCCCTGCTGTTACAGCGGATTCACCAATTACCAATGCACCCACAATGGAAATGGCATGTCCCACAGTTTTTGGCATTCTGAGTCCACCCTCACGGACAATCTCATAAATCAGGTGAATAAACAAGGCTTCAAACATTATAGGTAATGGTGTGCGACTCTCCTGACCTGTAATTCCAAAAATCATTGTTTCAGGTATTATTTCTTGATGGAAAGTACAAACTGCAACATAAAGTCCCGGCAAAAAAACGCTAAAAAGAAATGAAATCAATTTAAGCACACGGATAAATGTTGCATAATATGGCCTTTTGAGATAATCGTCAAGAGAATGAAAATGTTCAACAAAAAGATATGGCACGATGAGTGCATTGGGTGTACCATCAACAATTATACAAATTTTTCCCTCACTTATTTTTGCAGTAAGCACATCGGGTCTTTCTGTAAATCCCACACCACTGAAAATTGAAGAATATTTTGTGTCAAGAAAAGGTTGTAGATATCCCGAGCCTAAAACCGTATCAAGAGTTGAATTTTTAAGTCTTTCGACAATGTTTTCAAGCATCTTTTTATCCACTCTGTCGGACATATAACAAACACAGGCACGCGTTTTGGTTGTCGTCCCCACTTCCACAATCTGCGTTTTAAAAACAGGATTTCGCACTCGACGACGAATCATTGTCACATTATCTTTAAAGCTTTCAACAAAGGCTTCACGTGAGCCACGTTCCTGCATCTCCGTTGAGGGTTCAAGTACTGCTCTTTTGGGGAATCCCTGAACGCCGAACATAATGACAAAGTGTGAGCCTTCTGTAAGCATTATTATACTGCCGTAAATCGCCTCACGGATTGCCTCGTCAATATCATTGGTTATTGATTTATCAATACTTGCCGAAACTCTGTCAGCAGCCGAATGAATGAGTTTATCTCCGCTTTCACTACTAAAATCTGCTTCAATAATAGGTAAAATCACTTGTTCTGTAGCAAGTAAACTGTCGCACATTCCGTCAACCATAATAAAGTAAACTTCTTTACCGGATGCATTATATTTTCTGTATTTAACATCAAAGGCATCACCGAATTGTTGCTTTATATACATTACATTTTTCTGTAAATCCGTGTCTACAAATCTTTTTTCTGTACTGTTGTTATCCTTAACAGTTATCTCATCTATTTTTTTCTGAAACCAATTTTCACTCATAAAAATATCACCATTTATATCATTTACCTTTGTTTACAGAATATTACTCCGCCACGTGGTAAAAATACAAATGGTGATTTTATGTTTGTTACTTTAATAAGAACAGTTGCTTTGTATATTCTTGCAATCGTCAGCGTCCGTGTTATGGGCAAAAGGCAGATTGGAGAATTACAACCGTCGGATTTAGTTGTAACGCTACTCATTTCCCAGATTATTTCAATTCCCATTCAGGACACAGATATTCCGTTGGTAAACACCTTAATACCAATATTTTTGCTTGTGGGGTTTGAAATTTTAACATCAGTTTTCAATATGAAAAGCATTAAATTTCGCACTTTTATGCAGGGAAAACCCGTTGTGATTATCAATGACGGAAACCTAAATCAGAAATTACTGAAAGAATTGCGATTTACCATAGATGACTTACTTGAAGCACTCCGGCAAAAAGACATTTTCGACATCTCACAGGTGCAGTATGCTGTTGTTGAAACCAATGGACAAATTAGTGTGCTTTTAAAGGCAGAATACGATACAGTTACAAAGGAAGATTTGAATTTAGAACCCGAACCACAAGGGTTTAAATGCACAGTTGTAATTGACGGAAAAATTGTTACGCAGGATTTTCAAATATGCAACATGAACAAAAGCAAGGTGCATAAGATTGCAGAGAAAGAAAAAATCGAAATCAAGGATATTATGCTTATGACCGTTGATACAGTAGGAAATCACACAATAATCAGAAAGGATAATATATGAAGAGAATAATAGTTGCTGTTTCTGCAATTCTTGGTGCATTTGCAATCTCTTTTACGGGATATTTTTTAGTTGATAATGCTTGTAAAAAACTCGAAAATCATTTGTGGGGAATCTGTGCAGTTGCACAAAAAGAAGAAACTGAAAAAGCTGTTACTATGTCGGATGATGCTGTAACTTTATGGGAAGATGTTCATGGTCTTGTTGAAAGTTTTATCCGTCATGAAGAAACAGACAAACTTGAAGAATTAATAAAAAGCCTTCCTGTGTATGCCCAACAAGGCAATATGGAAAGACTTGAACAACAAGCTGACTTGGCTATTGATGAATTGCACCACTTAATCCGTAGCGAAAAGCCAATAATCAGTAATATATTTTAGTTTGTTGATTTAACAAATTGGAGTTTGTAGAATTGTTTAATTGAGTTATTCTCGGCTCCCCTGAAAGGGGAGCTGGATTGCCGAAGGCAAGACTGAGGGGTTTATTTGCACATTATTATAACCCCTCTGTCACTTCGTGACATCTCCCCTTTC
>JAGAMK010000018.1 GCA_017624735.1 Clostridia bacterium
AACTGCTAAGTCAATCTTAGTAAGTTGCGGTGCAAGACTCGCCCCTTTTGATATAAGGGAACTCCGTGAACTTATGGAATATGACGAATTGGAACTTGACACATTGGGAGATACGAAAACCGCTTTATTTATCATAACAAGTGATACTGATAGTACTTTTGATTTTGTCACGGCATTTGTTGTTTCACAGCTTTTTAACATCCTTTGTACTAAAGCTGATGATGTGTACAACGGCAGACTTCCAATCCACGTAAGATGTCTTCTTGACGAGGTTGCAAACATCACCATTCCCAACCTACATCGAATATTGAGTGTTATCCGAAGTCGTGAGATTTCGGCAGCACTTGTAATTCAGGCCAAGAGTCAGCTCAAGGCAATTTATAAAGAAAATGCAGATACCATCTTCGGTAACTGTGATAGTGTACTTTTCTTAGGTGGCCGTGAGCAAAGTACTTTGAAAGATTTGGCTGAAACTTTGGGTAAGGAAACTATTGATATTTACAACACATCGGAAACTCGAAGTAATCAGAACTCATACGGCATGAACTACCAAAAACTTGGTAAATCCCTTATGAGTGAAGATGAAATTGCTGTTATGAAGGGTAAGAAATGTATTTTGCAACTTAAAGGATGCAGACCGTTTTTGTCAGATAAATTTGATATAACGAAGCATCCGAACTATAAGTACTTATCGGATTTTGACAAAAAGAACGCATTTGACATTCAGAAATATCAGAAATCACGCAAACCAAAACTCAATCCCGAAGAAAAAGTTCAAGTGTTTACCATCAATATGGAAAACCTTCAACTTCCCACAGAACGTCCAGAACCTTAACCTATTATTTTAACCAAAGGAGGATTATTTTATGCAATTTTTTACTGAAGCAATCAACGTATTACAGACACTTGTAATAGCACTTGGAGCAGGTCTTGCAGTTTGGGGTGTTGTAAACCTCTTGGAAGGATACGGTAATGATAATCCGGGTGCAAAATCTCAGGGAATTAAACAGTTAATGGCAGGCGGCGGTGTCGTTTTAATTGGAACTTCCCTTATTCCATTACTATCAGGACTCTTCTAATAGATGGATAGTATTTTTGATAAAATTACACAGGCCATCAACGACTTTTTAATGTCAATTATAGAAAGCAATTTAAGCACTATGTTTGATGATGTAAATGATAAAGTCGGCACTATCGCAAATGAGGTCGGTCAGACACCACAACAATGGAACTCAAGTGTGTTTTCGATAATTCAAAACCTATCGGAAACGGTAATTGTACCCATAGCCGGCCTCATTATTACTTTCGTGCTTTGTTATGAACTTATATCTATGATTATGGAAAAAAACAATATGCACGATGTAGATACTTTTATGTTCTTTAAGTATTTTTTCAAGGCGTGTGTTGCTATTGTAATCGTAACAAATACTTTTGATATTATAATGGCAGTATTTGATGTGGGACAGCACATTGTACAGAACAGTTCATCTGTCATAGCCTCGAATACTCACATCGACATATCATCGGCACTAACCGATATACGAACCACCTTGGAAGCGATGGGTACAGGCGAATTATTTGCACTAATGCTTGAAACAGCTCTTGTAAGTCTGTGTATGAAAATTTTGTCGATATGTATAACCGTCGTCATTTTCGGCAGAATGATAGAAATTTATTTATATAGTTCTGTAGGAGCAATACCTTTTGCCACTATGACAAACCGAGAATGGGGTCAGGTCGGCAGCAACTATTTAAGAGGTCTTATTGCGTTAGGTTTTCAAGGATTTTTTATTATGGTGTGTGTAGGAATTTATGCGGCACTTGTGAACAGTTTTACAGCAACATCCAATATTCATTCCACGATTTTCTCTGTGGCAGCATATACGGTTGTTCTTTGCTTTACTCTGTTTAAAACAGGAACGATTTCCAAGTCCATATTCAACGCACATTAAGGAAGGAGTGTTATAGATGCCATATGTACGAATCCCGAAGGATTTAGCAAAAATTAAAACAAAAGTTGCATTTAATCTTACAAAAAGGCAACTTATCTGTTTCGGCTTAGCCGGGGCCATAGGTATTCCCACATACTTGCTCACAAGAAATGTGTTTGGTTCTACAGGCGCGGTGTTATGTCTGCTTGTGACTTCTATGCCTTGCTTCTTCTTTGCAATGTATGAAAAAAACGGACAACCTTTAGAAAAAATCATAAAAAATTATATAATTTTCAGATTTAAGAAACCGGATATAAGACCTTACCGAACCAACAATCTATACTCAGCTATAGAAAAACAAATCGAATTAGAAAAGGAGGTTGAGAGAATTGTCGGCTCAGAATACAAAAATCCGCATCCCCAAAAACAAGCCACTGTCCCTAAAACAAAAAAGACAGTTAGCAGATGCGGTAAAAAAGGCAAAAATGCAAGGTAAAATTGCGATGTCGGCACAAGATACTATTGCGTATAAAGAAATGCGTCCCGATGGAATTTGTGTTGTTACAAACAATTTTTACACGAAAACAATACACTTTTTTGACATCAACTATAAGTATGCTTCAGATAGCGATAAAGACTCTATTTACGGTAGTTATTGCAAATTCTTAAATCACTTTGATAAATCTATCCACATTCAGCTTTCTTTTTTGAATTTGCAGATGGATGTTAAGAAATATGAAAAAGCAATTCGTATTCCGCTTCAGAACGATGACTTTGACTATATACGTGTCGAATATAATCAAATGCTTGAAAATCAGCTTGCCAAAGGAAACAACGGCATTGAGAAACGCAAATTTGTTACTTTTGGAATTTATGCTGATGACATTAAAATGGCAAAGCATAAACTTGAAACCATTGAGCACGATATTATGAACAAATTCAAAGTCTTTGGAGTCCGTTCATATGTTCTTAACGGCTTGGAACGTTTGGAACTATTGCACAGATGCTTCAATCAGTATGATAATAATAAATTTAACTTTAATTGGAATATGATTGCACAGACAGGACTTTCATCAAAGGATTTCATCGCACCATCATCCTTCTACTTCCCAAGGGACAATGCTCAGATTTTCAAAATGGGTTCTACTTTCGGTGCAGTAACCGTAATGGAGATAATCACAACAGAAATTTGGGATACAGTCTTAAAGGAATTTCTTGATTTTGATAAAAATATTGCTGTAAATATCCACTTCCAACCAATAGACCAAACGGAAGCTATCAAAATGATAAAAAGGAAACTTACGGATATTAACAAGATGAAGATTGAAGAACAAAAGAAAGCAGTTCGCTCCGGTTATGATATGGATATACTTCCACCGGATATTAACTCTTTCGGTGATGATGCTCTTGGACTTTTGGAAGCATTACAGTCCCATAGTGAAAGACTCTTTAAAATCACTGTTTTTATTATGAATACTGCACCTACGAAGAAGCAGCTTGAGTTGGATGTCTTCTCTGTTCAGAGTATAGGTCAGCAAAGAAACTATCCTCTAAGAAGACTTGACTTCCAACAGGAAGGTGGCCTTATGGCAAGTGTTCCTATAGGTATAAATCCTGTAGAGATTGAACGTGTGATGTCAACAAGAGGTCTTGGAATATTTATTCCGTTTTTAACACAGGAAATGTTCTCTGATAGTGATGAAGCTCTATACTGCGGATTAAATGCAATTTCTCACAATATCATAATGGTTGATAGAAAAGATTTACGATGTCCCAACGGACTTATATTAGGTTCTCCGGGCAGTGGTAAGTCTTTTTTTGCTAAGAGAGAAATGACAAATGTTTATCTCGTTACAGGTGATGATATTTTCATCTGTGACCCCGAAGCAGAATACGCACCGTTGGTACAGGCACTAAAGGGACAGGTTGTAAAACTTTCACCCAACTCACCAG
>JAGAMK010000019.1 GCA_017624735.1 Clostridia bacterium
AAATGCGTTCTTTTTGTCAAAATCCGATAAGTACTTATAGTTCGGATGCTTCGTTATATCAAACTTATCTGACAAAAACGGTCTGCATCCTTTAAGTTGCAAAATACATTTCTTGCCCTTCATAACAGCAATTTCATCTTCACTCATAAGGGATTTACCAAGTTTTTGGTAGTTCATGCCGTATGAGTTTTGATTGCTTCGAGTTTCAGATGTGTTGTAAATATCAATAGTTTCCTTACCTAAAGTTTCAGCCAAATCTTTCAAAGTACTTTGCTCACGACCACCCAAGAAAAGTACACTGTCACAGTTACCGAAGATGGTATCTGCATTTTCTTTATAAATTGCCTTGAGCTGACTCTTGGCTTGAATTACAAGTGCTGCCGAAATCTCACGGCTTCGGATAACACTTAATATTCGATGTAGGTTGGGAATGGTGATATTTGCAACCTCGTCAAGAAGACATCTAACGTGGATTGGAAGTCTGCCGTTGTACACATCATCAGCCTTAGTGCAAAGAATATTAAAAAGCTGTGATACAACAAATGCCGTGACAAAATCAAATGTACTATCAGTATCACTTGTTATGATAAATAAAGCAGTTTTTGTATCTCCCAATGTATCAAGTTCCAATTCGTCATATTCCATAAGTTCACGGAGTTCCCTTATATCAAAAGGGGCGAGTCTTGCACCGCAACTTACTAAGATTGACTTAGCAGTTTTTCCGGCACTTAACTTGAACTTTGTGTATTGACGGACTGCATAATGGTCGGGGTCACGTTCTGCCAATTCATCAAATATTCTGTCAACGGCATTTTTAAAGTTTTCATCATCTTCACGGACTTCAAAGGAATTTATCATATCCAAAAGCAATGTGAAATTCTTTTCTTCCTCAGGAGCTTCATACCAAATATATCCGATTAGGGCATTGTACAAAAGTCGTTCTGCTTTCACCCAAAAATCTTCACTGTTTTTTTCTCCTTCACCTTTGGTATTCTGAATAAGAGTATTTGTTAATTTCATAATATCTTTTTCATCGTGAATATACTCAAAGGGATTATAATGTAATGATTTTTTGAAGTTAATGGTGTTAAGCACCTTGATTTTATAACCACCCTTTACAAGCATTTTCCCACATTCGATAAGAATAGTACCCTTGGGGTCTGTTATCACATATGAACTGTTCATCTGCATCAGGTTCGGTTTTACAAAAAACCTTGTTTTACCTGAACCTGAACCACCAATTACCAACACATTTTTATTTGTGTTATAATCGGGGTTTGCCATACGGCTATTCATAGACAAACGCTCAGTTTGGGTTAGGATAATATTGTTATAAAAGTTTTCGTCAATGTAGGGAGCAACATCATCTGCGTTACCCCAACGTGCAGAACCATATTCGATTCCTTGACGAAATTTCTTCGCATTTTTTCCTTTGATGATGATAAACCACTTCATTGCTATTGCAACCAAAATACCAATTAAAATATCGGTGATATTGAAAGAAAACAACGGTGGTTTGAACATCTTTGAAATCCCATCGACTATCCCAAGTAAGAAGTTGCTGCTGTGCCGACAGGAGTATGAGATTTTATCTCCAATCCATATAAAAAAAGCGAATGGAAGATTTTTTAAGATAAGTTTTTTGTTGAGCTTAGACTTGAGTTTTGATTTTAAATTCATCGCTCAATATCTCTGCTTCTGTGCTTATCTCTATCTGCCGTTCGCTCGTTCTTGATTTGCTCTCTGAAGTTCTTCAGTTTTTGCCGAATAGAAGGTTTTTCCTTGTGTTTTAACACCTTTGCTGTGTACTCTCGGAAAGCATACTCGAAAGCATCTTTGTTATTGGACTGAAAGAAGACATAGTATGTTGGTGGGTCTTGTGTTTTATCCTTCTCAATGCCGTACATAATCTTATGTTTTTTTGCGACTTTATCAAAGGATTTGATATTCTTTTTGCTTATTTCAACACTTGAGTACGACCCACCATGCCTCATCAGTTCCTTTAGGGAGTGTTTGCCACTTTTCAGTTCAGTTGGCTTATTATGTTTATGCCTTAAATATTCACGCATAGCCATAGCCAAAACTCGGCCCGAAAGTTTTGCACCTTTTATTGCAAGAACAATAGTTTTTTCATTGATTTCATCTTGCATTTTGCATCACCCCCAACATAAGAGATTTTTATTTAGTCCAAGTTTCACCTTCAGAAGTTGTAATGCCGATATGTTCATTTGCTGCTTCGTTCACGTCCGCAAAATACCATTTGCTACTGTCGTTTACATCAGTGAATCTATTGAGCTTAGTGAAGTTTTTATTGATATAATCAATGTCTGCACTTCTGCCTGTAGCTCTGTTTACAACTGCAACAACTTCGGCACGAGTGATGTTGTTATCACCACGGAATGTACCATCTGCATAACCGTTAAGCCATCCTGTGTTCTTTGCATATGCGATTTCTTTTACCGCCCAATAACTGCTCGGAACATCTGTATATTTTACGGTTGTAGCAGTGAAAGATACATCGTTAAACAGGTCATAATATCTTACTGTCATTGCAATAAATTCTGCTCTTGATACAAAATCATCGGGACGGAATGTTTTATCCGAATATCCCTTGATAATTTCATATTTTTCAAGATAAGAAATATAGTTAATGTACCATTCGTTTTTAGATACATCCTTGAATGAAGTGGATGTACCGGAAATCTTTTCGCCCTTTGCTTCAGAGATAAGTCTTGCGAAGATGGCTGCCGCTTCAGCACGTGACATATTACCTTCAGGTCTGAATGTGCTATCAGGGTATCCAAAGATATACGCAGTGTGCTTTTTACCCGGTAACATTACAACACCGTTTGCATCGGTTTTACCTTTAACTTCGTTACCACTTCTGTCCTTTAAAACAACTTCATAATCGGCTTTAACTTTTCCTGAAGATTTTACTGTGATAGTATAATAATTATCATCAGTGAGTTTCTTGCCTGTAGGTAATGTCAAAGTTGCCTTTGTTGTTGATGTGGATTTTGAAACGGATACGTTCTTATTATCCTTATCAACTACAGTGATTGTAGTAGAAGAATAAGAACCACCGCCACCACCGCCACCGGA
>JAGAMK010000020.1 GCA_017624735.1 Clostridia bacterium
CATCTGAACAGACTTCGAAATCTGAACCAAAGTGTTCGATTAGAAGTCTGTTTTTCTTTTAAAGTCCCGTAATATCGGGGCTTTTTATGATGTATTTATCGTACAAGCTTTTCTTGTCTCATTAAATTCTGAAACAATTTTATTTATATTTGAGGTTTTGCATATAAAACTGTTCGATTATGTACAATTATTTTTGTTCCAATACTTACTTTCCCATTTATCCGGTGTCCAATATTTAATAATTGAATGAGGTCGCTCTGTATTATAGAAAGTCATATATCTCGCTAAAGATTCTTTAAACTCTCGTTCAGATTTGTACTTTGTTCTATATAATTCTTCAGCTTTCATGTATTTGAAAAATGATTCTACTACTGAGTTGTCATATGGAATGTGTGGACGTGAAAATGATTGTGTTATGTTCAATTCTTTCAAATATTTCATAAATGATTTAGATGTGTAGTTTGAACCATTGTCACTATGGAAAATCAACCCGTCATCAGGTTTTCGCTCTTCATATGCTTCTTTTAAAGTTCTTTTTACAAGTCTGGTGTTATTCGAATTAGATGTATTATAAGCAATAACTTTTCGGGCATATAGATCAATTATTACACAGATGTAAAAAATCGTATTATTAAACTTATGGTATGTAACATCACTTACCCACACTTCATTTGGTTTCTTTACAGTGAAATTTTGTTTTACTATATTTTCTTTCCGTTTTTGCTCTTGATCATATAATGTTTTAGAACTCGTCCTGATAGCGAACAATCCCTTTTGATGCATTATTCTTGAAACGACATTAATACTGATGGTATAGCCTCTGTCCTTAAGTATGGCGTGAACCTTACCCGGACCATATATTTGATTTGATTCGTGATATATTTGTTCAATAATTGGTGTCATTTCTTCAACTTTAGCTGCATATTGGCTTGCATCATTCTTATTCCTGAAAATATGATTAAAATAACTTCCTTTAGACACATTAAGAGCATCGCATAATAATGTTTCGCTATATGTATCTTTGAAAGCTTTAATCACATTGTATCTTTCTCTTAATGGAGATGAAGCAGTGCAAGGCGAGTCCTTTAAAATTTGAATAATTTTTTGTTGCCTTTCACATTTTGCAATAAGTTCACGATAATCTCTGAGGTTAATCTTGTCTGCTTTTGTGAATTTTTCTTTTTGGGATTCAATCCAAGAATATATAGTACTTCTTGAAATTCCGGTTTCAGCATGTATCTTAGATACACTTTTTCCGTTAATAAATTCTTGGACTGTTTGATTTTTTGTTTCATCTGAATAGTATTTTTTCATGATAAAACCCTCCTAAAATAAAATTGAAGGGCCATTGTATCATAAAATTAACAAAAGGACATCTAACTATTTATTGATTAGTAAATCTCTCTTTTATATTTTTTCAGTTATTTGAAGTATATGATTATGTTTTATAAGTGCTTATTATTGAATATGGTTGTGTTGCGAGTTGCTACAAAATATGATAAAATAAAAACAATAAGTTATGTTAAAGAGAGGTTTGTTTTATGGCAAAGGAACTTCTGATAAAAAAACCTATAATACCTGAGAGAAAAATCAAAGTTTTTATAAGTTCCATATGTGGTGATAATGGAAAGTATGATCGTGTTCGAGCAGAGTTAAAAGATGTAATAGAAGGTACAAACTTAGCAGAGGTATATTTATTTGAGAACAAAGGAGCTTCAACATTAACAGCGGGTTCTCACTATACTTGGGCGCTAGAAGATAGCGATGTTTGTATTTTTTTGATTGATAACGCTGATGGTGTTACCACGGGTGTACAAGTAGAAATTGATACAGTAAAAAAGCACGGAATTAAAGCACTTTATTATTTCTGCGATGAAAACTCTAAAGATAAAACAGCTGTTGAGATAGGACTAATGGGTGCACAACATGCCAAAAGTAAAACAATTAGCAAGTTTGATGAATTGAGTTGCGATGGAGCGCAGTCGCTTATTAATGACATTGTGGATATTTATCACTATTATTGTACAAATAAAATCACTGAAAGAGATATTAATGGTGATTTTGACTATCAAGGAATTGATGTTATAGGTTCCGAAAAAGCGGATATTCCGACAATGCCTAAAACAGTTTTGAAAAACATAGATAAATGTAAGATTTATCTTTTAGAACATATAATTGGTGAATCATATAGAGCGTTTCCTGATGATGAGAATAATACAAGTGAAATAGATGAGTGGGGTCTTCGATTTTTATCGGTACTCTTGGAAGGTGAATCTATTAAACAATTCAATACGGGGATGTTTTTAGAATGTCTTGCTAAGTGTCAAGCAAAAGAACATTTTGAGGTTGTAAAAATGCGCTGGCAGGCCATACAGTCATATTTTTTAGGTGATGTTGAAAAATGTGTTGAAGATTTACAATCGGTACTAAAACTCGCCAAGGAAACAAAATGCCCATCTTGGCTAATCAAGGATATTCTTGTTGATTTAAGAAATCAAAACGTGACATTGGGAATAATCAAAAACAGCTATTCTGAAAGTGAAGCTCAAAAAGAATTAACTGAAAGCAGTGAAGAATTATACTATCCTATTCTTGATAGAATTAATGAAGCATTAAACGAGAAATATATTGAGGGGTTATATAAGGAAAAAACGGTTTCACCATATACCGTTTCAATGGGGAATAATTTAGAGCCATATGGAGATTTGATTGCAAGTTCATATATTGTTTCTCTTTACAATGGTTCATTGACACACATTTTACTATTGCATGAGAAAATTAAGAATTGTGCATTCTATTTAAGTAATAGATATGATGACTGGTCATTCAAACTTAATATGCTAAAGGTTGCTGTATATACAGGTAATGAAAAAGACGTTAAATTGCTTTTAGATTCTTATCCGGAAATACTGAACAATATGTCGGATAAAGATGCGAACGAGGTAATGGCATATTGCAACAATCATCCTGTTAAATATAAAAAAGTAATTAGCGAGTTAATTGGATTTGGTGCGGTCGGATATTACCTTGATGATGATAAGTATAAAGAATATGAAAGTTTGCTTATAAAAGAAATAAAAGATTGGCTTAATGATGAAAATTCTATTGTTTTTGTTGGGCAAAATATTTTTTATTGTTTATCTGGTGTTTTGCATCGAATGTCGCATGATGTTGTTTCTGAGATTTGCTGCATATTTATAGAAAAACACTATAGTAGATGGTATCTTGATATGTTTAAGTTTCTTAACAGAGTGAATTTAAACAAAATGAGTGAATCTTTTGCAAAAAAACTTATTGAGCATATCGTAACTGTTTTGCGGGATGACAAAGAAAGAGAACAAATAAATTATTCACCTATGTTTTTGTGTACATTCAGAAAACAGAATAAGGCTTTGACTGAAGAAATGGATAAAAGCATTTCTGAATATCTTCCTAAATATTATGATGGTGATTACAAATTAGAAACGACAGAAAATGAACAAAGTGATTTACCGGTGTTTGTACAACAATATGTAGAAAATGTTCGCAAAAATAATGAAACACAGGGTAAAAACGGAACCTATTTCGGTAGAGGTGTAAGGGATATAGCTGTTATAAGGTCTATACTCACCACGAAAGAGTTGAAATGCTCGCCTGAGATTATGGATTCAGTTGTTCGTGCAGTATCCGATACTCTTTTGATATCTAAAGAAAGTTTATCTACAAAGCTTGATGCAATTTCTCTTTTAGTAACTATTGTTTTTAATTTTAATGATGATTATAAAAGAAATATATCAATCTTTGAAACTTTGTTTGAGAAAAGAGAGGAGATTGAAATAGCTGAAAGTGCTAATATGCTTTCTAACATCAATAAAATATCTTTAAAAATAGGTTTACAGCTTTTATATACTGCTATGGGAAAGGATACTTATTTAAGCTTTTTAGAATTGTTTCCGTATTTGCGAGATGATATTCCAACGACAATATCCGTTGTTAATATGATTTCGAAATATTTAGATAATAACACATCGGTTATGTTTCCTAGAGATATTGAAATTGTTATCTTACAAAATTGTTTACAGTGGATAAACTCAGACAATCTAGATATAAGATGGGGTACAACAAGAATTATATTAGCGTTGTTGAGAAATCCTGACAATAAGAGTATTATCAACAATAAATTGATAAATCTTGTGGATACTGAAAATGCGTATATTAAAAATTTAATAATGAAAAATATTTATTTGTCAGAAAATGTTACAGAAACAACAAGAAACTACATAATATCAAAATGTGAAATTGATGCAAATTATGTAGTGAGATTAGTATGTTCTGAAGTCATAGAGACTTTTGCTCCTTAACCACACTAATGCGCGTTCTTTAACAAGGAGAAAAGATATGAAAACGGTGTATGAACTAGTGAAAATGATTGGGAGTCGGATTCTTTACTATCAGTGTAGATATAAGTTGCTTGTGTCGAAAATATTTTGTGGAGGTTAGTATGAAAAAATATGTAATTATAGCTGGAGCAGGCATTTCCGTTGATCCTCCGTCTAATTTACCGAGCTGGTGGGAATACAATGAAAAATTGATTAAGCAAATAAAAAAAGAGGCGCTGAAATTGTGTCCAGAAGCATCTGAAATACTAACCAGAATAGATGTTGAAAAGGAATTGCCTGTTCAGTGTATATCTCAGTTAGTAGTATCTCAAGGTGCGGGACAGAGTTATTTTCCTTTATTAGAGTTGTTGGATGGCGCAAATCCTAATGCCAATCATTTTGCATTAGCCGAATTAGCGCGACAGGAAAAATTAAAAACTGTGGTCACCACTAATTTTGACACATTAATCGAAACAGCTTTTAGAAAAGAGGCTGTGCCACTATACACAGTTGTGCATAAGCAAGAATTTTATGAATCAACAGGAACAGCGACATGCAAACTGATTAAAATTCATGGTTCTGTACATGACCACAAAACCTTAATTGATACAGTAAGCCAAAAAGCGATAGGGTTATCTGATGAAAAATTATATCTTCTCGAGGAAACATTTGTGGACAGTGAAATCATAGTGCTTGGTTTTTCTGGTTCAGATTTGGAATTTGATATTAACTATATTCCTTTTATGCAGGCACTGGAAAATGGAAATACACTGACATGGATCGTTCATCCTAACTCTAAACCCAATCCGAATGTAATTATATTACAAAAGAAATACCCAGATCAGGTTTATGTGAAAGTGGCTGAACTTTCAGAATTCTTTACATCTGTAGGTGTTGATTATGAGAAAATCAAAAACAATACTAAAAAAGACAAGTCTCTTAACTATGCTGGAATATTAGACCAGAGGATTGAAGAACTGTTTTCTTCTGCATATATTGGCACGCACGGGTGTATTGGTTACTGCCTTACAATGTTGGAAATGATTAGAGATTATGAAGGCGCTACATCGCTCGCACAATTGTATGAGAAGAAATTAGATTGGTCGGAACTGAATATATTTTCAGCGTTGGGAATTAATGCTTTAGCGCGCCAGAAATTATTGGAGGAGGATTTTGAAGGAAGTATTCGCTGCTATAATGCGGTCATTCAATGCCATCAGCGACTAAATGATTTAAATCAGAAATTACAACATAACAATCAAATGGTGATTTTTCCTGATTTAAAGAGAGCGCAGAAATTGGAATATGCACAAAATATGGCTACCGCATACCTAAATTTGGGTGTTGTGTATTATTATATGGGCGTTCTAAAGAAAAAAGATACCTTGAAAGAAGCCGAAGAGATGTTTGAAAAGGCGCATTTATTAATACAGGATGAACCAACTATTCCAATGCATAGCATAGTTACATTTAATCTGGGACGTGTAAAATTTCAATCGAATGGGGACTATGACCAATATTTGAATGCGTTGCGTATCAGTAAGGAATATGCGAAAAATGAAGGACGTTTAGATACACTAGCAGAGATTCTTCATGAAGAATGTGCTGTTCGAATGATGATTGGGGAATATTATCTTGCCGAGCAAGCTTTGTCCATCAGCAGTAGTGTGTTAAAGAATGTGGGGCGTACCGTACTGAAACAGCAACACGAGCGACTTTTTCAGCAATATCAGGAAAGAACTGGAGATATTAATCAGGAATTTACAGAGGCATATATCCACAATCTGCAAAAAAAAGTGGACAACCCTGTGCGACAGTTGATCATTTTTCTTGAATTACAAAAGCAAAAAAAATTCATTCCGGTGTTGTTTGCTCAATTGTGTCGAGATTATTTAAAAAATGAGGATTGGTTGCGGCTTGAAGATTTATCGTTGTGTTATCTTGATGCAGTAGGTACTGATATACAGAGGTCTGACGCGTGGTATCTGCTGGGATGCGCAATGATGGAACAGGCAAACTATGTTGCGGCGGAAAAATATTTCTCTCAAATTATTGACTTAGGAGACCGTGCAGATCAGATAAAGCTTGGATGGTCGCATTCTGAATTTACAAGGCTTCGATCAAAAATAGGGGATGTACAGCACGCAGTATATCACTTTGAGGAGTGCCTGCGCGTTTTGGAAGAGTGTGGAGACAAAAAAGAAATCGCTTCAGCTGGAGTTAACGGTGTTCGAGCTCTTTTTGAAAACAAGTTTTTTGATGATGCGGAAAAATGTGCGGCTCAATTACTGGTAGTAATAGACAAAAATGATATTGAGGATGTGAAAAGCCATTTGGATTATTTGAGGCTGATGAATAATCCAACAGTATGCAATGATTTTCAGGATAAGTCCCCGCAGGTTCTTGCTACCGAGGCTAATGAATTATACCGTTGTGGAAGCAGAAAACAAGCATGGGAATTGATGGAATTGGCTAAGGAAAAGTATCGTAAACACGAAGACAAGGCGGGAGTTGGACGATGCGAAAATAATATGGGTTGTTGGTGCATCATAGAGGATAATCAGAGTCGTGCAATTGAACATTTCAAAGCGGCGATAGAAATAAAATACTCTTTAGGGGATACGAGTGGAGTTGCTAATCAACTTGCGATATTACTTCAGCTGTTTATAAATCAGTCGGATTTAGAGAAAGCTGAAATAATAGTCAACTATGCAGAACAGAATATGCCAACATTTATTCATACGAAGGAGAAGTATGCACTTTATTATAGTATATTTGAGTATTTTTTTAGAATCAAAGAATATGCATCTGCGCTTGCGTATTTAGAAAAAGCTGAGGAAGGTTTGAATTATCTGACAGGTGTTCAAGTGGACATCGAATGGCTATCAAAAGTCCGTACACTGTTAAAAGACATGTTTAAGCAACAGCCAATAGAGAACATGCAATCCCAATATGAGAAGAAAATTCAAGAAGCAATCCGACTCTATAAGAGCGGAAGATTGGAGGAGAGTCTTTCTGCTTTAGAGCGATTACGAAATGAATATGGATATGATTTGATGAAAAAAGGAGAGATTGAGGGTACTTGTGCCAATGCCTATTTGCATAACGAGAGATATCACGATGCCATTGATTCCTTTGAAAATGCAAATCGTATTTTCAAAACGGTGGGTGAAGAGCAGTGGGATTTGGTACAGGATAAACAAGCGGCGGTAGTAAATGGAATGGCACTTGCGCTATGGAATCTTGGAAAAAACGAAGAAGCATTGGACTTGTTGCGCAAGGAACTCAAGCAGAAAAATTTTTCTGGTGATAGTCAGATTATGCTCACAATAAATTTCTGCAATAGAGTAGTTTTATATAATCAAGATTCTATAATAAAAGATAATGCAGTGTTTAATGAGGTTCAAGATATGCTCGATTCTATTAATCACCAACATTATCTCGATCACGAAGTTCAAGGAACAATATATTGTTCTTATGGAATGCTGTATATGGCAGCTGATGACAAAAAGACGGCTAAGGTATATTACAAGCAAGCTAAGGATGAATTTCTGGTTACGAATTCACAACACATAGAAGAAGTAGAGCGGGTGTTGAAGATATTAGAAGATGAATAACGAGAACATATAATTGCGAATATATGTAAAATCAAAAATAAGTAGTTTGATTTTCGTTTCGATAGTATGTTGTGCTTTAGGAGATATTTATGCAGTGGTCATGGGATGAATTTAAAAAAATAGGTTATGGCTTTAAGTCCGGTCAAACGAATCAAAAATATAAAACGGTTCTTAATAGATTGAATGTAATTGAAACAGAAAAACAAGAGTTACCTGAAACTATAATTAAAAGTTTTAAAAATGAGGAATATAAAAGCTATATTACTATTGATGATATAATTTTGTATAGGGTATATGGATTGACACCCTCCGGAACTGCTGGTGCAAAACAATTGGGTTCTTTTGCTACGACAGAGTTTGCTGAATCAAGAATTGATGTAAAACTTAGATTAGCACTTGATCCTCAATGGAAAAATGCATTATATATTGAAGAAAAAATTATGGTGCCAAAAGGTGTTGTTTTGAATATCGGTATAGTCGCTCCGGTGAAATTGTTATCAGGAACAATACTTCCTGGCGGTGCAGAACAAGTTTTATTACCTCAAGATTGGAATGAAAATTGGGTAGTGGGATATAGGTATGTTACTTCAGCGCCTTTGATGGGGTATCCCACGTATTCATCTGAAAAAATAAACGAAGTAAGACCGAATACATTAAAAACAAGTGCAGAGAAATGAAATAATAATTAAATAATATCAGTTTGATTTTCGTTACACAGACACAAGCGAAAATCCGTTCTCGTAAGAGAGCGGATTTTTGTTTGTATTATTCATTTTTCATTATTCAACATTCATTATTCATTAAGGTAGAACGGATTTTTAAATGAATATTGAATAATGAAGTCGCTTCGCTAATGAATAGTGAATAATGTTTCTGACCGAAAGGGACGTTTGATTTTTAGAAACTCTTGAGAAATCAAGGGTTTCTGTTATTTTTATACCTAAAATTTATGATTAAAGTTCGTGACAGCACCTTTCAGTACTTGTTGGACTCGAACTTATGATTTGACTTTTATATAACTGATGTATATAATCTTTATAAGAGGTGTTTTTTATGAAGAAAGATGTGTTTGGTGTTAAATTAGTTTATAAATATGTTGTTCACAGTCAAGAGCCACAAGTGTTATACGAGGAACAGATTTTAAAAATAAACGCAGATTCTTTTGATGAGGCATATCAAAAAGCAGATAAGTATGTTGAAACGTATATTGATAAATATACAAATATTAATGGAGATAATGTTGAGATATCCTTGTATAAGGAAGTTGATTGTTTCAAATGTTACGATGATGATAGTGATATTGAAGAAATATATTCTGGTTTTCTAAATTTAGACAATAATGCATTAAAATCAATCACTACTCCTTGTGAATTAGAAGAAATGAAAATATTAAGACATAAATAAAAAACATTTTACCTTACAGAAGCCCTTGATTTCTCAAGGGTTTCTTTTTATACTTTAATTTGCTTGATTACGATGCTTTGTTTTGTTATACTATAAAAAATGCTTTTTTGGGGTGATATATAATGGATAAAGAATATATTATTAGACAAGCTGTAATTTCTGATGCAGAGGACATATATTATATAAATAAAACAAGTCTTGGATATGATTACGATTTAGATAAACAAAGAAATAATCTTGAAGCAGTTTTAAATGATAAAACACAAGTAATTCTTGTTGCAGATATTGGCGATAAAGTTGTTGGTTACATTCACCTGACAAGCTATGATGTGATTTACACAGATACTTATAAGAATTGTTTAGGACTTGCAGTTAACAATGATTACAAACGAATGGGTGTGGGTTCAGCTTTGTTAAATCAAGGTGAGATTTGGGCAAAAGATAATGGTGCAGTTGGAATTCGCCTCTGCTCAGGGATTGAACGAGAAAAAGCTCATAAATTTTATAAATCACAAGGCTATATTGAAAATAAACTTCAAAAGAATTTGAAAAAAGTTTTTTAGTATTATATTTTACGGAAACTCTTGATTTTCAAGGGTTTCTTTTGTTATGACACGAAAAGTGTCACGATTGTCACGCTGAATTGCTTTATATTCTATTTGTTTTCTGCTATTTTGTAGGTATTATATTACGAAAACAGAAAGGATTCAAAGCATGAAAACAAAGGTCAAGAAATCATTATATTCAGGAATAATCTTTATTATTGCATTTGCCATATGGACAATGCTCATACAGACGATGGATGTTCAGTCTGTAGGGTTAAACGGGACAAATGTTGGATTTGCAACATTCAATACATGGTTTCACAAAATGACGGGTGTGAATATGACTCTTTACACTATTACAGACTGGTTGGGACTTGTGCCTGTGTTCATTGGTATGATTTTCGGCTTTCTTGGACTTGTTCAATGGCTCAAACGAAGAAATCTGTTTAAAGTTGATTTTGACATTCGACTTTTGGGGATATATTATAATATAGTAGTATTCTTTTATCTGATTTTTGAGATGATACCAATAAATTACCGACCGATTTTCATTAACGGATTTATGGAAGCGTCTTATCCGTCGTCAACAACCTTGCTTGTGCTGGGTGTTATGCCGACTTTGGCTTTTCAAGCTAATCGCAGAGTAAAAAGTGAAATTCTTAAGAAGCTTATTATGATTTTTGCAGGTTCTTTTTCCGCTTTTATGGTAATTGGAAGACTGATTTCGGGTGTGCATTGGTTGACGGATATTATTGGCTCAATTTTTTTGAGCGCAGGTTTGTTTTGTATTTACAAGGGGGTTGTGTTGTGGAATTCGGCGAAAAGCTTCAGGAACTGAGAAAGAAAAAGGGACTTACTCAGGAAGAATTGGCAGAGGCTTTATATGTGTCCCGTACGGCTGTTTCAAAATGGGAGTCGGGGAGAGGTTACCCCAATATTGACTCATTAAAGGAAATATCAAAATTCTTTTCAGTATCGATTGACGAGTTGTTGTCAAGCGAAAAGCTACTCTCTATTGCTGAAAAAGAGAATAAATTCAATATAAAAAATATGTGTGATTTGTTGTTTGGAATAGTTGACCTGTGTTCAGTAGTACTTATTATTTTACCTTTATATCCTGACACAATTGATGATTTTGTGTACTCTGTAAATCTGTTAAGCTACACACAAGCATCATTATTAAATAAAGTGATTTGTTGGGGTGGATTTGTTTTTCTGGTTGCTCTCGGATTTGTAAAAGTACTGCTTACAAGAATGAAGGTGGAGAAAGGTAATAAACTGCTAATGGAGTTATCAATGTTAATCGGCGTTATAATGGTGCTTTTTCTTGCCATCACAAGACAGGTGTATGCTGTAGTTGTAGCATTTTTGTTGTTGATGATAAAGGGTGTAATACTGTTGAGATATATAAAGTCGGACAGATGATTTGTTGAAAATATTCAGGTTATGTGATAGAATTATGGGGTAATCCAAATAACTCGATTGGCGAGGTGGAAAAATGAACAGAAAAATTGATGGTACGTTTTTTGAATTTCTTCATCATAATATTCCTGAAGGGAAATATTGGAATCCTGCACTTGAAAAATTTACGGCAGAAAATTGGCGACAGAAGGTTCGTGAGATTTCTTCAGTTGGAATGGAATATATTGTTGTAATGGCGACGGCACTTTATGATAAGTGCTATTTTAAATCGTCTGTTTTCCCTTTTGCTGATATTCCTTGTGCTGACCCCATTGAAGAATTGCTTTGTGAAGCTGATAATTGTGGAGTTAAAGTCTTTTTAGGTAATGGGTTTTATGGCGATTGGAGAAAAGCCAATGAGAATATCACAAGTAAAGCGGTTATTGACCGTTCATTCAGGGCTATGGAGGAATTGACGGCACTTTATGGTCATCACAAGAGCTTTTACGGTTGGTATTTTCCTGATGAAACTTGTATAATCCTTAAATATTCGCAGGATTTTATGAATTATGTAAATCTTTGCTCCGCAAGATGCCATTTGTTAACACCTGATAAAAAGACTCTTATTGCGCCTTATGGCACAAATCTTGTGTGGGCGAACAATAAGTTTATCCGTCAACTGACTGAACTTGATGTGGATTTTATCGCTTATCAGGACGAGGTTGGTGTTAAAAAGACTAAGGTTGACCGTACAAAACGGCTTTTTGAAAAGTTGAGAATTGCACACGATAAAGCAGGTCGTTCAGAACTATGGGCAGATATTGAACTTTTTGATTTTGAGGGAATGGTTTACAAAAGTGCTTTGATTCCTGCACCTTTTGAACGCATAAAGAAACAGATTGAAAATATTGCACCCTATGCTGATAAAATTCTTGGTTATCAGTATCTTGGACTGATGAATTCAAAGAATTCTCAAGCCTTTGCAGGACATCCAAACAGCACCGTGTTGTTCGAGGATTATAAAAAATATTTGGAATATTGATAGTAAATTATTGACTTAAAACTATAAAGAGTTTATAATATTTTGGTCTGGTATTTTTATATCAGTATTCAAAAACCTCATGGGAGATATCAAAAAATATGAAGCAATTTAGGGCAATAGTTTCAATCTTAATGACAATAGTTTTGCTGTTTTCAGCACAAAGTTTTTCTTTACTTGCATATGCCGAAGAAACAGAAAATACCGTTTATTATTTAGGTGATGTTAATAAAAATGGCAGTATAACAGCGATGGATGCTCGTTTGACTTTGATGTTTGCAGCAGGACTAAAAACACCATCGGCAGAAGAATATTACTATGCGGATTATATTGATGATGGTAGACTTTCTGCTATGGACGCACGTATGATTCTTAAAGCTGCAGCAGGTTCTACTCCATTACTTTTGCCAACAGAAAAACCAAAGCAGCCACCAAAAGATATGCCAACTCAGGAAGAACTTAAACAAAAGTGGATTTCTTCTTTCTCTGATAAGGTTTCATACAGTGACCTTGAAGACAATCTTAAATGGTTAGTTAATGATATCGGTATCAGAAACTGGTGGAATTCTTCCCAGAATAAAGCAGGAGACTTGCTTTATAATCGTTTAATTTCTTATGGATTTAATTCTTCAACTTGTAAGAAAATCGATTTTAAACATGGTGATGTAGTTGGTAGAAATATTATGGCAACTATTCCTACATCAAAGAGTAATGCAGATATAATTCTTATTGTCACACATTACGACACAGTAAGCAATACAAGTGGTGCCGTTGATAACTCATCCGGTGTTACAACATTATTGCAACTTGCAAAAATCTTTAAACAAACACAGGATGACTATGGTGTAGAGTTGAGATTCTTGTTTACTGCAGGTGAAGAGCAAGGCTATTACGGTGCCAAAAACTATGTAAACTCATTGACAGCAACAGAAAAAGCAAGACACAAAATGGTTTATAATATGGATATGACTGCAAAGCCAAATAAATCCTATGACCCTAATGGTAAATATTGTATTGCAATCAGTACAGAGCCAATGTCAAACAGTCAATATACTGCACCAGCTGCAAAACCAAATATCGGCACAAAGGCAGTTGACGAGGCAAAGACTTCTCTTGGAAATCTTGGTGAATATGCGTATTATTCCGCAGTCCGTGCCGGACATAACGACCTTATGCCTTTCCGAAAGGCAGGTATGACTGCAATGTCATTCTCGTGGAGAGTTATTGATTCTTCAAGAAGTAATGGTGCGGATAAAAATCTCGCAACACCAAAACTTATACATACAACGGCGGACACATTCAAAAACTGCGATGTTATGTCGCTTTATAATTCAACAGTACTTATAACAAATTCTGTTGCAAGATTGCTTGTGCCTTATCACGGCGAATTCTAAATAATTAAGACGAGTATTTTCCGTACTCGTCTATTTTTATATTATAATATCCCCATTTTCTGTTAATACTAATAAAAAAGAAAGGGGAATCATTATGATTGAACAAGATACAATAAAACTACTCAGGGAATGTGATGCAGGGGTTAAAATGGGTGTTTCGTCCATTGATGATGTGATGAAATATGTAAAATCTGAAAAACTCAGAAAGGCTCTTGCTGACAATCGTGAAGAGCATTGTAAACTCGACAAAGAGTTGCAGGAGTTACTAGATGATTATCACGACGATGGAAAAGAGCCAAATCCAATGGCAAAGAGTATGTCGTGGATGAAAACAAATATGAAACTTGTAATCAATGAATCCGACCATACCATCGCAGATTTGATTACTGATGGGTGCAATATGGGGGTTAAGTCTCTTAATATGTATCTTAATCAATATGCTGCAGCCGATGAGAAGTCTAAGGACATCTGCAAAAGACTTATCAATCTTGAAGAGGATTTAACAATTCAGATGCGACAGTTTTTATAGTGTCAGGAATATCAAACTTCACTTTGTCATAAATTATGGTGAGGGGTGATTTAATTGAGAATTGAGTGGAAAAAACTGTTGATTTGCATAGCAATTCCGTTGGTTGTAGGTGGAGTTTCAGCACTCCTGACTTCGGGGAATATGGATTTGTACACGGAAATCAATCAACCTGCATTAGCGCCACCAAGTTGGCTTTTCCCGGTGGTGTGGACAATACTTTATGTTTTGATGGGTTTCGCTTTATACCTTGTAGCTATAACGAAAACAAGGGAGGATAAACGACCTGCGATTGTAAGTTTTGGAGTGCAATTATTCTTTAATTTTTTCTGGTCGATTATTTTCTTTAATGCGCGAGCATTTCTCTTTGCTTTTGTGTGGTTGATTTTATTGTGGTTAGCAATTATCGCGAACATTTATTTCTTCTACAAAATCAATAAAAATGCAGGTAAATTGTTAATTCCATATCTTGTGTGGGTAACATTTGCAGGATATCTTAACTTGGCAATATTTATTTTGAATAGGTAAAATGAAAGGGTGGTATTAAACCACCCTTGTTTTATTTGTATTCATAAACCCTCACATAGTCAACAATAAATTCTGCTGTTTCACCGGGTTTCATATTCATTTCACCTGTACCGTTACGGTCAGCATTTGCAACACCGTTTTCACCTGCAACCTCACAGGAAAGGATGAGATATTCAGGATTTTGACTTACACCACCCGTGGATAGTCTGCCTGTTTCGATGCCATTGATATAGAAAATATATTCATTTTCGTTCCATTCAACGCCATAAGTATTGTATTCTTCATAAGGGTTATTGGCAAACCATTTGCCAATACTGTCGCCCTTGTGGTCTGCACCATAGCCGTCATAGTGAATACCGCTTATAACGGCATCACCTGCACCCCACCACACATCTTTATAGTACATAGACTCAAAAACATCAACTTCTGTGCCGTCTTTACCACTACCATCAACATTTGAAACACCATCATTCATCATCCAGAATGCCGACCACAACCCCGTTGATTCTGGCAAAATACATCTGCATTCAAAATAACCGTAAGTCTGTTCAAATTTGCCTCGTGTTTCAATACAACCCGTGTACCAACCCTCTTTGTAGTCTTTAAAGTTGATTGTGTCGTGCCACTTGTCGTAATAATAGTTTTCCAACGGTTTTTCAAAATAGGCTGTTGTAATAACAAGATTTCCGTCCTTAACACTTACCATATCTTCGTGCCAAAAACCGCCTTTTCTCTGGGTTTCCCACCAAGGATAATACCATTTTGATGTATCAAGTTTGTCACCTTCAAATTCGTCAGCCCACACAAGTTCAAATCGTGAGTCAAGCTCTAATTCCTGCCCTTTTGGAATTGCAGGTAAACTTAATTTCTGTGGTAATGTAGGGGAAATGAGCATAAGTAATGCAACAAGCACTCGTATAGTTTTTGAAAACATAGTATCACCTCAAATTTTTCGTTAATATGATAACAGTAATATTGAGATTTTGTCAAGAAATAGTCACTTGAAGCACTATTGTTCTTGTGATATAATTAGAGCATCAAGGTTATGTGTTGTGGACGATGTTATGAGAAAGATTAAGCACTTAAAAGAGAAATTTTTGATAGGATTTGCTATTATTATAGGCGTTTCAATTGGGAAATTGTTGAATATTCCTTGCGTGTTTTTGTGGGCAACAGGCTACGAATGCTTTGGATGTGGAATGACAAGGGCTTTGCTTTCTGCATTAAGATTTGATTTTATTTCTGCATTCCAGCATCACAGAATGTTCTGGTCGTTACCAATTCTCGGCTTATATGTGCTTTTCGATGGAAAATTATTTAAAAATAAATTCATTAATATAGGGATATTAGTTGTGATTTTGATTGGCTTTGTTGTGAATTGGATGTTGAATTTAGTCAGTTAAAGGGATAAATTGTTGTTGACATACTATTTTTGCGATAGTATAATTTATTTATAAGATTTGTATTGGAGGATATGAAAAATGTTTTGTAAAAATTGTGGACAACCATTAAACCCAAATCAAGCTATTTGCTTAAATTGTGGTGTTAAAGTAGGCGACGGTACAACATTCTGTGCAAACTGTGGCAACCCTGTTCAACCAGGTGCTGAAGTTTGTATGAGCTGTGGCTTTGCAGTTAAAAAGGCTGGAAGCGATTTAGCGGGGAAAGATAAGCTTACAATGATTCTTATCTGTCTTTTCCTTGGTGGTATCGGTATACATAACTTTATGATGGGCGAGACAAAGAAAGGTGTTGTAAAGATTGTTGCAACATTCTGCTGTGGTCTTGGTGGTATTCTTGCTTTGATTGATTTAATCAAGATTGCAACTGATAAATACGAAGTTGACCCTGAAAAATTGTTCTAATAAAATAGGAAAGACCAGTCAAAAGACCGGGGTTGCTAAAGACATAAAAAGAGGAAACGCGGATACAATCCGTGTTTCCTCTCATTTTTTTCACTTTCACCTTAGGTGGGGGTGAGCAAGTGCGCTTTTCTTTTTTCGAGCAGATTAGTGTTATTCTGCCTGACGGCAGAGTGATATTATTGCCTTTAGCAATAGTTTTATTGAAACTTTCAGTTTCAGTGATATTTTATTTGCAAAAACTGACCGAAGGTCAATAACACTATGCGAAGCATAATATAACTGCGAAGTAATATAACTCGCCGCAAGGCGAATAAAACTGCCGAGTGTTCTTACGAACACTCGGCTAAAGACTGGTCATTTTTGTGTCTAAAATATTATTTGCAAAGTTCATTAATTGTTACAGAGAAAATATATGGGGCGTAAGAATCCCTGTTATTGAATTTAACTGAACCGTCATTAGCGAATGTGATTGTGTTTTCACCTTTTTGAAGTTCAATGTTCATTGTAACAGTTTTTACCGTGTCCCAACTGTATGTATTTCTGCACCAGAGATTTTGGGCTTTACCGTTTACGTCAACTGTGATGTAACGTTCAATAAGGTCAACATTGTAACTGTGAACTCCGCCCTCGTCGTTGTTTGAGTAGAAAACTGTCATACGGTAATTTCCGTCTTGGGGTGCATTTACCTTAAAGCTTGCATTACCGCTTACGCAAGAGATGTTTTCAATGTGGTTGTCAATTAATGTCGCACCGTAAGAAAGCACCATCTCGTCAGCTGAAATATTTACGAAGAAATTAGTTTTGTCAGTTACTTTTACAGTACAGTCAATTGATTCACTTACTGAAAAATCAATATAGTTAAGACCTTTTCTTAAGTAAATAACAGAATTGCCGTCTGTGTAAGCATTTGCGGAATCAATCGCGAAGTTTGCAGGCTTACTTGTTGTCATTTCATAGAAACCGTCGGCTGGTGCAACTGCAAGATAAGACTGTGTATTTTCGTTTGTTCTGTCAAAGTCGGATAAAAGCGTGATTTCATTTACTTCTTCGTGACGGCGAACAAGCATACTGTCTAATACAAATGTGCCTTCGCCGTGAGCAAATGTGATGGAGTGCTCACCCTTTTTAAGATAGCGGACAAAAGTCATTTTATCCGTATATTCACTTTTGATTGTGTTGGGGAAATAAACATCATTTGTCACACCGTCAAGAGTCATAATTGCTCTTGTGTCAACTCTGTCAGCAGGCTTTGAACCATCATTTGAGTTGCCGAAAATCACGGATAAATCATAATAATCGTCTTTGTCAACTGTGAATTTAACTGTTACGCAGTCACCGATATTTTCAAGTCCGCCAACCATTCCTTGAAGTTCGCCTGTGGTTGCATATGCACTGTCATAAGTGTATGTACCACCCTGACGAGTACCGTGTTCAAACTCATATCTGACGGGGAGATTATCGTTGTAATAATCTTCTTTACCATCCTCAGCAGGAGTAATTGTGATGTGATAAACTGCTGTGGGGTCGGGGCTTTTAAGGTCAACACGGAGTTTTCCTGCAACCACTTTGTCAGTATATTCAGCAACTACTGTTGGGGAATTGACAATTCCGCTTAATCCTTCATAGCAAACGCTTTCAATTTTGACATTAACTTTTTTGCCGAGATTTGTTTTCCCCAAATGATTAAAGTTGATGTAACTGTTGTAGTCCGAACCACCACAAATAACGGTGATTTCATCCTTATCTTCGTTTATTGAAGAAAAACCGTTAAAGTACTGATAGTGGAATCTGTCATAACCGTATTTGATGGCATTTGCAAAGTCGGCGTGCATAATGTCAATAATTTTTGAATCAAGCAAATAGCCTTCCATATCTGCATACCAACGGAAAAGCCACCAGTTAGAGTTAGGACTGTTGTTGTCGGCAACCGTATCATTAAGGTTGTTTGCAAGTCGCCAATATGCCGCGTTCGCGTATGCACCGGATTTCTCGATTGCAGAAATGTATTTTACCATATCCGCAGGAGCACCACATTCATACATTGTGCCGTATTCAGTAACGATTATGGGTAAATCCGCAATACCCATAACGTCTTCAAGTTCGCGGTATTCGTCAACGTGGTCCTCCCAATAATATGCAGACTTGTCACCTAATTCGTGATAAATCATAATATCGGGCATACAGTCGTTCTCTTGGCAATATTTAAGAAAATGCTCAAGCTCGTAAATATCAAAGTCGCAATAACCGGGACCGCCGATTACAGCATCAGGGTCAATGGAACGAACAAGTTGGTAAGTTTCTCTCCAAGCCTCATAAAAACGGATTTTTGCCTCATCATCATACATAAGCCAAGTGCCGTCGGGGGAAGGCGTACCAAACCAGACAGCATTATCAGTTTCGTTATAAAGGCAATATACAAGTCTGTCCTGATAATCTGTCTGCACCAATTTTTTAACTGCCTCTTCAACCTGTGGCAAAAAACGTTCACGGACAAATTTCATACTGTCGTAATTACCGGTTGCACGAATATCCATAATTTCTCGGTGGCAATAATACCATGTGTCAAAGCAGTCTTGCATATAAACTGTTATGTAATCACAATTGTCAAGCATAGGTGCTACGTGGTCAACATCGCCAATTGGGTGTTGAAGTCCGTCAATTACCTTTTGCGAAATACTTGCAACGTCAATACTCTCCACAACAGCAGAATCGGGTACACCATTTTCTGCAACACCGTAAAGATAACCCGAAGCCCTGCTTGAAACCTCGTTTACATATTCAGCGGCATCAACCGAGAGTGTAGGACGAAAACAGTAGGGAATACCCTCTGCCGCCATTGAAATTACCGTTACAAAACTTAATATTAAACTGATAATTTTAATCATTTTTCCACCAACTTTAATAGGATAATAAAATATTACCAAAAATCATAAAACAATGCAATACGATATAAAACTTATAAATATTTTTTCTTTACATAATGAAATATATATGATAGAATATATATGACCTGACATGAAGATGCTGATGGCTTCCGGATGAAAGGTGTAATGTATAAATAAAATACTACACTTGTAATTTTTATGGACGCAGTATCTTTATAGGTATTGCGTCTTTTTGTTTAGATGATTTGTTGAGGTGATGTTATGGAAACTCGTATTGCAGTTATGGGAATTATAGTTGAGAATATGGAGTCAGTTGAAATTCTCAACTCCATTTTGCACGATTATGGTGAATACATCGTGGGCAGAATGGGGATTCCTTACAGAAAAAAGAATGTTAATATAGTAAGTATTGCGGTTGATGCACCGCAGGATGTTATTTCTGCATTGTCCGGTAAAATCGGCAAAATAGAGGGCATCAGTGTGAAAACTGCTTACTCAAATGTGATTACAAATGAATGAGAAATTATTAAAAATCGGACAAAAATTAATAGATTTAGGGTCGCTTGAAATTGCAGAATATGAATACTTGATTGATAATCGAAACGAAGAAATTACAGAATTTTTGAAAAAAGAAGCGGTAAAAAAACGTAAAGAAGTTTACGGTAATACAGTTTTTATTCGCGGACTTATCGAAATTAGTAACATCTGTAAAAATGACTGTCTTTACTGTGGCATAAGAGCATCTAACAAGGACTGCGAAAGGTATAGACTCGCAAAGGACGAAATTCTGTCCTGTTGTGATGAGGGTTATTCCCTTGGCTTTCGTACTTTTGTAATGCAGGGTGGCGAGGACGGATATTTTACTGATGAAATACTTGTTGAAATTATCGGTGAAATCAAGAAAAAATATCCCGACTGTGCAGTTACACTTTCTCTTGGTGAAAGGTCATATGCAAGTTACAAAAAACTCTTTGATGCAGGGGCTGACAGATATCTTCTTCGTCACGAAACGGCGGATAAAGAGCATTATAACAAGTTACACCCTAATAAAATGAGCTATGAAAACCGAATGGAATGTCTTAAAAACTTAAAAGAACTCGGTTTTCAAACGGGATGCGGTTTTATGGTGGGCTCACCTTATCAAACAACCCATAATCTTGCAAAGGACTTAAAATTCATTGAAGAATTTTCACCCGAAATGTGCGGAATCGGTCCATTCATTCCCCATAAAGCAACAGAGTTTAAAATTTACAAAGCAGGGGATGTGGAACTTACTTGTTTCTTGCTTTCAGTAATAAGACTTATAAAACCGACAATTTTGCTTCCTGCAACAACTGCGTTGGGGTCAGCAGAGCAGGGTGGACGTGAAAAAGGTATTTTGTGCGGTGCAAATGTAATAATGCCAAATCTTTCACCGCATAGTGTCAGAAAGAAATATGAACTTTATAACAACAAGTTAATCAGCGGAAACGAATCCGCACAAGAAATAGAAAATTTAAAAAATAGTATGAAAAATATCGGTTATGAAATTGTGACCGATAGAGGCGATATAAAGGAGAAATAAAAATGGCATACAATCCAAAATCATTAAAAGCTGAAGAATTTATCAGCGACGAAGAAATACTTGCAACGCTTGAATATGCTGAACAAAACAAGCATAATGCGGAGTTGATTGACGAAATTTTAGAAAAGGCAAGACCTAAAAAGACGAAAGAAGGTACAGTTTGCGCAGGACTTTCTCACCGTGAGGCAGCAGTTTTGCTTCTTTGTGACATTCCTGAAAAGAATGAGAAAATGTTCAAACTTGCCGAAGAAATCAAACTTGCATTTTACGGCAACCGTATTGTAATGTTTGCACCTCTCTACCTTTCAAACTACTGCGTAAACGGTTGTGTTTACTGCCCTTATCACTATCAGAACAAGCACATCTGCCGTAAAAAACTTACGCAGGAAGAAGTTCGTCAAGAGGTTATTGCTTTACAGGATATGGGACACAAACGTCTTGCCATTGAAGCAGGTGAAGACCCTGTAAACAATCCAATTGAATATATCCTTGAATGTATTGACACAATTTACAGCATAAAGCATAAAAACGGTGCTATCCGTCGAGTTAATGTTAATATTGCAGCTACAACTGTGGAAAATTACAGAAAACTCAAGGAAGCAGGAATTGGTACATACATTCTTTTCCAGGAAACATATCACAAAGAGAGTTATGAAAAACTCCATCCAACAGGTCCAAAGCACAACTATGCTTACCATACAGAGGCTATGGACAGAGCTATGGAGGGTGGAATTGACGACGTTGGTCTTGGCGTGCTTTTCGGTCTTGAACTTTACAAATATGAGTTCGTTGGTCTTATGATGCACGCTGAACACCTTGAGGCAGTACATGGTGTAGGACCACATACAATCAGCGTCCCAAGAATCAAAAAAGCAGACGATATTGACCCGAATGTATTTGATAACTCAATTTCAGATGAAATGTTTGAAAAGATTATCGCTTGTATCCGTATTGCAGTTCCTTACACAGGTATGATTATTTCAACAAGAGAGTCAGAAGAAGTTCGTGGTAAGGTTCTTAATATGGGCATTTCACAGATTAGTGGTGCATCCCGTACATCCGTTGGTGGTTACACAGAAGAAGAACGTCCACACGATTCAGAGCAGTTTGATGTTTCTGACCAGAGAACTCTTGACGAGGTTGTTCGCTGGCTTATGGAAAAAGGTCACATTCCATCATTCTGTACTGCTTGTTATCGTGAGGGCAGAACAGGTGACAGATTTATGGCACTTTGCAAAAACGGACAAATTCTTAACTGTTGCCATCCAAATGCCTTGATGACACTTACAGAGTACCTTGTTGACTATGCAAGTGAAGAAACAAAGAAAATCGGCTTTGAACTTATTGAAAAGGAACTCGAAAAAGTTCCAAATCCAAAAGCAAGAGCAATCGCAAAGCAGAATGTTGAAGATATTAAGGCATCAAACAGACGTGACTTCAGATTTTAAGGTGAGTTTATGAGTTTAAATGATGTAGTATCAGCGGAAAGACTGCATATCGGTTTTTTCGGTCTGCGAAATGCAGGTAAATCAAGTGTTGTAAATGCCGTAACAGGACAAGAACTTTCTTTGGTGTCTGCGGTGAAAGGCACAACTACCGACCCGGTCAAAAAGGCTATGGAATTGTTGCCTCTCGGCCCGGTTGTAATCGTTGATACTCCCGGTATCGACGACGAGGGTGAACTGGGTGAAATGCGTGTAAAAAAAACAAAACAAGTGCTCAATTACATTGATATTGCAGTGCTTGTTGTGGATTCAACCTTGGGTTTGCAAGACTTTGACCGTGAAATGCTTTCTCTTTTTGCACAGAAGAAAATACCATTCGTTGTAGCATATAATAAGTCCGATTTGTTCGCAGAAAATGTGGTTTTAGATGATAATACAATCCTTGTTAGTGCGAAAAACGGAACAAATATCAATGAGTTAAAAGAAAAAATTGCTCACGCAGTAAAAGTGCAGAATGAGAAAAAACAAGTTGTTGGTGATTTACTAAATAAAGGTGATGTGGTTGTCCTTGTAACACCTATTGACTCTGCTGCACCAAAAGGCAGGCTTATTCTACCACAGCAAATGACAATTCGTGATATTCTTGATGTAGGTGCAATTCCAATTGTCACAAGAGAAACAGAACTTGAAACAACACTTAATTTACTTAAAGAAAAGCCGAGAATGGTAATAACTGACTCGCAGGCATTTGGTTTTGTGTCAAAAATCGTAGGGGGTATTCCTTTGACATCCTTTTCAATTCTTATGGCAAGGTATAAAGGAAGCCTCCAGAGTGCTGTAAAAGGTGCTGAAAAAATGAAAAACCTGAATGATGGTGACACTATTCTCATTTCCGAGGGTTGCACCCATCATCGTCAATGTGGTGACATCGGCACACAAAAACTACCTAAATGGTTAAAGGAATATTCGGGAAAAGAGTTGAATTTCAAATTCACATCGGGTAAGGATTTCCCCGAAGATTTAAGTGGTATTTCCCTTGTAATTCACTGTGGCGGATGTATGCTGACAGAACGAGAAATGCAATACCGCCGTCGTTTCTGCGAGGAAAACAATGTACCAATCACAAACTACGGCACAGCAATCGCCGAAATCAACGGAATTTTAGAAAAAAGTTTACAGCCTATAAAATAACTTAACGGAAGGGTAGGGTTTATCCCTGCCCTTTTTTGTTTGATTAGACAAATTTGAATTTGTCGAATTCTTCAAGATGACAAATTACCCTTATACGATACATTTGTTAAACAAAAACGACGGTGGTTGAAACTTTCTTCCATCGTCGTTTTTTATTCAAAATTCTTTTTATCGGTTCTGTTTAAAATGTAGTCAACTGAAACATTATGAAAATCAGCTAGTTTAATGAGAATTTCTGTAGGTATGTCAAGGTCGCCACGCTCATAGTTGCTGTAAACACGTTGACTGCACATAAGAATTTCTCCCATTTCACGTTGAGTAAGGTCTTTGTCTTCGCGTAAGTCACGGATTCGCTTGTAAAGCATATTTTCACCACCAAACAAAAAATCACAGTTGCAAGTTATTTTTTGTAACTATATTTATATTATACGTTTAGCGGATAATGCACTATTGACTTTTAGCGGAAAATCCGCTAAAATAAAACAAAAGAAGTAAAGGTGGGATTGACAAAAAACACGTTTTAATCACAAAAAAATACTTGTCACACGGTGTTTCTACGATTTCCTGCAATTCTGCAGAAAAAATCTGCAATTTTGCATTTTGGGTTTACTGTTTTTTGCAAAATTTTATTTGAAAATTATTATAATATAAGGAGAAGATTATTATGAAAAAACTTTTTAGCATTTTACTTTCATTAATATTAGTGTTTTCTGTTGTTCCGATATTTTCATTAGATTCATTTGCAACAGACGACCATTGGTCATTTGATGCCGAAACAGGAGTGCTTACCATTTGGGGAAACGGCAAAATGAATAACTACCAAACTCAATATGATAAAGAACATAGCCCGTGGTATTCATTCAGAGATAATATTATATCAGTTGTAATTGAATCAGGGGTATTGTCAATTGGTGATGCTGCTTTTTATAAATGTTCAAATTTAAAAAGTGTTTCTATCCCGGATAGTGTAAAATCAATTGGTTCATCTTCATTTGAAGGGTGCTCAAGCCTTGCAAGTGTCACAATTCCAAATGGTGTAGAAGAAATTGATTCATACGCTTTTCGAGGTTGTTCCAGTCTTGAAAATGTTGTAATTCCGGGTAGTGTTACAATGATTAATCATCAATCATTCGGTAGTTGCACAAATCTTACAAATATAACGATTTCAGAAGGTGTGACAACAATTGCTACCGCTGCCTTTTTGTATTGCAGCAGCTTGACTAACGTAACCTTGCCTGATAGTGTGACATATATTGGTGCAATGTCATTTATGGAATGCACAAGTCTCGTAAGTGTTACAATTCCTGACAGTGTGACCCAAATAATGAGTAGAGCTTTTGAATATTGCAATGCACTTACGGATATATATTATGCCGGTTCGCAAGAACAATGGAACCAAATTAATGGAAGCACTGTTGGTAATGCAACAATCCATTATAATTATGGAAAAGGGTTCACAGGCATTAAGGATAACCATTTCTATAAAAATGATGTAATGCAGAAAGCATATCGGCTTGTAGAATTTGAAGGTGATTTCTATTTCATAGGTGACCGCCACGAAATCATCAAAGACAGAAAAGCATATCTCAGTGAAGAGAGAATCAACGGTCTTACCTATGCAGACGGCACACCGATTGAAGTTGGTTCTTATGAATTTGACGAGAACGGCAAAATGGTTATATTAAATGGTGTTGTCGGTAATTATGTATACAAGAACAATACTAAATTAAAGGCATATCAGCTTGTAGAGGTTGACGGTGACTTCTATTTCATAGGTGACAGACACGAAATCGTTAAAAACAAGAGAATTTATCTCAATGAAGAGAGAATTAACGGTCTTACCTATGCAGACGGCACACCGATTACGGTAGGTCATTACAATGTTGATGCAGACGGCAAGATGATAATGCTTGAAGGCATTATTGGTAACAAGGTTTACAAAAACAATACATTATTAAAGGCATATCAGCTTGTAGAGGTTGACGGTGACTTCTATTTCATCGGTGACCGCCACGAAATTATCAAAGGCAGAAAAGCATATCTCAGCGAAGAGAGAATCAACGGTCTTACTTATGCAGACGGCACACCTATTGCAGTTGGCTCTTATGAATTTGACGAGAACGGTAAAATGATAATTGAATAATTAAATTTAACAAGGTGAGGACAAAAACTCACCTTGTTTTTATGTGTGAAACAAAATTGAATTTGTATGGATGTTATTACGTTAACTGAAGTTAAACAGGCATAAAAATCGGCAGGGAAGACTAAAATCTTCTCTGCCTTTTTGTGCTATATTCAATTTTCTTTTTTTGCTGTTTTGTGGAATTTTTGTAGTGCTTCGGCAAGTGGCACTATTAAAAATCCTAATGCAAAATTGCCTATACCGTGGATAACATCAAAATAAAATCCTGTAGCAATCCAAGTAAGCATTCCTTTAAAGTTCAATCCGAACATAATTGCCTGTGCAGGGGCATAAAGTGTGCCGTAACAAAGTCCGTGTAATGCACAAACAACTGCATAAATGGGAATAGCAACTTTTTTGCTCATTTTCTTAGGCAAGAGCATTGTGATAGCCCAAAGGATTGTCCAAATATACAGATATGGAATCCACCACATAGCAAATCCATTGAAAATTCCAATAAGCATTACAAAAACGTAAATTGGAATAAGTGCCTTTTTGCGATAAACTATGGTATATGTCATTGTGAGCATACCAAGAAAATGGATGTTGGGCAATAAATCCGTTAGATACTTGGAAATGAACATTATGACACCTAACATAGCAAAAACTATGAGGTCAACTAACTGTTGATATTTCGTATTCTTCATTATGCTTTTTCAGCCTTGAAGCAGTAGATTTTACCATCTTCAATAGTAGTTGAATCAACGCCGGTCATAGCATACTCACCGTCAATGTAGAATGCCCAGTACACCTTGTTTTCTTCATAGGTGTATTTCTGACCATTAACTGTGTCAACCATAAGACCATACTGACCATCACTACCCGAAATCAGACCTTCATTTACAAGAGCTTCACCAACGGATTTTTCACTGTCGTATTTCACGGTGAATTCTTTTTTTGTGCCGTCAAGTTCAACAACCTGAAAGGCGAATGACTTTTCCTGAACTTCCTGCTGATTTTGCGGAGTTTCAGGCTCTTGTGGGGTTTGTCCGCATCCTGCAAACATAAGTACCATGGCCGCAACAAGTACCAATGAAAGAACAGAACGGAAATTGATTTTAAAAATTTCTTTCATACTGTTTCTCTCCTTTTGAGATATTTTATTTTTCTGCAAAGGCTTTTCAATATATTGGCTGTCGCAACAAAGAAAATTTCAGTACCGGGTATTCCGACTTGCAGATTATTAACATTTTCGCCTTCTCAGAGCTTTTGTCCAATGGCTTCTCTCTTTGCGGCAGAGAGTGAAAACGTCATTTCTGCTTACGGCGACGGGCTCGTTCAGGTTTTTCACCTGATTCCCCGAGATACCGAACCTTTACAAAGTGAATTTTATCATAAAATGACTGTAAAATCAACTTGATTTATAGTGTGAATGATATTAAAATATAAATAATACAAACACGCGTGGTGGCTCTCCTTCCACGCCTGCATTATGATGAAATATAAAGAGGAATTATAATCATGAACAAAAAAATAAAGGTTGCAGTTTTAATCATTCTTGCAACAACAATTTCTGGTGTAGGAATCTTCTTCGGAGTGAGAGAAATGAAACTTAAGGAATATAAAAATGAAGAATTAAAACTGCCACAAGCCTTCACAATAACTGCTCACACAGGCTGTATGGATACAGAAGATAATTCTCTTGAATCCATTAAAAAAGGTGTTGAAAACGGTGCAACAGTAGTGGAATTTGATTTGTATTTCACAAAAGACGGAACTCCTGTACTTGCCCATGATGAGCCTGTTGGCGGGGAAGTAACTCTTGATGAAGCATTTAAGTATGTTTCACAATTTGATGGACTTTTAGTAAACGTTGACATTAAAACTTGTGACGCATTGGAAAAAGTATATCCGTTGGCGAAAAAATACGGAATTGAGGACAGAATATTCTATACAGGCGTTAAGGATGAATTTGTTGAGACTGTAAAAAATGATAGTCCACAGGTGAAGTATTATCTCAATGTGGATGTTGATAAGGTAAAAGCTGACGACACAGACTATATTCTTTCACTCGTTGACAAGGTGAAAAATGCAGGTGCAATCGGCATAAATTTTAATTATAAAAGTGCTACAAAAGAACTTGTAAATATTTTCCATGAAAAAGGACTTTTAGTGTCAATCTGGACGGTAAATGACGAATATAATATGTATAAAATTCTGAGTTTTGAGCCTGACAATATTACAACTCGTCATCCTGATAAACTCAGTAGAATTGTGACAGAAAAGCAGCAAAAATTTTAGGTCGAAATTTGTAAAAATTATTGACTTTTTTGCGAATTAAGATTATATTTAACTCATACCAATTAGGGTGGGCGGTTTAGTTTTTTACCGTCAAATCCCAACTATATCTATCGGTTGGAAAGGGGCTGCATAATTGAAAAACAATCCAGTTATTATCGACCTCAAAAATATTAGCGTCAGCTTTGACGACCATAAAATTCTTGATAACATTAACCTGTATATCCGTGATGGTGAGTTTATCACTTTTCTCGGCCCGTCAGGGTGTGGTAAAACTACAACCCTTCGTATTATTGCGGGCTTTTTACAGCAGGATAGTGGCGATGTTATTTTCGAAGGAAAAAATATCAATGGTGTTCCTGCATATAAACGTCAGGTGAACACCATTTTTCAGCGTTATGCCCTTTTCCCTCATTTGAATGTTTATGAGAATATTGCATTCGGACTTCGTCTTAAAAAGTGGAAGGAAAAGGATATTAAAGAAAAGGTAAGCGAAATGCTTGCACTTGTAAATTTAAAAGGCTTTGGACCAAGAAAAATTGATTCACTTTCAGGTGGTCAGCAACAGCGTGTTGCTATTGCTCGTGCCTTGGCAGTGAATCCTAGAGTTGTGCTTCTTGACGAGCCTTTGGGTGCTTTGGACCTTAAACTCCGTAAGGATATGCAGATTGAGCTTAAAAATATTCAGCAGAAATTGGGTATCACATTTATCTATGTTACTCACGACCAGGAAGAAGCACTTTCAATGTCAGATACAGTTGTTGTTATGAATGGTGGAGTTATTCAGCAAATCGGCACACCACTTGATATTTACAATGAGCCTAAAAATGCTTTTGTTGCTGACTTTATCGGTGAAAGTAATATTCTTGACGGCGTTATGAAAGAGGACTTTACTGTTGAATTCAATGGTATTAAATTCCAATGCGTTGACAAGGGGTTTAAACACAACGAGCCAGTTGACGTTGTTATCCGTCCGGAGGATATTGACGTTGTCGCACCTGAAAATGGTATGTTGCAGGGTACAGTTACATCAGTTACATTCAAGGGTGTTCATTATGAGATTATCGTCGACATTGATAATTTTAAATGGATGATTCAGACAACAGAAAAAAGTGAAGTCGGGGATATTATCGGTATTTCTATTGACCCTGATGAAATGCATATTATGAAAAAGTCCCAGTATTCAGGACTTTACGGCGATTACAGTTCATTCAGTGACGAGTTTGATGAACTTTCTACTGTGGGTGAGGAAGAATGAAAAAGTCCTCGTTCCTTCAAAAGGTGTTAAATGCACCTTATATGCTTTGGTCGGTGTTATTTATAGTAGCACCGCTCATAATGGTTGCGTACTATGCTTTTACAGACGCAGACGGCAATTTTACTCTTAACAACATCATGCAGATTGGGGATTACACAACAACATTCATCCTTTCAATCAGTTATGGTGCAGTTGCAACTGTAATTTGCCTTCTTATTGCATACCCTTTTGCCTATGCTCTTGCACAGACTAAGGCTTCTTTTCAGCGTGTAGCAACAATGTTAGTAATGCTTCCTATGTGGATGAGTTTCCTTATCCGTACTTACTCTTGGATTACCATTTTGGGTGAGTCGGGTGTAATTAACAGATTCTTAGGTATCTTTGGTATTGAGCCTTTGAAGATGCTCAATACGGGTGGCGCGGTTATACTTGGTATGGTTTACAACTTCTTACCATTTATGATTTTGCCATTATATACAGCACTTTCAAAGATGGATAATTCGCTTGTTGAGGCAGCACAGGATTTGGGATGCAATAAGTTTTATTGTCTTCGTAAGGTTATATTCCCACTTTCAGTACCGGGTATTGCAAGTGGCGTAACTATGGTTTTCGTGCCTTGTGTAAGTACATTCTATATTACACAGAAATTGGGTGGCGGCCAGATTACTCTTATCGGTGACGTTATTGAAGGTCAGTTCCAGACGGCATATAACTATAACCTTGGTGCAGCACTTTCACTTGTGCTTATGGTTATGATTTTAATTTGTCTTGGTGTGCTTAACTATTTCACAGATAATGATGATGACGGAGGTGTGCTTATATGACAAAAACATCTCTTTTATCTAAATTCTATTTAGCACTTGTTTTCATCTTCCTTTATGCACCAATGGTTGTTATGATGGTGTTCTCATTTAACGGAACTGAAAGCACATATGTTTTTGAAGGCTTTTCACTTCAATGGTATGAAAAGCTTTTTCACGATAAGGTTACAATGGATGCTCTCAAAAACACCGTTGTCCTTGCGGTGATTTCTGCTACAATTGCAACTGTACTTGGCACTCTTGCTGCAGTTGGTATCAATTCAATGAGAAACAAACACATCAAGTCATCTGTTATGACTGTTACAAATATACCAATGATGAACCCTGAAATTGTTACGGGTATTTCAATGATGCTCTTGTTTGTTTTTGCAGGAGTAATGTTCAATAAACGTGATGTGTTGGGATTCTGGACAATTCTTATTGCCCACGTAACCTTCCAGTTGCCTTATGTAATCCTTTCCGTATTGCCGAAGCTCCGTCAGTCGGATAACAGAATTTATGAGGCGGCACAGGACTTGGGTTGCCCACCTGTGCAAGCGTTTTTTAAGGTGGTTTTCCCTGCAATTCTCCCGGGAATTATTTCGGGTGCAATTATGGCATTCACATTGTCACTTGATGATTTTATAATCAGTTATTTTACAAACGGACCTGATTTCCAGACTTTGCCTATTCACATCTTCTCAATGACAAAGAAACGAGTAAAACCCGATATGTATGCTCTTTCAACACTTATTTTTGTGGCAATGTTTGTTCTTCTTGTGCTTATGAATGTGGCACAAGCTCGCTCCGATAAAAAGCAACGAGCAAAAAAGGGGGATAAGTGATGAAAAAGATTATTTCCCTTTTGATTACTGCTTTAGTTGTGTTATCAATTTTTGTTATTCCTGTTTCTGCCGATGATGAATTATTCTCAAGTGAGGTAAAAGATTATTACAAAAACCTTGGTCTTCAAGGCACAACTCTCAATGTTTACAACTGGGGCGAATACATTGATGACGAAAAAATTGATGTTGTAACTCAGTTTGAAAACCTTACGGGATGCGATGTTAACTATACCACCTTTGAGTCAAATGAAAATATGTACTCCAAGCTTTCAGGCGGTGGAGTTAGTTATGATATTATTATTCCGTCCGATTATATGGTTGAGCGTCTTATTTCCGAAGAAATGCTTTTGAAATTGGACTATAATAACATTCCTAATTTCAATAAGTATTTTGACAGTGAGAATAGCGGACACCTTATTGAAAACGGTATAGGTGATTATGCTGTAATTTATAATGTTGGCTCAACAATCCTTATTTATAATAAGAAATTAGTCAAGGAAGAGCCTACAAGCTGGAATGTCCTTTGGGATGAACAGTATAAAGGCAAAATCCTTATGTTCAATAACCCACGAGATGCCTTTGCTGTTGCACAATTTGCTCTTGGTCAGGATATCAACACAACCAATATGGCAGACTGGGATGCTGCGGCTGATTATCTTCTTGAACAACGTCAAAAGGTTCGTCCTGAATATGTAATGGACGAGGTTTTCATCAAGATGGAAAGTGGCGAATATGCTTTTGCCACATATTATGCAGGTGACTATGAACTGATGGTGGAGAATAATCCTGATTTAGGATTTGCCTTTCCGGAAGAAGGAGTTAACACATTCTATGACGCAATGTGTGTTCCAAAGGGCTCACAGAATAAAAAAGGTGCAGAAGCGTTTATTAACTTTATGATGGAGCCGGAAATTGCCCTCGCAAACGCGGAGTACATTTACTATGCAACTCCTAACAAAGCAGTTCTTGAAAATCCTGACTATTCACTTATTGATAGTGAAGCTGTTTATCCTGAAGACCTTAAGAATACTCAGTCGTTCCATAATCTTCCTGTGGATACGCTGCAGTATATGAATTCACTTTGGATGAAAGTCAAGGGCGAAAACGATGCCCAAGGATTATATATAGGATTTTTCTCGGTAATTGCAGTCGTGGTTATTATCATAATTGCTAATATTCTCAAGAAAAAGAAAATGGCAAAATACTATAATGTTTAAATACTAGGGACGGTTTACATCGTCCCCTTTTCTATGTTATAATACCATTGGTGAACAAAATGACAGAAAAGCAAAAACGATTTGAGGAATTGGCAAGTCGTTCAAATGAAAAAGGATATACAGTTTATTCCGATTTTCTCGGTCTTGCAGAGATATCGGAGTATTCTTCTATGCGGTTTTCTGTGCCAACAGCTATCTGGGGTGGTTACGATGATGCCGAAAGGTGTGTTGTATGCTTTGGAGACAGAGAATATTTTAGCGATAATTCAGACTATCCGATAAACTGTATCTGTATAAAACCTGTTAGCCAAAAGTTTGCCGATAATCTTACGCATCGTGATTTTTTGGGCTCACTTATGGGACTTGGTATTCGTCGTGAAGTCCTTGGGGATATAATTATCAGTGAAAACTGCGGATATCTATTTTGCCTTGATACAATAACCGACTATATTATTCAAAATCTAACACAGGTGAGGCATACAACAGTAGAGTGTAGCATGACGGATAAAATTCCCGAAAATGTCTTGCCACAACCCGAAAATAATGAAATAATAGTATCATCGGAAAGGCTTGATGTTATTGTCGCATCTATCTACAAAATGTCACGCAGTCAGGTGTTACCACTTTTTCATACAGAAAAGATTTTTGTGAATGGTGCAGTAAAACAAAGTCCGTCAGCGACCGCTAATATAGGCGATAAGATTTCAGTTCGTGGATATGGGAGATTTATATATAATGGTGTACTTCGTCATACGAAAAAGGATAGACTTGTAATAAGTGTGGATGTGTTTTAAGGGGGATAAAATATGATTACAATGAATCAAAAACTTCGTGATGTCCGTGCAGACAGCGAGGCAAGTTTACGACTTGAAAGCTATTCATCCGTTCCCGAAATCAACAGACTTCTTCGTCTTATGGAACCTTTTAAGTTCGGTACTCTTGAAAAACTTGCACCTAAAAATTTAAAGGGTTTTACAGAAGATTTGGTAAACTTTTTCAACGGAAAAGATAATGCGGTAAAAGTCAATGACCCTCGTAGCATCTTGCTCTGGGACGAAAAGAACATTCCACTTTATGACGGTAAAAGAAAACCATACATAGTACCATTTTTATTAGAAAACAAGAAAGCCCCTGCCGTGGTGATTGCACCCGGTGGAGCATATCTAAATGTGTGTATGCAACATGAGGGTGTGGAGATTGCCGAAAGGTTTAATCAACTTGGGTTCCACGCAATTATTGTGTGTTATCGTGTGTCACCTTGCCGTTATCCTTGCCCACAACTTGACTTTATCAGAGCCATTCAGACTGTAAGAAGTAAAGCAGAAGAATGGGGAATAATAGAAAATCAAGTTATTGCAATGGGTTTTTCTGCAGGTGGACATCTTGCAACAAGCATCAGCGGTGTCCATGATGAATTAAGAGAAATGACGGGGGATTTATCCCATATAGACGGAAAGCCTAATGCCGTAATCGGTGGATATCCTATGATTGACCTTAAATGTAAGGATTTTGGAATAACTTGTGACAAGATTTTTCTTGGTAAAAATTATAGCGAAGAATTATCACACAAATTGAGCGTGCAAAACCTTATTGATGAGAATTATCCACCAATGTTTCTTTTCTCAATGAAATATGACCCAATAGTCCCCGCCGAAACAAATTGTCTTGTTGCCGAAAAGGTGATGAATGAAAAAGGTGTGCCAAACGAGGTACATATTTACCGTGGTAATGTTCACGGATTTGCACTTGCCGATGGACTCGAAGCAGGACAATGGGTAAATCAGTCAATCGAATTCCTTAAAAAGAATAATGTAATATAAAATAAAAGGGGTCTCTCAATTAGGGATTTAACAGCCTTAAATCAATGATTGAGAGACCCCAAACGAGTGGTCAATTTTTACTTGAATTTCTTTACTGCCTTTTCAACTGCAAATGCAACAGGTGGTGCGATAAGAGTTGTTGTAACAATCTCCATAACACCGTTGAGACCTACAAAGGCAATTAAGAATGCCATTAAATTTTCCGTGCCAGCTCTCATTCCCAATATAAAATCACTCTTGCCGAAGAAAATCATGAGGGATGCTATAAACAGAATGGTGTTAATTACAGGTGCAGAGAAACTTGCAATAATAACCGCAACACCTTTTTTGTGTTTTGTAAGTAATTTGTAAATCACTCCACAAAGATAACCCATAAGCACTCTTGGTACAAGACACATTATAAATGTGTAAATTGGGTTAATCTGGAGTAAAGCTGCTCCAAATGGTGACATACCAAAGCACTGAACAAAACTTGAAATACCGAATACAAGTCCTAAAAATGCTCCTGATTTTTCACCAAGGGTGATAGCACCTACTGCAACGGGTATCATAATAAAGGTCATTTCCACAGCACCTAATCTAAGGTAGCCCACGGGGGTAAATGCCATAAGTACCACAATACTGGCAAGTACTGCATTTTGAGTAAGTACAAGAGTTTTTGCTTGTCTTACTCTTTTTGTTGTTTTCATTTATATTCCTCCTTGCTGTTGCTCACTATGGATGCAACGCAAATAATTGATGAAATAAATAGTATTTAATTGTTCTTTTCGTAAATTGCTTTAAGTCCCTTTAAAATAAGGTGACGGTCGTATGTGATTTCTCGTTTACAAACAGGAGCTAAAAAGTAAGAAAGACCACCAGTTGCAATAATTGAGGCAGGTTCACCGAGTTCGTCTGCGAATCTGTCAAGAATACCATCAATCATAGCAGCAGTACCAAGTACAATACCACTCTGCATACTTTCAACTGTGTTTGTACCACAAGCCTTTTTAGGTGGCTCAAGACTGATTGTAGGAAGAAGTGAACTTGTGTCAGTAAGTGCTTTAAGTGAAATTTGCACTCCGGGAGCAATCATACAACCACGAAAACCTTTGTTTTTGTCGATAGCACATATTTTTGTGGCAGTACCAAGGTCGATTACAAATGCAGGGAGGGAATAACCTGCCACAGCACCAACTGCACCTGCTGCAAGGTCTGCACCAAGTTGTGCAGGGTTGTCAATTAAGATATTAAGACCTGTTTTAACTCCTGGAGATAAAATCAGAGCATCTTTTCCTGTAAGCTTTTTAATGGCATTTGTAACGGATTCTGTAATTTCAGGCACAACAGAGGAAATCACAACACCTGAAATGTCATTAAAATTAATTTTATGCATTACAAAAATATTAGTGAAATCCATCGCATATTGGTCGTCGGTTTTCTGCCTTTCAGTTGCAAGTCTTGCGCTTACAGCAAGGTCATCACCCTTAAAAAGACCAATGTTGATATTGGTATTTCCTATATCCATTGTAAGAAGCATATTATCACCTCACAAAATCAATGAGAATATTATACTGCAAAATTAAGTAGTTGGCAAGATTTTTATATAGCCATTTGTAGAATAGGCATAGTCGCTCTCTCTCAGAGGGAGCGAAGTGTTCCTATAAAATTTTGTGTTCTATTCTGATTTCTGTAACCTGTATTCTGTCATCTTCTTTTCTTTCTTCAAAATATTTACAAGCCTTGCAGTCTGCTTCACGATTTTTAAGTCCGGGATACGTGCAATGTCCGTGATCGATTGGAGAAAATGACTTACCCAAGAAAACAAAATGGCGGATAAAATGCTCACAATTACGACAGATTTTTTCCATAAATATCACCTCAAAACAGATTATAGCAGAGTTTTTAAAAAAATTGATTTTTAGCCCAACTTGGTCTATAATGTTTTTGTAGGGGCAGGTCTCTGTGCCTGCCCGCGATATACAAGCTATTGCTTGTGCGATATATTCTAAACGTATGCGATATAAATTCCTGACGGAATTTGCGATATATTCACTTTGTGAATGTAATCAAAAGAGGTGAAACAATGATTTGCAACCTATGTCCTCGAAAATGTAATGCAGAAAGAACTGAATATATTGGTAGTGGCTTTTGTAAAATGCCTTTGAATCCTGTTCTTGCCCGTGCGGATATTCATAATTGGGAAGAGCCGTGCATAAGTGGTAAGAATGGCACGGGAGCAGTTTTCTTTTCGGGATGTTCATTAAAATGTTGTTTTTGTCAGAATTATCCCATAAGCCACGAAAACAAAGGTGAAATCATAACCACCGACCGTCTTGTTGAGATAATCAAAGAACTTGAAAACAAAGGCGTTCACACAATTGATCTTGTAAACCCAACTCATTTCTCGCATATTATAATTGATGCACTAAAAACATATAAACCGAAAGTACCAGTTGTGTACAACAGTTCAGGATATGATAGTGTTGAAACCCTTAAACAGTTGGAAGGTCTTGTTGATGTTTACTTACCCGATTTAAAATATTTCAGTAGTGAAAAGTCACAAAAGTATGCTAAATGTCCCGACTATTTTGAAAAAACAAGCCGTGCGATTCTTGAGATGCACCGTCAACAACCAAAAACTATAATTGAAAATGGTATAATTCAAAAAGGGCTTATTATTCGACATTTAATTCTTCCTGCAAACATTGATGAAAGCAAAAATATCCTTTTATGGATAAGTGAAAACCTGCCGAAAGATACATATATAAGCCTTATGAGTCAATATACACCTTATGGGGATATTGAAGGTTTTAAAGAGTTAAACCGCAGGCTTACAACCGCGGAATATAACAAGGTTGTTGACTTTTTCATCGATATCGGACTCCAAAATGGCTTTATGCAGGAAAAATCATCGGCAAAGACGGATTTTATACCCGATTTTGATATGACAGGTGTAAAATAATATTGCAATACATAATAAATGATGTTAGAATATTAAATCATAAATTAATGAAAGAAGGATTTTAAAATGAAAGGATTTCTCAAAGAATTCAAAGAATTTGCTATGCGTGGTAACGTAATTGACCTTGCAGTCGGTGTTATCATTGGTGGTGCATTCCAGAAAATCATCAACTCTCTCGTAAACGACATTATTATGCCTCTTATCGGCCTTGCATTAAAGGGCAGTGACTTTGCATCAAAGTTTATCGCTCTTGACGGTGGCGAATATGCATCCATTGAAGAAGCAACAGAAGCAGGCGCTGCACTTCTTACATATGGTAACTTTATTGCGGTTATTCTTGACTTTATCATTGTTGCTTTTGTAATTTTCTGCCTTGTTAAGGGTATCAATACAATAAGAGCAAAGACAGCAAAAGCGGAAGAAGTTGTAGAAGAGGCTCCAACAACAAAAGTTTGCCCATTCTGTAAGAGCGAAATCGCAATTGATGCTACAAAGTGCTGCCACTGTACATCTGACGTTGAATAATTATGTATAAACTTGGTTTTATCGGTTGCGGTAATATGGCAACTGCCATAATGAATGGTGCAGTTAAATCTGGTTTTCTTAATGGTGAAGATATCTGCGTTTTTGATGTAGATACTGCGAAAGCGGAAGCTCTTAAAGAGACTTTAGGTGTTAATGTGCTTGTATCTGCAAGTTCAGTTGCTGAAAATTCTTATGCAGTTGTTTTGGCTATTAAACCACAGGTTTTCCCTGCTGTTTTACCGCAAATTAAAGATAGCGTTAGCAAAAACGATACTGCAATTATCTCCATTGGTGCAGGAAAAACTCTTAATTATATCAGCTCGTTTTTCGAAGATTACACACCTGTTGTCCGTGTTATGCCAAATATCAACGCAAAAGTTGGTGCATCAATGAGTGCAGTCTGTGGAAACGAAAATGTTGATGACGACTTATTGTTTTTCACCAAAGAACTTTGCAAGTCTTTTGGTGATGTTATAGAACTTCCTGAAAGTCAGTTTTCAATATTTGGCGTAATAGCAGGTTGCTCTCCTGCTTATGCTTTTATGTTTATTGACTCAATGGCTCGTGGTGCAGTTCTTAATGGAATGAGTAAGGAACAAGCACTTAAAATCTCCGCACAGGCAGTTTTAGGTAGCGCAAAAATGATGCTCGAAAGCGAAGAAAATCCATGGGCGCTCATTAATTCCGTTTGCTCACCAGGTGGCACAACTATTGAGGGTATTGCAACTTTGCAGAAAGAAAATTTTGATACAGCAGTTATGAATGCGGTGCAATCATCATACGAAAAAGATAAAAAACTTTAAGGTGGAATTATTATGCCATATATTGACATCAGCACAAATGCAACATTGAGTAGCGAACAACTTGATAATATAAAACACCTTTGCGGACGTGCAATTTCACTTATCCCGGGGAAAAGTGAGCAGTATCTCATGGTGAAGATTACGGATAAAGCTAATCTCTGGTTTCAAGGTGATGAGTCAACGGCAGCTATGGTGGAGATAAGCCTTTTTGGTAAGGCGTCAAGGGAAAGTTGTGAATCTCTTACAAAGGAAATCTGTGGCATTTTAGAGCGTGAGGCAGATATACCACCCCAAAGGACTTATGTGAAGTATCAGTTTGTTGATAACTGGGGATACAATAGGTTTATGTTTTAAGGTAAAAGAAACGGACTACATTTTTGTAGTCCGTCATTTTTATTCAAATAACTGTGTGGATAGATATCTGTCACCCAAATCAGGAAGGAGGACAACTATTGTCTTTCCTTCTTCTTTTTTTGCTTTGCGGATTGCAACATAAAGTGCAGCACCTGAAGAAATACCAACCAGCACGCCCTCATTCTTTGCAAGGAGTCGAGATGCAGAGAATGCCTCGTCTCCTGTAACAGTTACAACTTCATCTATTATATTTGTATTTAAAACATCGGGGACAAATCCTGCACCGATGCCTTGTAACGGATGTGCACCTGCCTTACCTCCTGAAAGAACAGGGGAGTCAGACGGCTCGATACCAATGATTTTGATATTTGAATTTTTACTTTTAAGATATTCACCAGTACCTGTAATTGTGCCACCTGTACCAACACCTGCAACAAAAAAGTCAACTGTTCCGTCGGTATCTTCCCAGATTTCAGGACCTGTTGTTTCAAAATGAGCCTTTGGATTTGATGGGTTGACAAATTGTCCTGCAACAACACTGTGGGGGATTTCACGGGCAAGTTTTTCGGCTTTTTCTATTGCACCATTCATACCCTTGCTACCGTCAGTAAGAACTAATTCCGCACCATAAGCGGCAATCAGTTTTCTACGTTCAACGGACATTGTTTCGGGCATAGTAATAATGAGTTTATATCCCTTTGATGCAGCAACACTTGCAAGACCGATTCCCGTATTTCCGCTTGTAGGCTCAATAATAACAGAGCCCTTTTTAAGAATGCCTTTTTCTTCGGCATCTTCAATCATTTTAAGTGCAACTCTGTCTTTGACACTTCCTGCGGGGTTAAAGTATTCAAGTTTAGCATAGATTCTGCTTTTAAGTCCAAGTTCTTTTTCTATGTTGGTAAGTTCTAAAAGAGGAGTTTTCCCGATTAGTTGAGAAACACTTTTATAAACATTCATTTTTGCTACCTCCACAAAATTCTGAAACCATTATATAATATTATATGTTCTTTTGCAAGAAAAACAGCCTGTAAGGTTTCCCTCACAGGCTGGATTTTTATGTATATCTTATTTTGATTTCTTTTTCTTTGGGTTCATAAGGAGCATACCGATTGCCATGATTACAGCGAATACGATAAGGTAGAAAAGAACTGGGCAAGAGAAACCTGCACCTGCTTCTTTTGCTGCTTTATAAGGTAAATAACCATGTGAGTAGATTGCAGCAAATACCATGAATGCAGAACCGATAATTCCAAGTGCTGGGAGAACAAATCTCTTAACAGCAGGGAGTTTCTTTTCTTTTCTCATGAACTGAATGAACATTGGAATGTAAAGGGCATAGATTGTGATGATTGGAAGTTCTGATGAGTCAAAGCTAAACTTGCCGAACCAGTCTGATGCGTTAAAGTTGAATAATCCTCCAATTGTTGATGTAGCAGCTGCAAGGTCAGCGTCATTGTGTACAGTTGCCAAATTTGCACCATAGAAATAAACAAGCCAAGCACCAATGATTACAAGACCAACGATACATGAGTTTGAAGGCATACCTGATGCTGGGTCAACCTGCTTCATAAGGTCAGCCTTTGGACCATAGCCACGAACTGAAATTGAGTACATACCACGGATACAACCGATGAGAAGACCGTTAAGAGTGCCAAGGCAAGAAATTGCAACAAAGAGATTGAGAATATTACCAATAACATTACCAAAAACATTAACAAAGGCAACAGGAGCACCTTTTGATGCATCCTTAAGAACTTCAACAGGAGCACCACCTGCAATACCAATGTAGTAGAAAAGGTAGATTGCGATAATAATTATACCACCAAGGATAAGTGCGATTGGAAGATTCTTTTTAGAATTTTTGATTTCTGAGTTGATTGATGTAGCAAGAATCCAACCTTCGTAAGCAAAAGCAGTAGCAACAACTGCGCCGAAAAGAAGTGAGAAATTGCCTGTGCTTGTTTCAAAGTTAGCACCAAGCATTGAAGGACCTGCATCGACCGGTTCACCTGCTATATTGTGTGTAAGACCATAAACTGTGCCAACAACAGCCATTAAAAGAAGTGGGATAAGCTTAATGAATGTAGCACTAATCTGGAGCTTACCTGCAAGTTTTGAAGAAAGTGTGTTAATAGCAAAAACACAGATAAGAATGAATCCTGCAAGTAAGAATGTTTCTGAACTGCTTACAGGGCCCGCACCAGCGATTGGAGCTGTGAGAGTTAAATTAGGGTTTACAGATACCAAGAATGTAAGGAAATATCTTGCAGTAAGCCATGCAAGAACAGATGTCATTGCTGGAGTGTAAATTGTTGTTGCAAACCAACCCATAAAGTAAGCATATTTGTTACCTATTGTTGCTTCTGCATAGTCAACAAGTCCGTTAACCTTTTCGTATTGCTGAGCCATTACACAGAATGCGAGAACGCAGCAAATCATAACTACGCCACCGATAATCCATGCAATAATACCCATTGGCATATCGCCACCTGTTTTATCAAGAATTGCTTGTGCTTTAAAGAAAACACCTGAGCCAACAACAGTACCTACAACCATGCAGATAGCCATTAAAAGCCCATATTGCTTTTTAAGTCCGTTTCCATTTTCCATAGGGAAACCATCCTTCCTTTTCAATTTATAATTGATTATATTCCTTTTATCTCAAAATGTAAAGATAATTTTTCACTTTTCTTCTTTAATATAGTAAAGTTTTACACTTTATCTTGCACAAGTGATTGATAATTTGATTTAGGTATAGTAAAATATTCTAAATAGGAGTGGTATTATGACTTTCGAAATCATTAAAAATCAATTTGTAAAGGATGGGAAACCAATAAAAATAATTTCAGGTGCAGTGCATTATTTCAGAAATATGCCCGACACTTGGGAAGATATTTTTATGAAAATGAAGGCTATGGGTTGTAACTGTGTTGAAACCTATTGTGCTTGGAATATGCACGAAAAAGTGCCGGGTGAATATGACTTTACAGGTAACTTAAATATTGCAAAATATATTGAAACAGCTCAAAAGGTTGGTCTTATGGTTATTGTAAGACCGGGTCCATATATCTGTGCAGAATGGGAATTTGGCGGACTTCCTTGGTGGATTCAAGCGGATGAAGACATGGAAATCCGTTGTATGAATAAAAAATATATTGAACGTTTTGACTTGTATCTTGATAAACTTTGTGCAGAAATTAAGCCATATCTTACCACAAATGGTGGCTCTGTAATTATGGTTCAATGTGAAAACGAATATGGCTATTATGGTGATGATAAAGAATACCTTAACTATTTAAAACAAGGCTTTATTAACCGTGGAATTGATGTACCATTGTTTACATCCGATGGTACAAGTAAAAGCGATTTGCTTGACGGTACTATTGAAGGTTGCTTGCCAACGCTTAATTTTGGTAGCAGAGTTGAAGAAAACTTTAAAGCACACGATGAACTTTTTCCAGATACACCTAAAATGTGTATGGAAATGTGGAATGGTTGGTTTGATGCATGGGGTGACGATAAGCATCATACAACATCAGCAGAAGACTACGCAAAAGTCGTTGACGATATGCTCGCTCGTGGTAGCCTTAATATGTATATGTTTATTGGAGGAACAAATTTCGGTTTCACATCGGGTGCTAATCATTATGAGAGATTTTGTCCCGATGTTACAAGTTATGACTATGATGCTATGCTTACTGAATGCGGTGATATTACACCTAAATATATGGCAGTGCGTGATGTTATCAAAAAGCATATCGGTGAAGAGTTGCCGGAAATCCCTGCAAACAGAGAGAAAAAGGCTTATGGCAAATTCAAATTGACAGAGAGCGAAGGTTTCTTCACAGCACTCCTTGAACTTGCTACTCCTGTTCATGCAGATGTTCCAAGATGTATGGAAAAATACGGAAACGGATATGGTTTTATTGCTTACAGAACAGTTTTAAATCGTGATTATGATGAAGTTAATCTCTCATTTGAAAGAATCGGTGACCGTGCACAGATTTACATAAATGACAATCTTGTGGATATCCTTTATATCAATGACAGACTTGAAACAAAGATTTCCGCAAAAGCAGGGGATGTTCTTACAGTACTTTGCGAAAATATGGGTAGAACCAATTTTGGTCCTAAGATGATGTTCAAAAAAGGTATTGCCGGCAGATGTTTGTTGGATAAGAGAATTCATTTCAACTGGGATGTCTACACCTTGCCAATGAATAATCTTGATAAGTTATCATTTAATGGTAAGTCATTCAATGAAAAATCAGCATTTTACAGAGGATATTTCAATATTGAAAATCCAAAGGATACATTTTTAAAACTTGATAATTTTACGAAAGGATTTGTTGTGATTAACGGATTTAATCTGGGCAGATATTGGGAAATCGGACCACAACAGACCTTATATGTACCTTCAAGCGTGTTGAAAGACGGAGAAAACGAGGTTATTGTTTTTGAATCTGACGGACTTAAAGGTGAAGCAGAAATAGAATTTGTGGATACACCGATTTTAGGATAATTAAGAAAAAGGAGAGGCAGAAAATGGCAGATAAGAAATATCTTTGTATAGACTTAAAGTCCTTTTTTGCCTCCGTTGAGTGTGTGGAAAGGGGACTTAACCCCATGACCACAAATCTGGTTGTTGCTGACAAGGGAAGAACGGAGAAAACAATCTGCCTTGCAGTAACACCATCTTTAAAAGCCTATGGTATTCCAGGTAGAGCAAGACTTTTTGAAGTTGTGCAGAAGGTCAGAGAAGTTAACAATCAAAGACGACTTAATGCTCCAAAAAGAACATTTGTTGATAAGTCTTTTAATTCAGAAGAACTGAATAGTAATTCAAGCCTTGAACTTGATTATATTGTTGCGCCGCCCAGAATGGCATATTATATGGAGTATAGCACACGAATTTATAATGTGTATCTTAAATATATTGCGCCTGAGGACATTCATGTTTATTCCATTGACGAGGTTTTTATTGATATAACCCATTATCTTGCAACATACAAACTGACTGCTCATGATTTTGCGAGAAAACTCATTCAGGATGTCCTGAAAACTACGGGAATTACTGCCACGGCAGGAATAGGGACAAATATGTACCTTGCCAAGATTGCTATGGATATTGAGGCAAAGCATATCCCTGCGGATAAAGATGGAGTACGAATTGCCGAGCTTGACGAAATGAGTTATCGTGAAAAGTTGTGGTCACACAAGCCACTTACCGATTTCTGGCGAGTTGGAAAAGGCTATGCTAATAAACTTGAGCGATATGGTATGAAGACAATGGGTGATGTTGCTCGTTGTTCACTATATAACGAAGATTTGCTTTACAGACTTTTCGGTGTCAATGCTGAATTGCTTATTGACCACGCCTGGGGTTGGGAGCCTTGCACAATTAAAGAAATCAAGGTATATAAGCCGTCAACAAACAGTTTGAGTTCAGGTCAGGTTTTGCAAACACCCTATTATTTTGATAAAGCCAAGCTTGTAACAAGGGAAATGGCAGAAACCATGGCTCTTGAACTTGTAGAAAAAGCACTTGTAACAAATCAGGTAGTGCTTACAATAGGATATGACATTGACAATTTAACCGATGAGAATATTCAGTATAATGGTGAGGTTGTAACTGACTTTTATGGACGAAAAGTGCCGAAACATGCTCATGGCACGGGGAATATTGACCGATATACTGCATCGTCAAAGTTGATTGTTGATGCCACAATGGAACTTTTTGACCGAATTGTGGATAAAAGTCTTCTTGTGCGAAGAATAAATATTGCAGTTTGCAAATTACAAAGAGAAAAGGATGTAAAGGAAAATCAGGTTGAACAACTTGACCTTTTTACAGATTACGAAAAGAAAAATAAGCAGGAAGAGAACCTTGCAAAAGAAAAAAGAATGCAGGAAGCAGTTTTGAGTATTAAAAAGAAATTCGGCAAAAATGCAATTCTCAAGGGAATGAACCTTGAAGAAGGTGCAACTGCCAAGGAGCGAAACAGTCAGATTGGTGGACATAAGGCGTAATGAAAGGAGTATGACCTATGCAAGGTGATTATGATGATATTATAAATCTTCCACATCATCAATCTGATAAAAGACCACATATGTCACTCTATGACCGTGCAGCACAGTTTGCACCATTCTCCGCTCTTACAGGTCACGATGATGCAATAAAGGAAACTGCAAGGCTGACGGATAAAAAACTTGAACTTGACGATTATGAGCAAATGCTCTTAAATAACAAAATGAATTTCATTTTGAACCACATAAACGAGCAACCTGAAATCACGGTGACATATTTTATCCCTGATAGTGCAAAAGCAGGGGGCATGTATCTTGATTTTGCAGGTAATATAAAAAAGTTCGATTCAGTCCAAAGAGTGATTTGTTTTACGGATAAGACGGAAATTGCTATTGATGATATTATAGAAATTAAAAGTGAACTTCTATCGGAAAACGCAGAGGTTTTGTAGGTAATGTTTATAGATAATAGTAAATAATAAAAGAGAAAAGGAAGGGTAACAAATTTGTTATCCTTCCTTTTACCATAGGAATATATCGATTAGATAGTATCAACATAGTCACAAGCAGCAAGTGCGGCAACTGCTCCATCACCTGCGGCAGTTATTACCTGACGGATTGTTTTTGTTCTGCAGTCACCTGCAACAAAAATACCCTTTGCATTTGTTGTGCAGTTTTCATTAGCATCAACATAACCACGACCGTCAAGAGTAATAATATCTTTAAAAATATCATTCTGTGGAACAAGTCCGATTGCAACGAACATACCGTCAAGAGTCAAATCTAAACTTACATCAGTTGCAGCATTCTTGATTGTAATTCCTTTAAGTTCATTTTCGCCAATAAGCTTTTCAACTACTGTGCCGAGAATGATTTCAACATTTTCTTTGCTTTGGAGTTTTTCTACAAGCTTTTGTTCACCTGTAAAGAAATCAAGATTCTGGATTACATAAACCTTTTTTGCAAGGTCAGAAAGGAGGATTGCTTCCTGCAAAGCAGAGTTACCGCCACCGATAACAGCAACTGTTTTGCCTTCATAGAAAGCACCGTCACAAACTGCACAGAATGAAATGCCTTCACCGATAAGGTTCTGTTCATTTTCGAGTCCCAATAGTCTGTGCTTTGCACCTGTTGCAATAATAACGGATTTGCTCTCGAACTCACCTGAATCAGTAACAACTGTTTTAATGTCACCATCACGGATTTCGAGCACTTCTGCACATTCAACCTCAGCATCCTGATTAAGAACCTGTTCAACAAGCTTTTCTGCAAACTCGTTGCCGGTTACTTCCTGGAAACCGGGAATGTTTTCAACCTTTGGAGAATAAGTAATCTGTCCGCCAAAACTTGCTTTTTCAATAACGAGAACTGTTTTGTTTGCCCTACGAGCATATAGGGCGGCGGTAAGCCCTGCAGGACCACCGCCGATTATTATAATATCATACATAAATTATAATCCCTTAAATTTAATTATGCGTTGAGGAATTTCTTAATATCAGAAACGCCTGTGTATTTTTCAAATGTACCATTCTTGACAACTACAAGTGTTGGAGCTTGCTTAACACCGAATTCGTTAACTAAATCAGCGTATTCGTTAGCAAGGAGTTTTTCGTATGCAACGCCTGCTTTGTCAAGTAAAGAACAAGCAATCTTACAGTTTGGACAAGTTGCTGTTGTGAAAAGGAAAGTACCGTCTGCAGATTCTACAACTGTTTCTGTTTTTGCCTTTACGCAATCACAAACTTCGTTTTCTGTAACATCGTGTGTAAGGTGTGAGTTAGCAATATCGTAAACTTTTCTGTCCTTATATTCCTGAGCCTTACCGTCATTCCAGTTCTTAACAGGACGATAATAACCGGTAATTCTTGAGTAAACCTCTGCTTCTTCACCACAGTGTGGACAAGTGAATGCTTCACCTGCGATGTAACCATGGTTCTTACAGATTGAGTAAATTGGTGAAATTGAGTAGTAAGGAAGTCTGTAGTTAGATGCAATCTTCTTAACAAGATTTGCACAAGACTGCCAGTCAGGAAGTTTTTCACCAAGGAATGCGTGGAATACTGTACCTGATGTGTAAAGAGTGTGAAGTTCATCCTGCATATCAAGAGCAGTGAAGATGTCCTGTGTATAGCCAACAGGAAGGTGTGAACTGTTTGTATAATAAGGTGTTTCGCCCTCTTTGCGTCCTGCTGTAATGATGTCGGGATAGTATTTAAGGTCGTGCTTTGCAAGACGGAATGCAGTTGATTCTGCAGGAGTTGCTTCAAGGTTGTAAAGGTCACCATAAAGCTCCTGATAGTCAGAAAGTCTTGTTCTCATGTGGTTAAGAACATCCTTTGCAAACTGCTGTGTCTTTTCATTTGTCATGTCAGCTTGAATCCATTTTGCATTAAGACCAGCTTCGTTCATACCAACAAGACCGATTGTTGAGAAATGGTTGTTGAATGTACCGAGGTATCTCTTTGTATATGGATAAAGACCTGCGTCAAGAAGCTTTGTAATAACATCACGTTTAACTTTAAGTGAACGAGCAGAAATATCCATCATCTTGTCAAGACGAGCATAGAAATCAGCCTCATCCTTTGCAAGGTAAGCAATTCTTGGTAAGTTGATTGTAACAACACCAACTGAACCTGTTGATTCACCACTACCGAAGAAACCACCTGACTTCTTGCGAAGTTCACGAAGGTCAAGACGAAGACGGCAGCACATTGAACGAACGTCTGAAGGTTCCATGTCACTGTTGATGTAGTTTGAGAAATAAGGAGTACCGTATTTTGCTGTCATTTCGAAGAGAAGTTTATTGTTCTCTGTTTCTGACCAGTCAAAATCACGAGTGATTGAATATGTTGGAATTGGATACTGGAAGCCACGACCGTTAGCATCGCCTTCAACCATAACTTCAATGAAAGCTTTGTTAACCATATCCATTTCAGCTTTACAATCTTTGTATTTGAAATCCATTTCCTTGCCACCAACAATACAGTTGAGCTCTGCAAGGTCGTTTGGAACTGTCCAGTCAAGAGTGATGTTTGTGAATGGTGACTGTGTACCCCAACGAGAAGGAGTGTTAACACCGTAAATGAATGACTGGATGCACTGTTTAACTTCTTTATATGAAAGGTTATCAACCTTTACGAATGGTGCAAGATATGTGTCGAATGATGAGAAAGCCTGAGCACCTGCCCATTCATTCTGCATAATTCCAAGGAAGTTAACCATCTGGTTGCAAAGAGTTGAAAGGTGAGCAGCAGGAGCAGATGTGATTTTGCCCGGAACACCGCCAAGACCTTCCTGAATTAACTGTTTAAGTGACCAACCTGCACAGTAACCTGTAAGCATTGAAAGGTCGTGAATATGAATGTCAGCATTTCTGTGTGCGTTGCCGATTTCATCATCGTAAATTTCAGAGAGCCAGTAGTTAGCAGTAACTGCACCTGAGTTTGAAAGAATAAGACCACCAACAGAATAGGTAACTGTTGAGTTTTCTTTAACACGCCAGTCGTTAACATTGAGGTAGTTGTCGATAATAGCCTTGTAGTCAACCATTGTTGCATTAAGGTTACGAACTTTTTCTCTCTGACGACGGTAGATGATATATGCCTTTGCAACATCATCGTAGCCTGCCTTAATAAGCACTGATTCTACACTGTCCTGAATGTTTTCAACGGAAATTGCCTGGTCCTCGATTTTTGGCTCAAATTCTGCTGTTACTTTGAGTGCAAGGAAATCGATAATGTCAGCATTGTACTGCTTGTTACAAGCGTCAAATGCGAGAGTGATAGCTTCTGCAATCTTTTTAAGGTCAAAAGAAGCTATTTTGCCGTCTCTTTTTACTACGTTATACATATTGTGCCCTCCTATTGATTTTAAATTTGTTGTGCCTTCAGATATGATTCATATCCCATACGCACAGTCGTTTTTTGGTTAGCGAGGTTTATTATAGTACATATCTTGTGCGTTGTCAATAGGTTTTTACACAATATATTGTGTTTTTCTTAAATTCCTCGAATTTCAACATAAGGGACAAATTCTGTTGCTTTTTTCTTCATTTCTTTAAGCATATCAACGGATACAGGGCTTAAACCACTCTGTATAAGGTCGCCTGAATCCACAAAATTCTGTAAAAAGTACTTGTGTGCACCTTTAATCCATACCACAATATCTTGTATGTCGTCTAGAGTGTGGAAACCGTCAACAATAGTTGTTCTGAATTCATAATCCACTTTATTCTGCAATAAAAAGTCCACACTTTTCTCGATTGATGTCATATCAATGTTGTCAACACCTATTGTAGTCATATATTTTGCTTTGCTGTTTTTAATATCCATGGCAACATAATCCACAAGACCATTCTCCACAAGAGAAATAAGCTTTTCAGGAAAACTGCCGTTAGTATCAAGTTTAACAGAGTATCCCAAATCTTTAATCTTGCCGATAAATTCTTCTATGCCGTCCTGTAAAAGTGGTTCACCACCAGTAATTACAACACCATCAAGAATACCTTGTCTTTTCCTTAAATATGAAAGAACCTCATCTTCATCTATATATGTATCTTTGTCAATGTGAGTTACAAGAGCTGCATTGTGACAGAAAGGACAACGGAAATTGCAACCGGGTGTAAAAACAATACAAGCCACTTTGCCGGGATAATCTAAAATTGTGAGTTTTTGAAAACCATTTATATACATAATAAATACTCCTTACAGATTTGCTGATAATAGAATAACACAAACAAACACTAAATAAAAGAAAAAAATAAATTTGACGATATACATATTTATGTGATAGAATGAAATCATTAAAGGAAAAGGGGAATGGGTATGGCAAAAAAACAAGTAACTCCTGAGGAGTATAAAGCAAAGCTTGAAAAAAAGGAAGCGAAGGGTAAACAGTTTTCAAAAATGTTTTTTGGAAGTCTTGCAATTTTACTTTCTTGCGTAATTGCATTTAGTGTGGTTTCTGCTTCACAGACTCTTATGTTAGGGCTTGGAAAAACAGGCATTGTGCAATCAGGAAATGTTACACAAAATAATAACTCGCAGGATGAAACTGCAAAAGATGACCCAACTGCAGATTGGGGAGACGATGTTGTGACAGGCAATCCTTCCGGCGAAGAGAATAATCAGGAAGGAGTTCAAACGGAAACAGAGGAAAAAAAGCCTTATTCCACAATTCCTGAAATAGTTGAGTTTTTCAACACAGCCGTTAACAAAGTAAAACCTGAAGCAGTTAAAGTTACTAAAAACTATGAAAAAAGAAATGTTACGAAGCTTGAACTTCCTTCTGCACTTCAATCAATGGGTGACACTCTTATTAACGAAGTGATGAAAGATGATACAGAACCGATTGTTTATGCAACAAAAGAAGAAATCAGAGATAACTATATGGTGCCTAATCAGGACTATGGCAGCAAATTGAAGGCTTCCGATGTTGAAAAAGCGGTTTGCAAGGACAACGGAAAAGAATACGAAATTTATATCCTTGTTAAGTCAGAGAAAAATCCAACTGCGGGTTCAGGTGTAGGCTCGGCGTTTGATGTAATCGAAGCCAGTGAAATGGCAGAAAAAGCACCATCGTTTTTAAAGGAAATGTCAACAGAGTATTATAATTGTGTTGTTAAAGTTACTATCGATAAGACCACGGGCAGAGTAACACATGCAAACTATTCAACTCCGTTATATATGAATGTAGTTGTGGAGATGTTTGGCACACACAAAGCAATAATGGATGTTACATTTGAAAAGGACTATACAATAGAATATTAATAATTGACTTTATAACGGTAGGATTTCCTACCGTTATATTTTTGCAGGGTATTGAGGATATTATATACAAATGATATAATATATAAAACAACATAAAGTAGGGAATAGTATATGAAAAAGTATAAAGGACTGATAATAATGCTTATAATTTCTCTTTGTCTTTTTGGTGGATGCAATGGTGAGAGAACGAAAGAAGAAACAAAAATTTCCTATGAACAAATCACCGCACAACAAGCTAAAGATTTAATGGAAAAAGAAACGGGATATATAATTGTTGATGCTCGTACACAAGAAGAATTTGAAGCAGGGCATATTGAGGGAGCAGTTTTAATTCCTGAATATGAAATCTCACAAAGAGCAGAAAAAGAATTGCTCGACAAAGACCAGTTAATCCTTGTCTACTGTCGCAGTGGCAGAAGAAGTAGAATTGCTTCACAGGCACTTGTGGATTTAGGCTACACAAATGTCAAAGAATTTGGTGGAATCATTGACTGGCCTTATGAAATTGTATAAAATATAGATATAAATAAAATCAGAGGGGATTAAAAATGAGTAGTTTTGAAAATTTAAGAATAGTAGATAATTTCTATCAGACATCATTATTCTTTCCGATGCCAACTGTACTTATCAGTACACTTTGCGAGGATGGAACAACAAATTTAGGTCCATATTCGCTTGTTCAACCATATTACGTGGCAGGTAAGGATTACTATGCTATGCTTCTTTGTTGCCGTAATTCATCAAACACAGCACAGAACATTCTTCGCAGTGGTAAATGTGCTTTGAATTTCATTGATGACAACCCCAAAAACTTCAAAGAAGCAGTTAAACTCTCTTGGCCGGGGGATAAGCCTGAAGAGAAAATGCCTAAATGCAATTTTAAACTTGAAAAAAGTATGATTGAGGAAGAAACAGGTGAATCTAGACCTATGGTAATGTCCGATGCTATACAGGTTATCGAATGCACATGGGTTCGTGAACTTGACGGTGCGGATAGGGATTTGCCCGGTGAACTTAATGGATATGAAGGTCCATATCATGATTTCAATGGTATAACAAGTAAATTCGGTGCTCATTTCATTCTCAAAATTGATAAAATTCTTATGAAGAAAAAGTATAGTGATGCAATTATCAATGGTGTTAAGTCAAAGGATTTCCCTGCGCTTCCCGTTGACTATGGTTATCGTGACAGTAAGAATTTCTGGTTCCACAGAAAGAAAAAAATGAGGGCAGAGCTTTTGCAGATGCGTGAGGCATCCCTGGAATCCGTCCGTTATGCCGCAGACCGAGTTGATGATAAAATCAAGTTTACTGATGAGGCACTTAAAACTGTTCTTGCTGTGCCAAGAGTATTCTTGCCACTTGTTCTCAAAGGCTGTGTTGATTGGGCAAAAGAGAACAATGTAGAACTCATCACAGAAGAACATATGAAGATTATCAACGATAAACGAGCAAAAGAAAAAGCAAAGAAAAAATAGTACTTAAAGGTGAGAGTTATGAAAAAAGTATTTAGAGATTTTATTGCAATAGCACTTTGCATTTCCATTTTCGGTGGAACACAGGTAATGGCATGTAGTCCTAACAGAACAATTGGTGGATTTTCAACAATAATTGATTTTATGGAAAGATTTGTAAGTGTTTTTACAGGAAATAAGAACGATGATGCCAATATGGATATAACTATTGAGCAGGGTGAAATATTTAAAGCGAATAAATATTTTAAATCATCCCACGCATCAACAATTGTGAAAATGCCGGACGGAAATCTTATGTCTGCATTTTTTGCAGGTACTGCCGAGGGTGATGCCGACGTAAGAATTTGGTATAGTATTCACGATGGTGAAAATTGGGGCGAACCAAAGCAGATGGCATCAGCCGACCCCGTTGCTCACTGGAATCCAGTGCTTGTAAATTACGGCGATTACGTAAGACTTTATTATAAGGTTGGCATGGAAATTCCAAACTGGGTTACAAAATATACTGACTCATACGATTGTGGTAAGACATGGACAGAACCACAGGAATTAGTAGCAGGTGACACAAGTGGTGGCAGAGGACCTGTAAAGAATAAAGTTCTCATTACATCTGACGGAAAAATTATCGCTCCTGCATCTTCCGAACAAGGTGAATGGAGAGCATTCTTTGATATCTCCGAAGATGGTGGCAATACTTGGTCAAGAACTGACTTTGTTGTTGCAAAGGATAGCAGAGGAAAAACCGTTGGTATGATTCAACCAACACTCTGGGAAGATAAGGATGGCAACATCCATGCAATGTTCCGAACAAAAGCAGGTTGGATTTATCGTTCGGATTCAACCGACGGTGGTTACACTTGGTGTGATGCCTATAAGACAGACCTTATGAATAACAATAGCGGAATTGACTGTGTTATGACTGACAACGGATGGTTATGGCTTGTACATACTCCTGCCGGAATGAAAGTCAGAAACAGATTAGTTCTTTCAGTTTCCAAGGATAACGGTGAAACCTGGCAGGATGTTACAACACTTGAATATAGCATCAATCTCTTTGCCGAGTATTCATATCCCGCAATTATTGAAGACGGTGACAATTTGTATATCACATATACAAACAACCGAAAAACAATTAAATATGCTTTTATAGAGTTCTAAAAAGAGAAACACCCCACAGAAAATGTGGGGTGTAATTTTTAGTATTTTTCCATAGCCTTTTTAAGTCTGTTATTGTTTTGAATTTCCCATACGGGGACAACCAGTCCGCCTTTTAATCTCATTGAGTTTTCGTGTAAAGCACCGTAAAATGCAACCTTAAAATCACAATGCTCACTCATTTTACATTTTGATTTGTATGTGTCATAGAGATTATAGGCATTTCCCCACATGTTGAGGAATTGGAATAAATCATATTCTCTGTCTGCCCACATTGAGCCACATGGGTCAATAAAACCGGTAAGTTTCATAGTTTTTGGGTCAGCCATTATGTTCATGATGTTCAGGTCGCCGTGAATAAGCACGGGGCTTTCAGGCTCATCCACAACTTCCTTGAAGATATCAAGCCCACGGCAAAGCAAATCGTAATTTTTCCTACTGTATTTACCCTCATCTATTAACTTTTTAAGTCCTGCAAGGTCACGGGAAACCTTATTTTCTATATAAAACTCTTTCCAACTGTCATAAACTGCGTTTTCAAGATAACCGAATTTTTCTCCCTTGACACTATGCCATTGTAACATCCCATCAATAACCTCATTGGCAAAGTTTTGCTTCTGCTCTTTGCTTTTAAACAAAAACGTTGGGTTAAGTGCATTTTTGCCCTCGATAAAACTCATACACAAAACGGCAATTTCATCATCACTATATGTAAAATAAACCATTGGCATTTTAACGGAGGTGTTTTCACCGAGAATTTTTAATTGCTGTGCCTCAGTTTCTTCCATTCCCTTAACATAATACGCTTTGAGGATTATCGTTTCTCCGTCTGCTTTTGTGCCCTTATAAACTCTGCCAAAACTGCCACCACCAATAAATTTAAGCTCATTGACGGATGCGTTTAAGTGCTTTTCGGCAATCCTTGGTATCTGCTCAAGTAAAAATTTATCGTTTAAGTTCATTTCCCACACTCCTTATTCTGTTAAATACCTTTTTATATGCGTCACGGCTTTCGGGTAAAAAGGACATTAGTTGAAAACAATGGAACATACCATCATATTTATAAAGTTTAACATCCACACCTGATGCTTTCAATTTTTCAAAAACTCTGTCATTGTCACTTTCATCCATTTCTGCACCACCACAGACAAGAGTTGTAGGTGGAAATTTGTTGAAATCTGCAAAAACAGGGGAAACATAAGGATTTTTACGGTCAATATTTACTGCATAGGCAGAAATTCTGTGGAGATAGTCCCAGTTTTCCTCAATTGACTTGTGCTTTGCAATTCCGCCAAATGGGTCAAGATAGGCATTTCTTACTCTTGATTCACCACTTGATGTCATATCTGCCCAAAGAGAAAAACAAACAATCTGTGAGGGTAGGGGGTAAGAGTTATCACGTAACCATAATGTGGTAGTAACTGCAAGATTTGCCCCTGCACTGTCGCCGATAAAAACTATATTTTCAGGCTTTATTCCCTTTTCTAAAAGTTCAAGATAAACATCTTTTGCGTCATATAATTGTGCAGGGTGTTCATATTGAGGAAATGTTCGGTAATCCACATTTATTACAGTAGCACCGTCAAGAAGATTGCTGTATTTTTCAGCAAGTCTGCGATACATATCAACGAGTTTCACTTTGAAACTGCCACCGTGTAACATAAGAATAACTTTTTCTGTGTTGCAGTTTTTGTTTTTTAATATTTCGTATGAACAGTTGATTGAATTGTGTTTTTTTAACACAAACCCCTTTGATGGCTTGTAGTATGATTTAACATCTTTTGTTTTCTTTCCTGCTTTGTTAGAAATATTTGAATTGTCAATAAAAGGTGAATGGAAAATTCCACGCAGACAGGCACAAAAAACACGGGATATTACGGATTGCATACTCTCACCACTTTCTATTTTCCATTATAGCATAAACTTACATAAAAGCAAAGAAAACCCAAGACAGAGTTTGCCTTGGGTTTATGCTTATTTGTTATTTGCTTTTCATTCTGATAATATCTCTGTAACTGATAAGTTCAACGCCGTGAGCATTAAGATATTTTTCAGTTTCAGGGTCTTTAATAACCTGATACTCCCAGACTCTCTGTTCCCAAAGTGGAACAATTTCTTTAAGTTCGTCTGTTTCAAGTGCAGGGTGAACATAAGTTTCAGTAATTCCGTCAGGAATGTTGCACCAGATATCAAGAATCTTCTGTCTGTAGCTTTCATAAGAATCTGTTGGCATTACATCCCAGTCAGGGAAAAGAAGATAGTCAGGCATAATTACATTGTATTTCTTGCCCCAGCTTCTTGAGAGGAGAGTGCAAGCAGACCAGATTGGATATGGTGCTCCTCTTGGAGTAACACGTTTGTCAGCAGATGTGAACATACGAAACGCGTAACCGTAATCACCACAAACACGGAGTGTGAGTTTAAGAAGTGAGAATCTGCCTGTAAGGTGTCCGTACAATGAACCCATGTGATTATCAACGTGGGAAGGTTTCATACCCCATTTGTGAGCAAGGTCAATCTGTGCACGGATTTCTGCTTCAATTTCATCATATTTGCCGTATTTGTCAGCTTCTTCACCTGAACGCCACATATAGCCTTCATTGTCGTGAAGACTTGGACCGTTTGTGAGAGCCTTCCAACGATATGTATCCCATTCAGCAGTTGTTGTAAGGTGAACACCAATCGCATATTCAGGATGTGCAATTGAAAAATCAACAGCTTCCTTTGCAGCAGGACAAGGCATCATAACAGTTGATGATTTAAGTCTGCCCAACTCGAAAAGCTCAAAAATTGCTTCATTGGCACTGTGACACATGCCAAAGTCATCGGCATTTATCATAAGATATTTTGCCATAATAATACCCCCAAAAAATAAGAGAACATAATTCCCTTTGTAATGTTTCGATTATATCACAGAATATGGTTACTGTAAATATACAGATTGAATAAAATTTTAAGGATGATATAATAAAAAGAAATATATGATTTTTACTTGACTCTGTCGTTGCGTCATAGTGTATATTTCTATATGCGAGGTGATTAAAAATGAAAATGCAAATAAACGAGTTTGCCAAGCTCACGGGTGTAAGTGTGCGAACTTTGCATTATTATGATGAAATAGGACTTTTAACTCCTGCCGAAGTGGATGAGTGGACCGGGTATAGGTTTTACGATGAAAATTCCCTTGAAAAAATGCAACAGATTATGTTCTACCGCGAGTTAGACTTTTCTCTGAAAAGCATTATAGAAATTTTATCATCTCCCGATTATGACAAACAAAAAGCACTTGATGAGCAGAAAAGACTACTGATTCTCAAAAAAGAGCGATTGGAAAAACTGATTTCTGCCATAGACAGCGCTAAGAAAGGACAAAACATTATGAATGCATTTGATAACGCAAAATTTGAAAACTACAAAAACGAAGTAAAAGAAAAATGGGGCAATACCGAAGCCTACAAGGAATATTCACAAAAAGGTTACACAAAAGATAATTTTAATGCCTTGGGTGAAGGTTTGGAGAGAATTCTCGAAGAATTTGCAATCTGTATGAATAGTGGTGCAACATTCGACTCCGTAGATGCCCAAAAACTTGTGGAAAAACTGCAAAACTACATCACAGAAAATTTTTACGCTTGCACAAACGAAATTCTTGCAGGGCTTGGTCAAATGTATGTAGCCGATGAAAGATTTAAGAATAACATCGACAAACACTCTATCGGCACAGCCGAATTTGTAAGCAAGGCAATAGAATATCATGTCCACCATTGACAACATAACTATGGAATGATACCTTTTTATTAAGGTTAGAATATTTTTAGGTGAATTACGTTCCAATCACAGAACCGTCCTCTGACTGTCATTCTGTAAATAAACAAAATTAAATAAGATGTAGCGTATTAAGAGAAAAGCATAGTTTTCTGAATAATCCAAATAAACGGAAGGTTATGCTTTTTTATTTGGTTGTTATACAAGGCTGAAAGGATTTATGGTGAGATTAATAATAAAGTTGTTTAATAGGTTTTACAATCATCTTATGGTTAATGCAGTAAAAAAAGCACCGAAAATACTCGACTGCAAGAAAATATTAACAGCGGACGTTAACCAAACAGGTGTGATTAAGCAGGGTGTTACAATGCTTTGTCCGTTGTCTTACTGATGAAGATTATAAAACTCTTGCTAAAACGCCGTTCTTTTTATCCTGGGCAAAGGATGATACTTACAATATGGTTATGAGCAACGAACTTTTGTTGAAAAGACTGAAAGCTAACAATGCAAATGTAAACTTTAAAATATATGATAAGGGTGGTCATACCATCGCATCAAGAATTTTTAAGAATGAGGAATGGGAGAATTGGATGCTTGAAAGAAGTAAGTGATTAGTAACCGATAACTTTAAAAAAGAGCTATTTCTTTGTTCTTTTATTGGATTTTTATGAAAAATGGCTTAAAAAGGCAGTTTTGAACAGCAAATTTATTTTTAGATAAAAGATAATTAATTTAGTGTAAAAGGAAAAACTTGTTTTTTGAGTATACAAAATGATAAAATGACTTTGACAGGAGGTGTTGAACATTATGCGATTTAATTTTGGTAGAAAACAAAACGCAAACAACACTATTATCGCGGAAAACAGTAAAAATGAGATGCTGGGCACGAAACATATTACAACAGGCAGAAAGTATAATGCAAACAAAGTTGCCAATGTGGAATGTAAGAAAAATGAAGAACTGAATAATATAGAAATTAAGGGACAATGCTTTTTGCTGATTTTTTTGAAAAGCGGTTCTATTACATTCTGTTTGAATGGTGTGGAAACAGTTTTTTCCGGTCCGTCATTTATTTGTTTTGATGAAACAGAAAACCCAACTTATGTTTCAAACAATAAAGCAGATTATTATTGTATATATTTTCATCCTAATTATCTTAATGTTAATATGACCTTTAAACTTTTGCGTTCACCAAGATATAAGGACGTTGCAAGTACTCATGATTTGTTTATGTTAAAACCGTTTCTTGACAGGTGTTTCAACGTACCAATTTGCGAAAGTTATATAAATACTATAGAAGATGCGTGTGTTCAAATGCAAAAGGAGTTGTTGGAACAGCGTGATTGGTATTGGTCGTGCAGAGGGCGCTCTCACTTTATGATTGTTATAATCGCACTTGAGCGAATGTACGAAATGTATGGGTATGATAAAAAAGTTATAACCGAGGAAACTAAGAAAGAAATATGCGATTCCAGATTAAATGATGCCGTTGTTTTTATTGAAGCAAACTATATGAAAGATTTGACACTAACGCAAATCAGTAATGCTGCAGGTATTAACCACGCCACATTGACAGAACTTTCAAAACAGTATTTGGGAGTAACAATTATGGAATATTTAATGCAGCACAGAATAAAAATGGCAAAAAAAGAACTTACTTTTACGGGTATTCCCATAAAAGAAGTTGCTTCATTGTGTGGTTTTAAAACAGTTCAGCATTTCAGCAGAGTTTTTAAAGAGGCAACAGGAAAAACACCGGCTGTTTACAGACAGGAAACTGTTGAGAAACGAAAGAATGAATTAGGATTATAAAGAATAAGGGAGAATTATTATGAAAAAGACAATTACTATAATTTTATCACTTATGTTATCGCTTACTATGATAATAACAGCTTTACCATTGCTTGGTATGACTGCGAATGCCGAAGAAACACATAACTATTCGGCTGGTGACATTGTTGAATTTGGCTCGTACCCGCAAAGCGAAGTAACAGACGAAACTCTTATCGGAGAGTTAAATTCACAAACACTTGAATGGATTTCATATGATTACTACATAGGTACGGGAGATATTAACGATAGTCAGACACAAAGCGACTATATGAAATATGCTGATGTCACTTATAACGGTAATAAATATCGTGCAGTTACATTTTCACAGTACAGACCTTGTGTCACTGTTTATACAAGTGCAGAAACGTATCAGGATGATAACGGATATTACACAGACACAGTATATTGGTTTGAATATGAACCGCTTGAATGGCGTGTGCTTGACCCTGACGAAGGCTTGATTATGTGTGAAAGTGTAATTGACTCTCAGGCATATAATAATACGATTTACGATGAAAATACTGAGTGGTATCAGGATTCAAGCTGTGAAAAATATGCAAATGATTATGCTTCAAGCTCAATAAGAGAATGGCTTAATGGCGATTTTTATAACACAGCATTTGCAAACGAAGAGAAAAACGAAATTCAGCAATCAACACTTGATAACAGATGTCCTGTTGATTCAAAATATGACAGCGAGACAACCTATGATAAAGTTTTTCTTTTGTCCTATAACGAGGCATTAAACGAAAATTACGGTTTTTCAGCTTATTCATATAAAAGAGATATGGCTCGTGTAGCAGGAGGAACTGATTATGCAAAATGTCAGGGAGTTAGCGTAGGAGCAAATTCTTATAATGAAAAATGTTACTGGTGGTTGCGTTCAGCTGATATATATTCAGGTGCTTGTTTTATTATCGACACCGGAGATTTCAACCCTGAAGCATTTGCTCCTTGTTGGACATGTATTGGTGTCCGTCCTGTTATAAGAGTTAATCCGGAATATGCACTCCACATACAGGAAATAAACTTTACATTAAATATTCAAGAGCCATCAAGAACAGAAATTCGCTATTATGACGGTATTGTGCTTCATGCGGTTGTTGAGGGTAACATACCTGCAGGTGCATATCTTGAATGGTCATCAGACAACTATAACTTTGCTAAAATTCCATATGGCGATTCATTAGAAATTATTGCAATTGAGAAGGGTTACACAACATTTACGGTAACACTTTATGACCTTGATGGAAACGCTATTGCAACAGAAAGTATTGAAATGTATTCAAAATCAGGTCTGTTCCAAAAAATTCTCGGTTTCTTCCGTAATCTTTTAGGCTTGACAACTATTTATAAATACTAGAATTATTAACCAATTAATCATATAGAAATGTTGCGGTAAAACTAATTGTTTTAAAGATTGCTGAAAGAATCAATAATCATTGAATATACAAAGCATAAAGGAAGAGTAGCTATGGAAAAGAAAATTAGTTTAATTCAAAACATATGTTTTATAGTGGCAATGGTGACACTCATACCAATTATTATCTTTGAGCATGTCAGTGATTATACGGTACTTTCAGGTCCTGCAGAAATTGTTTATAGAATAATTTTAGTTATCTCTATTATTACATTGTTGTTGCATTGGATATTCAACACAATAGTAATAATCAAGGCAATTGTCGATAAGGTGAAAGCAAAGAAACAAGTAAAGAAAGATTAATAATGAAAAAGTTCTTTCTGTAACATAACTGTTCATTCTAATTAATGTAACACGGAATAAGGTTATGAGGAGGGTTGATATGAAGAACTTAATTAAAGTTATTGTAGTTTTTATCATTGGTGTTATAGCGGAAATGTATCTTTTTTTACAACAACCGTATCTTGAGATAGATTTTATCGGATATCTTGATGGATTTTATGTTTTGTTTCCACTTATGATTACACCATTAATAGGATTGGTAATAGGAGTTCTTATTAACAGCAACATCAAATATACATTTGTCGCTGTTACATTGGTTTTCTCAATTTTGTTTATGATTAAGTATTGCACCGGAATTGATGAAATTGGTGTAGTATATGTGCTTGCATATATGTTTAACACAGCTGTTGGCATAGGAATAGGACACCTAATTAGAAAGGCTGTGCTTTTAATTGTGGAAGCAATTCGCGAACGCAAAGCGAACAAAGAATAAATTAAAAAGGAGAATTATTATGAAGAAAACAAACAGATTTTTATCGGTCATACTGGCATTAATGATGATAATTAGCGTTATCCCAATGTCAGCAATACCTGCAAGTGCAGCAACATCCGGCACTTGTGGTGATAATCTTACATGGGAATATGACGAAGAATCAGGCGTATTGGCCATTTTAGGTACAGGTGCTATGTATAATTATGGATTAAATAATCGTCCATGGGAAGATTATGCTGATGAAGTTTATTTTGTTGACATTGGAGATAATGTGACCACAATCTCTAATTTCGCTTTTTATGGTTTTTCAAGTCTTAATTCCATAGTACTTGGTAACAGCATTACAACAATTGGTGACTGTGCATTTGAATCTGCAGCATTGATTAGTGTAACAATTCCTGTTAGTGTAGTGTCGATTGGTGTAGGGGCATTCTGGGATAATTCACGTCTTATGGATGTGTATTATGATGGCACTGAAGAACAATGGAATGCTATTACAATAGGATATGATAACGACCCATTATTCTGTGCACAGATTAGTTTCAAAGAAGTAACTACAAACCCCTCGGGACTTTGTGGCGAAAATGCAACTTGGGAATTTGACCCATCAACTGGCATACTTACCATTTCAGGTACTGGTGAGATGACCGATTTTGTTGTAAAAACATCATCATGGCCACATCAAAATAATCGACCATGGGAAGATTATAAAAACTCAATAACATCTGTAATCATTGAAGAAGGAGTAACAACTATAGGTAAATATGCCTTTTATGATTTGTCTAAACTTAAAAATGTCACAATTTCTGATAGCGTAACTAAAATTGGCTTTTGGGCATTTACAGACTGTGTAAGTCTTGAAAGTTTAATAATTCCTGATAGTGTAACAACAATCGACGTTAACGCATTTGCTGATTGCACAAGCCTTATTGAAGTTACACTTTCTAACAACCTAACAGTAATTGGCGGGCATGCATTCTCCGGCTGTTGCAGTCTTAAAGACATAACAATACCTGATAGTGTAGAAATAATAGCTCAATATGCATTTTATGGCTGTGAAAGTCTTACAAATATCACAATTCCTGATAGTGTTATAACAATTGGAGAATGGGCATTTGGTGATTGTACAAATCTTGTAAATGTAAAAATTGGCAATAATGTAACAACACTTGATAAATATGTATTTTCTGGCTGTTATAACATAAAAAATCTTGCAATTTCTGAAAGCGTTACTACAATAGGTGAAAGTGCTTTTGCAAGGTGCGATAGTCTTACTGGTATAACTGTGGATAAGGAAAATCAGTATTATTCAAGTGATGAATATGGTGTATTGTTTGATAAAACTAAAACAACACTTCTTGAGTATCCTGTAGGTAATACAAGAACTAGTTATACAATTCCCGATGGTGTAACAGTAATTGACACACAAGCATTCTTGGAGTGTGAAAACCTTACAAGTGTAACAATTCCTAATAGTGTAATATCAATTGGTAATGGCGCATTTAGAGAGTGTTCAAGTCTCACAAGCATTATAATTCCTGATGGTATAACAATAATCAATGAAGATACATTTTTAGGTTGTATAAACCTTGCGAGCGTAACAATTCCTAATAGTGTAACAATAATTGGTAATGCTGCATTCAGAGAATGTACAAGCCTTACAAGTATAACAATACCTGATAGCGTAACAACAATTGATAATTATGCATTTGAATTTTGTTCAGGCTTCACAGGTATAACAATTCCTAATAGCGTAACAACAATTGGTAATTTGGTGTTTCATAAATGCACAAATCTTACAAGTATAACAATACCTGATAGTGTAACATCAATTGGTAGTGCGATATTTGAAGATTGTACAGCTCTTAAAACTGTTACAATTTCGAATAATGCAACTAAAATAAGTTCTCATTTGTTCGATGGTTGTACAAATCTTGAAAACTTTGTTATTCCAGATACTGTTACATCAATTGAATATGCTGCTTTTGAAAATTGTACAAGTCTTAAAAACATTACAATTCCTGATAGTGTAACAACAATTGCAGATGATGCTTTTTCAGGTTGCACAAGTCTTGAAAACATCACGATTCCGAATGGGATAACAGAAATAGATTGGTTTGTGTTTAGAAATTGCACAAGTTTAAAAAGTATTGTAATTCCGGATAGTGTAACGGCGGTGGGAAGACTTTCGTTTTTTAATTGTACAAACCTTAAAGATGTTTATTATTTCGGTACAGAAGAACAATGGAACGCAATTGAAATCGATTCTGCCGACAATGGTAACAACGCACTGTTGAATGCAACAATTCACTATAATTATGTAGACCCAGATAAATTCACAGGCATTCAGGATAACCATTTTTACAAAAATGATGTAATGCAAAAAGCATATCAGCTCGTTGAATTTGATGGTGATTTCTATTTCATCGGTGACAGACATGAAATCATTAAAGGTAGAAAAGCATACCTCAGCGAGGAAAGAATCAACGGTCTTACATATGCAGATGGTACACCAATTGCAGTTGGCTCATACGATTTTGACGAGAATGGCAAAATGATTATATTAAATGGTGTTGTTGGTAATAACGTTTACAAGAATAATATTAAATTAAAGGCTTACCAGCTTGTCGAGGTTGATGGTGATTTCTACTTCATTGGTGACAGACACGAAATCATTAAAGGAAGAAAAGCATACCTCAACGAAGAAAGAATCAACGGTCTTACATATGCAGATGGTACACCAATTGCAGTTGGCTCATACGATTTTGACGAGAACGGTAAAATGATTATATTAAATGGTGTTGTTGGGAATAACGTTTACAAGAATAATATTAAATTAAAGGCTTACCAGCTTGTCGAGGTTGATGGTGATTTCTACTTCATTGGTGACAGACACGAAATCATTAAAGGAAGAAAAGCATACCTCAGCAAAGAAAGAATCAACGGTCTTACATATGCAGATGGTACACCAATTGCAGTTGGTTCTTACGATTTTGACGAGAACGGTAAAATGATTATATTAGATGGTGTTATTGGGAATAACGTTTACAAGAATAATATTAAATTAAAGGCATACCAACTTGTTGAGGTTGACGGTGATTTCTACTTCATTGGTGACAGACACGAAATCGTTAAAAACAAGAGAATTTATCTCAATGAAGAGAGAATTAACGGTCTTACATATGCGGACGGAACACCAATCACAGTTGGTCATTACAATGTTGATGCTGATGGTAAACTAATTATAGAATAACCTTATATCAAAATAGTTGAAGCTGTTTTAGTGGAGAAAATCTTCTGATTAAAAATAGAGAGGATGTATGTAGTGAAAACGAAAAATGTTATAATTATTGCAACCATTTTTGTAGTTGTAATTATGACCGTTGTGGTAGCTTTTAAATTTGGCGATAAAATATTTATTTCCGAACCAACTGATTATAACACACAAGGTTCAACAACAGAAAATACCGCAAAGGATTTTAAGGTAGAGAAAACGGAGTATATACCTAAAAAACCATTGCTTGCAACCGGTAAAGCTTTAACGGAAAAAGAAATCAAAGAATTTTTACCTATTGCCAATGAGGTGTATATGAACTGGGTTAATCCTGGTCGTGCACTAAAGATTGATTGGGATAATGAAATTACAATTAACGGGCAAAGAAGTTGCCCTGTTATATCCGGCGGATTAATTACTCTCGATGCAATTAATGAAGAGGTGCAGAGTTTCTTTTCGGAAGAAACATGCAAAGAACGCATGGATGATATGTACCTTATGCATGAGGGAAAGCTTTACATCTGCGGTCCTTATGGCGAGGGTGGAGATATTGGTTGGAATAAATTTGAATTGAAAATGGTTTCATCTACACCGACAGAATGTGAATTTGTTATCACAGCATATTTTGAGGATGCCCATAAGGATACTGCATATAAAATGAAGGTTGTTGACGGTAAATGGAATTTTGTGGAGACTTATGAATGGATTGATACATTGTTTACCGACAATAACAAGAATTATGAATGGGTTGAATAATCAAACAGCAAAGAAAAATTATGAAAAATGTGCAGAGTAAAAATCTGCACATTTTTTCGTTTGTGTGTGAAAAAGCATAAGTTAAAACTGACTTCGCTAAAGAACGAAATCAGTTTGTTGCTTAATAGTTAATTTTGCCCTATCGTAGAGACCTTTTGTGCTGCACGTACAATTTGGAAGTACATCTTGTGTAGTCTTTTTTGTTTTCAATTGAATTATACGAATCGTTTAGTTAGATATGCACCAATTTTGGTTTAAGGTGAAATATATAATAAGCTTATACTTGAGAGTAAAAATTTTTTTATAATATTAACCACTTTTTTCCAAAAAATGGACCAAGTTCGTCGAGTTAATCGATAAATAAGATGTAGGCAAAAGAAAAGGAGGAGTAATTATGCCCAAAATGATTTTAATAGCACATAACAAGCATTTGAGAGAAACACTATTTCATAAAAAAACGAATGAATATAACCGACTTTCAACGAGGAAAAGCGCTATCGGAACTGTGGAAAAGTATTTTGATATTATCTATGCAGTTGACCCGGTGAAAACACTAAAAGGTTGTGTGGTGCGAATTCTAAAAAACAATTTCGGTGAATTGTCCGAGCATTATATAGATTAAAGGAGAAATCAAAATGACAGAGCAAAAAAGAAAAGCATTAGCAAAGAAAATTATTGAAAATCAGAAGTTTGATGAACGCACAAAAACCTTGTACAACAACTACTGGCGAAAATGCTCAATCATCTGTACATTGGTTGCAGTAGGATATTTCACGTTTTTCACAATACTACACGAAAATTGTAAACCATCAAAATTTGCGGACTGGCTATTTGGTTTTTTGTTTATTGATATTACTGTAACTTGTGTGATGTTGACTGCTGTATTTATGAAATCTGATTTTTATCGTTCAAATGGAGCAAAATACAACACGGTTAAAGGCATATTACTGAAAATACTCTGCTTTTTTGACAGTATGGTGCCGATTATGTACATGCTTGTGTACTTCAATTTTGACCCAATTACAGGAGAGTTGTATATGCCTGTGTGGAAAATCATTATATATGCACCATTGGCATTCGGTCTTTTAGTGTTAGGTGGAGCATTTATGAACACAACAGCACCATATTCACAAGGCACGGACAAGATGACCAAAAATGACTGGAGAATGATGCGTCAGGAACAAGAACTTGCAGGACTTGACCCGGATAAAATGCCGATCACCTTGTCACCTGACAAAATCAAAGGTATGACAAAAGCCGATTGGCATATGCTCGGCATGGACCTCGAACACGCAGGATATGATGTGTTTAAGAAATAGACAAAACCTCCCCTCAGCTAATTACAGGGGAGGTTAACTTTACTTGTTTTTGAGAAACTGTTCGATAACTTCATCAAGAACAGGATTCAATTCATTTTCAATGTATTCAACATTATTATTTCCAAATCGTCCACCACGTTGTTTTGCGAAAGGTGCACCATTGCCATGATATGTCCATATACAATAAAACGGAGTTCCATCATTATACTTAAGACGATATGCAGAAGTTTTTGCATTTCTTTCTGCTCTTTTTAGTAATTCTTCTTTATTTCCGTAAGCTTTTATCATTGAATTCCACAAATTATCAGGTGCGTTTTTTGCTATTTGAATAACAACAATTTCAGGATGTAGAACTTCAATTTCTTTAAGAAAAATCTTAAAACATTCGTTTTTCATTTCTTCGGTGTGCGTTAGTCCAGTTATATCTTTGGGTAATCCAAAGGCACATTTATAAATGTTGGTGAGGCAATAATGCTTTAAATGTTCCACAAACATATCTTTTGAAAGCTCGCTCTTTTTTGCATTGATAGGTGGTGTTTCATTAGATAAATTGGCTAATAAATATGATAAAACATAACGTACCCCTTTATAGTGAGGATTATACTTTGTTAAACTAGGTTCACTAATTTCAGTTATTCTTAAATCTTCAACTTCACCATGTACGCCTTCCAATCCCGCAAAAAGAATTTTAGGATATATAGTACCATATTCTTTTCCAACTTTTACTCTATCGAAATAGAATTTAACAGGTTTGTTTGGGTCTTTAGGTTTGCATTTCTCCCAATGTTCACAACGATTTCCACAACTCTTGTTACAGTATATCTCATCATACATTTCATTAAGTTGTTTTACATATTCATCATAGTTCATTGTTGTAAACCTCCGACAACCTTTTAATATCCTCTCTTATTTTACCAACAAAGCCGTTTTACTGTCAACAGATAAAAGAATGTTGATAAATCAATGCACCGTTTTTGCACCATTGATTATTATATTCTATACTCATAAGGAGTGGTTTTATGTCAAATAAAAGAATTGATTTGTGGAGTACATCTTTCAGCAGTATTGCTTACATAACCACATCACACACAGACTTCAGTAAATATGACACACTTGTTTGGTGTGAGTTTGATGACATGTATAAGCTTCCTAAATTTGTAGCAAAGTGTCTGGAATATGACATTAAGCCTATTTGTGGTGTGACATTTCGTTTAAAAACACCTGATAAATGCTTAATTAGTGAAATAGTCGTTAAGTGTTATGCTATGGATGAAGAAGGTACATCCGAATTGGAATTTTTATATAGTCGTGGTGAGGACGGATTAATCGAATACAAGGATTTTTGCCTATTTTCAAAGCATTTGCAGGTGGGAATTGATTTGATTCTTGGAGAGATTGAAATGATAGCTATGGAAAATATCCTTGAAACAGTTTTTGTTCCAGATTTCGTGATAATTGATGAAAATCAAGGTTCTTTTAGAAGTTGGAAAAAATGTCAAAAGCTTCTTGGGGATAAAAAGGTTTTAATATGTGGCGGTGGTTTTAATATGTATAAATCTATGGATGATGGAACTGTGTTAGATGATTTCAATTTCCTTGGCGATAAAGCCTATGAATATGTAATTGAAAATCCTCGTAGAATTGCAGATAGAATTTCAGGGAATTATAGATTTGATGTTTCACTTATTGAAAAAATTGAAGAAGAAAAAAAGTGGCGGAGATGTTGCTTTTAATGCACCTAAATGAGCAGTATTTTGATTTTGATAAATAAAGCATTTAAAAATACCCCTTGTATATAATCTTTTTGTCACTCTTTGGAAACAAGTGTGCATACAAATCAACGAAATAATCGTCAGTCATACTTGCAATATAATCCACTACAATCTGATTCGGTTCGGTTTCTTCATAAGGCTTTTCACGAGTATAATGTGCTTTATTAACATAATCAATGTGATGAGTAAAAATTGGTGATGACTTATTCTCATTTTTTAAATCCTCAAGCAATTTTTCATACATTTCTGCCATCATAGGTTTGATTGTATTGTATGCCTCACCGACCTTTTCTTGCTTATAGATAAGTGAGTAGTTATCGGATTTCGCCTTTCTAAGTGCATCAAAATGCTCTTGGTCCATTTTGATATACGGCTTGCCGTAACTGTTTTCAACTATGTTCGTAATAAGATTATTGATAATCTGCGCATTGTAAATGCCGATTGTACCATCATCAAAATCACGATTATTAACAATGTTAGCTTTTTCAGCATCCTGACGGTCCTTGCCTAAATATGCAATGATGTCCGAAATTCGCATTACACAACCTTCAAGTGTAGAGGGAGTCAATAGTTTTTTTACATTTTCTTTGTCTATGTAGCAAGCTTCAATCTGCTTGTCAAATTCTTCAAAGTTTTCAATTGGCTTTGGGTGGTATTCGCACAACTCCATTTCACCATCGTGAGATGCAATTCCGTTAAGAGTCTGCAAACTTATGTTGTATGGAAAGATTTTATCAAGCACTCGTATAGAGTGAATATTGTGGCTGAAATGTCTGCCGGTGTGCGAGAATAAAAGTTCATCAAGAAAACTTTCACCCGCATGACCAAATGGAGTGTGGCCGATATCGTGACCAAGGGCTATTGCCTCAATCAAATCAAGGTTAAGATTTAATGCTTTGCCGATAGTGCGAGCAATTCTTGACACCAACTGCACATGCAAACTGCGTCTTGAAAGGTCGTCATTTTTATAGAATGAAAATACCTGTGTCTTATCAGCATAACGATTGTAATAAGGACAGTGCATAATCTTATCAATATCACGCGCAAATGCAGGACGAATAACACTTGGTTTATCTCTATTAGCATTTCTGCGAATAGCGTTTTCGTCACTGAAGCTTAAATTCTCAAAAGTACCATTTGTTCTGTCATTAAGAATTTTCTGTTCCATTTCAGCGGATAAGTTTTCATATCTTAATTGACTCTTCGCCATATAACCACCTCTTTTAACAATTATAACATAAAAGAGATAATTTTAATACTACTATATTAACTGAAAGTCTGTTCCATTTTCGGTGCATAATAACTATCACACAATACAATTTTTGATTGAGAAATAGATTTATTCGTGGTATTATAAATGTAGTTTATGACTTTTGGAGTGATATAAATGAAATCCAAACTCAAAATTGTAATTTCAATTCTGTTGGTGGTGATTCTCGTGTCAGGGATATATGTGAGCAACATGTTCGGATTTTTTAATCGTGGTAATTACGGCGAGTATTCCCTTAAAAACACTACTACCATTGAGAATAGTCCAATCAAAGACAAAACTGTCATATTTCTTGGTAGCTCCGTTACTTACGGATACGGTTCAAATGGTGTAAGTTTTGCAGATTTCCTTGAAAAAACCGACGGAATTATTGCCATAAAAGAGGCTGTTTCAGGCACAACTCTTGTTGATGTGAAGGACAATTCCTATGTCTCCCGAATGAAGACTATCGACAAGAATATCAAAGCCGATGCATTCGTTTGTCAGCTTTCAACTAACGATGCCACAAAGGAAATGCCACTTGGTGAAATCAGCGAAAGTTACGATATAAACGATTTCGATGCTCAAACTGTCGCAGGTGCAATCGAATACATAATCGCATACGTAAAAGACACTTGGAATTGCCCTATTGTGTTTTATACTCAAGCCAAATACGATAGCGACCACTATGCAAAAATGGTAGATTTGCTTCTTGAAATTCAGGAGAAATGGGATATAACTGTGATTGACTTCTGGAACGATGCCGAAATCAACAATATCACAGAAGAACAACGAAAAATCTATCTCATCGACCACATTCACCCAACCAAAGCAGGGTATAAAGACTGGTGGCTACCAAAAATCCAAGAAACCTTGTATGAGGTAATCAAATGAGTGTTGAAACCAAAATTACAATTATTCGTAGCATCAGAAAAACACTTTCAATAGAATTGAAGCCAAATGAAATAATTGCCCGTGCTCCTACTCGTATGAAAGAAAAAGAGATTTACAAATTCATCGAGTCAAAGAAAGATTGGATTGATAAGCACCTTGCAAAACTCAATGAACGGCAGAAAGTTTTAAGCGACTTAAAGCCCTTCACACAAGAAGAAATAAAACAATTTACAGCAAAGGCCAAACTCGATATTCCAAAGCGAGTAGAGTATTATGCAAAGCAAATCGGTGTAACGTACAATAAAATCACTATCAGATGTCAGCATACCCGTTGGGGTAGTTGCTCATCAAAGGGTAACTTGAACTTCAACTGTCTTTTAGTGTTGCTTCCAGATGAAATTATTGACAGTATTGTGGTGCATGAGTTGTGCCATAGAAAGCAAATGAACCATTCAGCACGATTCTATGCAGAGATTGATAAGGTCTTTCCAAACTATAAACAATGCCACTTGTGGCTAAAACAAAATGGTGGAATGTATCTTAATCGCATACCAAAATAAGGAGAAAACTATGCCACTTAAAATTATTCGTCAGGATATAACTAAAATTGAATGTGATGCCATTGTGAATCCATCCAACACTTATTTGTGTCCGGGTGGTGGAGCAGATTTGTCAATCCACGAGGCTGCAGGGCCGGAACTCTTGGAATACTGCGAAAAACTCGGTGGATGTGATGTGGGAAAAACAAAAATCACACCTGCATTTAATTTGCCTTGCAAGTATGTTATACACACAGTAGGACCGGTATGGGAAGAATCCTCAAATCCTGAAGAAATGCTTGTGTCTTGTTATAGTGAGTGCCTGAAACTTGCAAAAGAGAATAATTGCGAGACAGTTGCATTTCCACTTATCGCATCAGGGACTTATGGTTTCCCAAAACACTCCGTTTTGAAGATTGCAACGAGTGTCATCAGCGATTTCCTTTTTGAGAATGAGATGCTCGTTTATCTTGTGGTCTATGACAAAAAATCATTCGAAATCAGTGAAAAACTGTTCTGCGATGTGGCATCATATATCGACGATACATATGTTGAACAGAACGATTTTATGTGCAGTTCTCAATCAGTACCTTTGGTAGAGCACAGACGCAAAGAGCCATTTCTTGGGCGATTAAGACGAGCAGAAACTCGTGCATCAATGCCACTTGATGTTGATGAATGTTGTAGCAAGGAAGCAACTCTTGAAGATATGCTCAAACAGATGGACAAGGGTTTTGCAGATACGCTTTTCTACTATATCGACAAGAAAGGTGTTACTGATGTTGAGGCATACAAACTCTCAAATGTGAATAAAAAGACCTTCTCAAAAATCAAGTGTGACCCAAATTACAAGCCAAGTAAATTAACTGCAATATCCTTTGCAATCGGCCTTAAACTTGACCTTGACGAAGCAACACATTTGCTCAAAACAGCAGGATACAGCCTTTCAAATTGCAACAAATTCGATGTAATCATCCGGTATTTCATCGAAACAGGAAACTACAAAACTATTTTTGATGTAAACGAAGTACTGTACCAATTCGACCAACAGTTGTTGGGAGTGTGAGGGGATTATTATGGATAAGAATTATAATGTTAGCGTTGGTAATAGTGGTGAATATTTTGTAGCGGCAGAACTCGAACGCAGAGGATTTACAGCAGCTGTTCCTATGTCCAATACAAAGGAATTTGCTATATTAGCCATAAATAGAGAAACAAATAGACAAGTAGCTTTACAAGTGAAAACCAGTAGAGGAAGATACAAGTCTTGGATTTTAGGTAAGAAAAATGAAACTCTTGTTGATGATAATATTTATTATGTGTTAATTGCGTTGAACGAACTTGATACGCCTGATTATTATATTATTGAAAGTAGGTATATTGCAGAAAGCCTTTCAAAAGGATATCAGATGTGGCTTAATGAAGAAGGTAAAAATCATAAAGATACATCTATGAGAAAATTTACTTTTGATGTTCTAGGTGTAGATAATGTTCGTGGATTAAAATCCGAAGATTTTAAATCAAGATGGGATAAATTGAAATAGAAAAAAGTCTCCCGTCAAGAGACCTTTACAAGTAAATAACTCGCTATAATGTGATTGTAAGGTCAAGGAAAACCCTTGAGAAATACAATCACATTATTTTTTTGGAGGAATTTACAATGAAGAAAAACTTAACAGAACTTGTGTTTATTTTAGACCGTAGTGGCTCAATGTCAGGACTTGAAAAAGACACAATCGGTGGCTTTAACTCAATGATTGAAAAGCAGAAAAAACAGGATGGCGAATGTATCGTTTCAACTGTTCTTTTCGATGATGAAAGCCGAGTAATCCACGACAGAGTAAGCCTTGATAAAATCAAGCCAATGACAGAGGATGATTATTTCGTTGGTGGTTGCACAGCGCTTATTGATGCTATCGGTGGTGCAATTCATCATATCGGGAATGTACACAAGTATGCACGAGAAGAAGATGTGCCTGAAAACACAATTTTCATCATCACAACTGATGGTCAGGAAAATGCAAGTCATCGTTATTCATCTAATAAGGTTAAACAGATGATTGAAATACAGAAAGAAAAATACGGTTGGGAATTCTTGTTCATCGGTGCCAATATCGACGCAGTTGAAACTGCAAAACGCTATGGCATCGACCGTAATCGTGCAGTTAACTACAATGCCGATGCACAAGGCACATCAGTTTTGTACGAAACAGTTTCAAAAGCAGTTTGTAATGTTCGTGCAAGTAAGTGCATGGCAGACGACTGGAGTGCAGAAATTGACAAGGACTTCAAAAATCGTAACAAGAGATAAGTCCGTTTTTATTATTTGACTGGACTAAAAGCATAACGCCTATGAGGTTAGATTGGACTTTCTAACTTCATAGGCACTTTTTGTGTAAATTTATAACCTTATTTTAATCGATAATAGCAAGTGTTTTTGCCATTACCTTCACGCTTTAATTCTTCGGATTCTACCATCTTGCGTAATGCACCTTCAATGGCACTTGAGGCTTCTGTACTCTAAGCCTTTGCAATCTCAACCAGATTTTCAAGTTTTTCAGGCTGTTGTTTGAGGTATAATTCTTGTTTTCCTGCTTCTTTATAGATAGCAGCAATCAAACCAAGGATGTCTGAATCCCATTTTTGCTCTTTAGTTTTGGAGTAATTAAAAGGTCTCATTCCCTTACATCCTCAATTGTTCCCTTAAATTATAGTTAATAATAAGGGAAACATCATTCTTTTAAGCAAGACTAATTTCATTGTTTAGAATATCAAGGTTGAAACACTTTTCTGATGTGATAGCGGGTTGATCTTATTTACAATTTTATAAAAAAGCAGAGAAGAAATATTCTTCCCTGCTATAGTTTTAATACTGTTCTTTTAGTATTGCTATTGCTCTGAAAACGGTAAAGCCTATTATCCCAACAGTCAGTGCCGTTTCAATAAGTTTCAGAATTTTAATTGAATTTTCTAATCGTGTTATTGTATTTATATCTTTACTTAAATCCATAATATTATTCTCCACTTGTTAATAGAACTCCGTGTGCAATTCCGGGCACACTTTCACCTTGTAAAGATGATGTTGTTGAAAGCAAAGCACCCGTACCAACAAAAAGCACCTTGTTAAGTTCTTTTGATTGAAGTCTTTTCATAATGAAAGAATTCACTACCGATGCACTGCAACCACAACCTGACCCACCTGCATGCATATCCTGTTCTTCCAAATCGTAAATCATAAGTCCACAGTCGTTGTGAACGGAAGAAATATCAATCGAGAAATCTTTTTTTAGCAAGTCAATTAAAAGTTCCGAACCTACTTTTCCCAAATCTCCCGTGAGAATAAGGTCATAATCCTCAGGCCTTGTATCCGTGTCATTCAAAAAACTCTGTATGGTCTCTGCTGCCGCCGGGGTAAATGTCAAGAGAAAACCATAAAGTTTTTCAAAATCCTGAAACCCTTGATTTTACTGGGTTTTCGGCACTTCAATTATGGGTGCAGCTATGGGGTGGTTGCAATGAAAGGAAGACCATAATGGGTATTTTATAGACATTTTAAGCGAAAGTGTCGGTTTTTATAAATTTGAGTTAACGGAGTTAAATTTGCAATTTTTACAAAACACACCCCCTTAACTGCCCTTTAACGCAAAAAATCAGCGTGCAGATTTCATTTTGCACACTGTAATTACATCTCTGTTTTTATCTTAATCATTCTTATTTTCTATTTATGTATTACTTTTTCTTCTATAACCATAAAAACTATGTAAAAACAAGAAGTTTTTACCTCTATACCGATAAAACTTTGAATTTTTATATAGTTTTTCGACTTCACATAGATAACAGCGTGCAGATTTTACTCTGCACGCTTTAATGTCATACAATTAAAAAGTCTTTTATCCGTTTTATGTTGTTTTCAGACATACCGGATTTTTCAGCAAAATCTTCCCATCTAGAAACAGAATTTATTATCTGCTCGATGCTTTTCACAGCATCTGATTTTTTGATACCTGCTTTCTCTGCAACCTTTAACATATCTTCTTTTGTTATGTTGTCAGATTTGCCGTTAATAAGCATCTGATGAGCACTTACCCAAATACTGTCTTTTCTGTAAGAGAAAGTTATGTCGTATGCAGGTGACAATGACCATACTCCTTTTTTATCCATAAGAAACGATATGTTTTTTGTGTGGTCATCATAGTTTTTTGCATACTCGTTAAATACCATTCTTCTGAATAACTGAACAAAATCACTGTAAGGTAGTTTAAGCTGCTTCATTACAGAAAAAGCTTCTTCATAGGAATATATCCTCGGAGAATTGAAATCCATGTGAGCTAAAGCACAAAGTGATTGCATATGAAGCTTTTCACCTTTTGCTCCTTTTCTGTCGAAACGCTTCGTCATAAAGTGAGCACTTCCGTTTTCCTTATAAAGTCTGCACTCGCTCATTTCAATTCCCGCATCAAGAGCCATAAGATAGTAAGCATATTCAACCTTTGTGTATTCGCCGTCATCAGGTCTTGAATCCTTGTCTTTGTTGTTTTTTATGTTATCAAATTTCAAAAGCCAGTATTCGTAACCTTTTCCTGCGTTTATCTGCCCTGAACGGATATCATTTGTTTCAGGATTCCAAGCAATGAGAGTTTTGGCTCTTGCACCGCCGACAGAAGAACCGCATTCCATTAACTGTGCCATAAGATTATCGTTTTTCTCGATGTGTATCTGCTCTTTTTCAGAGAGTATTTCAGATGCTAATTTTGTTAAAGCATCAAGGTCAACAGTTTCATTCATAGTTGTAAGCTCTTGCGACGGTTCATATTCCAATGCACCCATACCTCGCTTACCTGTATAACAAAGCTTTTCTATAACAGATAAACTGTCTGCTGTTCTTCCCTGACTTTCCAAGTATCTGTTTATAACGATATTACCGTATTTATCAGGCAGAGAATCGGCAACCATACCCGGTAAGCCGTGAAAGGTCTCTTCTCTTAAAGCAGGAAAAGAGTAAGTAACAGTTGATAGCGGCATCTTAACAGGCGAGATTTCAATGTTACTTTTCAAGAATTCTTCGTCATACTGAAAGCCTACCATTCCGTTGTTATCCTGATGAAGATAACCGACAGTTGTTCCCCACATCTTAACACGAACTGTATTTACATTTTGCATTTTTAATCATCCTCCTTATCTTCTCCCCAAACCCAAGCACTATCTGTTTTCTTTTTATCGGGTCTTGCACGTTTTCTTATTGTTTTTTCTTCAAATAGTGCTTTGTAATCGGGTTGAGGTTCAGGTATTAAAATATCTATATTTTCTGAAAGTCCGATTTCATTTAGAATCTTAATCAGATTTGAAAGCTTGGTATCATATCCCATTTCTGTACGGGCAATAGTCTTAAGAGAGAGTCCGCATCTTTGTGCGAGCTCTGATTGTGTAATATTCATGGCAATTCTATACTGCTGAATACGGTTTCCCAATTCCGCTAATATTGATTTTTCATCATTATAATTTGAAATCTTCATAGAGCCTCCATAATAACAAGTCAAATTTGTACTATTATAATATCAAATCTGTTTTAATAAGTCAAGTTTGACTTGTTATTTTTTCTTTACAAGTGCATAAAAAATATTTTTCTCAAAATATAGCTATATACCCTATTGATAATATTACGCAGACTTTTTATCTGCCTCTTCAACGATTTCCTTATTCATTTCAATATAGTTAACCACATTTTCATAAGCATCGTTGAATTTGAATTTAATGGTGATATTACCGCCCTCGTGAACAAGAATTTCGTCAATCAATTCAACCACCATTGGTCTGTTTAGTGATTCGATATTACCATACTGTTTGAAATGTGAGATGAATTCATTTTCACTATTCAGACCTTGAGCATATTCCTCTGCAGTTTTGGTCAGGCTTTTGATTGTACTGTCAATTGACTCGATTTTCTCGGTAAGGTTGGCTTTTAACTGCATATATTCCTCTCTTGTGATAACTCCCTGCTTCCAGTCAGGGTACAAATCAAGGGACATTTTTATGCACTTCTCACGCTCGGCAGATTGAGTTTTAATCATCTTCTGCAGGTGTGTTGACTCCTTTTTCCGTTTACTGCTCTGATTTATTATCTCAAGAATTTCATCAAATTCAATAGCAGTATCAATCATTTTCTGCAAGGTTACAAGCACCGCAGTTTCAAGCTTATCAATACGGATAGTGTGATTAGTGCAGACATCCTTGCTCATCTTTCTTGATGTCATACACCTGTAATAACGGTAAGTGCCATATGAATGAGTATTGGTTTTCTTATTCATAATGCGGTGGCAGTCGGCACATCGCACAAGTCCTGAAAACAAATCAACCTCTTTTTTGACGGGTGAAGAACGGATATTCTTTCTGAAAAGTGATTGAGCCTTATTGAAGGTATCTTTATCAATAATCGCTTCGTGAGTGCTCTCAACTATAATCCACTCGTCCTTCGGTATAGCTCGGCATTGTTTGATTTTATAGCTGATTGTCGTGTTTTTACCCTGCACCATATTACCGATATACATTTCATTTTGCAGGATTCTTCGTACAGAACTGTCGTGCCACAAGCCATCGTTACTCTTGCCCATAGGATGACGGTAGTTAAGTCCTTTCAGTTTTTTGTGCATTGACGGATTGGGTATGCCCTCATCATTCAAGGCTTTTGCAATGCCGATAATGCTTTGTCCTGCAATAAATCTTTCAAAAATCATACGAATAACGGGTGCAGTTTCTTCATCAATAATAAGCTGATGATGGTCATTCGGGTCTTTTAAATATCCGTAGGTCGGGAAAGAGCCGATAAATTTGCCTTGTGCTCTGTTCACATTAAGAGTGCCTCGAACATTGACAGAAGTAGTCGCCGCAAGACTTTCGTTTATAACATTGGTAACACCTACGGAAATACACTGCGTTGCCGCATTCATACTGTTTGAAGCAGTATCAATTCCGTTGTTGAGAGCAATGAAACGCACCTTTAATCTTACGAAAACATTATCAAGATAATTACCCGCATCAGTGTAATTTCGTCCGAATCGGGACAAATCCTTTACAACAACGCAGTTAACCGTACCTGCATAAATATCTTCCATCATACGGACAAATCCGGGACGATCAAAATTTGTACCACTCCAGCCGTCATCTACATAAAAATCGTGAGCTTCAATGTCGGGATGAAGCTTAAGATATTCCTTTAAAATTTCACGCTGTGATGTGATCGAATAGCTTTCTGATTTATCTCCGTCCTCACGGGACAAACGAATATAAAGAGCAGCCTTCCAGGTTTTTAATTCCCTCTGAGGCTGCTCTAAATAATCCTTATATTTTGAATACATTAGTATAACCTCCGATAATCTATCTATATAGATCAAGCGGAAGCACCACAAATCTTACAAATGAATTGTAGCATACTTCCGCCTGTATTTCAATAATTTTATAGAATTAGCTTATGGTAAATTTTTCAGCATGAACAAAGAGCACTGCTCAAGGCACCCGAAAAATCTTTACCGCCGCTATATGCTACTTTTACGATAACATCTCCGACTTTAAAGAGATAAGGATTTTTTACCTGACCGGTAAAGTTCTCTATTCTCTCCATAACACTTTTGCTTTTATCTATTGTAATATCTCTCAAATCAGTCAGAGCGTTTTTATCGCAAAGAGCTATCTCTGCATCCTTGCAGAGGTCAAGCTGGGATTTTGTGAGCATTAAGTTATCACTTCCTCTCGTTAATAATTATTGTCAATTTTATTGAATTTAATCCAAGATTTACCTTGGAGTTGTTTTTGTCTTCAAAATCTATAGTATTAATACATCTGCAACGTCATTTGATAATTTGACTTCATACCAATTGGTACTAAGTTAATTAGTATATTTATCGGCTCCTTTCATTTTTATTCTTAATATTTTGATTGTTACGGGTTTTACGCCGTTCTTCGATTTGCCGCTGTCTTTCTTCCTGCTGTTTAACATAGCGGGCATATTCCTCCTGCCTTGCAATTTCAGCTTTGGTAAGATAATTAGGTGGCGGCTCACCTATGAGCTTTGAAACGGTATCAACGCTTCGGTTAAAATCGTATTCGCTGATGCTGTAATCTGCTTCAGCCTTTTGCCTTGCCTCTTTCTCTTTTTCGGGACGGATTTTCATCCTTTCGGCTTTCAGTTCTTCTGCATCTGCTTCATCAGCCTGCTTTTCTGTTTCTTGGTACTGAGTAAGTGTCTTTTTAATCTCTGCTTCCATTCTCTTTTCTTCTGCTTCAAGCTTAGGAATTTCAAACCGACGCATTTTCTCAAAGTAAGACTTTGCATCAATAATATCCTGTTCGGTTTCGCACTCGTTTTGTGAGAGAATATTCTGCATTTTAAATCTCAGCTCTTTAAGCTCGAATTCATAGTGAGTAACATCACATTTTGCCGCATTATACTTTTGCTTCATAACCTTAGGCGTGAGCTTCAGTTTCTTCTTTGCCTCTTTAAGTTTTTCTTCAGTGGCTTTAATATCTTCCTGTAGCTTATGGAAGTACACATAAAACTCATCAGCATCACGGACCTCATTTATAGCCTGATGCTTCATTCGGTTGATGCTCTTTCTTTCGCATTCAAGGATAATCATACCGACACGGATACCTTCAAGAGCATCTGCGAGTGCAGGTATGAGTAGCTTTACCGCAGTGATAACAAGCTCTGTAAGTGCCTGAACAGTTTTACGAAGACTGAGTATCAGACTGTTATCTTTACGGATAAGAATGTTGATTCTCATCCTCTGTGTGACTTTGCCTTTCTTCTTCATTTTCTTGCTTGAAACGCCCTCGTGAATGGTAGGTTGCAGAAGTATTCCTCTTGCCACAAAGCTACGGTGGTCAATAGGCTCAATGTTCTTTTCCTCTAAATCTCTGTTTACAATATCTGCCCACAGCTTTCTCCATTCACATAACTGCTCATCACTGTTCCAACGCTCACTTATGGGATTCTGTCTGCCGTACTTTGTGCTTTTGGGGTATTTGTATACTCTCTCATAACCGTCAGCTTTTGAGGGTGGAAGATATACTTTCTTGCCGTCAACATAATACTGATACTGCTTTTCCCAACCGTCATTTTTTGCACATAAAAATTCAGAGGCGGTAAAGCCTTGCTCCTTACCGTCTCTGATACATAGATATTCTTTTTCCGTTTTTCTCTGCCAAGTGCCGTCAGGGTTTAACGGTCTGACAGTTACCATAATGTGAGCGTGAGGATTACCTTCACCTGTATCGTGAATACAGACATCAACACACATACCGTCATCCACAAGAGCCTTTGCGAATTCTTCTGCTTCTGCAATCTGCCTTTCACGGCTGACCTCAACGGGCAGAGCAACAATGAATTCTCTTGCCAAACGGCTGTCCCTTGTTTTCTCTGCTTCTTCAACTGCATTCCATAGCATGCTTCTGTTGTACCATTCGGGCGGAGCGTGTGACGGGAGAAAGATTCTCTTATAGACAAGACCGCCTTTTCGGGTGTAATCGTGTTTTATGCCGTCATACTCGTTAGTGATTTCACTACAGCTCATATATGCACTTGCGGCTACGGCTGAGCGACCGACACCACGGGTTATGACTTTTGCTTCAAGGTGATAAATTGCGGGTATCACCGTCCTTTCTTTGGTTTAGTGATTGTTTTTTGCATCATAAAAGTGTATAATTAATAAAGATTTGATGCAGGGGGACTTTATATGTTGACTAATGATTCTATTATATATCATTACTGTAGTGTTGCTGTTTTTCAAAAAATAATTGAAACCAACACCATTTGGCTTACTCATGCGCGTCAGACTAACGATGTTGATGAAGGAATACGATATATAAAACCATTACAATCAGTGGTTAATTCTATGTCGAATTTAAGTGACGAGGAAAAAAGCATAGTAAACAGTATTTTAAAAGAACATAAAGAAAGAGTGGAGTTCCCATATATTGGATGCTTTTCAACAAAATCAGATTTACTTTCTCAATGGCGTGCATATGGTGATGATGGTAAAGGTGTTGCAATAGGGTTTGAAGTTGGAAAAATTCCACATTATGATTTGCTAAAAAAGGAACACGGCAATTGTGGTGATATACCCATTATTATAGATGAGATTGCTTATGACGAAAAGAACAATGAAGTTACATTTATAGAAAAAATAATTCAAGCATGTTTACTTATATACAGAAAAACAAATAATATAAATCATGCGATTAGTGCAGGAGTACAGGGGCTTAATCTGTTATCTGTCTTTTCTAAAAATGTTGATTTTGAAGAAGAGAATGAAGTAAGAATGGCTTATTTTCCCTGTTATTTTGACTTGATAGCTAATTTGAGTGAACTGCCCACAATAAACGCAAACAAAATGGAATTAAAATTCCGAACAAACAGAGATAAATTAATAAGTTATTATGAGTTCAACTTACCTCAAAATGCTATTCAAAGAATTGTGTTAGGTCCTAAATGTTCCATTGATAAAAATCAATTAACTTTATTTTTAAACAAATATTCGCCTGACGTTCGTCGCAAAAATGGTATTGTAAAATCAAATATCACTTACCGATAATATATATAAAGAAAGCTTATAGGGTTAAACATGATAGACGACAGAGTAATTAAACAAATAAAAGCATATGAAACCGAATTCAAAAGTTTCATGAGAATTGAAGATTTCCCTTCGTATAGTTTGCAATCAAAAGTATCAACCGTTGCAACTGCCAACAAACAAGGATTTGAAGTTGCTGCTTGTACACACTATCAAGTTGAATCGCGAAAACATACTCTTACTATTAGCGGAAATTTAATTCCTGCAAAATATTTAATTTTTCATGAATTTACCCATATCTTCGATACAGAGACGCTCGCTAAAGATGATGTGATTCGTTATATTGGTGTTTCCGGTTTTACTGAATATCACGCTTCTCAAATAGAATTATTGCAGTTATTAGGCTCCGAAAACAGCTGTAGTTCTATTAGCTTTTCTATGAACGACATCATTGAAACATTATCAGGATGTGTGAGTGTTCAACAGTACATAAATGAAAAACAGCAGCACGCTATCGACTTGTTTAGCAGAGTAGATTTTCCTGCGAATATTAACACTTTAAAATCTTCTATGGGTGTTTTATTTAACTACTTTGGACTTCGTTCGATTTGTGAGATGTATGCAACGGATTATAATGAAAAAGTTAATAATCAGGCATACCTAAAATATATCTCTACACATCAATTTATACCAATTAACAATTTGATGCATGGCTGGTTGGATAGTGCAAGAATCAACCTAAGTATCATTTTATATAACGATATAATGAGGTCGCTTATAAAAGATTATAATCTCAAATAGATTTACTGCTTTGCATAATATTAAACTGTTCCCTCGGAGAGCGCACTGCACCGCCTTTACGGTGGTGAGTAAGTGCGCCCTTAAGGGACATATATCAGCCTTTAATTCAGCTTTCCTCGTAAATACCCCTCAATATCAGTAAAGTTCATCGTCTTGATTTCAGGTAAAAGCTTCTCCAAAATCGCACCCTCTACAATAAGTCTGTGATTTCGCTCTGTGCGTTCCTTTTTACGGTTGCGGTTTTCAGCCTGCTCAAGTCTGTGCTTGGCTTGTATCAGCTTTTTGTCATTATCGGTCAAAATATCACCTCCAATCTGTTGGCACCGAAAGCGGTGCCGTTTTTTATTGTGTTTTTATCTGTGGCTCCAAAATCCAGATGTTTTGGCACCGCTAAAACATATCGAGAAAAGCAATCGCTTCTGCATCATTTTTCAGCTTCTGCTCCTCTGTCAATTCCATATTAAAGCTCTCCGAAGAAGGAGAAGGAGCTGATGCGGTAACTGAAATACCGCACAGCTCCTCTTTCAGAATCTCACGGAACTTTTGGAGCAGTTCATCGTCTGCTGTTTGCTTGTCCGCATAAGCAATAGCTGATTTTATCGCATCAATGATAAACTGATTTCTTGACTTATATTTTTCTTTATCAAGGCTGTTCAGATAATCAATGATTGCCGTGTGCTCTGTGTCGCTTAAATTAAAGCGGACATTTATGCGGTACTCACTCATATCCTGCCACTTTTCATCATAGTTTCGGCAAGGTACTCATAACCCTTGGCCGCCGCACAGATGTCATCAACAAAACGCACTCGGTCTGCATTGAACTTGTAGAAATTCTTTACAAGGCAACCGCCACCGCCTGTGATATACAGCATCATAGTGTTTTCATCATACCCGTGGTCACGAAGCCTGTGGAAGATTTCAGACACATATTTCTGCACCTCTGCCTTGATAATCTTCATATCCGCCTGAACAATGTTTGCAGTACCCTTACACAGTACCTCATCAATAATATGCTCATTGATTTCTCTCTGTGTTTTTCTGAGGAATGCTTCACG
>JAGAMK010000021.1 GCA_017624735.1 Clostridia bacterium
ATTTCTTGTCTCCCCTGAAAGGGGAGATGTCACGAAGTGACAGAGGGGTTATAATAATGTGCAAATAAACCCCTCAGTCTTGCCTTCGGCAATCCAGCTCCCCTTTCAGGGGAGCCGAGAATAACTCAATTAAACAATTCTACAAACCCCAGTTCATCGAACTGAAACTTCAAAAGCAACAGCCTAAAAACTGTTGCTTTTTTCTTTGCGAGTGGTATAATCTTTTTATGTTCAATTACTATTATGAAAGAAGTGGTAATATGGTAAAAAACTATGATGCAGTTGTTATCGGTGCAGGTAACGGCGGACTTGTAGCATCAGCACGTCTTGCCAAAGAGGGAAAAAAGACATTACTTATTGAACGTCACAATTTACCCGGTGGATTTGCTACAAGCTTTGTAAGAGGTCGATTTGAATTTGAAGCATCACTTCATGAGCTTTGTGGTATCGGCTCTATTACAGGGAAATCACCATTATTGAAGATTTTTCAAGAAGTCGGTGCAGCAGATAAAATTGAATGGGTTGCGCTTGATGAAGCATACAGATTGCTCACATTGGATGGAAACGAAAAGTGCGACTATTTAATGCCTTTGGGTAAGGATGCTTTTATAAATAAACTTGAGGAATACGACCCGGGTTCTGCTCCCGTAGTTACAAAGATTTTTGACCTTATTGAAAGCATTGAAAAAACATTGGATTTTGTAAGCAACATTGAAGATTTCAAACCATCAATGATTAAAGAAATCTTTTCTGAACATACAGATTTTCTTAAAGTTGCAAACTATTCTGTTGACGAAGTGCTCAAATCATTCGGAGCAAGTCAGAAAACAAGGGATATACTTAACGGATATTGGTGCTATCTCGGTCAACCTACTGACGAACTTAATGTTATTCACTATTTCACAATGCTTCACTCATATATTATTGATGGTGCTGTTATTCCTAAAGGCAGAAGCCATCAGATAAGCACCGCTTTGCTTGAGGCTTTTACTGAAAATGGTGGTGAGGCTTGGTTTAACACAAGCGTTAAGAAAATAAATGTTGAAAACGGCGTAGCAACAGGTGTTGTGCTCGATGATGGCACTCAGATAAACGCTAAAGTGGTTATTTGTAACGCTTCACCATATAACGCATTTACAAAGCTTATTGACGAAAATGCCATTCCTGAGAAACTTAAAAAGGAAGTAAATGCTAAAACCTTGAGTGCAAAAGGCTTTGCAGTATTTTTGGGACTTAACCGTTCTGCAGATGAGTTAGGACTTAACAACCACACTTATTTCATTTATCCGACTAACGATAACAGAAAGTGCTATGAATTAAGCAAACGTATTGAAACAAATGATGTTCAGGCAACAGTTTGTCTTAACAGAGCATTTGACGATTGCTCACCTGAGGGCACAAGTATCCTTTACATGACCTCTATTTTTGCAGGCGACGAATGGAGCAAGGTTTCTGTTAAGGATTACCATAAAACAAAACTTGCCTTTGCAGAAAAAATGATAGACAATTTTGAAAAAGCAACAGGTGTTAAAATAAAGGATTACATAGAAGAAATTGAAATTGCAACACCAATGACCTATGCTCGTTATACCGATGCTCCTGCAGGAACTATTTACGGATACGAGGCAAGTAAGGAAGACGGTATTGTTAAAAGAATTGTTTTTGATTTGATAGATAAAGGTATTCCGGGACTTTACTTTGCAGGTGGCTATACTACAAGACATATGGGTTATTCTCCAAGCTATACAACCGGTGATATGGCAGCAAAGAATGCTATACTCGCTATGGAAAAGGGGGTAAAATAAATGAGCAAGAAAAAGTTTTCTGTAAACGGCACTTTCAAGGATAGTGTGAATACTATAAAGTTTTTAACAGAAAGAAAACAGTTTATTGATAGTGCCCCAGCAGTTTTGCCAACTCGTACTGATGACTTTGGTGTAAATAAAGTTGCCAAAAGTCTTCATCCTAAAGAGCAAAAACTTGTAATCAGCAGAATTGAAGAGCATGGAAATATTGCAAAAAGTTATTATTTCAAAAGCGAAACAGAACTTGCGTATTTCAAAGCAGGTCAATACCTTACCTTTAAGCTTGAAATCGGCAACTCCGTTGTTACTCGTTCATATTCAATAGCCTCCTCCCCTGCAAGTGCATTAAACGGTGAATATCAGATTACCGTTAAGCGTATCAACGACGGTTTCGTTTCCGATTATATTCTTGACAACTGGAATGTGGACGATGAAGTTATCGCTTATGCACCAGAGGGTGATATGACATATTCTCCATTAAGAGATGCCGAAAATATCATAGCTATTGCAGGCGGTAGCGGTATTACTCCTTTCCTTTCACTTGCAAGAGCAATAGACCAAGGTGACGAGGATTGCACCCTTACTTTGCTTTATGGTTGCAGAACATCTGACGAAATCCTTTTTAAAGCAGAACTTGATGAGCTTTCACAAAGAAACGAAAAAATCAATGTGGTTTATGTGCTGAGCCATAGCGACGAAGATGGCTATGAAAAAGGATTTGTGGGTGCAGATATTATAAAGAAATATGCGCCAGAAGGAAATTACAGCATTTTCGTTTGCGGACCTGGTGGTATGTATAAATTCCTTGAAACAGAGCTTCCAAAACTCCAGATAGAAAGAAAATATATTCGTTTTGAAGTTTTTTCTTCAGGCAAAAAGACCGAAGAATCAAAAGAATTTAACATAACAGTTATTAATCGTGGAAATGAATCGGTAATTAAAGCAAACAGCAACGAAACTGTGCTTTGCGCTTTTGAACGAGCAGGCATAGAAGTCCCTGCAAGATGCCATACTGGTGAATGTGGTTTTTGCAGAAGCAAGCTTGTAAATGGTAAGGTTTATATTCCTGAGGGCGAAGACAAGCGTCGCATAGCAGATATGCAGTTTAACTTCATACATCCTTGCTGTTGCTACCCCGAAAGCGACCTCGTTATAAGAATCAATTAGTAAATTGAGTCTATATTTCGACTCCTGTCACGACCACCACCTAAGTACAACTTAGGTAATACAACCGAAATCCCTTGAAATATAGGGGTTTCGGCCTTTTTTATGCCCAAAAGCACTCTAAAAATGAGTGCTTTTTTCATTTTTTGTGTCCCCGCAATATTTGTAATCGTTTACGGAGTATGGGTAATCGTTTACGGAGTATGGGTAATCGTTTACGGAGTATGGGTAATCGTTTACGGAGTACGGGTAAAAGTGTACGGAGTACGGGTAAAAGTGTACGGAGTATAAAAATCACCACGCCCTACAACCTGCAACAGCACTAAAAACTATTGCACTTCTCTTGGTATGGATGGTATAATTATCTGTACAAATAAGAATTTGGGAAGTATTTTATTATGGCTATGTGGAATCCGTGGCGAGGTTGTAAAAAATGCAGTGAAGGGTGTCTGCATTGTTATATTCATAAAGGTGATGCCAAACACGGCATTGATACAAATGAAATTGTTAAAACAAAAGATTTTTATAAATCAACCGAGAAGTTAAAAAACGGGAATTACAAAATGAAAGCAGGGTTAGTTTATCTTTGCTTTTCAACAGATTTTTTAATAGAAGAAGCGGATGAGTGGCGCAGAGAATGTTGGTCTATGATAAAAGAGCGACAGGACTGCACATTTCTTTTTCTCACAAAACGCATTGAAAGATTTGCAGATTGTGTCCCTGACGATTGGGGCGATGGATATGAGAATGTTGTTGTGTGCTGTACTGTTGAAAATCAAAAAAATGCGGATAAAAGACTGTCATTATTCAAATCACTTCCGATAAAGCACAAATGTATTACTGCACAACCGTTGCTTGAAAAAATAAATATTGAACCGTATCTTGATAATATTGAACTTGTAGTTGTCGGTGGAGAGTCGGATAAATTTGCAAGACCTCTTGATTATGCTTGGGTGCTTGACATCCGAGAGCAATGCATCAGAAATAATATCAGTTTTGAATTTAGACAATGTGGAACACATTTCATCAAAGATGGCAAGGAATACAAATTGCAGACAAAGGATTTATGCAGTCAAGCAAGAAAAGCAGAAATTGATTTTAAAGCTCACAGATAAATAATAATTTGACGGAGAAATGATATGAAATTGAAGAACATTTTGATTGTTGTTAAAGATATAGAAAAATCGAGAAAATTCTATCACGACTTGTTTGGTATGGACTTGGTGCTTGATAATGACGGTAATATGATTTTAACAGAAGGTCTTGTGCTTCAAGACGAAAAAATATGGAAAAAATTTTTAGATAGAGATATTGTTCCAAAGAACAACGCTTGTGAATTGTATTTTGAGGAGCAGGACATCGAATCATTTATTGAAAAATTAGAAAGATTATACCCCATGATTGAATATGTAAATCATCTTATGACACATAGTTGGGGACAGCGAGTAATCCGATTCTACGATTTGGATGGTAACTTAATCGAAGTAGGAACACCGATATAATCAACAAACTCCAATATGTCAAACCTACAGCAACAGCGAGTTGCTTGTTCATTTTACCATTTGGTGTTACAATATTCTTGAGGTGATAACAATATGAAAACTAAAGATATTATTCTTGAACTGAGAACTAAGAAAGGTTTATCTCAGGATGAACTTGCTGAGAAGATTTTTGTTACCCGTCAGGCAGTATCCCGTTGGGAGAATGGTGAAACAACACCAAACACAGAAACATTGAAGCTATTGTCAAAACTATTTGATGTATCTATCAATACACTTTTAGGCTCTCCAAGACAGCTTATCTGTCAATGTTGCGGTATGCCACTTGAAGACGGAAACATCAGCAAAGAGAAAGACGGCATTTTCAATGAAGATTACTGCAAATGG
>JAGAMK010000002.1 GCA_017624735.1 Clostridia bacterium
ACTCCGGCCTCTCACGCCGGCAACAGCGGTTCGAATCCGCTACGGGTCACCATTTCAAATGCCTCAGGCTTTGAATTTAATTATGTGCCTATACGGTGCATAACAGTTGGTGTTTATGACATTGAGGGTCCACCCGTTCCCATTCCGAACACGGTAGTTAAGCTCAATCGTGCCGACAATACTTGGTGGGCAACCGCCCGGGAAGATAGGTCGACGCCAACACAAAAGCCGGACATTTAGTCCGGCTGATTTGCTAACATCAGCTTCGGCTGATTATATATAGTTTAGCTCAGGCTAAACGCTTTGAATGCCCTAATAGCTCAGTCGGTAGAGCACGCGGCTGTTAACCGCGGTGTCACAGGTTCGAGTCCTGTTTGGGGCGCCAAAAAGAAACGATCACTCTTTGAGTGGTCGTTTTCTTTTTGCTCTTTAATCAGAATCAAACTTGTGACATTGTGTTTCGGCAGACGCGTCGGCTGTTAACTGGCTCAAGTACCTGCGCTCGCAGTGCGAGATGCAGCAGGTATTTGAGCAGGAAGAAATACAGAGCGATACGAGCGCTTCAAGCGAAGTAGCGCGACAATATTTCTGACCGAATGTGTCACAGGTTCGAGTCCTGTTTGGGGCGCCATCTGAACAGACTTCAAAATCTGAACCAAAGTGTTCGATTAGAAGTCTGTTTTTTCTTTATTACCCCTGATGTTTCGGGGTTCTTTTATTTTATACTAATCGTACACTTTTTCCATTTCTCCTTAAATTTTGAAAATTTAAATTTAAAAATCTTTATTTTGTAGATGATTGTGTTTGATTACGTACGATTAATTTTATTCCAATATTTTTGTTCCCATTTGTCAGGTGTCCAATATTTTAGTATGGAATGTGGTCTTTCAGAATTATAAAAAGTCATATATTTGGCAATTGATTCCTTGAAATCCCGTTCTGACCTATATTTTCTTCTATATAGTTCTTCTGCTTTTAAGCTCTTAAAAAAAGATTCAACTACAGAGTTATCATACGGTATATGCGGCCTTGAAAAAGACTGTGTTATATTTAGTGATTTAAGATGTGAAGCAAATGTTTTTGATGTATAGTTTGAACCATTATCACTATGAAATATCAATGTTTTATCAGGTTGTCGCTCTATATACGCTTGATTGAAAGTTCGTTTCGTTAATCGAGTGTTGTTTGATGTTGAAATATTAAATGCAATTACTTTTCTTGCATATAAATCTATGATTACACAAATATAATAAACCATATTGTTAAATTTGTGATATGTAACATCGCTGACCCATACTTCATTGGGTTTTGATACAGTAAAATTTTGTTTCAAGATATTTTCTTTTCGTTGTTGTTCTTGTTTGTATAAGGCTTTTGAACTTGTACGAATTGCAAACCAACCATTTTTATGCATAATTCTCGAAACAACACTTATACTGACAGTATGACCTCTATCTTTAAGGACGGCTTGTATTTTACCGGGACCGTATATCTGATTAGATTCGTTATATATCTTTTCAATTATTGGTGTGATTTCTTCTTCTTTTTGTGCAAATTGATTTGCTTCATTCTTATTTCTGAATATGTGATTATAATAGCTGCCTTTTGAAACATTAAGTGCATCGCAAAGTAATGTTTCGCTATATGTTGCTTTGAAAGTTTTTATAACCTCATAGCGTTCTCGCAAGGGAGCTGACACCGTGCAAGGTGATGATTTGAGAATTTCAATAATTTTTTGTTGACGTTCGCATTTTATAACAAGGTCATGATAATCCCGTAAATTGAGATTTTGATTTTTGCACACTGTCTGTTTGTTCTTATCAATCCATTGATAAATTGTACTTCGTGAAGCACCTGAATTTTTAGATAATTCTGAAATAGACACTCCTTGTGAATATTGCTGTATTATTTTGATTTTTGTTTCTGTTGAATAATGTTTATTCATTATGCTTCCTCCTATAAAATGAAATATTTATAGTTTAGCATAAATGAAAACAAAACTATTGTATTTAAATTTTGCAATGTGCTATAATTATTTCAACAAATTAGAATTTACAGAGCTGTAAAAAAGCATTATAAAATGAACGAAGCAACACTATTTTCACTGTTGTTTTTTTGTTTTGTGGGTGGTATAATTATTTTATAAAACTATGGGTTATATGTATAAAGACAATGATTATTTTAATTACAGGTGCATCCCATACAGGAAAGACAGCACTTGCTCAAAAGCATAATGCAAACTATATACTCATTGAAGACAAATATGAAATCAATATTGATTGAAACAACTAATTATAAGCAAACAAAGGTGATGTTCAGATGGCTAATTTAAAAAACAAGAAGAAAATCATTGTTGCGATAATTGTATCGGTTCTGGTTATTACAGCGATTGTTCTGATTGCTTTTTATAAAAACGATATACTTGACCTTGTTTATAAGGACTATATAGCACCATCTCCTACTCTTACAACATATACGAACACGAAAGATGACGGTAAAATGATTAAGGGCGATTTTTATGTTAGCACAAAGGGAAATGACACAAACGCCGGAACAAAGGATGCGCCATTCCGTACAATTGAAAAAGCGGTTGAAGCTGTAAGAAATACTGACAAAACAAATAGGAAAGGTATAACCGTTTGTATTGAAGCTGGTGAATACTGTGTATCATCCCTTGAGTTTATAAAAGACGATTCCGGAATGATGGAATGTCCTGTAACATACTGCTCTTATAATGGCGAGGTAGTTATCAACGGTGGAAAAAACATTGATTCAGAGGATTTTTCTTCTGTTACAGATAAATCTGTATTATCAAGACTTTCTGATGATGCAAAAAAGAATGTTGTCTGCACAGACCTTACGAAGTTTGGATTAGACAAGAATGATTGGGGAAAAATTTACCCCGTTGGTTTATATGGAACACAGGCGAATTATGATGGCGATACTGTAGGTCCAACTCCTTGTAGCCTTTATTTCAACGGAAATCCTCTTACAACGGCACGTTATCCAAATGAGGGATTTTTAAATACTGTTGATATTATCCGTGAAGGACAAGGACAGGAAAGCTCTACCAGTAACCACGCTAAAATGGAAGGCTGGGAAGATTTAAGAAACCCCGAAACAACAATTTTTACTGTTGATTCAGATACGGCAGACCGACTTAATTCCTACACCTCAATGGATGATGTATGGCTTTGGACTGCTCTTATATACGAATGGGCAGATACCACCGTTCCTTTAAAAAGCTTTAACTATGAGGCAAAGTCTGTAGAACCTGCTTACGTAAGCAAATATGGTGCAGTTCCCGGTTCGACTTATTATATTTTCAACGTTTTGGAAGAGCTTGACTCTCCGGGTGAATGGTATCTTGATAGAGAAAGCGGTATGCTGTATGTCTATCCGCCTGAAAAAATGGAAGATGCTAAAATCACAATCTCCCTTTCAACTGACAACCTTATTACCGTAACAGATGCAGAATATTTGCGCTTTGATGGTCTTTCAATTCGCGGCACACGAGGTAATGGTATTGTTATAAACAGCAACAACGTGCTTATTAAAAATTGTGATATTTCAATGCTTTCAGGTAATGGTGTTGTAGTGGCTGGTTATTCCAATATAGTAACAGATAGTGAATTTTCACATATAGGTGCAACTGCAGTTGATATAAAGGGTGGCGACCGAGAGCGTCTCATACCTGGAAAAAACAGAGTTGAAAATTGTTCGATTCACGATTTTTCCCAGGTATCTATAACAGAAGGTCAGGGTGTAAGACTTTATGGTGTCGGTAACATTTGTGCCCATAATGAGTTTTACAATGCTCCCCAACAAGCAATTTTCTATGGTGGCAATAACAATGTAATTGAATATAACAATATTCACGATGTTGCCTTGCTTTCGACCGACAGTAGCGCAATTTACACAGGCAGACGATGGGATGAAGTGGGTAATATTGTAAGGTACAATGCTATTTACAACATCGGTAGTGGTGATTTTGCACCTCACGGAATTTATCTTGATGACGGCGCATCGGGACAGATTCTTTACGGCAACATTATCGTTAACTGCAAAGGTAACGGCTTTATGGTTGGCGGTGGCAGAAACAATAATATTTATAACAATGTTCTTGTTAATTGCGATAAAGCGTTTTTCTATGATGCACGTTCAATATATGCAGTTCTTGACCCAAATTACTGGTTTGAGCATAGCAGAGAGGGTCTTGATATGTACCAAAACCTTCTCGCATCACCATGGCAGAGTAAAGCATGGCAGAAAGCATATCCTTATATGGCGGATTGGTCACTTGATTATAGTGATACAGAAAACCCGAAGTTTATTCCCAACCCTGCTGATAGTAAGATAAACGGCAATATTATTGTTCATTATAGTGATATTGGTGAAATTGAAGAAACTGTTTATAAGTTCAGCGATATTTCAAACAACGAATTTTATAACATCAGCAATATGGAAAAACTTTTCGTTGATGCTGAGTCAGGTAATTATCAAATCAAGGACATTGAAAATCTTAGAAAATCCATTCCTAATTTTGAGAACATTCCCCTTGACGAAATAGGAAGAATAACCTGACAAACTTGAATTTGCGGGTGCGATTGATGAAAATTATTGAGGTTATAGAAAACAAGAAACAGTATCTTGATTTGCTGTTATTAGCAGATGAACAAGAAGATATGATAGACCGATATATTGATAAGGGTACTATGTATGTGCTTGATGATAACGGTGTAAAAAGCGAATGTATTGTTACAGATGAGGGCAATGGTATCATTGAGATAAAGAACATTGCAACCGTTCCCGATTATCAAGGTAATGGTTATGCAAAAGCCTTGATTGATTTTCTTGTCAAAGAGTATGGTGGTAAATATTCTGTTTTACAGGTTGGAACGGGTGATAGTCCATTGACAGTTCCATTCTACGAAAAATGCGGTTTTATTCGTTCCCATAGCATACCGAACTTTTTTACAGATAATTACGACCACCCGATATTTGAGTGTGGTGTTCAGTTGGTAGATATGATTTATCTGCAAAGAACAATATAGCAAATTCCAATTTGTCGAGAACATATTTGAAAAAATACAGGGGGTGTCATTCCGTCCTGTAAAGACAAAAAGAAACGATCACTCTTTAGCCAGACGTGCTAAAGGACAGTTTTGCAAGAATACGGTATATTTCGTAAGAGATATACCGTATTCTTGTTTTTTAGGTCTTACGCGGTTTTACGAATTTCTTCCATCATTTCAAGGAGTTCCTTTTCATCAGGAAT
>JAGAMK010000022.1 GCA_017624735.1 Clostridia bacterium
ACCTTAAATCTTATAAGTTTGAGTGCAAAACAAGGCATAAATGCGAAGGAATCCTGACGGATTTCAAGCATTTTAACGAAGTTTTGTGCCAAAATCATTGATTTAAGGCTGTTAAATCCCTAATTGAGAGACCCCAAAGGGAACCTTTTTATTTCTTCTTAAGTTCGTAATCTTGTTTTAATAATTCTTCAACCAAGGTCTTATTATCCGTAATTTCTTTGTTAAACCATATTCCGCCAGAGCCTAAATCTTCAATTTCGTGATAATCCGAGCCGGATGTGACTAAAAGGCAATATTTTTTTGCCCACATTTCTGCAATGTCGTTACTTGAATTATGTCTTGGATTCCCGTTAAAGATTTCAATGCCGTCGAGGTATTTTGGATTTGTAACCTTCATACCAACTCTGAATGGATGTGCCTGAAAAACTAAAAATCCGTTTTTTTGTGCAAGTTCATAAAATGTTCTGCTATTCATATTAAGAATCTCAGGTGTGTTATAAAGGAAATCTTCATTTATGCCATAAACAAGGTAATCGTTTTCACCTTCACTTGTTCTAAAACGAAGTTCCATACCTAAAAGCACAGATATTCTGCCATTTGCAGTCCTTTTTGCCTCATTATACCCACGAAGAAAAAAGTCAATTTTCTTTTTCCATGGTAACAATTCTCTGCCATATTTCATAAATGTCGATGGGCTTAAATGGTCGGTTACAATAATTCCGTCATAGCCTGCTTTTATATATTCCTCAACAGCAATTTCTGCTTTTACGTTAGCACAATTACTTGTATTCTTTGTATGAAAATGCATCTCATATAAATATTTTTTCAAGGTGATTCCTCAATTCGTTTTTTATTGTTAATATTATATACTCTTTTATAGATAAAGTCGATAAAATTCTACAAATTTACATTATTTTTTATTTGAAAAAAAATGCATTTTATATTATCATATATGATAGGTTTTTTATACGGAGGTATATATATGAGTTGCAATTGTAACAACACAAATGATTTCTCACTTCTTGAACCTTGTTTGCAAAAATATGCAACTGTTCCGGGAAGTCTTATTACAATATTACAGAATGCGCAGGAGATTTATGGCTACCTGCCCGTAGATGTAATTTTACATATTTCCCAAATAACTGGAATTAAAGTTACTAAAATAATGGGTGTCGCAACATTCTATTCACAGTTCAGATTACAGCCGGTCGGCAAATATCTTATTATGCTTTGTCAAGGTACTGCTTGCCATGTTAACGGTTCATTGCAAATTGAAAAGGTAATCAATGAATATTTAGGTATTAAAGACGGCGAAACAACAGAGGATGGTCTTTTTACCCTTAAAAATGTTGCTTGCCTTGGTTGTTGCAGTTTGTCACCTGTAATGATGATAAATGATGATACATACGGTTCATTAACACCTGAAAAAGCTGTGTCAATCTTTAAAGAATTACAAGAAAAAGCAGGGGAGGAAGAATAATGAAAATTGCAGTTGGTCAAGGCAGTTGTGGTATCGCCGCAGGTGCTCAAAAAGCTTATGATGTATTGAATTCCAACCTTGATTTAAATAAAAATCAACTTACGGTTACAGGTTGTATAGGTATGTGTTATCTTGAACCCATTGTTGATGTTTATGCAGACGATGGTCTCCACAGATTTGTAAAAGTAAATGGTGAAATCGCAGAAAAAGTCGCAAATGCAATAAATAATAACGATTTAACATCAGTTAAAGAATATGAGATTTCTGATGATGACAAACAATTTTTAGATAAGCAAACTAGAATTGCACTTCGCCATTGTGGTGTGATTAACCCTGAAATTATTGAGGATTATACCAAGGATGACGGATATAAAGCACTTAATAAGGTGCTTACAACAATGTCACCTGAAGACGTAATTGAAGAAATTAAGGTTTCAGGTCTTGCAGGTCGTGGTGGTGCAGGTTTCCCGACTTGGTTTAAGTGGAATGCTGCTCGTCAGTCACAGGGCGAAAATAAATATCTTATCTGTAATGCGGACGAAGGTGACCCGGGTGCTTTTATGGACAGAGCCGTTATTGAAGGCGACCCGCATAATCTTATTGAGGGTATGCTCATAGGTGCTTATGCAATAGGAGCTTGTGAGGCAATCGTTTATGTTCGTGCCGAATATCCACTTGCGATTAAAAGACTTCAAAATGCTATTGACCAAGCAAAAGCAAAAGGCTATATCGGTCAAAATATTATGGGCACTTCTTTTTCTTGTGATTTTAGAATTAAAGCAGGTGCAGGAGCATTCGTATGTGGTGAAGAAACTGCTCTTATTGAGTCGCTTGAAGGCTCACGTGGTATGCCTCGCCTTAAACCACCATTCCCTGCACAGTCTGGTTATTGGCACAAACCATCAAATATCAATAATGTTGAAACTTTTGCAAATGTTAGTTGGATAATTCTCAATGGTGGTAACGCATTCTCATCAATGGGTACAGAAAACAGTAAGGGTACAAAGGTTTTTGCCCTTACAGGTAAAATCAAGCGTGGTGGACTTGTTGAAATACCAATGGGTAAAACTCTCCGTGATGTTATCTTTGACATTGGTGGCGGAATTAAGAATGATAAAAACTTCAAAGCCGTTCAAATGGGTGGACCATCAGGTGGTTGTATCCCATCAGAACTACTTGATACTATAATTGACTATAAAGCACTTTCTGCAACTGGTGCAATTATGGGTTCAGGTGGTATGGTTGTTATGGACGATAGCACTTGTATGGTAGAAATGGCTCGTTTCTTCCTTGACTTTACTGCAAAAGAATCTTGTGGTAAATGTGTTCATTGTCGTCTTGGTACAAAGAGAATGCTTGAAATTCTTACTCGTATTACCGAGGGCAACGGTAAGGAAGAAGACATTGAACTTTTGGAAGAACTTTGTCTTGCAATCAAAGACGGCGCTCTTTGCGGACTTGGTCAGACTGCACCAAACCCAGTACTTACAACCTTAAAATACTTTAAGAATGAATATGTTGAGCATATTGTTGAGAAAAAATGTACTGCACATGAATGCACAAATCTTCTTCGTTACGAAATCAACGCAGAACTATGTAAAGGTTGTACATTATGTGCTAAAAAATGTCCTGTTTCTGCAATTAGCGGAACAGTTAAAAATGCTCATGTAATAGATATGGATAAATGTATCAAATGTGGCAACTGTGTGTCAGTTTGCCGTTTCAATGCTGTGGAGGTGAAATAATTGAGTATTACATTAACTATTGATGAAAAAAAGATAATCGCAGAAGAAGGTATGACAATACTCAATGTTGCCACACAGAATGGAATTAAAATTCCCAATCTCTGTTATGACGGCAGAGTTGAACTCTATGGTGCTTGCGGACTTTGTACTGTTGAGGTGGAGGGTAACCCAAAACTTCTCCGTGCTTGTTCAACAAAAGTTGCTGATGGCATGGTTGTGCATACGCAAACTGAAAGAATTAAGGCTTCTCGTAAAGTAGCCCTTGAACTTTTACTATCTGACCATACTGGCGACTGTGTTGCACCTTGTAGTAAGGCTTGTCCCGCAGGTACGGATTGCCAAGGCTATGTTGGTCTTATTGCAAATGGTGAATATAAAGAAGCAGTTAAACTTATTAAAGAAAAATTGCCACTTCCTGCATCAATCGGCAGAATTTGCCCGCATCCTTGTGAAAAGCAATGTCGCAGACAGTATGTTGACGAGCCAATATCAATTGCATTCCTTAAAGGATTTGTAGGCGATATGGACTTATTAGGTGATGCTTATGTCCCTGAAATTGAACCTGATACTAATAAAAAAGTCGCAATTATTGGTGGTGGACCTGCGGGTTTAACTTCGGCATATTTTCTTCGTAAACAAGGTCATAGTGTAACAATTTTTGAACAGATGCCACAGATGGGTGGTATGCTCCGTTATGGTATTCCTGAATATCGTCTTCCAAAAGCAGTTTTAGATAAAGAAATCAAGCTTATTGAAGATATGGGTGTAACACTCAAAAATAATGTGAATATCGGTAAAGATATTTCATTTGAAGAAATCAAAAATAATTTTGATGTTACACTTGTTGCTATCGGTGCTTGGAATAGCAGTAAAATGCGTGTTCAGGGTGAAGATTTAGACGGTGTATGGGGTGGTATTGACTTTCTTCGTGAGGTTGCCCTTGGAAATAAACCCGAAATTGGCAAAAATGTTGCAGTTTGTGGTGGTGGTAATACCGCTATGGATGCTTGCCGTGTTGCAGTTCGCCTTGGTGCAGAAAATGTGTATGTTATCTACCGTCGTACAAAGGACGAAATGCCTGCTGACCCGCAAGAGATTCTTGAGTCAGAAGAAGAGGGTGTTATCTATAAATACCTTACAAATCCTATTGAGTTTACAGGTGAAAACGGAAAACTTAATGGTGTAATCTTGCAAAAGATGGAACTTGGTGAGCCTGATGAAAGTGGTAGAAGAAGACCTGTTGCAATTGAGGGAGAAACCGAAGAAATCGCCCTTGATAGTGTAATTATGGCAATCGGTCAATATCCGAATCTCAACGGATTTGAAACTCTTGAAGCAACACGAAAAAACACTATTTCAGCAGATGAAAGCAGATTTACAACATCAGTTGACGGTGTATTTGCAGTAGGTGATGCAACAAATAAGGGTGCTGACATCGCAATAGCTGCAATCGGTGAGGCACAAAAAGCATCAGTTGTAATTGACAGATACTTAAATGGTGAAACAGTAGGCTACAAAAAGCCTTATTTCGTTGAAAGAGATAGCAAAGACATAGACTATTCAAAATTCGAGAAATCTACAAGAGCCGTAATGCCACACATGAGCCCTGCTGACAGAAAAACTAATTTTAAAGAAGTTAATTTCGGTTTCAGCGAAGAAATGGCTAAGAAAGAAGCTAACCGTTGTCTTGAATGTGGTTGCCACGACTATTTTGAGTGTAAACTCATCTCCTATGCAAATGATTATGATGTTAAACCATCAAGATTTGCAGGTGAGAAGCACAATAGAAACCAAGAAAACGCAAACGATTTAATTGCAAGAAATACAGATAAATGTATTCTCTGTGGTCTTTGTGTAAGAGTCTGCGAAGAGGTTATGGGCAAGTCTGCAATCGGACTTATTAACCGTGGTTTCAATACTCTTGTTGAGCCTGAACTCTCAAAACACCTCAAAGAAACAGAATGTATTGCTTGCGGTCAGTGTGTTGCACTCTGCCCAACAGGTGCATTACGTGAGAAAACTGCATTTACAAAAAGTGTTCCTGTTAAAGAATACTCAGCTAAGAGCATTTGCACAAACTGTTCTAATCTTTGCGATATTGATTATCGTTATATCGGCTCAACAGTTACCCGAGCATTACCGGTAAATAACGGAATCCTCTGTAAAGGTGGCCGTTTTGGTGTGCTTAACGAACAGAAAAATACAACTGATTTTGATGCAGTACTCAATTCTGACATTATTGTTATAAGCGGTAGAGTTTCAACTGAAACTGCATTTGCTCTTAAAAAGCACGCAGAAGAAAACGAAAAGCAAATATTTACAACTGCAAAAGAAACAGATGCAAACTACTATGCAATTTCAAAACTCAACATTCCACAATATAATGGTGAATGTGAAAATACAGTTGAAACCTGCACCTATTACGAAAATGGAACATTTTTCGATAAATATGGTAATAAGAGAGTGCAAAATGCAATCTTCAAAGCAGATAACTTCGCGGAGTATGTAAATAACAAACTCAACACACCATATAGTGACTTGAACTTTGAAGCAGAAAAAGCAGTTAATGCAATTTCAACAGGTAAAGTCACAAATGAAGACATCATCAACGCAAGTAAACTTTTTTAACTAAACTGCAAATCTCCACTTCGCCTCCCTCTGACGAGGGAGGTGTCACCGTAAGGTGACGGAGGGAGAGATAGATAACATAAAAGTCTAAATGATTTATATATAGGGGACGATGCTCACATCGTCCCGTTTTTGTTGACAATTTTAATTTCAATGATATATTTAAATTAGAATCAAAAAGAAAAATAGTGTTTTTGGATGAATACGAATATGTAAAATGAGGTTATACTATGAATTTAAATATTTTTGATTCTATCATTTCAGACATGTGGTGCTGTGAGGCTAATATGCCAAACAAAAATGATATTGTATCAGACGAGATTATCAAAAATAAAATTGATGATTTGCAGATTTTAAACCAAAAGGACCGAGATGGTAGAAATTTATTGATGTTTGCTGTAATCTATCAAAGACCTATGATTGTGGAGTATCTTTTAAAAAAAGGACTTAATGTAAATGAACAAGATAAAAACGGATTTTCGGCTCTTCATTTTGCGGTACAAAGCAATAGAGTTGATACAATAAAAAGCCTATTAAACTATGGTGCTGATGTAAATTTAAAAAACGAATTTGGTAATATTCCTCTAATGTTGAGTAACAATGTTACACCAAAAGAAATCTTTAAACTTTTAATCGCCAATGGTACTGATATATACTGCCCTAATAACTTTGGAGTTACGGTAGCAAATATATTTAAAGAACAAATTGAAGAATGTTAGAAATAGTAAACGATAAAAGAAGTATATTAATAATTAAATTTTTATTGTTATGACACCGAGCCGATGAAACTCAAATTTCATCGGCTATTTTTGTAAATAATATGTAAATAAACAACCATTCTATTGCGAAAAAAATACGAATGTGATATTATATTCTCGGTGATTAAGTATGAGGATAACAGAAAAATTAATGGTTAAAGACCAACTTATTTCCTTTGAGGTTTTTCCGCCAAAAACGGATTCTGCCTTTGATAGTATAGAGTGGTCGGTACGTGAATTATCTGCACATAACCCCGATTTTATGAGTGTTACATATGGTGCAGGTGGCGGTACTTCGCAATACACAACAAAAATCGCATCGCTTATCAAAAATCGACTTGATACTACCGCGTTGGCACATCTCACTTGTGCATCAACACCCAAAGAACAGATAGATAATATCCTTGATACTCTTAAAGAAAATCATATTGATAACATTCTTGCTATGCGTGGCGATATTCCACAAGGCTATGAGAAACCGCAAGGGGAATACTATACTTATGCTTACGAACTTGTAAAGCATATCAAAGAATATGGATATTTTGACATTGGCGGTGCTTGTTATCCCGAGTGTCATCCCGAGTGTGATACATTAGAAAAAGATATTGATAATCTTAAAAACAAAGTTGATTGTGGCGTCGATTTTCTCATAACACAGCTTTTCTATGACAACGACATCTTTTATTCATTCTTGGAAAAAGTCCGTCAAAAAGGCATTTATGCCCCTGTATTTGCAGGCATAATGCCAATTACAAATATAAAGCAAATTGACAGAATAATCGGTCTTTCGGGGACAAAGCTTCCAAGCGAAGTAACTGATTTCCTTGAAAAATATAAGGATAGCCCGCAAGATTTAGAAAAAGCAGGTCTTGATTTTGCCGTAAATCAGATTAATGACTTGCTCTTAAATGGTGTTAACGGAATTCATATTTATACAATGAATAAACCTTATGTTGCAAGAACAGTTTTAAAGGGGATAAACAGATAATTTATGTTCGGATATGTAACTGCTTATAAACCTGAACTTAAAATCAAAGAATTTGAAGCCTACAAAGGTATTTACTGTACTCTTTGCAAGGAAATGGGCAAGGAATATGGTCTTTTATCCCGGTTTCTTTTGAGTTATGACGGTACATTTTATGTAATGTATAAAATGGCACTTTCACAGTATAAAATATGTGCAAAGCAATCACGTTGTAGTTTTAATCCAGCAAAAAAATGTATGAAAATCACTTGTGACAGCGATGTTTATAAATTGGCAAGTACAATTACTGTAATTCTTGCATATTTTAAATTAGTGGACAATCTTCACGATAGCGGCTTTTTCAAGAAAATGCTTTTGTATCTCATTTATCCTTATTTTGCCTTACTTAAAAACAAGGCAAAGAAAAAGTATCCCGATATATTCAAAACTGTTCAGGATGGTATGACTGCACAATTTGAGGTTGAAGAAAACAAAAACGCATCAATAGATTTGTCTGCACACAATACAGCCCACATTCTTGGAAAACTGTTTTCATACAACGAGGAAGACAAGGAAAAAGTATATAAATTCGGATATCAGTTGGGTAGGGTAGTTTACTTTTTAGATGCTTTTGATGACTATGAAGATGATGTAAGGAACGCATCATTTAACCCATTTAAAAGCAGTAATAATTTTGTTGACGACGCATCAAAGACAATAAATATGTCGATTGGTGAATTGACTAACATCCTTAAACAACAAGAATTATATGATTTTAAACCTATAATAGAAAATATAATTTATGATGGCTTGAATTATCAATTAGAAAAGATAGAGAATAAACACGGAGGTGAAAAACATGAATAATCCTTACGAAATTCTTGGTGTGGGAAAAAATACCACAGAAAAAGATATTATGGACGCTTACAGAAGAATCGCAGGAGAGATAAATCAGTCAAGCCTTTCAGAATATGAAAAAAATGAAAAAATGCGAGAACTGGATTCTGCTTACGACTATGTTCTAAATGAAATCCGAGGCACATCTGCATATACACAAAACACAAACGGAAATTATCAGGATTCTTATGGTAATACGCAATTTGCTGATGTCCGTAATTGTATAAAGTCAGGTAGATTGGATGATGCTGAAACAATACTGAATGGTGTTCCGTCACAGATGCAGAATGCAGAATGGCATTATCTTAAAGGTATAATTTTTCAACGCAGAGGTTGGCTTAATGAAGCTTTGAGTCACTTTAAAATTGCATCTTCTATGGAACCAAACAATTTTGAATATGCAAACGCATATAATGCTATGGTTAATAATGCAAATGGTGGTTACAGAACATCAAGAAAAGGCTCAGATACGGGTGTTTGCGATATTTGTTCAGCATTGCTTTGTGCAGACTGTTGTTGTGAGTGTTGTGGTGGGGATTTGATTCCGTGTTGTTGATATGAATGGTAGAAAAAAGCTTTCATTTAAGGTAGCCCTTGGAGGCGTTATAGCAGCACTTTCCCTGTTGCTTATGCTTGTTGCAGGAGTTACAACAAGTCTTGTTTATGCCATTCCTATGATAACAGGTGCTTTTCTCATGATGCTTGTTATAGAGTTTGGTGCAAGGTTTGCTGTGCTTGAGTATATTGCAATCTCCATTATTTCATTGTTGCTTTTAGGAAATAAAGAAGCAGCAATAATGTATGTTGCATTCTTTGGATATTATCCAATTATCAAAAGTTTTATCGAAAAGATTCCAAGAAAGACTATTGGTTGGATTATAAAATATTTAATCTTCAATGTATCAATGGTTGTAGCATATTTTGTTGTGTCAAAAATCTTTATGATTACCTTTGATGATTTGGAAGGTTTTGGCAAATATGCTATGCCGGTATTGCTGTTGATTGGTAATATCTTATTTGTGCTGTACGATATAATGTTAACAAGATTAGTAACATTATACATCTACAAATGGCAAAAATACGTAAAAAGGATGTTTAAGTAGGATGGCGTCAAAAAACCCTGGAACAAACACTAATAATAAGAAGGGTACAGAAAAGAATATTCACGAGGGTCATAGAGAAAGAATAAGACAAAGGTTTCTAAAAGAGGGTTTGGATAGTTTTCAACCGCATAATGTTCTTGAGTTGCTTTTGTTTTATTGCATCCCCATTAAAGATACTAATAAAGTAGCACACTCGTTAATTAACCACTTTGGTTCGCTTTCATCTGTTTTTGATGCTAGTTTTGAAGATTTATGCAAGGTTAATGGCATAGGTGAAAAAAGTGCAACTCTTATAAAATTAATGCCAGAGTTATTCAGAAAATATGAAGTTGATAAGGTGAATAATGAGGATGCAGTTTTAAATACATGCGAACTTGTTGCTGGGTATGTTTCAAAATATTTTAAGGGTGTAACCGAAGAAAGACTTTATCTTCTTTGTCTTGATTCTGCTTTCAGAGTATTGTGCTTTGAACAAATAAGTACGGGAACAGTTAATGTGGCTCCAGTAAATAATCGGAAAATTGTAGAGTTGGCATATAGATATAATGCATCAAATATTATTTTGGTACATAATCATCCATCAGGTGTAGTTGCACCATCGAAAGCTGATGTTAATGCAACAGTTTCAATGATTGAATTATTTAAATCACTCGGCATAAAATTAAATGACCATATGATAATTGGTAATGGTGAAGACTTCTTCTCTTTTCGAAGAAGTGGGAAATGGAAAGGTTTATTTTAAAAAAGTTCATCTTTACTATTGACTTTTATTTGTGAATTTCATATAATATCAAGGTCACATAATTGCCGGTGTGATGGAATTGGCAGACGTGCTGGACTCAAAATCCAGTGGTAGCGATACCGTACCGGTTCGACCCCGGTCACCGGCACCACATAAGGACTTCTAGTGAAGTCCTTTTTTATTTTATATATGGTTTTTAAATGCTTTTCTTATTGCATTTACAAATTTAGTGTGATAAAATAGTTTCATAAATTTTGGAAGGGGAATCTCTATGGATTTAAAGAAAGTTATTGAGAAAAAAGACTCTGCTGCACAGTTTATGATTGATGAAATCACTCATATTTGCACAAAGTTCGAAAAAAGAGCACCTGGTACTAAAGGTGAACAACAGGCTTGTGAATATATGGCAGACCAGTTGAAAGAATTAGGTTGTGATACTGTTTATGTTGACGAGTTCAAAGAAAACCCTGACTCTTTCTATGGTTGGATTTATTTCACAATTACATGTTGTTTCTTAGCACTTGCATCATATTTCTTTTTGCCTGTGCTTTCAATCGTGTTTATAGTCCTTGGACTTGCGCTCTGCTTCTTGCAGTTTGGCCTTTATAAGAAAACAGTTGATAAATGCTTTAAAGAATTAACAGGTCACAATGCAGCAGGTTTCAAAAAGCCAACAGGTGAAGTGAAGAGAAGAATTATCTTCAACGGTCACCCTGATGCTACTTGGGAATGGCCTTTCAAATATAAGTTTACATATCTTGGATTTGACATTCACATGATGCTTTGCTTTTTTGGTGCGTTCTACACTGTTGGTATCGCTATTGCTCGTCTTGTGGGTGCACTTGAGGGTGAGCTTGCAACAAAACTTGGACTTATTGGTCTTGTTTTCGTTCCTTTCTGGTTTGGCCTTTACTTTATGTGGAATAAAAAGAGAGTTGTTGATGGTGCTAACGATAATCTTTCAGGTTGTTACATTGGTATTGCAATTCTTAAAGCACTTAAAGAAGAAGGCATTGAACTCGAAAATACAGAAATCGGTGTTGTTCTTACTGGTTCTGAAGAAGCAGGTCTTCGTGGTGCAAAAGCATGGTGTGAAGCACATGCGCACGAATTCAATGATGTTCCTACATTCGTTTATGCTTATGATACAATTACACAGCCTGAATATATGCAGGTAAACTATCGTGACCTCAACGCAACAGTTAAGGCTGACAAGGATGTTGGCGACTTATATTATGAAGCTTGTCAGGAACTTGGTATCCATTGTGGCAAGGGTGTTGTTCCTCCACTTGGTGGTGCAACTGACTCAGCAGCATTCGCACAGGCAGGTATGCGTTCAATAGGTGTTACAGCACTTAACCATGCGCTTCCTGATTTCTATCATACAAGACTCGATACACCTGAAAAACTTAACAAGACATGTCTTGCAGACTGCTTTGCAGCAAGTGTTAAGGTCCTTGAAAAGTTTGATAACGGCGCAAAACAGTAATTCAGTAGCTTTACTCCCTTGTGAAAGCAGGGGAGTATTTTTTTGTTCATTTTTTATTAAAAAACATTGAAATGAACAATGCGTTGTGTTATAATTACAATATTATAATTATGAAAGAGGGATTTTATGAAAATCAATGACCTTTTGCATAAAGTCTATGGCACAAATCCAGCTGACAAAGGCAGTCTTCAGCCTAAAGAAGCACTTGCTTATGGTATCGCAGGTTTCGGCCAGAACTTTGTTTGCACAATTATAGGTTCATTCCTTACAGTGTTTATGACAGATGCTCTTCTTTTTGGTAGTGTTCAGGAAGGCGGAATCTTTGGTGCACTTAATGGCGCAACTGCTGTTGCTATTTTGATGCTTGGTGTTCGTATTTTTGACGCTTTCAACGACCCGATTATGGGATCAGTAGTTGATAAGACCAGAACAAAGTGGGGTAAATGTCGTCCTTACCTTAAATGGATGGCTATTCCTATTGCTATTATGACAATTATTTGTTTCTTGCCACTTCCAGCAAAACAACTCTACTCATTTGTTATTATTGCTGTTATTTACACAGTTTGGTCTGTTGCATATACTATTGCTGACGTTCCTTACTGGGGACTTTCAACATGTATGACCAACGATACAGTTGTTCGTGGCAACCTTCTTACAGTTACTCGTCTTCTTTGCACACTTGGTGCAGGTATTGTTACAGTTTTCCTACCTGTTATTACAAATGGAATTACTGCTAAATACAAATATACAGAAGATATGATTGAACAGATTAAGATTGACAAGGCAGCAGAAATTGCAAGTATTGTTGATAAACAAGGTATTGACTATGATAAAGCAGTGAATTCTTTTGTTAATACAGTTATCAAAGGTCAGGAAATGAATAATGCGGAAACGCTTAAATGGATATACTTTATTGCTGCAGTAATTCTTGTTGTTGTGGCAGTTCCAATGTTCTTCTATGGCTTTAAGCATACTAATGAACGCTTTACAACTGACGATAACCCACCAAGCTTTGGACACAATATGAAGCTTCTCTTCAAGAACAAAGAACTTCTTCTTATTGTTCTTTCTGGTGTTCTTGGCGGTGCAAGAATGGTTTATACATACACAGGTGGTCTTTACTTTGCCAAGTATGTTCTTAAAGACTACGGTGGAGAAGGATTATATAGTATTATTACTCTTCTTGTTGTTCCGGGAGGACTTATAGCATCTCTCCTTGTTCCGTGGATGTCAAAGAAGTTTACAAAGAAATGGACATACATTATCGTTCACATTTTCGGCGGTATTGTGATGGCTATTATGTATTTTGTTGGCTATGAGTCAGCAGGAGCCTTAATCGTTGCTGCTATCGGTCTTGTTCTTCTTGGTATTCCACAGGGTGTTAATAACATTATCACTTATGCTATGATAGGTGATACTGTTGATTATCTTGAATGGAAAACAGGTGAACGTGGTGAGGGTATCTGCTTCGCTATGCAGACACTTATCAATAAGATTGGTATGGCTGTTGGTGCGTTTATCGGTGTTATTTCATTCTCTGTTTCTGGTTGTGATGCTGAAACTCTTACAATTGAAAGTCCTGATACACTTTGGAATATGCTCGTTCTTTCAGGCGTTATCAGTATGTTTGCTTGTGCTGTTCCAATGTTCTTCTACACAATCACAGAGAAAAAACAGGCACAGATGGTTGCTGAAATTGAAGCAAGAAAAGCTACTAAATAATTGTTTTATGAAATATCGGACGGTGGTAGGAAACTATCACCGTTCTTTTTTGGTGTAGTATGAAATATGAGAATATTATAAAAGGAATTTTTATAGAGAGACCTAATCGATTTATTGCAATATGTGATATCGACGGTAAAAAAGAAATCTGCCATGTAAAAAACACCGGCAGATGCCGAGAATTGCTCATAAAAGGTGCTACAGTATATCTTGAGAAAAGTTCTAATCCAAATAGAAAAACGCAATATGACCTTGTTACAGTCCAAAAGAACGATAGATTAATAAATATTGATAGTCAAGTTGTTAACAAAGTTGCTTTTGACTTTCTTCCAACACTTTTTGAAGGTGTTAAATTCATAAAACCTGAATATAAATATGGTAATTCACGATTTGATTTTTATGTTGAAACAGAGTATGAAAAAATATTTATAGAAGTTAAAGGTGTAACACTTGAAAATGACGGTGTAGTTCGTTTTCCTGATGCTCCAACGGAGAGGGGAATAAAACACCTTAAAGAGCTGCAAAAAGCTGTTAAAGAAGGATATAAGGCCTATGTACTGTTTGTGATTCAAATGTCTGATGTGAAATACTTTGAACCGAATTCACAGACACATCCTGAATTTGCAGAAGAATTAAGAAATGCAAGGGATAATGAGGTTGTTCCATTAGCATTTGATTGTGCCGTAACACCTGACTCAATAGAAATAAGAAAATCGGTACTGATAAAGATATAAAAAAACGTAGTCAAATTGACTACGTTTTAATTCTGTGTATTTGAGTTTTTTATTATTAACCAAACTGTGAAAGCAAGAAACCGGCAGCAACTGCTGAACCGATAACACCTGCAACATTTGGTCCCATTGCGTGCATCAAAAGGAAATTTGAAGGGTTATATTTTCTACCTTCAGTTTGTGAAACACGAGCAGCCATAGGAACAGCAGAAACACCTGCTGAACCGATAAGAGGATTAACTTTGCCACCTGTCACGAGATTCATAATTTTTGCAAAGATTACACCACCAGCTGTTGAGAATGCGAATGCGAGCAAGCCGATTCCGATAACAAGAAGAGTTTTCTTATTAAGGAATGCTGACCCTTCTGCAGTAGCACCAACAGTTGTACCAAGCAAAATTGTGACAATATTGCAAAGTGAATTTTGTGCAGTATCTGAAAGTCTGTCAGTAAGTCCGCTTTCTTTAAAAAGGTTACCGAGCATAAGGAAACCAAGAAGAGGAGCAACTGAAGGAAGAATAAGAACACAGATAACAGTAACAATAATAGGGAAGATAATCTTTTCAGCTTTACTAACTGTGCGAAGCTGATTCATTTTGATTTCTCTTTCCTTTTTGGTTGTGAGCATCTTCATGATAGGTGGTTGTATCAATGGAATAAGAGCCATATATGAATATGCAGCAACTGCGATTGAACCCAAAAGGTGAGGAGCAAGTTTTCCTGTAAGGAAAATAGCTGTAGGACCATCAGCACCACCGATGATAGCAATGGAAGCTGCTTCCTCAGGTGTAAACTGACCTGAAAGCATAGCAACAGTAAATGCTACATAAATGCCTAATTGAGCAGCTGCACCAAGCAAAAGGCTTGATGGGTTTGCAAGAAGTGGTCCGAAATCTGTCATAGCACCAACACCCATAAAGATAAGACATGGGAAAATACTTGACTTAACACCTGCGTATATAAGTCTTAAAACACCGGTGTCATACCAATGAGCATTCGGGTCTAAATATGGATTGTTATCGCCGACAAACGACATGTTTGTAGGGTCTGCCATAATTTCGGGATAAATGTTAACAAGAAGCATACCAAAAGCAATTGGAATTAAGAGTAATGGTTCAAATTTCTTAACTATTGCAAAATATAGAAGAACAAAAGAAACACCAATCATAACCCAGTTTTGCCATGGAAGGTTAACAAAATTAGACTGATTAAAAAGCTCAATAAGAGCATTAATTATTTGCATATCTGCACCTCAATTAGCCGAGAACTGCAAGAACTTCGTCAGTAGCAACTGATGCACCCTTTGTAGCGATAACCTGTTTAACTGTACCTGCACAAGGAGCAACGATTTCATTTTCCATCTTCATTGCTTCAAGGATGAAAAGAACATCGCCTTCGTTTACTGATTGACCGTTAGAAACGTTAACTGAAAGAACTGTACCTGGCATTGGAGCAGTTACTTTTGTGCCGTCACCAACTGCAACAGGGGCAGGAGCAACTGCAGGAGCTGCTGGGGCTGCTTCAACAACAGGTGTTGCAGCTGGACCAGCTACAGGTGTTGCAACAGGAGCAACAGGTGCAGCAAGTACAACAGGAGCTGCTGATGGAACAACTGCAGTAACAACTGCTTCGTTAAGTTCATTTACTTCAACTTCGTAATCATTTCCGTTTAATGTAACAACATATTTCATTTTAATTTTCTCCTTTATTTCTCAATGAGTTTAATTGATTTAAATACAAGTTTGTCAAGTGGAATTCCTGATTCTTTGCTTGTGATTGCCATTACTTTAGCTGCAGTTTCTTCGTCTGTTTTGTAAAGTTCAGGTGTGTCGCAAAGCTTGATTGACTTAAATACAAGTCTTTCAAGTGGAATTTCTGTCTGATGGCTGATAATTGCCATGATTGATGCCGCTGTCTTAAAGTCTGTTTTATAAAGTTCAAGAGAGTCATCAAGTTTAATTGAACTAAATGAGAGTCTCTGAAGTGGAATACCACTTTCGTGACTTACAATAGCCATAATTGATGCTGCAGTTTTGCAGTCTGTTTTATAAAGTGTAACACCGTTTGAATATTGAACAGGAGCAGGTGTAACAGTTTCAACCGGAGCAGGGGATGTAACTTTTTCCACAACATGAGTTTCTGTTGCTGGAGTTTCCTCTGCTTTATTTGCACTGCCTTCAACTGCGCGGATTACCTTTGAAAGCATCACAATAATAACTGCAAGAAGTATAAGAACAATTAAAACGACAATAAATCCGGTAGCAGAAACACTTAAAATTTCTGGTAATGTCATTTTATGTCCTCCTTAGTCGATTCTCTTGATTGAATACTTAAATGTGTTCTTTTCTTTTTCTGTTCTTGCTTCAAAGAACTTTTCTGCCTGAGCAGGGAATGCGATGTATGAAAGAACATCTTCATCAGATTTTGCTACATCACCGAGTTCAGCCTTTGTCTGTTCAAACATTGGTTCAAGTTTATCAGCAAAACGGCATGTAACAGGCTCTTCATCACCAAGAACTTTCTTCTGAAGGTCAGCATCAATAGGACCTGGTGCTTTACCATACTCACCCTTGATGTATGCTTTAATTTCTTTAGAAATATTCTTGTATCTTTCGCCTACAAGTACATTTGTAACAGCTTGGTTTCCGACCATCTGGCTAAGAGGAGTAACAAGAGGAGGATATCCCATGTCTTTGCGAACTTGTGGAATTTCTAAAAGAGCTTCTTCCATTCTGTCAAGAGCATTCATATCTTCAAGGTTTGCCATCATATTTGAAAGCATTCCACCCGGAACTTTATAAGTCAAAGCGTCTGTATCAGTTACAAGTGCTTTTGGTTTTAAAAGTCCTGATGAGAGATATTGGTCACGAAGTGGTTTAAAGTGGTCATTTACAGCCTTTAATGTGTCTCTGTCAAGACCTGTTTCGTAGCCAAGACCAATAAGAGCATCATGTATTGTTTCAGTTGCAGGCTGTGAAGTACCGCCTGAGAAACAAGATGTTGCTGTGTCAATAATATCGCAACCAGCTTCAACAGCCTTAAGGATTGTCATGTAAGCCATACCTGTTGTGGAGTGAGTGTGCAAGATGACAGGCATTTCAGGCATTGCATCTTTAATTGCACCGACAAGGTCTTTTGCCTCAACGGGAGTCATAACACCTGCCATATCTTTAATGCAGATTGTAGAGCAACCCATTGCTTTCATTTCTTTACAAAGCGCCACATAATTTTCAAGGGTGTGAACAGGGCTTGTTGTATAAGAAATAGCACCTGATGCAATTGCACCGTTTTTAATTGTTTCATCAACAGCCACCTGAATGTTACGAACATCGTTAAGTGCGTCGAAGATTCTAATAACATCAATACCATTTTCAATGCTTTTCTTAACGAACATTCTTACGACATCGTCAGGATAGTGCTTGTAACCGAGAAGGTTTTGACCACGAAGAAGCATCTGAAGTTTAGTATCAGGACACTTTTCTTTGATTTTTCTGAGTCTTACCCATGGGTCTTCATTAAGGTAACGAAGACATGAGTCGAATGTAGCACCGCCCCAGCACTCAAGAGAATAATAACCTGCCTTATTGAGTTTTTCAAGAATTGGTTCGAAATCAGCGAACGGCATTCTTGTAGCAATAAGCGACTGGTTGGCATCTCTTAATACGGTTTCTGTAAACTGTACTTTCATAGTTTTTGCCTCCAAACACAAATAGTTTATACATAAAATACAAATTATCCCAATTTAATGTATTGTGTTTATTATACATTATAAATATATTATTATCAATAGGAAATGGAATAATAAATAAATTTTTGACGGAATAACAAAAAAAGACACATAAAAGCGCCTTTTTTGTTAACAAATTGACATTATTTTTTCTTTGTTTTTAACCTTAAAATTGTTGCAATTCCCGTTGCTATAAGGAATACCGCAAACATCTTTGAAAGGTAGTGTGTATTAATTAAATTCAATAAAAAACTTGAGATTATTGCACCTGAAATTCCGCCTGATATAACGGGTAATATTTCTTTGTAATTTACTTGTTTTTTTATTGTATAAATTATCGTTGCAACAACAGCACAGGGAATGAAAAACAAAAGGTTAATACCTTGTGCTTTTAATTGTGACATATTCATAAATACCGCAAGATAAATAATCAGTACTCCGCCGCCACCAAATCCCATTGCACCAATAAGTCCTGATAAAAAACCTGCAAATATTGATATTATTGTACTCATTTGAGAAATAATCTCACTCCTGCCCAAATCATAAATAATGCAAAAATAACTGTTAATATATTATTCGATGTTTTTTTTATTACAAAAGTACCTAAAATACTACCCGCAAGACCAGGCAGAAGATATATATAAGTATCTGATATATTAACACTGCCTTTTAAAATATAAATAACCGCACTGATAAACGTAATGGGCAAAATTGTTGCAACTGCGTTGATTTGAGCCTCTTTTTGTTCCATTCCCATCTTTTTATATAGTGGTACTGTCAACATTCCTCCGCCTGCACCTAAAAGAATGTTTATAGTACCGATAACAAATCCCGAAAAAAATTTTTTAACATTAGTCATATTCCACCTCATTAAATTATTTGATTTTAATCTCTTTATTATCCGTAATGTATATGATAAAATAAAAATAAACAAATAATTGAATAAATCAAATGACAGTTGAATTTGATTCAATAATCAAGTTATTGTTTATTTCTGCAGTAAAAGCTATTATTTACTTGTAACGTTACACTAAATTTTTAAGAGGTGATTTTATGACAATTTATTTTGGTGAAAATATCAGAAAACTCCGTAAAGAAAAGGAATTAACTCAAGAAGCCCTTGCAGATTTTTTAGGAGTAACATTTCAGGCTGTCAGTAAATGGGAAAGAGGAGAAACATATCCCGATATAACCACACTACCTGTAATTTCAAGATTTTTCAATGTTTCAATTGATGATTTACTCGGTGTAAATAAAGCCCGCGAAGAAGAAAAAATCAATGAATACCTTGTTTTATATGAAAGATGGCGGCTTAAAGAAACTACTGAAACTTTTTCAAAATTTAAAATTGCAATTAAAAAATTTCCAGGAGATTACCGTATTCTTGTAAGATATATGGAACTTTTAAGGTGTGAATGTGATTATAGAGATGAAAAAGCGACTCATGAATTACTTTCAATCTATGATAATATTCAAAGACATTGTACTGATGATAGTATAAGGATGTGGTCAAAGCGAATAGTCTGTCAACATTTGAATAGACTAGCAGGTTGTACAAATAATTATGACTATCAGAAACAGGCGAATGAAATCCTTGCAGAAATGCCATCTTTACTTAATTCAAAAGAATATCTTGAAGTAACAATGAATGATGATATTGAAATGCAAAAAACTGTATGTGAAACTGCAATTACAGAGTTACTTTATTTGCTTGATAATTGTTTTGCTCATTATTGTTATTATGACGGTAATTTTACAACTGAATATAAAATTGAAGTAGTTAGCAATACAAATGCGCTTTTCCATACCTTTTATCAAAATGAAAATTACGGAAAGAATTGGATGCATCTTGTATATAACTACGGACATTTGGGTCATTGGTATTTTGAGTTAGGAAAAGAGGAAGAAGCACTACATTATCTTAAAATTGCCGCTAAATATGCTATTAAGTGTGATTCTGTTTTAGATAATACAGAAACGGTTGCAAAGTTTTATGAGCAAGAAAGAGACTTTCGGGAAATGAATATGTGTACTCGTATGAAAGAACTTATGACCGAACACTACCCATTATCCGATGAGTTTAAATCAAAACCAGAATTTCAAGAAATCATTAAGATGTTGGAATAAGTGTAGGGGCAGGTCTCCTGCCTGCCCGTGTTTTTTGTTTATTTTCGTTCAGCACAGAGACACAACTCTATACCAAAAAAGAGATTGTTTTCACAATCTCTTTTTTTCATATCTGTTCACTTTTTCGCAGTTTTTAAATGCAATTCTTTAAGTCCGTCAACTTCGTCGCAGATTTCTTTAAGATTACAAGTTGAACAATCAAACATCACATTGTCAAAAATATGATTTAATGCCGAAGTTGTCTGACTTATTTTTTTTGCAACAGAATTTAATCTATCGAAATTATCAAAATCAGTTACAAAATAAATTTCTGCACTTTTAACGTAATCAAACTTAAGATACTCATTCAAAAGTGTTTGTCCGTAATCGGCAAAAGTAACACCTGATTTAACAGCCTTTTTGCTTACTCTAATTTGTTCACGCATATTAAGAGCAGATGCTCTTGTCATAAATCCGTCAACAGATAAATGATATCTTAATGCTTCCAATTCTTTAATCTTGTTAAAGGTGTTTTGTTCATCATCAAAATTTTCAATCTGAATAAAAACAAATTTACCAAAAGGGGAGTCAGACTTGATTTTATCAATGTCATCACCCAATAAATATACAGAATTAGAGAAATTAATGTCACTTGTTACCGCAAGACTGCTGACACAAGGTTTTTGACTACCACCAAGTTCAAATGCTGTATCTGACAAGAAAATTACAGAGTTTTTAGCACTTGTATTAAGTGTTTTGTTGCTCTTAATTAAAACTTTTGCATCATTTAAACTGTTTTTTATTTCATTGATAAGGTTATTATATAATTTCATTATAATTTCTTATCTCTTTTCATTTTGTCATAGTGCTTCTGCAACCAATCATAAACAACTCTTACAAGCTTCATATCAAGGTTGAACCAATAAATTGCAAAAGTTATAAGGAAAAGTGCAAGAATAACACCAAGAATTATAAATAAAACTTCCATATTAGTTCTCCTTTGCAAGACCTTTCTGACGAGCATATTCGGCAGCGCCTAAAGCACCCATAAGCTGTGGGTCAGTCTTTAACTCAACAACGTTGATTTTAAGAACTTTTTCAATTGCCTTTTTAAGACCATCGTTTTTTGCACAACCGCCTGTAAGAGTAATACTATCAACGGCACCTGCTTTTTTAGCCATAACAAAGCAACGTTTTGCAACTGCTAACTGGATACCTGCAGCAATTTCGTCCATTGGTTTTCCTTCACCAACAAGTGAAATAACTTCACTTTCAGCAAAAACTGTACATTGTGCAGTAATCGGAATAGTGTTTTTAGCGTTAAGTGAAAGCTTTGAGAACTCAGGTAATGTCATTTCAAAAGCATTAGCCATAGCCTCATAGAAACGACCAGTACCTGCAGCACATTTATCGTTCATAGCAAAGTTTTTAACTGTACCGTCTGTGTCAATTGATATACCCTTAACGTCCTGACCGCCGATATCAATAATTGCTTTAACTTCAGGGTTTGTAACGTGAACACCCATAGCGTGACAACTGATTTCAGAAATGTTTTCGTCAGCAAATGGAACTTTATTTCTACCATAACCGGTACCGATGAGATATGTAAGTTCTTTTGCAGAGTTAAGTTCTGAGACTTGTGCAACTGCATCTTGCAGTGCAATTTCAGCACTCTGAACAGGGTTTATTTTGCTTCTATTGGTAACATTGGCAATCATATTGCCGTTTTCGTCAAGAATAACGCATTTTGTATATGTTGAACCAACGTCGCATCCACCAAAAAATTTCATAATTTATTCTCCTTTTTACCAAGCAAGGTCATCTTCAAAATCTACAAGTGAAGCATCAAGTGGCTCTTCCTGTAAAACCGTCTGCATATATTTGTTAACCTGGTCACGCATTTCACGACGAGAAATTGTGCGTGGGTCCATAAGGTCTTGTTTAACCCAAATAAAGTTAACATTTCTTTCTCTTGCTTGGTCATCAAAAATACCTGTAAGACCATCCATACCTTTACATGAAATCTGGTCATACATAATAACTGTGTCGGCATTGTATTCGTCAACAATTCTCCAGAGTTCATCAACAACGTTTTTATAACCGCCCTTGGTGTGCTTTCTCATAATTGAACGCTGATATGTTTTTGCAAGGTCTTTTAATGCCTGTTCTTTATCTTCTGTGTTAATCTCAAGATATGAAATCATTGTTTCCATATCCATAACAACGTTAATGCCCCAACAATTTTCAAGCCAGTTTGCAAAGCTTGTGTAGTAGTTAGCTGGGCAGGACCATACAACTGCTCTGTGTCTCATTTCTTTTGAAACAGGAGTTTTCTTTTCGTAGGCCTTCATCATTATCTTGTTAACTTTTTTGTCAACTTTTAAGAATCTTTCGTTTGTACCACCTGAAAGGTTGAAATAGAAAATTCTGTAAAGCCAGAAACAAGCACCTGTCATCTGTGGATATTCTGTTCTGTTAATATCCCATTTCTGCAATTCATAATCAAGCTGTTCGTTGTACTGTTTCATTCGCTTAAAGAACGCATCCCAATCAAACTTTTCACCTGTTTGTTTTTCTATGAATTCAATAAGCGCCTTAATTTCATCAACACCATATTCCTGAACGTCTTCACCATTATAGCGAAGTGGAATGCCAAAGAAATGAGTTGGAAGGTTTATTCTTCTGTCAAGGAATGATGAGTTCATAATTGAACCGTCACAAGGCATATTTGTGCCAATCATACAACACCCCATTTTAGGATAATCGTCTTCAATAGCAACACCTGCTTCAGCACTTGGAAGGGGACAAACATCAGCAGGAACACCAAAACTTTCAACAACCTCAAGATATGGCGGAGTAATCTGCTGGTCAACCATTGAAGATAAGAAAATAGGTAATGTTTGTAATGGTACAGGAATAAGGTTTGGGAAACCTGTAAAGATTTCGTTTGGAACAATTTCGTCCATCAAAACAATTCTCTTTGAAAGTTTATTGTTTGGATTGATTTTCTCATCTGCTTTTAATGATAAGTTAATCAAATCAGTTGTGTGTTTGACAATCATATTATAGTGAAGATGAGCCATACGGAGTTGAGGTCCACGAAGTCCTGCCACGTGTCTGTCAATGAATGATGGAGCAGAGAGATAAGATGCCATCCAACGATAACGCCAAATACCTTTTACTGTAGAGACAGGTGCTTTAAGTGCCATTTTGATAATGTCTTTCCATGTAACAAGCCAGCGGTAGTAGTCATACATTGTGTCTTTAAAACCACGCCATTCACGGTGTTTTAATATGGCAGTATGTTCTTTATAAAGCTTACCGTAATTATCCATTCTCTCTCATCTCCTTTGCTTTTTGGATTTTCTTGATTTCAAGGCTTTCAACAAAAGCTTGAACACGTGTACGAAGTTGTCCTGATGCTGAGGCTGTGTACTGACGGTCAACTGCCGCAGTTGGAACACCGTAGTCTCCACTCATAACATAAGATGCAAGGGCACGTTCGTAACCCCAATATTCGCAGAATTTAATCTGTTCATACATAACACCATCTGCATGGTATGTGTCAACTAATTCTTTAACGTAGTCACGTCTTTCCTGAACCTTTTCGTGACTCATATATCTTGGACATTGACTGGTTTTCATATAATGAAGCGCAATCTGTGTAAGAACATCATCTTCATCGTTCAAAATGATTTCTTCACGTCCTGGCATTGAACCAAAACAGAAACGGTCAGCAACAACCAATGCACCACTGTCTTCAATAAGTTTTGTGAAGTCAGGGTCGTCCATTTCAGAACCGACAACAACAATTTTTGCTCTGTAATTTTTCTTCTGGTCAGGTTCTCTTGTTTTTAATTCTTCTGCAGTTTCACGAAGTTTGTCAAGAATTAAGTATTTAGGACAACAATATGTTGCAACGCAAAGCACGTGGAATTCATAACCTGTAATTCTTGGATTTTCTTCTTTACGGTATTCACCGATTTCTGTAATAAGTCGGCAGATTTCATTGTGTTCTTCAACTGCTTTTCTCAATGCCTCATCACTTGTGTCAATGCCGTAAACCTCTTGTAATTTATCAAGAACTTTAACTCTTAACTGATTTGCATAGTGTTTAACAGTGTGTTTTTCAATTTTGAACGGTGAGTCAACAAAAGATACAAAGAATTTATCGTTAGGAACAAGTTTAAGTAATTCAAAATGTTCATAGCAACGATTCATTTCGGAACAAGTTTCTGAACCGATAAGAGCAGACAGGAAATTGTAACCACCTTCAATACCTCTTTCAAGTAAAGCTTTTGAATAACCACAAAGGAATGAACTCATATAATATGTGGCAATATCCATAGAGCCTGTCCTTGGTGCTCTGAGTCTTACTGAAAAACAGTTGTCAAGATTTAATAATACCTCTGGAATGTGATAGCAAGTATATGCGATAGCGAGTTTGCCATCATTTGTTGCTTGCTTCACAAGGTCATTATTTGCCTCTTGCAACAGGTTTTCAAAATAAATTAAATGTTTTAAATCTTTCATTTATATAACCCCAATCTCATTAAGAGCTTTTTTAACACCGTTTACAACATTTGATTCTGCAGGAAGGTTAAAAATATTTTCTCCCTTGATATCAAATACTGACAAATTCTTATCGTCTTCAATATAACTTAAAACAGGAATACCTTTTGTATCAATGTAATCTTTAAGACTTTCGTCAGCCATACGATTAACAATTACGCCGATTTTTTCATACATAACAAGCTCGTCCGAAACGGATTTAATTGTGTTTATAACCTGACAACCTTTTTTACTCGGGTCAGTAATTAAGAGCAGGTGAGTAACTTTTTCCATAACACGACGGTTAATTTGCTCAATTCCCGCTTCACCGTCAATTATAACATAATCAAACTCGTTTGAAAGAATAGAAATGACTTCTTTTAAATATGTATTGATTTTACAATAACAACCTGCAGTTTCAGGACGACCTACTGCGATAAATGAATATCCGTTTGTTTCAACAAGTGCGTCAAAAATTCTGTATTTTGCTTCACCTAAAAGTTCAATAGCAGTTCTTGTGTCGCCCTCGTCAACAGATGCAATAATCTCTTTTCTTATGTCATCGATTGTAAGTTTTACATCAATTCCCAATGCAGTTGAAAGTCCAACAGCTGGGTCAGCATCAATTGCTAAAATTCTCTTGTCAGGATATTTCTCCACAAGACATCTTACAATAGTAGCAGAAAGTGATGTTTTGCCAACGCCACCTTTACCTGCAACTGCAATGATAGTTGCTTTTCCTTCCATTTTTTATCACCTTATTTAATTGCTACCGGCATATTCCATTTAAATGTCATAGCAAGAATTCTTAATATAAATGTAACGGCTATACCAATGATAATTGCGAAAGTTTCATTGATGTGAATAATCGAACCGTATATGTAGAGTACATAATAAACAGATGCACCAAGTAAAGCTGCAACTGCATAAATACGTTTAACTAAAACGAATGGAGTATTGTTTGTAAGAACATCTCGTAACATACCGCCACAAATACCTGTTAAAAGTCCACATGTAATACAAATCAAAGCATCTTCTGGATGACCTTGCTCAATGGCAACCTTAACACCAACAACTGCAAAAGCACCAAGTCCAAGAGCATCAAAAATATCATTGATATGTTCAATTCTCAATTCGTTTTCGAGATATGTATGGCTGAATTTTCTTGCAAAAAGAAAAACAATAATTGCTACAATAACGCAAATCAATATGTACCATTTTAAGCCGAAAATAGCTGGTGGGGAAAAACTGAATATAACATCTCTCGTAAGCCCTCCGCCATGTGCAGTAATAATGGCAAGAAGAATAACTCCAAAAAGGTCAGTTTTTCTTCTTATAGCAATCATCGCGCCCGAAATTGAGAATGCAATAACACCAAGTATTTCAATAAAAGCTGAAAATATTTCCATATACAAAACCTCGTTTTACAAAACAATACAAAGTTCTACACATTATTAGTATAATTTTAACACAAAACAAATCAATAGTAAAGTGTTTAATAAATAATAAAAGCCACAATTTGCATTGTGACCTTAAGAAAATTCAAATCATAAACACATCACACAAAAGCATCATTATAACTCCTGATACTCCACCAACAGAAGATACACCAAGGGTCCAATAGTTTACAGGTATATGTACGGATATGTATTTCCCCAATAAGTTAACTGCGAACAATGAACAAAGACCTTGCAATGCTGTTAGAAAAATCGAAAGAAAGAATTTTTTTGATTTAATATGTGATATAAAAACTATGAAAAAATAAATAGAAAACGCAATTGCCAAGAAGATTTTGCCGGAATTCATTCACTTCACTCCCATATTAAAATTGGACATATTATTTTTATTAAAAATAAGCTTAAATTATTCCTGCCTGAATATAATAAAAACATAAAGGAGTGATGAAATGGTAAATACAAAATTTACTTATGAACAGTATTGTACTCATATCAAAAAGAATATTATTATTGAGGAAACACTTTTAGAAGATGGAACTAAAAAAATAGTGTGCACAAATACAAAGTGTATACACAACGAAAAGGACTGTAGGAATAAATTAAGACAAAATAATTGAATTATTTATTGACCGTTTGATTAAATAATAGTATAATTATTTACGCTAACAAAATATTTAATATAATTTTATATATTCAGCGGTGATTTTATGCAGAAAATTGTTGATTCGGTTTACGATATCATCGCATTCTCAAACGGTATCATTTATACAAAAAAGACAGTACTTGAAAATGGTTCTGTTAAGGTTAGTTTTTACGGATACGATATAAAAAGAATGCAGAATACTCCGGTGACTAAAAGTGTTTATCTTCTTAATAAGTACGGTCCGGAATACAAAAAAATAGCAGAACAACTTGGCGATTATGTTTCTTGTGATGCTGAAATTCTTCCAAGTAAACATGTTGTTGTAGTATATAACAGTGGTGAAACCGGAATTTTTTCACCTGATGGTGAAATGGTATGGTCAAGTGACTTGAACTATCAAGGCAGTGAGATTTCAGGTGCAGTTGCTGATGGTAATCAGATATGGAGTGTTGTACCAGACAAAAACTGTGTTGTGAATTATTCTATTTCTCATAAAAAATTTAGCATGAGAATTGGTTCTTTACAGTCAACATCTTTTCAAAATCCTGTATCAATTTCCAAATATGATAACGAGTTGTTTATCTGTAATGCTGATTCAAAAAAAGTAAGGACAATTAATCTCAAGGACTATTCTGTAAATGATTTCAGAATTTTTGATGAGCCTGTTTATAAATATCTGCGTTCCTGCGGAAAAGAGATTGTTGTTCTTGAATCTGGTGTTTATGTTTTGTAATTTAAAACAAAGGAGAATATAAAAATGAGTGAAGAATTTAATCCTGATCTTGTGTCAGTAGTTGACGAAAATGGTGTTGAACACGTTTTTGAAGAACTTGACAGAATTGAAACTGATACTGCAAAATATGTAGCACTTCTTCCTGTTTATGATGAGCCAGAAGAAATCCTTGATGACGATGGTGAACTTATCATTCTCAAGGTTTGTGAAGAAGATGGTGAAACATATTTAGAACCTATTGAGGATGATAATGAGTTTAACGAAATAGGCAAAATTTTTGAAGAAAGATTATCCGAATTATTTGCATTTGACGAAGAATAATTTTATTTTAAGATAATAGAATAATATTACCCTGCGAAGCCCGATAACTGCGGACGATATTAACCCAACACACTATTAAAGGGAGCTTTTTCTCGATTTCATTGGGAGCAGACCTCCCGTCATTCGACGGAAGAAGGGAGCACAGATATGAACGGAGAGCACCCACCTGCTTAACATGCAGGTTAGTATTCACCGCAACCGACTTTGCGGGGCACCTTCAATAAAAGAGATTATCTCATTGTATTTATTTACAATGGGATTTTTTTTGTTTATATTTTAATTTTCCTGTCAAAACTCCTTGTACAAGGAGTGATTATATGAAAAAAACAATAGTGAGAGTTGAGATTTCGATTCTAATAGCAGTACTATTTGCAAATGTATTTAGTTTTGTTGGATTTTCAAAACAATGTGATGAAATAAGAAATAAGGTTTTAAGAATGCACGTTATTGCAAATTCGGATGAAGAATATGACCAAGAATTAAAATTAAAAGTACGTGATGCAGTACTTAGAGAGGGAAGAGAATTGTTTGATGGTAGTCTTACTGCAGATGATGCCGAAGAAAAAATAGTTCCCAATATTGATAGACTAGAAAATGTTGCCTTGAAAACAATCAGGGATGAGGGTTACGACTATAAGGTAAAAATATATGTAGCAAATGAGTTTTTTAAAACAAGAGTATATGATAATTCTGTAACATTACCGGCAGGAGAATATACCGCTGTTAAAGTTGTGATAGGTGAGGGCAAAGGAAAAAACTGGTGGTGTGTTATGTTTCCGCCAATGTGTTTGCCAGCAGTTAACAATGACACGGGGATTCACGATGTTTTAAACTCGGATGAAATGAATATAGTTAATAATGGACAAAGATATTCTTTTAAATTTAAGATATTAGAAATTTGTGAGGATTTGTATAAAAAAATAAAATAATTCTTTACAAATTGTATTTCTCTTTGGTAAAATGTTATCTGTAGTAGTTTGAATTTTACCAAGGAGGATTTTTTATGCCACTTGTTTTAGCTCATCGTGGTGCAAACAGACTTGCTCCACAAAATACTATTCCTGCTTTCCAAAAAGCATTAGATTTTATGGCAGATGGAATTGAAACAGATGTTCATTTGTGCCTTGATAACGAAATTGTGATTTGCCATAATTATACTATTGATGAAACATCCAATGGTGTTGGTCGTATTGATGAAATGACACTTGCGCAACTTAAAAGTTTTGATTTTGGTTCATATTTTAGTAAGGATTTTGCGGATGTTTCTTTGCCAACATTGAATGAACTTTTAGATGTTGTAAAAGACATGTCATTAATCAATATTGAAATCAAACCACCACAAAAAGATAACGACCTCGTTAAAAAAGTTGTGGAAAAAGTTCATGAGTATGGTATTATAAATAATTCAATCATCTCATGTTTTGACCCTGAATGTGTGCGTCAGGTGAAAGATATTGATAAAAATGTTAAAACTGCTCTTCTTTATGAAGAAAATGATTTAGGAAAAGAGATTATGTCTTTCGGTGTTGCGAAATACTGTAAGCAATTAGGTGTAGATGCAGCACATCCTGAGTATTTTTTGATTTCTCATAAAGAAGTTATGGAGCTTCATAATTTAGGTATAAAAGTTAATCCTTGGACAGTTAATGAAAAAGAAGAAATAATAAAACTTACAAATTGGGGCTGTGATGCTTTAATTACAGATGTTCCCGATTATTGCTTAAAAGTATTGGAGGAAATGAAATGAGTAAGGCAAAGTACAGCATTATACCAAGACCACAAAAGTATAATGTTCTTGATGGTACATATACAATTACACCAGAAACTGCTATTCTTTGTTCACCTGATTTTATAAAAGCAGGTAAGTATATTTCTAATTTTTTGAAGACAAAGAAAGATGCTAATAACGGTCAAATTAAAATTGCAAAGGATGAGAGCCTTCGTGCTGAAGCATATCACCTTAAAATTAAGCCAGACGGAGTAACAATTTCTGCCTCTGATGAAAATGGTGCTTTTTATGGTGTTGTAACTCTTAAAATCATGATTATGCAATCAAAGACCTCAAATGGAGTGGCGGTTGTTAATTGTTCAGAGATATATGACTATCCAAAGTTTAGCTATCGTGGTGAAATGATGGATGAGGCTAGACATTTCTACGGTGTTGATGCTGTAAAACGTGCATTGGATGAAATGGCAATGCTGAAGCTCAATAAGTTCCATTGGCATTTATGCGATGACCAAGGTTATAGAATTGAAAGTGAAGTTTTTCCATTATTAAATGAAATTGCAAGTAAAAGAAAGTATGAGCTTCTTGGTGGTGCTGAAATTTTAAGTAAGATTCCTGGACTTCAAAAGGGAGGAAATGAATATTTTCATTATTATAAAAAAGAAGAAATTCGTGAAATCGTAGAGTATGCAAAAAATCTTTGCATTGATATAATTCCTGAGATTGATTTACCGGGTCATACTGTTGCGATGCTTGCCGCATATCCGAACCTCTCTTGTATGAAGGAAAATTACGAGGTTTTTTGTGAAAATGGAATTACAAAGGATATTCTCTGTGCAGGACAAGAAGAAACATACGAGTTTGTTGAAAAACTTTTAACAGAAGTTGCCGAGTTGTTCCCGTATAAATACTTTCACATGGGTGGCGATGAAGCAATAAAAGGCCATAAAATCTGGGAAAATGATTGCTCTGCGTGTCAGGCTAAAATGAAAGAGCTTGGTTTTGAAAATGGGAAAGAATTACAGGTTTATTTTAATAATCGAGTAAATGATATTCTTAAGAAACTTGGCAAAACGAGTGTAGAATGGAATGATGGTATTGGTAATAACACTGATAAAGACATAGTTGGTCACTATTGGTTATTCCGTAGTCCGTCGTGGATTAAAGCAGAGAATAACAAACGCAAATTTATTGTATCAACCTGTCCATCATTATATTTTGATTATTCATATGCCATTTGTCCGTTGAAAAAAGTTTATAATTTTGATGTTGTTAAATCAGGGTTTATCAATGAAAAAAATGTGTTAGGTATTGAGTTTGAATCATGGTCAGAGTGGATTGATACTTATGATGCTTGGGAGTTTGCGGTTTATCCCCGAATTTTTGCTTTTGCAGAAGTTGCGTGGACGGAAGATAAGTTTAAAAACTACAAAGATTTCTATAAACGACTTAACTTTTTTAAAGTTTATATGAAATCAAAAAATATCAATTATTCAAGAATTGAGAAAAAAATATGGTTTAAGGTGAAAAATAAGTCCGTTTTTCATCTTGGTAATCGTGGTGCCGAATATAAATATAATGAGTGCCTAAAGGCGAAAGAATTAAAGGGGTAAATGGTTATGGATATAATGAATTTATTATCATTTTTTACCGGTATCGGACTATTCCTTTATGGTATTGATGCCATGGGGCAAGGGCTTGAATATACTGCCGGCTCAAAGATGAAAAAGATTTTGGGTGCCTTGACTAAGAATAGATTTTTAGCTGTTATTATGGGTGCACTTGTAACTGCACTTATCCAGAGCTCTTCAGCAACAACCGTTATGGTTGTTGGTTTTGTTAATGCAGGTCTTATGAATCTTGCTCAAGCTATTGGTGTTATTATGGGTGCAAATATTGGTACAACTGTTACCAGTGTGCTTATTGCGATGGATTTAGGTATGATTGCACCTATTGCCTTGCTCATTGGCGTTTTTGTTATGCTTTTTATCAAAAAGGACATAGTAAAGCATATTGGACAAACTGTAGCAGGTTTTGGTATGCTATTTGTTGGTATGGAGTTAATGGCATATGGCATGGCGCCGTTGGGTGAATCAGAATTTTTCACCTATTTTATGACTAACTTCAACAATCCAATAATTGGTGTTCTTATTGGTCTTGTGCTTACAGCAATTATTCAGAGTTCTTCTGCAAGTATTGGTATTTTACAAGCACTTGCATTACAGGGTCTTGTTCCAATTGAATTTGCTGTTTATATTCTTTTAGGACAAAATATTGGTACTTGTGTAACTGCACTTCTTTCTGCTGCAGGTTCAAAGACAAACTCAAAAAGAACAGCCGTTATGCACTTGCTATTTAATGTTGTAGGTACTGTTATTTTCGTGTTTATTACGGCATTTACACCTTATATTTCACTTCTTCAAGGTATAAGTGATAATGTTTCAGCACAGATTTCAGCAGCACATATTATTTTTAATGTTGTTAGTACAATAATTCTTTTCCCATTTGCTAATGTTCTTATCAAAATGGCATGTTTTATTATCCCTGATAAAGAACCCGAGGATTCTAAACTTGAGTTTAAATTTTATGATGCACATCTTCTCACAACACCTCCTGTTGCAGTTGAACAGATTGGTAAAGAGGTTGTTAGAATGGCGTATCTTGCAAGGGATAACTTTGACCGTGCAGCAGTAGCCTTGATAAATAACGACACATCTAAGAAAGAAAAGATTGAATCTGTTGAAGAAGTTATTAACTTCCTTAATCACGGAATTACAAAAAACCTTGTAAAAATCAATGCTCTTGATTTGGACTATAATGATGCAAAATATATTGGTCGTCTTTTCCATGTTGTAAACGACATTGAACGTATCGGTGACCATGCTGTAAACCTTTGCGATGCAGAAGTTGTTCGCAGTAGTGAAAAACTTGCAATTTCCGAAAGTGCAGTCGAGGAATTGGAAACAATGCGTAAATGCGTTATGGATTTGTTAAATGCATCTATTGCGTCATTTGAAAAGCAAGAGTTATCACTTGATGAAGCAAGACAGATTGAAACACTTGAAACAATTTCAGATAATCTTAAAGAAAAATATCAAGACGCCCATCTACAACGTCTTAACGAAGAACATTGTGAAACACGTGCGGGTATGATGTTTGTTAATACTCTTATCGATTTTGAACGTGTTGGTGACCATGCTAAAAACATTGCTTTTGCAGTTGGTAAAAAACCTGACGGTAAAGCTGGTATTGACGAAACAATATTAAACACATATTAATAAAAGGACAAAAGATAAGACCTGTTCATTATGAACAGGTCTTTTACACTCTTAAAACTTATTTAATTACTCTAATTCGAATAATTCCGTTAATCTTCTTTAATGCTTCAAGTGATTCAGGAGAAGCTTTTGTATCGGAATCGATAACTGTGTAAGCATATTCGCCCTTTGATTTGTTAACCATATTATCAATGTTAACCTCTTCGTTGGCGAAAGCAGATGTAATTTTGCTTACAATACCTGAAATATTCTTGTGCATAATTGTTATTCTGTGTTTATCACAAGATGTTAATGTAACAGCAGGGTAATTAACAGAGTTTACAATGCTACCATTTTCAAGGAAATCGGCAATCTGGTCAACAGCCATCATAGCACAGTTGTCTTCTGATTCAGGAGTAGATGCACCGAGATGAGGGATAGCAATTACACCGGGAGCACCAATAACTGCATCATTGGGGAAGTCTGTAACATAAGATGCAACCTTGCCATTTTCAAGTGCAGAGAGGATTGCGTTTGTATCAACAAGCTCACCACGAGCAAAGTTAAGAATTCTAACTTCGTCTTTCATTGTAGCAATTGTATCGGCATTGATAAGTTCACGAGTTTTGTCGTTAAGTGGTAAGTGAAGTGTAATATAATCACTTTCAGCATAAATGACATTAAGGTCATCAGTAAGTTTTACATGGTGATTAAGAGTAATACTCTGTGCAACTGAAAGGAATGGGTCATAACCTACAACCTTCATTCCAAGTGCAGCTGCGGCATTAGCAACAAGAATACCAATAGCACCAAGACCAATTACACCAAGAGTTTTATTCTTGATTTCAGGACCTGCAAAAGCACTTTTACCTTTTTCAACATCCTTTGGTACAGTGTCACCATTACCTTTTAATGTGAGCGCCCAGTCAATAGCAGGAACAATCTTTCTTGATGAAAGGAAAAGACCTGTAAGAACAAGCTCTTTAACAGCATTAGCGTTAGCACCAGGTGTGTTAAAAACTACAATGCCTTTTTCACTACATTTATCGATAGGAATATTATTAACACCTGCACCTGCACGTGCAATAGCAAGAGTGTTGTTTTCGAATTCCATATCGTGCATTGATGCTGAACGAACAAGAATTGCATCAGGATTTGCTATATCAGTAGCGCAGTTGTATTCATCACTGAAACGGCAAAGACCAGTTTCAGAAATCTTATTTAAAGTTAAAATATTATACATATTTGTTTCTCCTTATGAGTTTGCTTTTTCAAATTCTGTCATGAATTCTACAAGTTTTTCAACACCTTCAACAGGCATAGCATTGTAGATAGATGCTCTCATACCACCAACTGAACGGTGACCTTTAAGGTTAACAAAACCTGCTTCAGTTGCTTCTTTAATGAATTTAGCATTAAGTTCTTCACTATCTGTTACAAATGGAACATTCATGAGTGAACGGTCTTCGGGAACAACTGTGCCTTTGAACATTTTGCTATTATCAAGGAAGTCGTAAAGTATTTTTGCTTTTTTTACATTTCTCTCTTTAATTGCTTCAAGGCCGCCCATTTCTTTGAGCCATTCAAGAACAAGTTTACAAATGTAAATCGTATAGCATGGTGGAGTGTTGTAAAGAGAATCGTTGTCAGCCATAATTTGATAATTAAGCATTGTTGGTGTGATATCTCTTGCATTACCAAGCATATCCTCACGAATAATACAAATTGTAAGACCTGCAGGAGCAACATTCTTCTGTGCGCCGCCATAAACCATAGCAAATTTTGAAACATCAATAGGCTCTGAAAGGAAACAAGAAGAAATATCTGCGATAAGCGGAACATCACCTGTGTCAGGAAGCTCGTGATAAACAGTACCATAAATTGTGTTGTTCATACAGATGTAGAAATAGTCTGCATCCTTTGTGAATTCGTTTTTATCAAGTTTTGGAATATATGAGAATGTTTTGTCAGCTGATGATGCAACTGCTTTACATTCGCCATATTTTTGAGCTTCTTGATATGCTTTTTTTGCCCATTGACCTGTGATAACAAAGTCAGCCTTGCCATTCTTATTCATAAAGTTAAGTGGAATGGCAGCAAACTGTGTTGAAGCACCACCTTGTAAGAATAAAACCTTATAATTATCAGGAATATTCATAAGTTCACGAAGAAGCTGTTCTGCACCTTTGATAATGCTGTCGTAAACCTTTGAACGATGGCTCATTTCCATAACGGACTGGCCGCTACCTTCATAATCAAGCATTTCTGCCGCAGCCTTTTTTAGAACTTCCTCAGGAAGCATTGAAGGACCTGCTGAAAAATTATAAACTCTTGCCATAAATATGACCTCCAAATGTGTTTTTACAATAAATTATATGTTAAAAAATTAAACATTGATGGAATTATAACAAAATTAATGTAGGAAAGTCAATAGAATGATAAAAGATTAACAAACTTTTTTCAAAATATTTTCCAAATGAATGATAACTTGTGAAGAATTTTAACAAAGTTAGCTTGAATAGTGAATTTTGTAAAAAAATCGCACATTATATTGCAGATAAGTAAAATTTATTATATAATATAATTTCATAATAGGAGTGATATTTTTATTTATGGAAAAAACTAATGTTTTATTTGATGAATTTAATGAAAAATCATTTTCAGTTCCAATGGTAGCTTTGCGTGGACTTGTTATTTTTCCTGAGATGACAATGCATTTTGATGTTGGAAGACCAAAGTCTGTTAAAGCAATAAGAGCTGCAATGGAAAAGAAAACAAATATATTTCTTGCAGCACAGATTGATATGGAATGTGATGACCCGAGAATTGATGATATTTATCGTTCTGGAGTTGTCTGTGAAATTAAGCAGGTTATGAAGTTGCCTGGAACCGATACTCTTCGTGTTATTGTTTATGGACTTTATCGTGCAGAACTTTTACATATGAACTCAGCCAATCCATACTTGTCTGCAATAGTACGTAAGATTGAATCCGAAAAAGTATCTGTTGAAGATGCAATGTATGAAGAAGCACTTGTACGTAATCTTGTTGGTGTTTTTGAAGAATACGCATATTTTCTTCCTAAATTGCCAAATGACATTGTTGTCGGCGTATCAGTTAGAAAAGAGGCAGCAGAAATTACTGACTATATTCTTTCAAATATTCCGCTTGACTATGCTGTTAAACAGGGATTGTTAGAAGAACTTAATCCGTTAAAGAGAGCTGAATCTCTATGTCTTATTCTTAAAAGAGAAATTGAGCTTTTAGCTATTGAGGAAGAAATCAATAATAAAGTTCAGGAACAGATGGAAGAAAACCAACGAGAGTATTATCTTCGTGAACAAATAAAGGCTATTTCAGAAGAACTTAACGAAGGTGATGGTGCAATTTCTGAATCTGAAGAATATAAAGAGCAAATTCGTGCTATTGGCTTTTCTGCGGATATTGAAAGAAAACTTATTCGTGAATGTGACAGACTTATGAAAATGCAATCATCAAGTCCGGAATCGGCTGTTATCAGAAATTATCTTGATAAAATTATTTCATTACCGTGGTCTTATTGCACAGAAGAAAATATTGACATTGAACACGCACAGGAAGTTCTGGATAATGACCACTATGGTCTTACTGATGTTAAGGAGAGAATTATTGAATTCCTTGCAGTACGTAAAATCAATCCTGATGTTAAAGGTCAAATTATTTGTCTTGCTGGACCTCCCGGTGTTGGTAAAACATCAATTGCTCGTTCACTTGCTAGTGCTATGGGAAGAACTTATGCACGGATTTCCCTTGGTGGTGTTCGTGACGAAGCGGACATCCGTGGTCACAGAAAAACTTACATAGGCTCAATGCCTGGCAGAATTATTGATGCAATTGAATCTGCAAAGAGTTCAAATCCTTTGATTCTTCTTGATGAAGTTGATAAGCTTGGTTCTGACCATCGTGGTGACCCGTCATCTGCACTTCTTGAAGTGCTTGACGCAGAACAGAATAACACATTTACAGACCATTATCTTGAAATTCCATATGATTTAAGTAAGGCTATGTTCATTACAACTGCAAATGACAAGAGCAGAATTCCTGCACCTTTGCTTGATAGAATGGAAATTATTGATATCCCTGGCTATACTTATGAGGAAAAATTCAATATTGCTAAAAAGCATTTAGTACCAAAACAAATTGTCGCTAACGGACTTAAGAAATCTTACGTAAAAATTACCGATAAAGCTCTTAAAACAATAATCAGTGGTTACACAAAAGAAGCAGGTGTCCGTGTTCTTGAAAGAACAATTGCAAAGGTTCTTCGTAAAATTGCAGTTGAATATGCAAAGGGATTTGATGGAAAAATATCTGTGAAAGATACTGATTTGGAAAAATATCTTGGAGCAGTTAAATTCAAGCCTGACGAAAGTTCAAAATTTGACCAGGTTGGTGTTGTTAACGGACTTGCTTATACATCAGTTGGCGGTACAATGCTTACGGTTGAAGTTGCTGTTATGGATGGAAAGGGAAACCTTGAACTTACCGGCTCACTTGGCGATGTTATTAAGGAATCAGCAAAAGCAGCAATCAGTTACATAAGGACAAATGCAGAAAAGTATAGAATTGATAAGGATTTCTATCAGAACAAAGATATACATATCCATTTTCCAGAGGGTGCTGTTCCAAAAGATGGACCATCGGCAGGTGTAACAATCTTCACTGCTCTTGTTTCTGCACTTTCAGGATGCAAAGTTAAATCAAATGTTGCTATGACAGGTGAAATTACAGTTACAGGTAGGGTGCTACCAATAGGTGGACTTCGTGAAAAAACAATGGCTGCGTATGTTGAAGGAATTAAAACGGTTGTTGTACCTGAAGCAAATCGTAGCGACCTTGATAAGGTTGATGAAAAGGTTAAAGAAAAAATCAATTTTGTATTTGCAAAAACAGGTGATGATGTATTAAAGGTTGCACTTGTGTAAAGGAGTATTTATGAGATACGATAAAGCGGAATTTAAAGCAGCATACGGCACATTCGGTCAGCTACCAGATTCTGATTTGCCGGAAATCGCTTTTGCAGGACGTTCAAATGTTGGTAAAAGTTCGTTACTTAACAGACTGTTTCAACGTAAAAACTTAGCAAGAGTAAGTTCAGTACCTGGAAAAACAATTACAATCAATTTCTATCAGGTTGATGATGTTAATTTCGTTGACTTGCCTGGTTATGGTTATGCAAAAGTTGCTAAAACTGAAAAAGACCGTTGGGCAGAAATGATGGAAGGGTATTTCAATTCTGACCGAAATATTAAACTTGTAGTTCAGCTTGTTGATATGCGTCATCCACCAACAAAGGATGATGTAATGATGATGGAATTCTTACAAGCAAGTGGCTATGAATTCATTGTTGTTATGACAAAGTCGGACAAGCTTAAAAAGAAAAAAGAATATAACGAAAGAATTGAAAATTCCAAAAAAGAAATGAGTTTTGTACCTCAGGATAGAATTATTCCATTCTCATCAGAAACAGGTGCAGGACTTGATGAAATAAAGAAATATATTGAAGGATATTTAGGTGAATAATATGAGTAAAGTACCATTTACAACAAAAGAGAAATTAGAGGAAATAGCAAAGGTTTATCCAACTCCTTTCCATCTTTATGATGAAGCAGGAATTCGTAAAAATGCAGAGAATCTTAAAAAAGCATTTGCTTGGAATAAAGGGTTTAAAGAGTATTTTGCTGTTAAAGCAACTCCAAATCCATTCCTTATTAATATTCTAAGAGATTATGGTTGCGGTTGTGACTGTTCATCAATTACTGAGCTTATGCTTTCAAAGGCAATCGGTGCAGTTGGGGATGACATTATGTTCTCATCAAACGATACACCTCCTGCAGAGTTTAAATATGCGGATGATATCGGTGCAATCATTAACCTTGATGATATTACACATATCGACATTCTTGAAAAAACTCTTGGTTATCTTCCAAAGAAACTTTCTTGCCGTTATAATCCGGGCGGATATTTCTCAATTGCAAATAACATTATGGACAATCCCGGCGATGCAAAGTATGGTATGACAACAGAGCAACTCTTTGAAGCATTCAAGATAATGAAATCAAAGGGTGTTGAGGAGTTTGGTATTCATGCTTTCCTTGCTAGTAACACAGTTACTAATGAATACTATCCAACACTTGCAAGAACTCTTTTTGAAGTTGCTGTTAAGCTTAAAGAAGAGACAGGTGCACATATTAAATTCATCAACCTTTCAGGTGGTATAGGTATCCCTTATCGTCCTGACCAAGAGGGTAATGATATTTTTGCAATCGGTGCGGGTGTTGAAAAAGTTTATAACGAAATTCTTGTACCAGCAGGAATGGATGATGTTGCAATCTATACTGAACTTGGTAGATTTATGTTAGCACCTTATGGTGCACTTGTAACTCGTGCTATCAACGAGAAACATACTCATAAAGAATATATCGGTGTGGATGCTTGTGCAGTAAACCTTATGCGTCCTGCAATTTACGGTGCATATCATCACATTACAGTTATGGGCAAGGAAAACGAGCCTTGCGACCACAAATATGATGTAACAGGTTCACTTTGTGAAAATAACGATAAATTTGCTATCGACAGAATGTTGCCAAAAGTTGATATGGGTGACCTTATATTTATTCACGATACAGGTGCTCACGGCTTTGCCATGGGTTATAACTATAATGGTAAGCTTAAATCAGCAGAAATTCTTCTTAAAGAAGATGGCAGTTTTGATTTGATTCGTCGTGCAGAAACTCCTGCTGACTATTTTGCAACATTTGATTGTTTTGATTTTTATAAAAAAGTTACTGAATAATTTGAGGTAATACTATGTCTTTCGTTCATTTGCATGTTCATACAGAATACAGCTTGCTTGACGGTGCTTGTCGTCTTGATAGGCTTTGTTCTGTTGCGAAAGAACGTGGACAGAATGCTATCGCAATTACTGACCATGGTAATTTGTTTGGTGCAGTTGATTTTTATAAATCAGCAAAAAAATATGGAATTAAACCCATTATTGGTTGCGAAGTTTATGTTGCTGCTCGTTCAAGGTTTGATAAAGTCCATGGTGTTGACTCCAATCGTCATCATTTGGTATTGATTTGTGAAAATGAAACAGGATATAAAAATCTTATTAAATTAGTTTCATCTGCTTGGGTGGATGGCTTTTATACAAAACCTAGAATTGACCGAGAACTTTTAGAAAAACATCATGAAGGTTTAATTGCTCTTTCAGCATGTTTAGCAGGTGAGATCCCTAAGCTTATTTTAAATAGTGAGTATATCAAAGCAAAAGAAACAGCTCTTTGGTATTCTAACCTTTTCGGTAAGGACCATTATTACCTTGAAATGCAGAATCACGATATTCCTGAACAAACTATTGTAAATGAAGCACTTATAAGACTTTCAAATGAGACTGGAATTCCACTTGTTGCTACGAATGACGTTCATTATGTGAACAAAGAAGATGCACATATTCAGAAAATTTTGATTTGTATTGCAACTAATCATACAATTGATGAAGAGAATTCTCTTGAGTTTACAAGTGATAATTTTTATTTAAAATCCGAGCAGGAAATGAGAGTTTTGTTTTCAAATTCACAAGATGCAATAGACAATACTCAAAAAATTGCAGATATGTGTAATTTTGATTTTGAATTTGGTAAAACAAAACTTCCTAATTTCATTGTTCCTGATGGTTTTTCTCATTATGAATATTTTAAAATGAAATGTTATGAGGGATTAAAGAAAAGATATGGCGAAAATCCCGATTCACTTTATGTTGACAGACTTGAATATGAATTGTCAGTTATTGAAAACATGGGTTATGTTGACTACTTCCTTATAGTAGCCGATTTCATTCAGTATGCTCGTGATAATGGTATTCCAGTAGGCCCTGGTCGAGGTTCAGGTGCCGGTAGTATATGTGCATACTGTATGGGAATAACTAATGTTGACCCAATAAAATACAATTTGATTTTTGAAAGATTTTTAAATCCTGAAAGAGTTAGTATGCCCGATATTGACGTTGACTTCTGCTATGAAAGACGTCAGGAAGTTATTGATTATGTTATAAACAAATATGGTTACGACCATGTTTCACAGATTATTACCTTTGGTACTATGGCTGCACGTGCTGCAATTCGCGATGTTGGCAGGGCTATGGGTATGCCTTATGCTATAGTTGATAATGTGGCAAAAAAAATTCCAAGAACACTTGGAATAACTATTGAAAAAGCACTTAATGAGAGCGATGAGTTAAAAACACTTTATGAAAGCGATGGAAAAACAAAAGAACTTATTGATACAGCCAAAAGTGTTGAAGGTATGCCACGAAATTCGTCAACCCACGCGGCAGGTATTGTTATTACAGATAGACCTGTAAGTGATTATGTTCCGCTCGCTAAAAATGATGATTCTGTTTTAACTCAATTCACAATGACAACAATTGAAGAATTAGGACTTCTCAAAATGGACTTTTTGGGACTCAGAACATTAACTGTTATTAATGATTGCGTTAAAATGGTTAAGAAAAAGAATCCTGATTTTGATATTGAGAAAATTTCTTATGACGATAAAAAAGTTTATGAATTATTTACCAATGGTCTTACCGATGGTGTTTTCCAATGTGAATCATCAGGTATGAAGAGCGTTTTTATGCGACTTAAACCAACGAATCTTGAAGATATTATTGCCGTTATTTCGCTTTACAGACCTGGTCCTATGGATTCAATTGATTCCTACATTCAAAATCGACATAATCCTGAAAGAATAAGATATAAAACTCCAATGTTAAAGAATATTCTTGATGTTACTTATGGTTGTATGGTATATCAGGAACAAGTTATGCAGATTTTCCGTTCTTTAGCAGGGTATTCTCTTGGCAGAGCTGATATTGTTCGTCGTGCAATGTCAAAGAAAAAACATAAGGTTATGGAAGAAGAAAGAGCCTTTTTCTGTGATGGTTGTGCAAAAAACGGTATAAGTAACGAGATAGCAAATGAGATTTTTGATGATATGTCATCCTTTGCTTCTTATGCTTTCAATAAGTCTCATGCAGCAGCATATGCAGTTGTTGCATATAGAACAGCATATTTGAAATGTTATTATCCTTGTGAGTTTATGGCAGCTTTGCTTACGAGTGTGCTTGATAACTCAGATAAAGTCGCTAATTATATTGATGATTGCAAAAAGAATGAAATTGAAATTCTTCCGCCAAATGTAAATTACACATATAAAACCTTTACTGTTGCTCCAAATGGAAAAAAAGCAATCATGTTTGGTTTACTCGCAATTAAAAATTTGGGCCATGATTTTATTGATACAATAATTTCAGAACGTGAAAGAAACGGGCGTTTTACATCTTTCTATTCATTCTGTAAAAGAGTTCACGGAAAAGGTTTCAATCGTCGTGCAGTTGAAAGTTTGATTAAGAGTGGTGCATTAGATGGTTTAGGTAATAACCGTCAAGAAATGCTTATGAACCTTACAAATGTTATCGATGATTTGGATAGCACAAAGAGAAGAAATCTTGATGGACAGATTGGGTTCTTTGATTTGTTAAGTAATGATGTCGCAACGGAATTCAAAATGAAGAGTTTTGTTGAGTATCCAACAGAAACACTTTTATCGTATGAGAAAGAAACCACAGGACTTTATATTTCTTCCCATCCGATGGAACGATATGCACAATTGAAGAAAAAATTGAAATGTGACAGTATTGGTGAGTTTACAAGTGATGAGAACGAGTTTTCTTATAAATATTCAGATACAACATCTGTTAAAATTATTGGTATAATTTCAAGTGTAACCAAAAAACAGACTAAAAATGGCGATACAATGGCATTTATCACGGTAGAAGATGTTGATGGTTCAGTTGAAGTGATAATTTTCCCGAAACTTTATTCAAAATATGCGAATATTATATATAATGGAAATATTCTGATGCTTGGTGGTCGTCTTTCGGTTAAGGAAGAAGAACGAGCAAAAATAATTCTTGATTTTGCTGAATCTGCTGAAAGTGTTGAAGCAAATCAGGTAAAAAAGATTGGTTTATTTATTCGTACTGAAAATGAATTGTCAGAAATCTATAAAAAATGTAGTGAGATAATTTCATCAACACCATCAGGAGACATACCAGTATATTTCTATTTTTCAAGCAGTAAAAAATATTTTCCATGCAAAAAAATCACTGTTGATGATTTAATATTAGTTCAATTGAAGTCAATTGCCGGGGAACAGAATGTAATCTTACAAAAATAACCAAATATATTGCATTTTGGTAATTCTTGTGTTATTATTAAGGCTCAATGTGGATATAAAACTTAATTAAAGGGTGAGTATAATGAAAACAATCGGTGTTCTTACAAGTGGCGGCGACGCTCCAGGTATGAATGCGGCTATCCGTTCAGTTGTTCGTGCAGCATGTGAAAACGGTATGCGAGTAATGGCTATCAGAAGAGGATATAACGGACTTATGCAGGGCGATATGTATGAAATGAACCTTCGTTCAGTTTCTAATATTATCAACCGTGGTGGTACAGTTCTTTATTCTGCAAGAAGCCCTGAATTCAAAACTGAAGAAGGACTTCAGAAAGCACTTAAAGTTGCTAAAGATGTTGGTCTTGATGGTGTTGTTGTTATCGGTGGGGACGGTTCTTTCCGTGGTGCTCGTGACTTGTCACTTCGTGGACTTCCTTGCGTTGGTGTTCCTGGTACAATCGATAATGATATTGCATGTTCAGATTACACAATCGGTTATGATACAGCAATGAATACTGTTCTTGAAATGGTTGATAGACTTCGTGATACATCTGAGTCACATGACCGTTGCACAGTTGTTGAAGTTATGGGTAGACGTGCAGGTTATATCGCACTTAATGCAGGTATCGCTTGTGGAGCTACATCAATCCTTATTCCGGAAGTAGAATATGATTTCCAACGTGATGTTATCGATAGAATGAAGAGAACACAGCTTACCGGTAAAAAGCATTTTATTATTGTTGTTGCTGAAGGTATCGGTGGTGTTGATGAAATGGCAAAACGCATCGAGGCTGAAACAGGTGTTGAAACAAGAGCAACAGTTCTTGGTCACGTTCAGCGCGGTGGTCATCCAACGGTACGTGACAGAGTTACAGCTTCTCTTATGGGTTATAAGGCTGTTGAACTTCTTAAAGAAGGTATCGGCAACAGAGTTATCGCTATGAAACATGATGAAATTGTTGATTATGATATATTTGAAGCACTTAACATGAAGAAGGAAATTAACCTTGAAATGTACAAGATTGCTCACGAAATCTCAATATAAATATGTCTAATATCGTTTTAATTGGTATGCCCGGATGTGGCAAGAGCACGGTTGGTGTTATTCTTGCTAAAACATTGGGTATCGGCTTTGTTGATACTGATTTGATTATTCAGCAAAATGAAAAACGACTTTTGCAGGAAATAATTGACAATGACGGAATTGAGAAATTCCTTGATTGTGAAGCAAAAGCTGTTTTGAGCTTTGACGGTGATAATTTTGTAGTTGCAACAGGTGGTAGCGTAATTTTCCGTGAAGAAGCAATTAACCATTTAAAGAAAAATGGTAAAATTATTTATCTCAACGTTTCACTTGATGAAATTAAAGCACGACTTGATAATATCAGGACTCGTGGTGTTGCTGCTACTAAAAATCAGACCATTGACGATATTTATAATGAGCGTTCATCTTTATACTTAAAATATGCTGATTATGTTCTTGATTTGAATAATTCAAATGTTGCACAGACAGTCGAAAAGATTTGCAATTTAATAAAATGAAAAAATTTGCCTTACGGTTTGTGAAAATTCTCCGTAAGGCGATTTTTTTACCTTCAATAATTAAAATAAGTTGTGGCAAATTATTAGTGCGATATTTTTCGCATGGAGGTGATAATTTGTATAGACTTATAAGGATGTTTTCCGTTGTGTTATCAGTACTATCTTTAATAATTTTTACGTTAATATTTACTTTTAACATTTTTATTCCTGATAAAATAACAATTATTGATAGCAATCCGTATAGTGACTATAATTTTCTTGGAATTGAACTTTTAAACTTTCAATCTCAAAAAAACGTAAATTTAATTCAAAATAAAAAAAGTAAAGACGATAAGATACAAGTTAATCTTTTGAATATTATTCCCATTAAAGAAACTGTTATAAATAATAGCAAAAGACAATATGTAGTGCTTGGTGGAGAATGCTTTGGAATTAAAATGTATACGGATGGCGTAGTAGTTGTTGATATTGATGATGTAGAAACTGAATCCGGAGCAAAAAGTCCTGGAAAAACTGCAGGTGTGAAAATTGGCGATGTTATTAAAAAAGTTGATAACGTTTATATAAAATCAAATTCACATTTTTCTAAATTATTACAAGAGAGCAAAGGTAAGGAACTAGAGTTTGAAATTATAAGGGATGGAAAAAAACAAAAAGTAAAGTTCAAAACATTGAAAGAAAAGGATTCAAACAAGTATTGTGCAGGACTTTGGGTAAGAGATAGTACAGCAGGGCTTGGAACAATTTCATTTTATAATCCAGAAAACAATTCATTTGCAGGATTAGGACATGCTGTATATGATATTGATACTAACAGATGTCTTCCACTAAAAAATGGTGAGGCTTGTCCCGTTACAATAAATGGAATATATAAAAGTGATAAAGGTAACGTGGGTGAACTTTGTGGTGTACTTGGAAACAACGTTTTCGGAAATTTATGCATTAACTGTGATGTGGGCGTGTATGGTTTTACAAAATGTCCGAATAAAGAAAAGATTCCCGTTGCAATAAAAAGTGAAATAAAAACAGGTAAGGCTCAAATTGTTTGCTCCGTCGATAACACAACAAAGTATTATGATGTGGAAATAACAAGAATATTTTCAAAAAGCAATGATGTTAATAAAGATATGATAATTAAAATAGTTGATGATGAGTTGATAGAAAAAACAGGTGGAATCGTACAGGGGATGAGCGGAAGTCCCATAATTCAGAATGGAATGTTTGTTGGTGCCGTAACTCATGTATTTGTGAATAACCCGAAACAAGGCTATGCAATACTCGCTGAAAAAATGCTTGAAACCTCCACTTGTCAGGAAATGCAAAAGCATGAACAATTAAATAAAGCATCCTGACAAAAAGGGTAGAGTGTAAAAACTCTACCCTGAATTTTTGCTTTGTTTTAAAAATATTGATTTTTCATATTCTCCGTGATATACTAATCTTGCGACATAAACTGAATATTTGGACAAACTATATGAGGATGTATTTTTATTTCTTGATAAAAATGCATGCTCTGTTTCAGCATTCTCTAATAGTTTGTCGAAAGTTTGTGTCGCAGCAATCGGAGTTATGCGTTTTTTGTGCGTTGACTTCGGTTGACGCACTTTTTGTTTTGTGGGGGAGATTTTTATGGTAGACGATTTCTAAATTAGTAATTTGTCTTGTGAAAAGTATTTGTCAACAGGATAGCTTGGATTTTTCCTGCAATTTTGCAGAAAAAATCTGCAGTTTTGTATTCGAGATTGCTAAACAAATTATAAATCTGATAATATTTATAAAAAGATATAAATATTGTCTGTAAAAGGAGAATAATATTATGAAAAAGATTACAAGCATTTTACTTTCATTAGTTTTGATTATATCTGTTTTTTCAATTACTGCTTTTGGTGCAAAAAGTGGTGACTTTACATACACGGTACTATCAGAAACTGATAAAACCTGTAAAATTACAGCATATAGTGGCTCATCAAAAAATGTTGTTATTCCCGATAAGCTTGATGGCTATAAAGTAACAACAATTGAAATGTTAACTTTCTATATGGATAAAGCTTTAACAGTTGAACTTCCTGCAACTGTAAACACATTGGACGGACAAGCTTTTAATCAAATGAACTCAACTGTAAACAGTATTACAGTTGCCGAAGACAGCCCATATTTTTCATCAGTTGATGGAGTTCTTTACAGCAAAGACAAAACAACTTTAGTTGTTTATCCTGCAGCAAAAAGTGATGAAACATATAAGGTTATAGATGGCGTCAAATCTATTTACAAGTATGCTTTTAGTGATACTTATATTACTAAAGAAATTATTTTGCCTGATAGCTTACAAGTTATTGAGGATAATGCTTTTGATAACTGCAAATCATTAGTAAAAATAAATTTGCCTGTTGGATTAAAGTCTATTGGTTTTAAAGCTTTTAAGAACTGTGATTCACTTGAATCACTTGTTATACCTGATAGTGTAACCTATATAGGCACTATGGCTTTTGGAAACTCCGAATCATTAAAAAGCGTATCATTACCAAATACTTTAGAAGTCATTAGTGCCTCAATGTTTCAATCTTGTGTTTCATTAGAAAGTATTACAATACCTCAATCAGTTAAAACAATATCTGAATATGCTTTTCAGAGTTGTGATTCTCTCGTTGAAGTTATAATTCCCGATAATGTTACCAGTATTGAAAAAAGTGCTTTTGCGTGGTGCGATAATCTTACAAGTGTGACAATCGGTGATGGTGTAACGACCATAGGAGGTGGTGCATTTAGCGATTGCGGAAGTCTTACAAGCATAACAGTAGATAGCAATAATCAATATTATTCAAGTGATGAATACGGTGTGTTATTTAACAAGAATAAAACCGAACTTATTAAATATCCTAAAGGTAATACAAGAACGAGCTATACCATTCCTGATAGTGTAACAATAGTCGATGACAAGGCATTTTATGATTGTGATAATCTTACAAATGTAACAATAAGTGACAGTGTAACGACAATCGGAGATAGTGTATTTAGCCTTTCCTACAATCTTACAAGTATTACTATTGGTGATAGTGTTACTGAAATCAGTAGTTCTGCATTTAAATCTTGCCCCAATCTTACAAATGTCACATTCGGTGACAGTGTAACAAAAATCGGTGGTTCTGCATTTTATAGTTGTAAAGGTCTTGCAAGTATAACAATCCCCGACAGTGTAACAGAAATCGGCAATTATGCATTTAATGGTTGCACAAAACTTACGGATGTATATTACCCCGGTACAGAAGAACAATGGAATCAAATAACAATTGGCAAAAGCAACTACCCACTCACTAATTCAACTATTCATTATAATTATGTTCCAACATTCACAGGCATTAAGGATAATCATTTCTGCAAAGACGATGTAATGCAGAAAGCATATCAGCTCGTTGAATTTGATGGTGATTTCTATTTCATTGGTGACAGACACGAAATCATTAAAGGTAGAAAAGCATACCTCAGCGAAGAAAGAATCAATGGTCTTACATATGCAGATGGTACACCAATTGCAGTTGGTTCTTACGAATTTGACGAAAATGGTAAAATGATAATGCGTGAAGGCATTGTTGGTAATAATATTTATAAAAATAATACATTATTAAAAGCATATCAGCTTGTTGAGGTTGACGGTGATTTCTATTTCATAGGCGACAGACACGAAATCATTAAAGGTAGAAAAGCATATCTCAGCGAAGAAAGAATTAATGGTCTTACATATGCAGATGGTACACCAATTGCAGTTGGTTCTTACGAATTTGACGAGAATGGTAAAATGATAATGCGTGAAGGTGTTGTTGGTAACAATATTTACAAAAACAACACTATGTTAAAGGCATATCAGCTCGTTGAGGTTGACGGAGATATCTATTACATAGGTGACCGCCACGAAATAATCAAGGGCAGAAGAGCTTATGTCAAAGAAGACAGAATCAACGGCGTTACATTTGCAGACGGAACACCGATTAGTGCAGGGTATTATGAATTTGATGCTGACGGAAAAATGATGGTTGAATAAATATTAAAAGGGTAGTAACCATAAAATGTTACTACCCTTAATCTTTTATATGATGTTTAGTTTTTCAAGCTCTGTAATGGTGCGGGGATTCGTCCGCCACGATTTATGAATTTAGCAGGGGATGCTGTGTTTAATTTCATAACAGGACCATATCCTAAAAGTCCGCCGAAATTGAGTGTGTCACCAATATTTTTACCAATAGCAGGAATAAGTCTTACGGCAGTAGTCTTTGAATTAACCATACCAATTGCAGCTTCATCAGCAATAATACCTGAAAGCACTTCTGCAGTTGTATCGCCTGGGACAATAATCATATCAAGACCAACGGAGCAAACACATGTCATCGCTTCAAGTTTTTCAATTGTCAATGCACCGTTTGTTGCTGCTGCAATCATACCTGCATCTTCTGAAACAGGAATAAATGCACCTGAAAGTCCGCCAACATGCGAAGATGCCATAACGCCACCTTTTTTAACAGCATCATTAAGGAGTGCTAGACAAGCAGTTGTGCCGTGTGCACCACATTGTTCAAGTCCCATTTCTTCAAGAATATAGGCAACAGAGTCGCCAATTGCAGGAGTTGGAGCAAGGGATAAGTCAACAATACCAAATGGTACTCCAAGTCTTTTTGAGGCCTCACAAGCAACAAGTTGTCCCATTCGTGTAATCTTGAATGCTGTTCTTTTAACCATATCGGCAATTTCAGTAATATTAGCATCAGGAATTTTTGAAATTGCCGAACGTACAACACCCGGTCCTGAAACACCAACATTGATTACACAGTCAGGCTCACCGACACCGTGGAAAGCACCTGCCATAAATGGATTATCTTCGGGTGCATTACAGAATACAACCAACTTTGCAGGACCGATACAACCTTTGTTTGCAGTAACCTCGGCAGATTCTTTGATAATCTGTCCCATTAACTTAACTGCATCCATATTGATACCTGCTTTTGTTGAGCCGATATTAACAGATGAACAGATGTGGTCTGTCACATCAAGAGCCTCAGGAATACTACGAATAAGTGCTTCATCACCAGATGCAAAACCTTTCTGAACAAGGGCAGAGTAACCACCGATAAAGTTAACACCAACAGTCTGTGCAACTCTTTCAAGTGTTTTTGCATATAAAACAGGGTCACCTTTGCCTGATGCTAAGACCATTGAAATTGGAGTAACGGAAATTCTTTTGTTGATAATCGGAATACCGTATTCTTTTTCAATATCTTCACCTGTTTTTACAAGGTTTTCTGCTTTTCTTGTCATTTTCTCATAAATCTTATCGCAAGTTGATTTTGCATCACCTGTGCAACAATCAAGTAGGGAAATACCCATTGTTATTGTTCTGATGTCAAGATTTTCATCCTGAATCATATTGATAGTTTCAAGTATATCGTGTGTATTAATCATTTTTTATACCTCAGGTTATATTCTGTGCATTGAGTTGAAAATGTCTTCGTGCATAACGTGGATAGAAAGTGACATTTCTTCACCAATTGCAGTAACTTTGTCTGAAAATTCTGTGAAAGGAACTGTTGACTTTTCTAAATCAACAAGCATAATCATACAGAACATATCCTGTAAAATTGATTGTGATACTTCAATAACGTTAACGCTGTTTTCAGCGCAAACTCCTGATACTTTTGCAAGAATACCAACCATATCCTTACCAACTACGGTAATAATACCTCTCATGTGTAATACCTCCAAAATTAAATTGACAGTATTTTAACACATCATATTAAAAAAGTGAATAAGTTTCTTAATAACTTTTTATTTTTTATTGAAAATATATGGTAATTTGTAGTAAAATAGCTTTAGATAGCTGGAGGGGATTGCTATGTATAAAAATATTGTGGATTTGCACGTTCATACAGATAATTCGTTTGACGGAAATCATTCTGCAACTTTTTTCTGTGAGCAAGCAGAATTTATGGATTTAAGAGCAGTTGCTTTTACTGACCACTGTGAAGTTGACCAATTTGTAGGCGACCCAACATATGAAAAACGCATTTTTCAGGCATTTTTTGAAATTGCAAAGGTGCGTTCTGCGTTTCGTGGTAAGTTGTTGGTTCTTAATGGTATAGAATTAGGTCAGCCATCGTATGATATTGAAACTGCAAATAAAATAATCAATTCACATGATTACGACCAGATTTTAGGTTCAGTTCACAATCTTCGTGGTGGTGAGGATTTCTATTTTATGGAAAATCTCACTCTTGATGAGGCTGAAAAACTTTTAAAAGAGTATTTTGATGCACTTATTGAAATGCTCCATTGGGGCGATTTTGATGTACTAGCTCACTTGACATACCCATTAAGGTATTTCTACTCCAAATCCAACCTTGAAATTGATTTGAATAAGTTTAAAACTCAAATTGATGAAATTCTTTTACTTACTGCAAAATCAGATAAGGCACTTGAAATCAATACAGCGGCACTTCGTCAACCGCTCAATAAACTTTCACCGGAAGTTGATATTGTAAAGCGTTTCAAAGAACTTGGTGGTAAATATGTGACAGTAGGTTCTGATGCTCACTTTGCAGAACATCTTGCAGCAGATATCGATATGGCTTACAGTTGTGCCCTTGAAGCAGGATTTGACTCTATAACATTTTTCCAAAAACGTACTCCTATACAAATGAAGATTGAAGTGGAGGAATAATAAATGAAAGTTAAAGCAGCAGCAAAAATCAATTTAATGCTTGATATTCTTAAACGACTTGATAATGGTTATCATAGTTTGTTTATGATTATGCAGTCCGTTGATTTATACGATGTAATCAATGTTGAAAAAAACAGTAATAACGAAATCTTTATAAAATGCGATACCAAAGGTGTGCCTTGTAACGAAAAGAATATCGCATATAAATGTGCTAAAGCCTTTTTTGATGCACTTTCCATTGACGACAGGGGCGTTACCATCGAAATCGAAAAAAATATCCCTATGGCTGCCGGAACAGCAGGTGGAAGTGCTGACGGTGCAGGTGTGCTTTACTGTTTGAATAAAATATACGAAACAAATCTCACAGAAAAAGAACTTTGCGATATCGGTGCAAAAGTTGGTGCAGATATTCCATTCAGTCTTGTTGGTGGAACTGCAATAGCACTCAATACAGGTAATGTTATTGCTCCTGTTAAGAATTTACCAGAATGTTATATTGTTCTTGCAAAACCGGACCAGGATGTTTCAACGCCTGAGGCCTATGCGCAGTTTGATTCCCTTACACGCGTACGTCACCTTGACAGAGTCTCAATGATTGAGGCCGTTGCAGAGGGCGATTACGATAAAATCTGCGGCTTGTGTGGTAATGTATTTGAACAAGCTGTTGAAGTGCCAAAACGTCCTCATATAAAGGGTGTTATGAGAAAATGTGGTGCTGATGCTTGTTGTATGAGTGGTAGTGGACCAACTGTTTTTGGTATTTTCAGTGATAAAGGAAAAGCAGAGGATGCTTATTCAAAATTATCTAAAAAATATGCTCATGTTTATCTTTGTAAACCAGCAAACAAAGGAATAGTTGAGGTGTAAAAAACAACTGGGAGAGGGATTATTGTGAAAAATTATGATGTTTTTATTGTAGGTGCATCAACAACGGGTTGCTGGTTTGCCTATAAAATGGCAGAACAAGGATTTAAAGTTCTTGTAATTGAGAAAAACGAGCCTGATGATGTTTCAAGAGAATATGATGTTTTTCATATGGGAAAAGCTGATATGAAAAAATTTGACTTGCTTATTCCTGATGAAGGTGACCCATTACGTGAATTCTGTTTTGGACATTCCACAATGATTTCACCTTATGGTAATTATCCAAAGGCTTGTGCCGAAGCACCTGTTATTGGTTTACATAAGCACGATTATATCATGGCTATGGCTGAAAGAGCAAAAAAAGCAGGTGCAGAGATTATCTATGGTGCATCATTCACTGATTTTATTTATAATGACAATAATAAAATTATTGGTGCGAAATACATAACTGCGGACGGTGAAAATGAAGCTTATGCACGAATTGTAGCGGATTGTTCAGGTATTCCAGCGGTGGCTCGTACAAAGCTTCCTGACACATCAGTTGTTGGGAATTTCAAGCTTACAAATAAAGATATTCTTTATGTTGTTCTTTATTATGCAGAATATCTCAAAAAAGATTTTGACCCAAGAGAACTCGACGGTTTCTTCCTTTCATATAAATCCTGGTCTGCTCCGTCAGATAATCCAAATGGTGCAATTCTTGGTATTGGTGCATTCTATGGATATGATTATGCCGAAGAAATCTTTAAAGAAGATTTTATGAAGAATGTTAAATTCCCTGAATATAAGGTTGAGAGAGTAGAAAAGGGTATGACACCATATCATACATCCGTATATTCTCTTGTTGATGACGGCTTTATTTCTCTTGGTGATGCTGCTTGTCATACAAAACCAACTTGTGGTGAAGGTTGCACATCTTCGCTTGTTGCAGGAGAAATTGCAGTTGAAGTTATTTCAAATCTTCTAAAATCAGATAAATTCCTTACAAAAGAGAGAATGTGGAGTATTAACAAACGCTATATGACAGCACAGGGGAAAGACTTTGACTCAATGCGACCACTCCTTATGGGCATTATCTCACTTGGCTACGATGAGGCAGAATATCTCTTTAAAAATGATATTATGTTTAGCGAAAAGATTCTTGGCGGTATGGATACAGGACTTGTTCTTGATGGGAATGACATTGCAAGTATTGTTAAGGGTATCGTAAGTGGTATTGCAAGTAAAAATATCAGTGTAACATCAATTGCTAAACTTGTTAAAGGACTTATGTATAGCACGCAAGTTGGCACATTGTATGACAATTATCCAGTAACCTACGAAGATTTCCCTGAATGGAAAGCAAAAGCAGATAAACTTTGGGCAGAAATCGGACCGGTTGCAAACACTTGTGACCCAGTAATTCTTAAAAAATTAGGATATTAAGTCTTATTTAGGCTCCCCTTGTTAGGGGAGCTGTCATTTTTTTGCAAAAAAATGACTGAGGGGTAGTCAAACTAATCCTCAGCCTATTTTTTATATGTTAAGATTCATTATATACTCAAACAATCTTGTACAACCAAGCAAAACATCGTCATAAGTGGTCTTAAAGTCCCTTGTGTACCACGGGTCTGCAACATCACGGTCAATATGTGCAAAACTTAATAATTTATGTATCTTGTTGTCTTTGTCATAACCGATAATACGGTTAATGTTCCGCATATTTGCACTATCCATTCCGATTATGAAATCATACTTTTCATAGTCGGATTTTTTTAATTGCACTGCTTGACGTTTAGAATAAGTAATACCCATTTCATCAAGAATTTTCTTTGTGCCCCAATGAGTGTCGTTGCCGATTTCTTCCGTGCTTGTTGCACTTGAACAAATAAGGAAATCATTTTCCATACCATTCTTTTTTACGATATCTTTCATCACAAATTCCGCCATAGTTGAACGGCAGATGTTTCCATGACAAACAAACATAATTTTAATCATAATATCACCTAATGTAACTATATCATAAATTAATAATTCTTTCAATTGTATGGGATGGTGTTATCAGTGTCCCGAAACTATTGACAAAGGATATTATGAATGATAAAATTTAACTAAGGTTAGAGAATAATCACATTGGGACGGACACAGAGAACCGTCCCCTGTGTTCTCATTCCAGTTTAATGATTTGGTGATTCAGGGTCAAGATATTGGAAATATCAATTTTGGTTATACTGGTAAAGCGCTTGGATTGCCAGATTCAGTTTTGTTAGCTGGCGCGGGTTATGCGCAAATAAAGGCAGGAACATCCAATTTTTCATTTATTATGGCTTCCAATGGAGATGATCTTCGCGACCAAATGTATATAATGTATGGAATTATGCTTTACAATGAAGATCATTAAGGAGGTTATGAAGATGAAAAGAACTATTATGATAATATTATCTATAATATTAGGCATCGTCTTAATAGTATTGCTCTCCTTGTTTATTCGAATTTATATTATTCCAATTTTAAATATTGGAAACTCTCAAACAAACACTCAGGAAACTTTTTTAATGGTTTCTCAGTCACCAGATGGTAAATATAATTTAGAAGCATATAGAACAGAACCTGGCGCAACCGTTGATTTTTCAATTAGGGTTTATGTAATAAGAGATAATAAAAAAAGTATTATTTATGATGCATATCATGAATACGAAGCCAAAATTGTTTGGATTGATAATACAACGGTTTCAATTAATGGAAAAACACTTGATATATCACAAGGCGAAAAGTACGATTGGCGAAGTGCACAGGGAAGTGCACAGGGGTAGGGGAGTGCACAGGGGACGGTTCTGTGTGTTCGGTTGATTAAGGTTTAATGTAGGGGCAGGTCTCCGTGCCTGCCCTTATCAGAATCATACACAACCAACCTTGTAGGAAAATATACTTTTGAAGATATTGGCAGAGAAATCA
>JAGAMK010000023.1 GCA_017624735.1 Clostridia bacterium
CTGCGAATGCGGTCACAGATTCAATACGAAGCTCTGGCGAAAAGAGGGAGATAAATCCATTATCGGTTATCAGTGCTATGACTCGGTGCGTACCGGGTCATACGAGAGCCGAAAGAAAAAGGGCTTACCTCTCGACGGCATTTGCCGTGTGCCGATGATTCCCGAGTGGAAGCTGCAGATGATGGCAAACTATATTTTCCGCAATTATCTTTCGGAAAAGGACAAGGTGCTGGCTCTTGCAAACTCAATGCTTGAAGCTCACATTGACGATAAAGAGGATGATGTGGATTACGAGGCTATCATCGAGAAAAAGTGCAAAGAGATTGAACGGCACAGAGCGAAGCTCAGCAATTTTATTGATATGAGGGCAGAGGGTGAAATTGATAAAGAATCTTACACAAAGAAAACTGCCGAGGTGAAAGAAGAGATTGCAAAGCTCTCTGCCGAAATCGAAGAGCTTCAGCTGAAGCTTAACAAAGAACCTGTAATTACAGATTACAGGGACAAGCTGACGGTGCTTCAATATGCACTCGAGCAGTACACAAATGCTGATGAAAAAGACATCCCCGAAAGTGTGATTGAAGCCTTTGTAGTGAAGATTGTAGTAAGGCAAGACGGCTTCGACTGGTATCTCCGTTTTGACGGAGACCCTAATGACCCTCTGCATATGAAAACTGAGGGTAAAAGAAGAAAAAACAGTTCTGTTTCTGTGGTTGGCGGTAAACTGCCAACCAAGCAGAATTGCGACACAGGCAGCAATTGCTGAAATGAAATAATTTCATACGGAATAAAAACCAATAAATAAAATCTCCCCATCGAGAAATCGGTGGGGATTTTTTATGAATGCAACCGTCGGTTGACAAAATTCAAGGTATGCTTGGTAGAATGTAACCGCCGGATTTGTTATATTTTTATTGACAAGTAAAGGCTTTTTACCGCATAATAAATATATGGATTTGTAGGTGATGAAAATGACAATCGGTACAAAAATACAAACACTGCGTAAGCAACGCGGTTTGTCACAGGAACAGCTTGCTGAAACCCTAGGTGTATCCCGACAAGCTGTCAGCAAATGGGAGGCGGGGCAATCCGTACCCGATATTGATAAAATTGTTTTAGTTTGTGATTTTTTTGGTGTTACAACTGATTATATTCTTCGAAATGAGGAATTGCCTAAAACTGAACAAGAGCATGAACCTCAGCCTGATAATCTTGTGCAGGATAAATATAGTATAAGCGAAAATGAAGTTAACACAGAAAATGAAGAAAAAAAGAAAAAGTCCGCACTTCTTTTGGCAGCTGCGATTATGTTATATATAACTTCGGTTGTTCCGCCGATACTTATTGATGGTGCGGTAGGACCGGCGCTTATGTTCGTTATGGTTGCGGTTGCGACAGGGATTATTGTTTACCGTTCAATAGTCAATTCAAAAAATAAACGAGAAGATGAGGAAGAAAAGAAAAAAGAGCCTGAAAACCCTGTGCTTAAGGCTGTAAAAAGCTGTGTTTGGGCAGTTGCGGTAATTATTTATTTTTTAATAAGCTTTTTAACCGGTGCGTGGTATATTACATGGCTCGTGTTTCCGATAACAGGTGCAATTACAGATGTTATTGAAGCTTGTTTTGATTTAAAAGGCGGTGGTAATAAATGAAAAAGTCAGCAGTTGCGAGAATAGTTATATGGTCCGTTGTTGCATTAGTCCTTACGGGAATTCTGATTGGTGTGTTGGTTTTCAGAGAAAACCCTAATTCACCCATAATCTTTGGAAAAGAGCAAGGCTATAGATATAGTGACGAAAAGGAATACACTGTCGGTGCGGTTGAATTGCCAAAGACTGAATTTACAAGTATAAGCATTGATTGGATTAGCGGAAATGTATTTGTGTACGCTTATGACGGTGATACTGTTAAAATTGAAGAAGCGTCAAACGATGTTATTGAAGAGAAATATGAACTTCGTTGGCGAGTGAAAGAAAATATGCTTTACATTAAGCCATGTCAATCAACAAATTCTTGGAACTTGTCAAATAAAATTCCCACAAAGGATTTGTTTGTTTATCTTCCTGAAACTTTAGCGACAACAATGAACACAATCTCGGTTAATACTGCAAGTGCGAGTATCGGAATAACCGGTATTACTGCAAAGGAGATTGACACAGCGACAGCTTCAGGTGATACCCGGTTTGAAAAATGCGGTGCAACGGATATAAATATTGAAAATGTCAGCGGATATGTAAATATTACTGAAACGAACGCAGAGAGAATTGATGCTGAAACAGTCAGCGGAAATATAGGAATTATGGGTGCGGTTAAAGACCTGGAAGCAGACAGCGTATCAGGAACAGTTCTTTTGCGTACAGATGAAACGCCCCAATCGGCTGATGTTTCAACCGTCAGCGGTGACATTAAATTTGAACTACCCGAAAATGATGGCTTCTGCATTGATTTTGATACTGTCAGCGGTAAAGTCACAAGTGAATTTTCATTGACGATTAATGATAGTAAGCAGGTTTACGGTAACGGAGAAGGACGCCTTGACTTTGAAACCGTCAACGGTAATGCTTATCTTGAAATAAGAGAATAAAAGTTTTATCATTAAAGTTAAATTAATCCCCTTGGAGCAATCCAAGGGGATTTTTGTGCCTATTGCAATTGTTATGTCTTATGGTATAATGAAATAAAAAAAGGTGATTTTATGGGATTGTTTGATATTTTTAAGAAAAAGGAAGTTGAATTAACCAAGGAAGAACTTCAATGGAATAAAATGTGGGATTTGTGGACAGAAGAAAAAGCGGATTCGCCATATGCTGAACTTATGACTTATCAAAGTGAAATCAATAATGGCGGGCACGACCAATACTTTCTTAATGTTGAAAACACAGGTGATTTAGAAAAAGAAATGTCTGTATTAGAGCAAATTTTATCAGCAAAGCTGAAAGAGAATTTAAGAAAAGCATACCAAGCATATTTAACATTAGAAGAAAATGAAGACGACGAAGATGCTGAAGAGATGTTAGAACAATGCGATGATATATTTTGGGAAAATGAAGAAGAAATCAATCAGGCTTTAGAAGAATATGCGTCTAGAATTCAATTGTAAAATTTCTCATCTTGCTAATTGCCACAAAACAAAAAAAGTCCTCATCGAGCAAACGATGGGGACTTTTAATGTGTATTGCAAAGTTTTCATTGAAATGCTATACTATCAATGAGGTGAACGCTATGAAAAAACGAATTATAATAACTATAGCCATATTATTAGTTTTTATTTTTGGTGTTGCATCTTACTTTTTTGTTTGTGGTGGCAATCCACAAATTGAAAATTTTGATGCCGTATCTGGTGATTATAAAATCATTGCAAACGCAGCAATGAAATACTATAATGCATTATCATATAAAGCTGAACGCAGAACTCTTATCCTCTATGATGGCCATATGGAGGTGTCTAATTCTATTAATCCATTGGTAGATAGAGCAGTAATCAATCTTAACGAAGAAGAAAAATCAGCAATTAAAACAGTAAACGAAGAGTTCAGTTATGGATATTTGTGGGTTACAGACGACTATGTAATTTTCTGGGAAGATGAAACAAAATACTATGGTTTGATTTATTCTGAAAATCCGTTGTCAACAATTTGGGACATTAAATCAGATTGGTATGAAGGTATGGAATATCACAGAATAAACAGTAACTGGTATGAAATTGGTGCGTTTGGCAGATGATTTCCCAATTTTGAAAACCTATACACAAACAATCTCCCCATCGAGTAATCGGTGGGGATTTTTGCGTACATTGAATTATTTGGATAAAGATGGTATAATAAAAATACTCGATAGATTTGATTTTGTCGGGATGGTTTTTTATTTGGTGAACATTTCACTAAATTGAATATGAATCGTAGGGGACGATGACCTCAGCGTCCCGAAAAGAAAATCATCATAAAATCTACGGGCTGCCGAGTCGTCAGCCCCTACAATGCCCTAAATTGGTTAAATTATAATTTGCGTCGCAGACCCTTTCATTACGAATTCCGAATTACGCATTACGAGTTTTGTTAGACAAATTCCAATTTGTCAAGTAAATAGTTTAATACCAAACAAAAAGCCAACACAGAAATTGTGTTGGCTTTGCTATTATCAATTATATGGTTTATTCAACTGTTATTGTTTGTCTTATTGTTTCGCCTTTCTTTGCGTAAGGGCTATAGGCAACAATTTTTACTTTATATTCTCCAGCGTCAAGTTGACCTAAATTCACAGAAACATCATTATCCGTAGCACGAACATATTCAGAAATAACTGTTTGCTCGTAAACTGTTTTTAACTTTTTGGTTACTGTGATTTTATAGTTTTCTGCGTGATAATAACCTTTAGCTTCAGGGAATGTTATGATTGTGTCGCCGTTTTCATCCACATAAGAAGTTACAGTTGCATTTTCTGGGAATTCAGGAGCAGTATCAAGGGATTCTTGTTTCTGCCAACTGTGTGTTCTCTTTGAAGTATCACTTAAATCGGTGAAATAATAGTCAATATCGGGGAAGAACATTCTGTTTTCAATATCGTAGAGTTTCATGCTCACATTTCCGTTAGCATCACATTCAACGAGCCAAGCACCACCAGAATTACCAGGAGCATCTTTGTCACCATCGATATAGTTAAGGTTACCCATAAATGCGGATAAAGAGCCACATCCAACTGCAGTAAATTCGCCTTGCCAAACACTTCTTGGGTCACTTGCTGAATAATGAGAGTGACCAGAGAAATTAACAACCTGTGGGTATTTGCTTAAAACAGCACGCGTATCAATATCGCCCCAGTTTCCACTTCCGTAAACGGTAAGGGCAGGGTGTGGGTGTTGATAAACAAAAATTGGCTTATCAGGGTCTTCTGCTGTGGCTTTTGCAAGTCTTTCATCAAGCCATTTTGTTTTGCCACTGAAAGTTTTACCATTATCATCATAAGAAACGCCGATAAAGTGATAACCATTGATAACAATGTCCGTATCAACATCTTCGTTTACATATTTACGATAAACATCATAGCCTACGCTTGCATCTACGTCACGATAGTCGATGAATTCGTGGTTACCGAGTACAGCAAGTAATTGAGTTTCTTCTTTTTTGTTTTCATTAATAATCTTGTTGAATATCTGATATTCCTTTTCTGCACCGCCACCGGTAAAGTCACCTGCAACAATTACAGCATCAAGATTTTTGTATTCGCAACTCTCTGCATATTCATACATATCAGTAAATAAATTTGCAAATCTTATTGCTGCTTGCTGTGTTTCGTCACCATTAAGATGTATATCTGAACATGCCACAAAGCGAACAACAGGTGTAAAATCGTCAGGAGTATGCACTACATCTTCAGGAGTTGTGCCACCAATAGAACCCGAGAAGGCGAACAAAACACTAAACACTACAGAAAGAAGCTTGAAAATTATCTGTGAAAAAAAGTTTGTCATAATAATCCCTCATTTCTATGATGTTTTTAATTATATCACAATAATAGAAAATTTCAAATGTTTTATTATATATAGTATGTTGGATGGGTTTTATTTAAAAGTATATTTCCTTTTTCTCCTTGACGGAATTAATTGGTAATGATATGATATTAATGAATTATTGTGATAAAAGACAAAGTGTTTTGTCGCAGAAATCAAAAAGCACAAAAGGAGAATTATTATGAAAAGAATTATTGCAATCATTCTCTCGCTTACACTTCTTATAGGAGCTTTTGGTCCTATTGCAGTATTTGCTAAAGACGATGATAGTGCTGTTCTTCGCCTTATCGTTCCCGATAATTGGGAAATGTGTATCGGTGACTCAAGAACAGTGGACTATGCATTTGACGGAACAGAAAAGAGAATGCTTACATGGTCAGCAGAACCTGCTGATGTTGCTAAAGTTGACTCATGGGGTCGTGTTACTGCACTCAAAGAGGGTAAGGCTGTAATTACTGCTAAGAGTACAGAGGGCCTTACAGACAGTGTTACACTTAATGTTGTGTTGGAGCCAACAAAAATAGCAGAAAAAGCTGAAAAGGTGGACTACACACTTGGTGCAGTCAAAGAAGGTGACAATCTTCAGAAGGTTGTCACAAGATATGAACTTGGTGACGAAACTGTTCCTGCTAATGTGAAAGATTCAAGCAAGTATGAGCAGGCACAGACAGCAACAACAAAAGATGGTGCTGTATGGACAATCACAGACTACGGTGTTCTTAGAACTTATGACAAAGCTACAAACGAAAGAGATAAAGAACAACGTTTCATGGGTGACAGATATTTCTATTCTGCTGATACAGGTGAAGGCAAGGTGCTTGCTATTTTTGCTGATGGTGAAAACGGTATCTGGACAGTAATGGCTGAAGGTTATTCTCATATCGAGATGCTTGCAATCGATGGTACTGAAAAGGCTGAAATTCTTAATGAGCAGACTTGGGAATATGTTGCAAGACGTGGTATGGTTTCAAATGCTTACTTTATAGATGGCGAATGGGAACCAGAAGAAAGCGATAACGATGGTCTTTGGACATCAATGTATGCAGGTGGCGAACTTATGCGTTATGCAGTGCTCAAGAATGACCCTAACGCAACACCTGAGCAGATTGAGGATGCAAGAAAAACAGCAACTCTTTCAACAGAAGCAGTTCTTTTCCTTACATATATTTCAATGCGTCAGGGAACAGTCGAATCTTATAACCGTGCCCAGAGAAGCGGTACGGTAGTAGACCTTGAAACAGGTAAATACTACACTAGCGAGGCTACTCTCGTTGGTGGCGACTATTCACAGGATATCCCATTTGAAAGTCCTGCTGCAATGTTCGACACAATGAACGAAACTTATATGAAATCAGGTAAACGCACTTATGTTCAGAATCCGGTAGAAAACCTTAAAATCTTCAACAAAGAAGGTTGGGCTAATCCTGCTGAAACAGACGGCGATTACGCAATGCGCACAAGAAATCTTGAAGGTTTCTGGGCAAGAACTTATTCTTTCAAGGACGAAAACGATGACTTCGATTCCTTTGCTTATTGGTCACACAACGGTGACGGAACAGCAACAGGTGTTTCAACAAAGACATACGGAGACGGAAGCGACTTCCTTCTTCATGGTGAAAACTATCGCGGTCTTAAAGTTGACGCAACAGGCGAAATTCCACAAAGACTTTGGGATGACCTTATCGGTGAAGGTAAAGTGATTGAAGATATCTTCTATAAGGGTGATACAAGTTCCGACGAAATCATCGGTCACGTATTCCTTTATAAGCTTGCTTATGATATCCTCGGTCCTGAAGACCCTGAACTTGCTGAAATGATTTCATATACAATGGATAGATTTGCACAGCACCTTGTTGACAACTCATATAATCTTGTTGACGGCTCAGGTCAGCCTACAACATGGGCAAAGTTCTCAAGAACTTATATGCACAACGGTCAGGTTCTCGGTGGTGCACCTCTTAACACTATGGTTCTTCTTACAGTATTCAAGGTTGCAGCACATGTTACCGGATATCAGAAGTGGGAAGACGAATACAAAATGGCAGCTCTTGACGAACAGTATCAGTATGCTGAGGTTATGACTCAGGAACTTGAAAGATACCAGCTTTCAATTCTTGAATATGTAAACAGCGTATCTCCTGTTTTAGGTTTCATTCTCCGTCCTCTCGTAGGAACAGAGGTTTATGATACTATTTACAGATTGATTCTCAACCATTCTGACGAAGAAATGGCAATGCTCGCATTCTACACTCTCTTCCAGCTTGAAGACGACGAAGAACTTCTCACATATTACAGAGAGGCTCTTGAAGATTGGTGGTTCTCAATCGGTAATAGTGAAAATCCACTTTGGTATTATATTTATCAGCTTGCATATCCTAACGAAGCAAAGACAGATAATTATGGTAACAGCCTTACAGAAACTGCATCATGGGCACTTTCACGTCACCCTATGGACTTAAGAAGATTCCTTGCAACAAATGAAAATCGTGATGACGTTTATGAACTTGACCTTGATGATGTCGGTATTGGCGGAACAAATGAGCTTTCAATCGACCCTGATAAATACACACCGCCATTCTGGCATTCTGATAGTGACGTTCTTAAGATGATTGGCCTTGTATGGGGTCTTGGTAAGTATGAATTGACCGTTGCAGCAGCAGATGAAAGAGCATTCCATAAGTACAACGGCTCATCATTTGACCTTAACGATGCTCATAATATTTATGAAATGGAAGGCTCAACTACATATTCACTTCCATATTGGATGGGCAGATATCATGGTATGCTTGAAGGGTAAATAAAAGCAATTTACTAAATTGTACTAAATAGAATAAGAGTCAACACTTTTTGGGGTGTTGACTCTTTTTTTGATGAAAATGTTTTTATTAGTTTGACAATAACTTTTTTTGGTAGTAAAATTATTGTGTATTATACTAGGAGGATTAAATATGAAAAAGGTAATTGCAATTATACTGAGTATGCTTCTAATTTTCTCTCACTCTGCTGTTGCTTTTGCAGTAATTCCGGGAGATAATAATGTGCTTAAATTTGATGAAAATGGTGAATTCAAAATTTTTAATATCTGCGATATTCAGGATGATTTCCCAATACACAAAACTACTGTCGCATTTATTAAAGATATGATAAAACTGCACGAGCCTGATATTGTTGTTCTTGGTGGTGATAACTCAACAGCATCAAAGGAAACTAAGGCTGATGCAATTAAAGAACTTTGTGATATTTTTGTTGAAAGTGAAACATACTTCACATTTGTTTTTGGCAACCACGATGATGAACAGGGTGTTTCTCGTGAAGAACTTTTTGAAATGTATAAACTTTATGGCGGAAAATACTGCCTTGCTTATGATGCAGTTCCTGAACTTTCAGGTGTTGGAACTCACAACCTTACTGTAAAAAGTTCTGATGGTAAAAAAATAGCTTACAATCTTTATATGTTTGATTCAAATTCATCTGTTTATGATGATGAGGGTGAATGGCTTGGATATGACTGTGTTCACCCTGACCAGATTGAATGGTATAAAAATACAGCGGAATCAGTTAAGGCCGCAAATGGTGGAGAAACTGTAAATGCTATGGCTTTCCAACACATCATTGTTCAGGAAATTAATGAAATGATGTTCTATGATTTCCCAATTGCTCTCGGTGAGGCAACAAGAAATTATGACGGAAAATCTTACACATATTTGCCGTTTGTGCACAATATCAAGGAGGGTTATCTTCTTGAAGCGCCTTGTCCGGGATATTATAATTACGGACAGTTTGATGCGTTTGTAGAAACCGGTGATGTTGTTGCAACTTTCTCAGGCCATGACCATCTTAATTCATTTATTGTTGAAAAGGATGGCGTTGATATTGTAAATACTCCCGGATGTACTTTTGGTTCATATGGTGACCCTGCAACAAGGGGTATCCGTATGTTGACAATCAATGAGAATGATACCTCTGTTTATGAGTCTGAAATGCTTACAATTTCTGAATATATTCTCAACGGTGGTGAGTATCTCACAGAATTTGGTGATTTTTCAAAAGCTGATGCTGTTCTTGGCATTTTTGAAATGGATTTCTTTAATCTTTATTTCCAGTTTACAGATTTAATTTATTTGCTTACAGGCATTAAAATGTAAATGTTTTAAATAGTATCCGAAAGGAGTTATAAAAATGAAAAAGTTTATTGCTATTCTTCTTGTTGTTGCATTGCTCGTGCCTATGGCACTGATTCCTGCATCGGCAAATGAAAAAATTGAGAGTACTACTGTTTCCGATATGGAAAGTGCTTTCGCAGATGGTGAAAACAGTCTTATCGTTTTCGTAACAGGTATCGGACAGAGTTATTCTTATCTTTTCGATGAAAGTTATACACAAGAAGGTGCTTTTGAAAATGGTACTCTTCAGGATTATGAAAACTATGCTCCTCTTATTGCGGAAGGAAAGTATAGTGCTCGTTGGAATCTTTTTAACTCATTTGATGAAGCATTTTCAGACGAATCGACAATCGGTGCTATAGCAAGTCTTGTTGGTGGTCTTCTTACTTCTTCCGTTATAAGAAAATGTATAATAAATGAAGATGATGTAAAGACACTTCTTCGCAATCTTTTTAAATTCAACCTTGTTGATGAAGAAGGCAATTCTCATCCAAGAGTTGTAACTCCACGATATACAAGACCTGTTTCTGAATATCCTTGGGCAGAAGGTGAAGATGGTGAAATGCGTAGCGAAGCAAGAGAACGTTTTTATTCTTCTATTCCTTGTGAGGATATAGCAAAAGAAAAATTTGGTGAAAACTATGAAGATTATCTTTATGTTTTCAACTACAATGCTTTCTCATACACATCAAAGAATGTCAGTGGACTTCACGATTTCATTGAAACAATTATTGCAAATAATAAGGTTGGTGCAAAGGACGTTGTTCTTGTTCCTATGAGTATGGGTGCATCTATAACAACTGCTTATATTGACGCATATCCAACAGCAGCAGAAAACCACATCAAGAGAGTTGTTGGTATTGTTGGTGCATGGGACGGTACAGAAGTTATTGCAGATATGCTTACTCAGAGCTATTGCGATATGTCTGCAGACCTTTTTTATAATGGCCTTATCGCTGACCTTATTGGTGAGCCTTGGGGTTATCTTGTAAATATTGCCCTTCGTATGGCTCCAAAACAAGTTCTTCGTGATTTTATTGATATGGCATTGAGAGGTCTTGCGACAGAAGTTTTTGGAACAACTCCATCACTTAGCAATATGGCTCCTATGGCAAGATATGAAGAAGTTATGGCAACAGGCTTTATCACATCCGATGTTGTAAGAAAAGAAGTTGAAGATTTCTATGCAGCAAAATCAAGACTTCATCAAAATATTGCAAATCTTCAGGCTGAAGGCGTAACATTCTCATTCATTGCCGGTTATGGTCTTACATTCGGTGCTTGTACACCTGATTACAGTCTCTTTGGATTTATGAAGAGTGCACCAACCACAAACTCTGATGAAATTATCAATATTGATTCAACTGCTCCAGGAACATCTTTCGTTCCATTTGGCACAAAGTTTGAAGATACTGTAGGCAGAGAACTTTCTCCTGACGGCTCAATTGATATTTCGACATGTCTTTATAAGGATTCCACATGGTATTTCTATGAGCAGAAGCATGAACTTGAACACAACAACACAGCTCTCTCACTTGCTCTTAACCTTGCAACAGGCCATGTAACAACAGTTGACAGTTGTGACGACCCTAATGGTGAATACTATTATCCGCAGTTTAACGGTGCAAGAAACTTGAAACCTCTTAAATGGTATAAAGAGGACCTTGAGAGATATTGTGACGAAACGGGTTATGTTCTCACTGCAGAACAGGAAGCAATTCTTAAAGAAGCAGATGAAATGACAAAGAGAACAGTAAATGATTTTGAAAAAGATAATGAAATAATTGACAAAGTTCGTGATATGCTTGTTGAAATCGGAGTTTATGAACCTGAAACTGAACCAAGTGATTTAGATAATATTCTCAACACAACCCTCAAAGGTCTTAACGATGTTGTTTATATTATGTTCGGTGCAAAAGGATTCTTTGATTTTGAATTTCCTGCAGTTAAATAAAAAGTTTATCCCCTTGGAGCAATCCAAGGGGATTTTTTTGTTGCAAAATTTGTTTGATTACATTATACTTTAATCATTAAAGGTGGTGTTTTTATGCAGAAAAAACCGAATGTTTTATTTATCATAACTGACGACCAACGATTTGATACTATTCATGCTTTGGGTAACAATGAGATAATTACACCAAATCTTGATAAACTTGCAAAACGTGGCACATCCTTTGTCCGTGCACATATTGCAGGTGGTACTTGTGGTGCTGTTTGTATGCCAAGCCGTGCTATGGTTATGTCGGGACGAAATCCTTTCCATTTGGAAGAATTGGGCGGTAACATTCCACCCCAGCACAAAACTCTTGCGGAAACTTTTAAAAATAACGGATACGAAACTATCGGACTTGGTAAGTGGCATAATGGTTGCCCTGCTTACGCACGAAGTTTTACTCAGGGTGCAAAGATTTTTTTCGGCGGTATGTGGGACCATTGGAATGTGCCAACCTGCAGATATGACCCTACAGGAAAATATGACAATGTAATCAATTTTGTAGTTGATTTTTACAACGACAATCATCCACAAGAGCAACATTGTGACGAATTTGACCCTGGCAAACATTCAAGCACATTACTTACTGATTCTGCCATTGAATTGTTAAAAGAAAATGCAGGTAAAGACAAACCATTCTTTATGTATTTGGCATATTTAGCACCCCATGACCCTCGCACTATGCCTGACGAATTCCGTCAGATGTACGACTCTGAAAAAATTACCTTACCACCTAATTTTCAGGAGATTATTGATACTAATTATCCACTTATGGTGCATCGTGACGAACATCTTGCATCCTATCCACGACAAGAAAGTGAAATCAAGCATCATGTTGCCGAGTATTTTGCAATGATTACACATCTCGATTTTGAAATCGGCAGATTGCTTGATGCTTTGCATGAGTCAGGTGAAGAGGATAACACAATTATTGTATTTACAGGTGATAACGGTCTTGCTGTTGGTCAGCACGGTTGGTTAGGTAAAGAAGATATTTATGAACACGGTGTCCGTATTCCACTAATTATGGCGGGACCAGAAATTGCTGAGAACACAAGAAATGATGCCTATGTTTATCTTTATGACATATTCCCAACACTTTGTGAAAAAATTGGTATAGATATTCCGGAGTCAGTTGACGGAAAAAGCTTTGCACACCTTCTTGACGGTAATCATGGCGATAGGTTCCGTGATGAATTATATCTTATTTTTGATAAGTTTGTCCGTGGTGTAAAAGATGAAAACTACAAACTTATTGAATATCGTAATGGTGATAAGGACGAAGACAAATGGACATTCCTTTATGATATAAAAAATGACCCTTGGGAAACTGAAAATCTTGCAAATCGTGAGGAATATAAAGATAAAGTCGATGAGATGCGAAAGAAAATTATTAAGCATCGTGACGACTGGGAAGAGCAAAAACACCCTTGGGGCGTTGATTTTTGGGGTAGATTTTAAAACGGAAATTGAAAAAACGAGTAGCTTTGTGCTACTCGTTTTTTGTTTCTTGTTGAAAAACAGTTGGCATTTGTTACAATTTTTTTGGTAGTATTTTTATCAATTCGACTGTATTGACATAGCATTGTATTCTAATATATAATATAGTCGTTGTATTATGTGGTTTGGATTATTTCTGTTACCTTAACCATGTAGAAGTGAAGAAAGGTTGGATGAATTTATGGCTTTTTCTTTAAAAGGTATTCACGTACCTCACAGAAAAAACACTGCTGGAATGTCAGCTGTAAGAATGCCTGTACCATCAATGGTTACGCTTCTCACGGCCATGCACATTGGTAAACCAGCAAAACCTATAGTTAAAGTCGGTGACTCTGTATCCGTGGGAACATTGATTGCGGAGCAGGACGGTTTTGTTTCTTCTCCTGTTTATTCAAGTGTATCCGGTACTGTAAAAAATATTTCTGATGTGGTTGCATCAAACGGAAGAAAAGTTCCTGCAATTACTATTGAATCCGATGGCCAGATGACAGTTGAATCTTCAATTGTTCCACCACAGGTGAATAGTAAAGAAGATTTCATTGAAGCTGTTAAAAAGAGTGGCCTTGTAGGTTTGGGTGGCGCAGGTTTCCCAACTTATGTAAAATTTGCTACAGATAAGAAAATCGATACTCTTATAATAAATGGTGCAGAATGTGAACCATACATAACAAGCGACTCAATTACAATGACAGAAAGAGCAGATGATATATTATTTGCAATTGAAACTGCAGATAAATATTTTAACTTTGAAAAAATCATAATTGGTATCGAAAACAATAAAAAAGCTGCGATTGCGAAGATGAAAGAGGTTACATCTAATAATAGTAAAATTAAGGTTGTAGCACTTAAATCAGTATATCCGCAGGGTGGCGAAAAAGTTCTCGTATATCATACAACCGGAAGAACAATTAGAGTTGGACAGCTTCCGGCAGATGTTGGTTGTATTGTATGTAATTCATCAACAATGGCAAATCTAGCGAACTTCTTAAAAACAGGTATGCCTCTTGTTGAAAAAGTAATCACAGTTGACGGTGGTGCTGTTAAAGAACCTAAAAACGTAATTGCACCTATTGGTACAACACTTGGAGATGTGTTTGATTTCTGTGGTGGTTTCACAAGTGACCCTGTAAAAGTTCTCTACGGTGGACCAATGATGGGTATTGCAGTTCCTGACCTTTCCGTTCCCGTACTTAAACAGACTAATGCAATTCTCGCATTGGATAAAAAAGAAACAAAAACAGCAAAAACAACAGCATGTATTAAATGTGGCAAGTGCACTAACAGTTGTCCATTTGGTATCAATCCCGCTGCTATTGCAAAAGCATACAATAACAATGATGTAGAATTAGTTGAAAAACTTGGTGCAGATACTTGTATGCTTTGTGGATGCTGTTCCTATGTATGTCCTGCAAAGCGTCCTTTGGCTACAACAAATAATCTTGCAAAGGCGATGCTTGCAGCAGACCGTGCAAAGAAAAAGGAGGGTAATGTATAATGGAAAATAAACTTCATCTTTCATTGTCCCCACATATCAATAGTAAAAACTCAACACAGAGAACAATGCTTGATGTTATCATTGCGCTTGTTCCTGTATCTATCGCAGCAGTTATTCTCTTTGGAATTCCTGCATTACTTGTTATTGCTGTATGTGTTATTTCAGCGGTAGCTGGCGAAGCAATATTTAATATTGCAGTAAAAAAAGAACAAACAATAGGAGATTTGAGTGCAGTTGTTACAGGATTGATTTTGGCACTTAATCTTCCTGCAAACATTCCGTTGTGGCAAGCAGCAGTAGGTTCTGTTTTTGCAATTGTGATTGTAAAAGGAATTTTTGGCGGTCTTGGTAAGAACATTGTAAACCCTGCTATTGCAGCACGTGTGTTTATGCTTATTGCATTCGGCTCAATGACTAAAGCGGCTTTCCCAAATGGAGTTGATGCAACATCAGGAGCAACTCCACTTGCGGATTTAGCATTGGATAAAACGGTTAATCTTCTTGATTTGTTCCTTGGAAAATGTGGTGGTGCACTTGGTGAAACTTGCACAGTAGCACTTCTTATTGGTGGAATTTATCTTCTTGTTCGTAAAGTAATTACATGGCATATTCCTGTTGCATTTATTGGTACAACCTTTCTCTTCACATTCGCAGTTGAGGGTTGGAATATTGAAACAACTCTTGCCTGGGTGCTTTCAGGTGGACTCGTGCTTGGTGCATTCTTTATGGCAACAGACTATGTTACTTCTCCATCAACTGCAAAGGGCAAGTTGATTTTCGGTATCGGTGCAGGTGTTATTACTGTGCTTATCCGTTTCTGGGGTGGATATCCTGAAGGTGTGTCATTTGCAATTCTTCTTATGAATATTGTGAATCCATATATTGACGCAGCAACTCCAAGAAAACTGTTTGGAGGTAAGAAAAAATGAAAAAATACATAAAAAGTATCATATCTCTTACAGTTATTTGTGCTGTGATTGCTGCACTTCTTGCAGTAACAAACTCGAAAACAGCCCCAATTATTGATAAAAATCAAAAAGCAGCTGCAAATAAGGCTTTACTTGAAGTGTTGCCCGACGGTGGTGATTTTACAGCAGTTGACCTTGCAAAATATACACTTCCTGAGTCAGTCCAAGAAGCATACACAGCATCAAATGGTGGGTGTGTAGTTAAGTTGACTGCTAAGGGTTATGGACCTGATATGATTATTATGTGTGGTGTTGATGCCAACGGTGTTGTAACAGGTGCAGTTTGCCTTTCAAGTAATGAAACTCTTGGTGTAGAAAAAACTTATGGTGAAACAACCAAGGGTGCAACGGTTGGTTCAATTGACGACCTTGCAACAGTTTCCGGTGCAACAATGACAACCGGTGCATATAAAGGTGCAGTTAAAGATGCACTTAATACTGCAATTATTCTTGGTGGCGGTAGTGCAGATATCCGTACAGAAGAAGAGATTCTTGCAGATAATCTTAAAGCAGTACTTCCAATAGGTGAAGGCAAGTTTACAGAAGTATTTATCAGCGAAAAACTTGAAAATGTGTCTGCAATCTACAAATCAGACAATGATGCAGGTTATGTTTATGTAACAAAGGTTGGCGAAGAAGAAATCTTTGTTGGCGTTGATGCAAATGGTGTTGTGGTTTCAGAAGTAGCAGATGATGTTAAAGCAAATATTGAAGCAAACGCAAAAATAATGCTTAAATCATCCCTCAAGGAAGTTGATATTTCTAAATATGCTGATATGCCTAAACATATTGATAAAGCATATAAGACAACAAATGGTAATTATGTAATTGAGCTTCATACAGCAGGTTATGGTATAAACGGCGACAAGTACACAAGTTCAGGTGAATACATCTACATTAAGGTAGCATTGACAGACAAGGGTGAGATTATTAACTGTGTGACAGTTAAGCAGTCAGAAACAGATGGTGTAGGCTCTATCTGTGCAGATAAAGATTTCAGTGCTCAGTACATTGGTAAAGACGAAAATACCTATAAAGAAATTGATACTGTTGCAGGTGTAACACTTACAACAAAGGGTTATCAGAGTGGTATCGGTAAAGCTATTGAAGCAGTGAAAATTATGGAAGGAGTGGCTTGATTATGAGTAAACAGAACAATATGTCAATTCTCTTAAAAGGTCTTCTCCGTGAAAATCCTGTTTTCGTACTTATTCTTGGCACTTGTCCAACGCTTGCTACTACAACAAGTGTTGACGGTGCTCTCGGTATGGGACTTGCTACAATGGCAGTTTTAATCTGCTCAAATATAGTTATTTCGTTATTGAGAAAATTTATACCAGATACAGTAAGAATTCCTTGCTATATCGTTGTCATTGCAGGTTTCGTAACAGTTGTTCAAATGCTTATTCAGGCATTTATTCCTGATTTGTATGAGACTTTGGGTGTTTATCTTGCTCTTATTACAGTTAACTGTATTATTCTTGGTCGTGCAGAAATGTTCGCAGGTAAAAACTCAGTTGGCAAGTCTGCACTTGACGGTATCGGTATGGGTATCGGTTTTACAATCGCACTTCTTGCAATGTCAACAGTCCGTGAAGTTGTAGGTGCAGGTTCATTTGCAGGTAATGAAATTCCATTCCTTGTAGAAAACGGATTAACAATCGGTATCCTTATAAAAGCACCGGGAGGACTTATGGTTTATGGTCTTCTTATTGCAGTAGTTAATAAGATTACAAAAGGTAAGCTTATTAAGAAAAAGGAATTTTCTTGCGAGGGTTGCCCATCAGCATCAAGTTGTCATGGTGGATGTTCAGCAGAAAAGGAGGACAAATAAATGAATATGGAAATGGTAAAAACATTAATCATCATTATTATGTCTTCTGTTCTTGTTGATAACTATGTTCTCAGCAGATTCTTGGGAATTTGCCCATTCCTTGGTGTTTCAAAGAAAGTTAATCAGTCAGTTGGTATGGGCGTTTCAGTTATCTTTGTTATGCTTGTGGCAACTGCAGTAACATGGCCAATTCAGGCTTACATTCTTAACCCACTTAAAATGGGATATATGCAGACCATAGTATTTATTCTTGTTATTGCTGCACTTGTTCAGTTTATTGAAATTTTCTTGAAGAAGTTTATTCCGGCGCTTCATAAGAGTCTTGGGGTTTACCTTCCTTTAATTACAACAAACTGTGCAGTTCTTGGTGTAACAATAAACAATATCACAGACTATGGTGTTGAAGACTCAAATGCTTTCCTTTTCTCAATGGTAAGCTCATTGGGTTGTGGTCTTGGTTTCTTGTTTGCAATGGTTCTTTTTTCAGGTATGCGTTCACGCATTGAGGAAAGCGATGTTCCTGAAAGTTTTAAAGGTCTTCCTGTAACACTCGTTGCAGCATCATTTATTTCAATGGCATTCTTTGGATTTGCAGGAATCGTTGAAAACTTATTGGCATAAGGAGGGTATTTGAATATGGAAATTTTAACAGCTCTTCTTGTAGTGGCAGCAGTTGGTCTTCTTGCAGGTATCTTACTTGCAGTTGCATCTCATTTCTTTGCAGTTCCTGAAAATGAAACTGCAAAAAAGGTTCGCGAGTGTCTTCCGGGAGCTAACTGTGGTGCTTGTGGTTTTGCGGGTTGTGATTCTTACGCTGAAGCAGTGGCAGAAGGTAAAGCAGAAGCCAATCTTTGTATTCCCGGTGGTCCTGATGTAGCAGGTCAGCTTTCAGATGTTTTAGGTGTGGAAGTTAGTGTTGGACCAGCAAAGGTGGCTTATGTGAATTGTAGCGGCGATTGTTCAGCAAATGCACAGAAAGTAGCTTATGATGGTGTTCAGAGTTGTAAAGCTGCAGCTATGCTTTATGGTGGCCCGTTCTCGTGTAAATTCGGTTGTATCGGCCTTGGTGACTGTGTAGCTGAATGCCCTGTGGGTGCTATTTCAGTTAAAGATGATTTGGCAAGAATTGACCCTAAAATTTGTATCGCTTGTGGCAAATGTGTTAAAACTTGTCCTAAGGGAGTTATTTCTCTTGTTGGAGAAGACGTTGTTGTTGCAGTTACTTGCAGCAACAAGGAAAAGGGAGCAGTTGCGCGTAAGCATTGTATGAATGCTTGTTTAGGTTGTAAAAAGTGCGAAAAGACTTGCCAGCATGATGCAATTAAAGTTGTTGATAATCTTGCAGTTATTGATTATGATAAGTGTGAAGACTGTGGTGAATGTGCAAAGGTTTGCCCAACAGGACGCTTGAAGATTGTTGACATGAAGAACGGAGTTATCGGCTGATTTTATGAAGAATAATTCTGAAAAAAATCAAAGAAAACGAAATGATATAATCCTTGCTGCCGTTATTTTGATAATAGCGGTGGCTGGGTTTTTATTTTTAAATGCAACTAAGAAAAACGGTAGTTATGTAGTAGTGAAAATTGATGGAGTTGAAAAATATAGTTATTCAATTACAGAGAATATTACTAAGGAAATAATAACGGGTGAAAATGGTGAATATACCAATACTCTTGTAATTAAAGATGGCAAAGCATCAGTTTTAACTGCAAATTGTCCCGATGGAATTTGTGTGGGGCACAGAGAGATTTCTTTTGTTGGAGAAACTATTGTTTGTCTTCCTCATAAAGTTGTGATTGAAGTAAAAAAAGAAGCAAGTAATCAAAATCTTGATGCAGTTGTGTAGTGTGACAAGTGAAAGCGAAAGGGGATGTGATTGAATGAATGAAAGAACTAAAAGAATTGCTTTTCTTGGAATCACAACCTCTGTTGCCTTGATACTTGCATATATTGAAGCAATTTTACCACCAATTTGGACTGCAGTTCCGGGGATTAAGGTAGGACTGCCAAACCTTATAATTGTTCTTGTGCTTTATCGTTTTGGATTTAAATACGCAGCCATAGTATCAGGAATAAGACTGATAATCGTATCAATGTTATTCGGAAATGTGATGACTTTGGCATACAGCGTTGTAGGTGCTGTGTTGAGCCTGTTGCTTATGAGCATTTTAAAGAAAACAGATAGGTTTTCCACAATTGGTGTAAGCATCGCAGGTGCTGTTGCCCATAACCTAGGACAGATTATTGTGGCGATATTTTTATTTGAAACTGTTCAAATCGGATACTACATGGTTGTACTTGCTGTAACAGGCACTATTGCAGGAGTGTTTATTGGAATAGGCAGTAACTTTTTGTTGAAACGTACGGATTCAATAAAAATATAGTGGAATCATTATTACGGAGATAGTTGACAATATGTTGAAAATCTGTAATAATGTACATGGATTTATCCATAAAAATATAAAACAAAACAAAAAAGGAGAAACTAATTATGAAAAAGATTCTCAGTGTAGTTCTTGCAGTAGTAATGCTTTTTGCAGTTGTTGCTCTTGCAGGTTGCTCAAAAGACCCTGCAAATAACGACGATAATAAGGCTGCTACACTTAAATTTGGTCTTGGCGTAGTTGCAAACTATGGCGAAGCAAAAGAAACATCAGGTGAATTTATTGCAACAGCCGTTGCAGTTCTTCTTGATGCAGATGGCAAAATTGTTAAGATTGACCTTGACTCAGTTGACCTTCAACCAAAATGGACTGAAGACGGTAAAATAGTTGCTCTTGAAGATTTAAGAACAAAATACGACTTGGGCAAAGATTACGGCATGGGTGGAAATCCATACGCACAGGATGTTAATAACGACGGAAAAATTCTTGAGTGGAACGAACAGGCTGATGCTTTTATGAAAACTGCAACAGGCAAAACTCCTGCAGAAGTTAAAGCATTTGTAGCTGAAAATGGTGCGACAAGTGGTGACCTTGCAACAGCAGGTTGTACAATTAATGTTGCTGAATTTATGGCAGCTCTTGATAAGGCAGTTGCTAATGCTGCTGATTCAACAGCAACAGCAGAAAACAATCTTAAACTTGCTCTTCTTGCAGCTGACCATGGTAGTAAAGATGCAACTGAAGAGGCAGATGGTGTTCAGGCTTATGACGTTACAATTTCAGCTGTTGTTACAGATGCAGAAGGTAAAGTTGTAGTTGCTAAGACAGACTGTGTATCTAGCGAAATTAAATTCAATGCTAAAGGTGAAGCAACTTACGATGCAAAAGCAGAAGTTAAGACAAAACTTGAACTTGGTAAAGACTATGGCATGGGCGGAAATCCATACGCACAGGATGTTAATAACGACGGTAAAGTTCTTGAATGGAATGAACAGGCTGCTGAATTCGATAAGGCTCTTGTAGGCAAAACAGCTGCTGACTTTGCTAAATTGGCAGATGAAAAAGGCAATGGTACCGGTGACCTTGCAACTGCAGGTTGCACAATCGGTATCAGCGATATGATTAAAGCTGCAGAAGCTGCTGCAAAGGCATAATCAGACCTATTAAAAATTCGGGGATGTTGTTTTCAACATCCCTTTTTAATTATTATGTGAGGTGGTGTTAAAATGAAAAGGTATGTATCTGTTATTCTTTCAATTATTGTAGCAGTATTGCCTATGATGTTGCTTGTATCTTGTGATACAGAGCCACATAAAACAAAATTCAATTCACATTACTTTGATTATTTTGACACCGCTACAACCATTATCGGTTATGAAAAAACACAAGAAGACTTTGATGAAGTTTGCAAGGAAATTACAACTCTTTTACGTGAATATCATCGCCTTTACACTATCTATAACCGATATGAAGGCTTGAATAACCTTGTTACAATCAACGACATTGTTGACGGTAAGCATACCGCTGTGACAGTTGACAAAAAAATAATTGATATGCTTATCTTTGCCAAGGAAATGTATCAGAAAACTGATGGTAACGTGAATATTGCTATGGGTAGTGTGCTTGAAATCTGGCATATATATCGTAACGAAGGACTTGATAACCCTGCAAAAGCAGAACTTCCACCAATGGATGAACTTAAAGAGGCATCAAAGCACACGAATATTGATGATTTAATTATTGATACGGATAAAAATACTGTATTTCTTGCTGACCCGTCGATGACTCTCGATGTTGGTGCAATCGCAAAGGGTTTTGCAGTAGAAAAAATTGCAAAACATCTTGAGGGTAAGGGAATAACCGGGTATATTCTCAATGTAGGTGGAAATGTACGTACAATAGGTATGGCAGACGAAGAAAAATGGAAGGTGGGAATAGAGAATCCTGACATTAACAATGAAGAAAAACCATATATTGAATATCTTAAACTTTCGGGTGAGTCCGTTGTAACAAGTGGTTCATATCAACGTTTTTACATTGTGAATGGTGAGAATTATCATCACATAATTGACCCTGAAACACTGATGCCGGGTACAAAATACCGTTCAGTATCAGTAATTACTAATGATTCAGGGTTGGGTGATGCTATGTCAACAGCTTTATTCATTATGGATTATGAGGAAGGCAAGAAGATTGTTGAATCAACAGAAAATCTTGAAGCAATGTGGGTTTTAGCAGATGGTACACAACTCTATTCATCGGGATTCGAATCATATACCTTTGAGTATAATTAATAACAAAAAACTATCTCCTTGTCAGCATGATGGCAAGGAGTTTTTTAATAATCACTTTTTTCAATTGTGTACATGAGTTGCTTTTGCTATTGACAAAATATGTAAGACAAAGGTATAATTATTTATGTATGAATAATAAAGATGGGGGTATTCCTATGCAGAAAAAAACCGTAGCTCTTACAGGTTCATCTGGTACAATGGGATGGGCTGGTTTTAAAGAGTTGTATGCAAAAAAAGATAAGTTCAACATTGTTGTTCTTAACCGTGGTAGTAAGAAAAACCGTGAAAAGTTTGCAGCTTATGAAAATGACCCAGCTGTTAAGCTTGTTTGGGGTGACCTTACAAATTATGAAGATGTTCTTGAAATGGTAAATGGTGCAGACTATGTTCTTCATGTTGGTGGTATGGTTTCTCCTGCTGCTGACTATTATCCTGTTAAAACACAGAAAACAAACGTTGCTGCTGCACAGAACATTGTTAAAGCTGTTAAAGCACAGCCAAATCCTGATGCTGTTAAGGTTGTTTACATAGGTACAGTTGCTGAAACAGGCGACAGAAATGCTCCTATTCATTGGGGCAGAACAGGTGACCCACTTAAAGTCAGCGTTTATGACCACTATGCTATCAGTAAGATTAAGGCAGAAGCAGTTTTTGCTGAATCAGGTCTTAAATATTGGGTATCACTTCGTCAGTCAGGTATCCTTTATCCTGCAATCCTTAAAAACCTTGAACCAATTATGTATCACGTTCCAATCAATGGTATGCTTGAATGGGCAACTGTTGAAGATTCAGGTCGTCTTCTTGCAAATGTTTGTGGTGACGATATTCCTGAAGAATTCTGGAGAAACTTCTACAACATCGGTTCAGGTGAAGAGTACAGAATTACAAACTTTGAGTTTGAAGAACTTCTCCTCGGTACATTGGGTCTTGGTTCACCTAAAAAACTTTTTGACCCACATTGGTTCACAACTCGTAACTTCCACGGTCAGTGGTATTATGATGGTGACAAACTTGAAAAATACTGCCACTTCCGTGCTAATATTCCTGTCAAGCAGTATTTCAAGAGCATGATGAATAAGGTTGAAGGATACTATAAACTTGCTTTCCTTGCAAAACCTTTTGCTCCAATCCTTAAGAATCTTTGGATGAAGAAGATTGCAGAAACTCCCGAATATGGTACACTTTGGTGGGCAGCAAATAAAGTTGATGTAAGAATGAAGGCTTACTATGGTAGTATGGAAGAATATGAAAAACTTCCAAGAAGCTGGGATGATTTCGAAGTTGTTATTCCATCAAAGAAAACAACTGCTGACGATGTTGTTGTTCTTGACCATGGTTATGATGAAACAAAACCTTTTGATTCTCTTACTCTTGAAGATTTGCAGAAGGCTGCTGAATTCAGAGGTGGTAAGTGTCTTGCAACTGAAATCGTTGATATGTACACTCCTGTTAAATGGGTGAGTGCAAGAGGCAATGAGTTCGAAATGTCACCTAACCTTGTACTCAAAGGTGGTCATTGGTGTCCTCAGGAACTCCCTTGGCCATGGAATTATGATGAAGAAGCAAGAATCAACCCATTCTTTGCTCAGGTTTGGGACCGTCAGGGTGAAAATAATGTATATGGTCCTGAAATCTTTGATAACTTTAAGGAGAAGGTAACAGAATGAAAGTATTTATGATTGGCGGCACAGGTCTTTTAGGCTGTGAAGCTGCAAGAATCTTTATTGAAAGAGGACATGAAGTAACTAGCGTTGCTCTTCCTCCACTTCCGGAAGGTGCTCCAATTCCAAAGGAAATGAAATTGGAATTCTGCAATATCTATGAAAAGTCAGATGACGAGATTCGTGAACTTCTTCGTGGTCACGATTGTTTCGTTTTCGCTGCAGGTATTGATGAACGTGTTGAATTCCCTGCACCTGTTTATGATGCATATTACAAATATAATATTCAGCCACTTGAAAGAATCCTTCCTCTTTGCAAAGAGGTTGGTGTTAAGAGTGCTGTTATTCTTGGTTCATACTTTGCATATCTTGCAAAGGAAAGACCTGACATGAAACTTACTGAAAAGCATCCTTATATCAGAAGCCGTATTGACCAGGAAAATGTTGCATTCTCATTTGCTGATGAAAACTTTGATGTGGCAGTTCTTGAACTTCCTTACATCTTCGGTACACAGCCAGGCAGAAAGCCTGTTTGGGTTATCCTTATTGAACAGATTAAGAGAATGGATAAACTTCCATTCACAATGTATCCGGGTGGTGGTACAGCAATGCTTACAGTTCGTCAGGTTGGCGAGGTAATCGTTGGTGCTGCTGAAAAATCAAAGGGCGCAAAAGCATGGCCTATCAGTATGTATAACCTTACTTGGAAAGAATTCCTTAAAATCGTTTATGCAGCAAGAGGCATGGGCGAAAATCGTAAGATTATCTCTGTTGCTCCTTGGATGATGCGTATGGGTCTTGGCGGAGTTAAGAAAGAATATGCTGAAAAGGGTATTGAAAGCGGTATTGATGTTGACGGACTTGCAGATATTATGGATGTTAACCTCTTTATCCCTGACAGTTACTCAAAGGAACTTGGTGCAACTCCTGACGATATTAAAGCAGCAATTTTTGACTCAATCAAGGTTTCTCAAGCTGTTTATGATGGCAAGGTTAAACTTCTTGGAATGAAAGGCGAATAATTTTTATACATTATAAATCCCACCATTGGGGTCTCTCAATTAGGGATTTAACAGCCTTAAATCAATGATTTTAGCACAAAACTTCGTTAAAATGCTTGAAATCCGTCAGGATTCCTTCGCATTTATGCCTTGTTTTGCACTCAAACTTATAAGATTTAAGGTGCGAAGCAGTTTTAATCCATATAATTTTCGTTTAGACAAAATGACAAAAACC
>JAGAMK010000024.1 GCA_017624735.1 Clostridia bacterium
ATCGCTTTGTGGGATATATTGAAATCCCGTCTAACGCAGATAATTACAAAGCAGATACCCGTCAGGGTGTAGCAGTGGAATATCTCACTGCATAACAAAAAAGAGCAGGAAAAAACCTGCTCGATACACATTGATGAAACTATGAAATTAAATAAAAAAGTCGAGTGTTCACACGAAATCCGTAATGAACACTCGAAATGGTTGCGGAGGGAGGACTTGAACCAACGACCTTCGGGTTATGAGCCCGACGAGCTACCAACTGCTCTACTCCGCGATATTTAACTGTTACTCTCTCGAGTGCCTTATAATAATACACTTTAAAATCGAATTTGTCAAGTGGTTTTTTGTGAAAGATATGATTTTTATTGATTTAATACTATTTTATGGCATTTGTAGCAAAAATATAAATTATTTTTAATAAACCTGTTGACATATTGTCAACATTAGGCTATAATGTTGACAAATCGACACGCGAGAATTAAATGTGAAAATGAGGGGTTAATTTATGAAATATTATGTTTTGAAATGTATGGTAGATGGTGTGGACTATCAGGAAGCAAGTTTTGGGGTACTGATGCTTCATAACGATTTGACTCGTAAGTATATTTGCAATGTCACAACCGATTATAATAGAATAACAGACCTTGTTAATAAAATGAATGAGTTTCATATTGAGCCATGTCATACGGAAAACATTATCGAAGATTTTAAATACACTTTGGCAACAGAGGGGAGTACTTGATTTTTAAGTACTCTTTTTTTGAAAAAATTTCCTGTAAACTCTTGACAAAAGACTGATACATCTATATAATTATTGGTAGTTAGCAGTGGCTAACCTATATTTTAGTTTAAATGTTAGCCTACGCTAATTTAATAATAACATTTGTTCAAGGTGACAAAAATGACATTACTTAATGCTCAAGAGGGAATTGAATATATTATTAAGGATATCGTAACCGATGATGATGAGCTGGACTCGTTTCTTTTTTCACTTGGTTGCTATGCAGGTGAGCCAATAACCGTAATTTCTCACAAAAAAGGCGGTTGTGTTGTTTCAATTAAAGATTCAAGATATAATATTGACCATCAGTTAGCCGAAGCCATTTTAATTTAAAAGGGCAAAGGTAACTGAATATTTTTTAAAAAATAGTTAGCAATCGCTAACAAACAAATATCATAAAACTGTCTACATAAATTAAAGGAGAAAAAATATGAGAATTGCTTTGACAGGTAATCCAAACAGTGGTAAAACCACTATGTACAACGCCTTAACTGGTAAGAATGAAAAAGTCGGAAACTGGGCAGGCGTTACTGTTGACAAGAAAGAAAGTCCCATAAAAAAGAGTCTTTATAATGGGGAAGAAGAGCTTGTTGCAGTTGACCTTCCGGGTGCGTATTCAATGTCGCCATTTACATCAGAGGAAAGTGTTACAAGTGATTATGTGAAAAATCAAAAACCCGATGTAATCATCAACATTGTTGATGCGACAAACTTAAGTCGTAGCCTTTTCTTCACAACACAGCTCTTGGAATTAGGTATTCCTGTAGTTGTGGCACTTAATAAAAGTGATATCAACGAAAAGAAAGAAACTGAAATCAATGTTAATGCTTTAAGCAAAGCACTTAATTGTCCTGTAATTGAAACAGTTTCAACATCTGCGGAGGGTCTTAAGGACGTAGTTGCTGCCGCAGTTGCAAACATTGGCAAGGCCCAGAAAGCACCTTATGTTCAAAGCGATGTTAATATGACAGACAAAAAGTCCGTTACTGAAGCTGATAAGAAACGTTTTAATTTTGTAAACGGAATTGTAAAGACTGTTGAAACTCGTAAGGTACTTACAAAGGACAGAAACTTCCAAGATAAAATTGATGATATTCTTACAAACAAATGGTTTGGTCTCCCGATTTTCGCAGTTATAATGTTCCTTGTCTTCTGGATTTCACAGGCAGGACCGGGTGTTTGGATTGCTGAAGGCTATGAAATGAAAAACGGAACAGTAATTCCCGGCCTTGTAACACTTCTTGAAGGTTTTCAGGGTTGGATTGCAGGATTCTTTGAAAATGCAAACCCACTCGTTTCAGCACTTTTAGTTGATGGTGTAATTGGTGGTGCAATTGCAGTTATTGGTTTCTTGCCACTTGTTATGGTAATGTATTTTCTTATCGCCCTTCTTGAAGATTGCGGATATATGGCTCGTGCATCAGTTGTACTTGACCCAATTTTCAAAAAAGTAGGTCTTAGCGGTAAGTCAATCATTCCGTTTGTAATCGGTACAGGTTGTGCAATTCCCGGTGTTATGGCTTGCCGTACAATCCGTGATGAACGTGAACGCAGGGCAACAGCGATGTTAGCACCATTTATGCCTTGCGGTGCAAAACTTCCTGTTATTGCACTTTTTGCAGGTGCATTCTTTGAAGATGCATCATGGGTTGGACCTCTTATGTATTTTACAGGTATCGTTATTATCTTCTTTGGTGCACTTCTGGTAAATAAAATTACAGGCAACAAAGCAAAAAAATCATTTTTTATTATCGAACTTCCTGAATATAAAGTGCCATCACTTAAAAGAGCATTTCTTTCAATGTGTCAGCGTGGTTGGTCCTATGTGGTAAAGGCTGCAACTATTATTCTTCTTTGTAATACCGTAGTTCAGATTATGCAGACATTCACATGGAACTTCACAGTGGCAGAATCAGCTGACCAGTCAATTCTCGCTTCAATTGCAGGACCTTTTGCATATGTGCTTTTTCCTGTTGTGGGTGTACTTTCGTGGCAACTTGCAGCAGCAGCGGTTACAGGATTTATTGCCAAGGAAAATGTTGTTGGTACATTGGCAGTTTGCTTTGTAGGACTTGAAAACCTTATTGATACAGAGGAATTAGCCCTTATGGATGGTGCGGGCACAGAGGTTGCAGGAGTAATGGCAATAACAAAAGTTGCGGCTCTTGCATATCTGATGTTCAACCTTTATACTCCTCCTTGCTTTGCTGCAATCGGTGCTATGCGTTCAGAAATGAAGAGTGCGAAATGGCTCTGGGCAGGTATAGGACTTCAATTTGCAACAGGATTTACAGTATCGTATCTCGTGTATACAATAGGTACTCTTTTGACAGATGCATCACTTCTCAATACTAAGTATGCAATTGCAGGACTTGTGGCTGTATTAGTTTTTGTGGTTATTATTGGTGCACTTTGTGTCAGTGGAGACAAAAAGGCACAGAAGGCGAAAATGAATAATAAGAAAAGAGTAGCAGTAAAATAATCAGGAGAAATATATGGAGAATTTTATTGTTATAGCAGTTGTTTTAGTTATATTAGGTTGTGCCATTGGTTATATAGTTAAAGCTAAGAAAAAAGGTGTAAAATGCGTTGGATGTCCCTATGCAGATTCCTGTGGAAATGGCGCTAATAATTGCTCTTGCAACTGTAATATGAATTAGTGTAACTTGTAAAGATGAGGCGGGGTCTTGACCTCGTCTTTTGATTTTAGCGGAGTAAAAGCGAAATCATAAATTGTACTCTCTAATCTTGGGTTTCTATAACTTGTATTCTAATAGGAAAAATTTACAAATTAACCACAATCTGTTGATTTTTGGGATTATAGGTAGTATAATTAAATTATTCCAAAAAAATAAAAGTTGGGAGATGTGGAAAAATGAAGAAAACATTATCAATTTTATTAGCAATTATTATGATTTTCTCAATGTTTGCCTTGGGTGGAGTAACATCATCTGCGTCAGGTACATATGGTGAGTGCGGAGAAAATATCAGATGGGATTATTCGGAGTATGATAAAACTTTATCAATTAGCGGATTGAATTATGAAGGTCCTATGGATGACTTTACAATTGGGAATCGTCCGTGGGAAGCGTTTGTAGACGAAATTGAGCATGTTTTAATTAATGATGTCACTCACATAGGTGCTTATGCATTTGCAGAAATGCCGAAACTTGGAGGCATAACCTATATGCTTGGAACTCTTTTGACTATTGGTGAGGGTGCTTTTAAATCATGCGAAAACCTAAGCTCATGGTTTGTTCCGGAAAGTGTTGTTGCAATCGGCCCATCCGCATTTGAAGGCTGTAAGAAATTGAATATTCTTAGAATAAGCAAAAATACAATATACATTGGTGACAACGCCTTTGAAGGTTGTCCTTTGGGTTATATTATATATACAGGAATTCCTGAACAAGCAAACTTGATATATTTTGAGGATGAATCTGAAATACCACATAATGTTATTTATGCAGATACAGAATATGACGTTGCTGTACAATTAGGAGAATATCAAGTTTTGACAGTGGTTGGCCTTGAACCGTTCACCTTCAAGACAAAGAGTGCTAATATTGCACCAATTTTAGAAACAGAATATGGCACAGTAACGGAAGATGGAGTGCAATACTACTATGGTGCAGCTGCGGTTTACGGAGAAGGTGAAGGACTCACAACAATAACTGCCGTTAATAACAATGGTGACACAATAGGTGCTTTTAGTGCTATAGTTGGCAGATGTGCTAATTCACATACTCAAGGAGACCAATATACTTTAAAACCTGCAACTTGTTATGAGCAAGGAATTCAGATTTATGAATGTGAAAATTGTTCTCATAAATGGACGAGTTTAATAAGTAATGAACCACATTCATTTGTTTACGAGACTGTGACAGAGGCTACTTGTGAGTCAGTTGGATTAGAAAAAGGTGTTTGTTCCGTGTGTGATGAGGAATTTGAAAGAGAAATTCCGATAGCAGACCACAATTGGACGGATTGGGTAGTTACTGTTGCCCCAACTGAAGAGGCAGATGGCGAAAGAGAGCATAAATGCACTATGTGCGAAATGGTAGAAAAGGAAATCATTCCTGCGCTTTCAACCGTTATCGGTGATGCAAACGGTGACGGTAAGGTTACAGCTATGGATGCTCGTTGGGTATTGCAATATGCTGCGCTAATGAGAGATTTGGATGAACATCAGCTTAAATTAGCAGACGTAAACAACGACGGAAAGGTTTCTGCTATTGATGCTCGTAAGATTTTGCAGATGGTTGCAAATCAGGTATAAAAATGAAAGACCACTAGGGGAAACCCAAGTGGTCTTATTTTATTACATTGATTTTATTGATATTATACTTTTTAAATAACTTAATATGCTTTTCGGTAATTCTTTCGCCACTAACTGCAATCGGAATAGCAGGGGGGCAGGAAACAGTAGGACTTGCACAGATTCTGTTTAGTGCATTTTCAACATCAATTTCTTCACTCTCACTGAAAATCGCTTGACGGATTGTTACAACTCTCTTTGCGATTTCAAATTCTGTATTTTCAATGTTTTTAGGCTTTTCAACGTTAAGATTTTCAATTGCCTTTTTCAGTTTTGCAAAATCTTCTTGAGAATTCTGTGGGGAAAGCATAAACACAACAAAATTGTCGTCTGCATATTCGAACTCAATGTTGTAATTCCTGAAATATTCTGCAAAATCGAAATCAAATTCACGGAAATCTGCAGTAATCTTTAAAGGTTCATCTGAAAGATTAGCAACACCTTTTTTACTCATTATGTCTTTGATTTCATTACATTTTTCAGTACAGATTTTTATATTTTCATGAATTTTATCATTAATGTATTTGTTGCATAAATCCAATGACTGTAAAATCAAATATGACGGACTTGTTGAACCGAAAATCGCCATAGCGTTAATTGCATTTTGTGAAAAACTATATTTATCATCTTTGGCAATATGTAAGTATCCACCACCTGTAAGGACGGGGAGTGTTTTGTGTGCTGAGTCGCAACACATATCTGCACCAAGACTTATTGGGTGCAAATCTTCTTCACAGAATTTAAGGCAACTACCGTGAGCATTATCTACGAGTAGGGGGATATCATGTTTCTTGCAGACCTTTGAAATACTTTCAATATCACATATTTTACCTAAATAATCAGGGCTTGTGATATAAACTGCAAAAGGTTTATTTTGGAGTGAGTTTAACTTTTCTTCAACTTGCTTTGCAGTAACAACGCAAGAACAAATACTGTCAGTTGTTTCGGGGTAAAGCCATTCAACATCTGCATCCAGTTTTGCAAGAGCATAAATAAAAGATTTGTGAGCATTTCTCCCTGCAAGGACAAAAGTTCCTTTTGTCTTGTCTGCTCTTAAATATGCCAAATAAAGCATGGCATTTATACTTTGACTTGACCCTCCTGCAGAATAAATTGTTTTTGATGTGCCATAAAGTGAACTTGCATTTTCTTCACTTTCTTTGATTATTCCGTCGGGTGCATAAAGCTCATCTGCACCACGGATTTCAGTAATATCGGCACATTCACAGCCTAAAAAAGACACACCCTTATGACCCGGCATGTGGAGTCGGGCAGTATTACTTTTAATGTAATTCTGCACAAAGTCAAAAATTGGTGTGTCCATTTGTTTTTCCTTTTTTATTTTTCTTCTGCTTCTGCCACTTGAATCATAACAGCACACTCGATTCTCTTTTTAAAGAGTTCACAGCCGTACTCATAAATACCTGTGATTTTGCCCGATGCGTGATATGAGTTTGCAGCACAACCACCTGAGCAATAAAGTTTTGCCCAACAGTCATTACATTCAGGTCTTGCATAAGCATTACAAAGTTTGAATTCATTCTGAATTTCCTTGTTTGTAACACCATCCCAGATATTGCCGAGTAAGTATTTTGTGTCACCAACAAATTGATGACAAGGGTAAAGGTCACCTGTTGGAGTAACTGCCATATATTCAGTACCTGAACCACAACCTGAAATTCTCTTGTAAATACAAGGACCGTTTTTAAGGTCAAGCATGTAGTGATAGAATGTGAAAGGTCTGCCTTCTTTTTTTCTCTTAATCATTTCTTTTGCAAGAAGTTCATATTGCTCATAAAGGATTGGCAAATCTTCTTCAGTCAATGCACTTGCATCTTCGGGAGCACAAACAACAGGCTCCATACTTAGTTCAGTAAATCCTAAATCAGCCATGTGGAAAATGTCGTTTGTGAAATCTACATTCTTATGTGTGAATGTGCCACGCATATAGTAATTTTTATCACCACGACGTTTAACAAATTCTTGAAATTTAGGAACGATAGTGTCATAACTGCCACGGCCCATATAGTCAACACGAAGTCTGTCGTGAACGTCTTTTCTTCCGTCAAGGCTTAAAACAACGTTGCTCATTTCACGATTTGAGAATTCAATAACATCGTTGTCAATGAGCATGCCGTTTGTTGTGAGTGTAAAACGGAAATTCTTGTTGTGAATTTTCTCCTGAACTCGTGCGTAAGAAACAAGTTCTTTAACAACATCCCAGTTCATAAGTGGTTCGCCACCGAAAAAGTCAACCTCAAGATTTCTTCTTGTACCTGAATTTTCAATAAGGAAATCAAGTGCACGTTTACCAACTTCAAAACTCATTAAAGCACGTTCACCGTGATATTTACCCTGACTTGCAAAGCAGTATTCACAGTTGAGATTGCAAGTGTGAGCAACGTGAAGACAAAGAGCCTTAATCACAGTATTTCTGTTCTTGAAATCAAAAGCCATACCTTCATAAGTATCAGGTGTGAAGAGTTTTCCGTTTTCTTCAAGATATTTTACATCTTCAAGGCATTCAAGAACATCCTTTGGGGTTATATCACTATATTTTTCTGTAATCTCATTAACGATTTCGTCAGCACTCTTGTCTTTATAAAGTGCAATTATATCGTAAGCCACTTCGTCAACTGTATGTACAGAGCCACTGCAAGTGTCAAGAACGATATTGTAACCGTTTAATTTGTATTGATGTACCATAAAAACAACTCATTTCAACAAAAAACAGGTAATACAAACGCATTACCTGCTTTCAGCAATTAGATTTTTTAATTATTTGCTTTCGCAGTTTTCGCACTGCTGGTTAGCAACACCACAAGATGTCTTGCAAGCTGACTGGCAAGATGTCTGGCATTCACCACAACCGCCTTTTGTGGCAGAAGCTGTAAGGTCTCTTGTTTCGATTGTCTTAATTCTTTCCATAGTAATATCTCCTATCTGAATAATATCAAATATTTACAAAAAAAGTATATCACAAGCCACATTGACTGTCAAGTGAATAATTATTATAATGTATTTGAAACAAAATTCATTTTTTAACACTCTTATATAATGAAAGGGGAAAGGAAAAATGAAGAAAGCACTTGTTATAATTACATCAATTATTCTGGTATTTATAGTCTTTTTCGTTGTTTGGTTTAACTATAAGCCAACAAAAACCTCTTATGAGGATTTTTCCTATGCAGAAGATTGCAAAATATATATTGCAGGTGAATCAGGTGTAAAAACTACGAGATTTGTGAACATAACTGACACGGAAATTAGCAGTATTGATGATGCCATTGAACGAGCAAAAAATGAATGTACTATTCAATGGGATGGTGTTACAACTTATTTTGATGCAAAGGAACACATTTGGAAAGTGTTGTTTTATACTAAAGGAATACTTGGAGGCGACCAAAGTGTTTATTTGGATGAGAATGGAAAAACTGTGTTAATCGTATATGGTGAATAATTATTATAATCTAGTTTAAAAACACTTTTTGACTACTTATATGTAGAAGGGAGAAATGAAAATGAAAAAAGCACTTGTTATAATCACATCACTTATTCTGGTATTCATAGTCCTTTTCGTTGCTTGGTTTAATTATGAACCAACAAAAATGTCTTCTTTTGTTGGCTGTGTTGAGAGTACGATTAACACTGAAAACTTGTCTGAAGTCATTGGTATCAATGATTATGTTTTTGTGGGCTTTGTTGAAGATGTTTATGACTATAATCACGATAGATTTTTTCATAAATTTCCCGAAATCATTGATTACTATGGTGGACCATTTACTGAATGTAAGGTTAATGTGATAAAAAGCATTAAAGGTAGTATTGAGCCAGGAACAACATTTTCTTATTATAAAGTCGGTGGTGTAAATTGGCTTAGAACAAGTATTTATCTTCCGGTGGAAGAAGGGAAAACAGATTATTATCCTGAAACGGGTAAATATTATATTTTCCGTGGCAGTGCACATCCTGACGGCACCGTAACAGGTGGCGGAACGTATAGTACGGATATGTTGGAAGAGGGAATTGATTCAACTAATTATGAGCAATCTGCAATCTATCAAGAATGGGTTAAGGCTTACGAAAATCAGATTTTATCACGATATGATGACTCATATCACTATCTATGCACAGCAGACGTGTATTATGGTGACGGCACATATAATGCAAAAGTGTATGCAGATTATCTTGAACACCGTGAAGAAAACGGTAGTAGTGTGGATAAGGATTTCCATAAAGCAGTAAAGAAAGGTAATCCAAAAATTAAATAGTGTACAATATGTTGCTTTTGTAGTGTTTAGGGCGGGGTTTCGACCCCGCTTTTTTATGTGTAAAACGAATTTGAATTTGTCGGGACGATTACCAACATACTAAACCGATTGTAATGTAGGGTCGGGTCTCTGTGCCCGACCGCAAATTCTATATAAAACTACGGGCAGGCACGGGTGCGGGTGTCCGGTGGACACCTCTGCGAAGCAGAAGCACCGACCGAGCCGGCAGGCGAGACCTACCTGCCCCTACAATGCACTAATTTGGTTTTATTATAATATTGCAACGCAGTTCCTACATTCTGCACTTTGCGTTTTGCACTTTGCACTCAATCCGATGCCCCCAAAAAAATCTGTCTAACAAGTCATTATACTTGACTTTTATTACTCAAAATGATATTATTATCAAGCAAAATTTAAAGTATGCGGATGTGACGGAACTGGCAGACGTGCAGGCCTCAGACACCTGTGGATATTACTTCCTTGTGGGTTCAAGTCCCATCGTCCGCACCAAAATCAAAAAGGTCACTTCTCGTGACCTTTTTTGATTTTTAGTATGTGATAATAAAGGGACTTGAACCCTTGGGTTTGTGCGTTAAGAAAATGATTCGGTGAATCATTTTTAGCACAAGACGGTTGGTGGGTACCGAATTTCGTAAGAAATTAGGTCGCCAAGCGAATAGTATGCAAGGCGAAAGCCGAAGCAGACTGTCAAGTCCCATCGTCCGCACCAAAATCAAAAAGGTCACTTCTCGTGACCTTTTTTGATTTTTAGTATGTAATAATTTTATCGTTTCACCATACAATATTTGTATAGTGAAAAATCTTGACAAAACAGATTTTTTTGTTATAATATTTTGCAGAGACTCGGCTTTTGTGGAAAGTCTGTCAGGGAGAACACGTCATCGACTGAAAGCGTGTTTGAGATGAGTAGTAAGCTTGGGAACACTCTAAAGGCAAAAACTAATTTAATATTAAAAGAGGATATGCTTTTGCGTATCAATGCGGGTGGCACCGCGGGTATTTATTTTAATTACTCGTCCCGGGAATATTTTAAGTATTCCCGGGGCTTTTTATTTTGTTTCGGGAGAAAAATTGGAGGTAAATACTATGTACAGAACACTATTCTGTAACGACATCTGTGACAAACACATCGGTCAAACTGTTCAGCTTGCAGGTTGGGTTGATGTTGTACGTGACCACGGTGGCGTTATCTTCGTTGACATTCGTGACTATACGGGTGTCACTCAGGTTGTTATTCACAACGAGGAATTAGTTAAAAATGTAAACCGCGAAACAGTAATTTCTGTAAGTGGTGTTGTTGAAAAACGTGACCCTGATACAGTAAATGAAAAAATTGCAACAGGTTACGTTGAGCTTGTTGCAGACAGTTTACAGATTTTAGGTAAGAGCAAGAATATGCTTCCGTTTGATGTCAGAGCATCAAGACAGAGCAAGGACGAAGTGCGTCTTAAATATCGATACCTTGACCTTCGTAATCCAAAGAACCATGATAATCTTGTAAAACGTTCAATGATTATCCGTCATCTCCGTAACAAGATGGAGGAAAAAGGCTTCCTTGATATGCAGACACCAATTCTTACTGCATCATCACCTGAAGGTGCTCGTGACTTCCTTGTACCATCAAGAAAGCATCCGGGCAAGTTCTATGCTCTTCCACAAGCTCCACAGCAGTTCAAACAACTTTTAATGGTTTCAGGTTTTGACCGTTATTTCCAGGTTGCACCTTGTTTCCGTGATGAAGATGCTCGTGCTGACCGTTCACCTGGTGAGTTCTATCAGCTCGACTTTGAAATGGCATTTGCAACTCAGGAAGAAGTTCTTGATGTTTGTGAAGACTTAATTTACGACACATTTAAAGCATTCACAGATAAAAAGGTTACACCTAAGCCATTCCGCAGAATCACTTATGCAGATGCTATGATGACTTATGGTTCAGACAAACCTGACCTTCGTAACCCACTTCTTATCTGTGACCTTACAGATTTCTTTGCAGGTGTTGATTTCCCTGCATTCAAGGGCAAGCCGGTTCGTGGTATCGTTGCTGATTGCACAGGAAAATCAAAGAAATTCTTTGAAGATTCACTTAAATTTGCAACATCAAATGAAGTTGGCCTTGGTGGTCTTGGTTATATCACACTTAAAGACGGCGTTTTTGCAGGCCCTATTGCTAAATTCTTAAGCGATGCACAAAAGGTTGAAATTACAGAGCTTACAGGTGTTAAAGAAGGCGAAACACTCTTCTTCATCTGTGATGAAAAGAAGAATTCAACAGAGAAAAAGGCAGGTATGATTCGTACTTGGCTTGCAGGCAAAGAACAACTTAACTTAATCACAGATGATGCGTTTGAATTCTGTTTCGTTGTTGATTTCCCAATGTATGAAAACGATGAAGAAACAGGCGAAACAATCTTTACACATAATCCATTCTCAATGCCACAGGGTGGTATGGAAGCGCTCCTTACAAAGGACCCAACTGAAGTTTTGGCTTATCAGTATGACCTTGTATGTAACGGTATTGAGTTGGCATCCGGTGCTGTTCGTAACCACGATAACGAAATTATGAAAAAGGCATTTGAAATTGCAGGTTATGACGAAGAAGAACTTAAAAAGCGTTTCAATGCTTTATATACAGCATTCCAGTATGGTGCACCACCTCACGCAGGTATGGCACCTGGTATTGACCGTATGGTAATGCTTTTAACTGACGAAGAAAAAATTCTTGATGTTATTGCATTCCCGCTTAACGGTAATGCTCAAGACTTGTTACTTGGTGCTCCAAGTGAGGTTACAAATCAACAACTTGAAGATGTTCATCTTCTTGGCAACGGTAGTGCTCTTGCACAGCGTCAGGCAGCTGTTGGTGGCACATCAAAGAAAGCACAAGGTAAACGCTCAACATTCTCAAATGCACAACAGCTTAATCAGTTGTCACTTACAGAGGATGAAGAAACAGTTATGCAGGGCATTTTTACTGCTATGCTTAACAGTGAAGCAAAACTTAAAACTATTGATACAGAAAATATTGAAGAAATGGTACACGTAATGCCAATGACAAACGTACTTCGTGAAGATGTACGTAAACAGAGTTTCTCAAGAGAAAGTCTTCTCGAAGGTGCTCCTGAAAGAAACGAAGACAGTTGGCAAGTACCAAGACTTGTAAAGTGAGGTGAATAGTAATGAAATATTATGCAACACAGATTAACGAAAATGGTAATATCGCAGTTGACGATACAATTCTTGTAAAAGATGTTGTTACAACTGCAGGCTCACGCATTTTAGATGGTTTCAAGCCACTTTTCAGTGCAGAGGCAGTTACACGTCTTGAAGATAAAGGCTATACAGTAGCAGGTAAAACAAATGTTGGCGAATTCGGTCTTGACCTTGTTGGTGAATTTTCTTACTATGCACCACAGGAAGACAAACTCGAAGGTTCAGCAGCATCTCTCGTTGCAAATGGCGATGTAGTTGCAGCACTTGGCGTTGATATGAATGGTTCAACAAGACGTGCAGCAGCACTCAGCGGTGTTGATTTCTTAAAACCAACTTATGGTACAGTTTCTCGTTATGGTGTAATTTCTTGTGCAGCATCAGGTGAGCAAATTGGTGTTTATGCAAAGAATGCAGAAAAAGTTGCAGAGATTATGGACGTAATTGCAGGCCACGATGATAAAGATGGCACAAGCCTTCGCAACGATAGTTATGACTATGCAATTACAGATGTAAAAGGTAAGAAAGTAGCAATTAACAAGTATCTCCTTGACAAAGCAGATGACGAAACAAAGGCAAAAGTTCTTGCATTTGCAGATAGTCTTCGTGCAAACGGTGTTGACGTTACAGAAATCACTTGTGATATGGTTGAAATTGCAAACACAGCTTGGCAGATTCTTATGTGTGCTGAAACTTGCAACAATGTATCCCGTTATGACGGTGTTAAATTCGGTCACCGTGCAAAAGAATACAAAAACATTGATGAATTATATGTGAACACAAGAACAGAAGGCTTTAACTTCCTTACAAAAGCAGTTATCCTTTATGGCTCAGATGTTCTTTCAAAAAATCGTTATAAAGATTGTTTTGATAAGTCACTTCGTGTTCGTCGTGTAGTTGCAGAAGGACTTCAGAAAGCATTCAGCGAGTTTGATGCGATATTGACACCTGCTTGTAGCAAAGCAGAATATGAATCATACGACATCAAAGATGCATTCGGTAAAGTATTTGCAGAAAGCGTGTTTACAGCAGTACCAAACCTTATTGGTATTCCTGCTCTTGTTACAAATGGTGTTCAGCTTATGGGTAACCATTTTAGTGAAAGCACACTTTTAAGTCTTGCTCATTGTGTTGAAAAGGAGGGCAAATAATATGAAATACGAACTTGTTATGGGCCTTGAAACTCACGTTGAGTTAAGCACCGAATCAAAGATTTTCTGTTCATGTGGTGGCCATTCTGCTGCAAACGAACCAAATGATTGCATTTGTCCTGCTTGTTCAGGTATGCCGGGAATGTTGCCGGTTATGAACAAACGAGTTGTTGAACTTGCAGTTACTGCAGGTCTTATGCTCAACTGTAACATCAATCGTTACACAACATTTGATAAGAAAAACTATTATTATCCTGACCTTCCTTGTGCATACCAGATTACACAGATAAATCATCCAATTTGTACTGATGGTTGCGTAACACTTAAAACAAGTGAAGGTACAAGAGATATCAGAATCAAGCAAATCCATATGGAAGAAGATGCAGGTAAGCTTGTTCATAGTGGCAACTCATCATTTGTTGACTTTAACCGTACAAGTGTTCCGCTTATCGAGATTGTTACACAGCCTGACTTCCGTAGTGCTGAAGAAGTTGTAACATACCTTAACAAACTCAAATCAATGTTCCGTTCAAGTGGCATTTCAGAGTGTGAAGAGGGTGCAATGCGTTGCGATGTTAATATTTCTGTTCGTCCTGAAGGTAGCACAGAATTCGGTGTTCGTACTGAAATCAAAAACATGGCATCATTTGAAGCTATTGAAAGAGCAATTAAGTATGAATCACAACGACATATGGATGCTCTTGAATATGAAATCGAAGAGCTTGTTCAGGAAACAAGACGTTTTGATGATGTGAGTGGTAAAACATTTGCAATGAGAAATAAGGAAACTGAAGCAGATTATCGTTATTTTCCTGATGCAAACCTTATGCCGATTATCATTGACGATGCTTGGCTTGAAGAGATTAAAGCAAATAAGCCTGTTGCTGTTGACGAAAAAGCTGAACAGTATCGTGAAGCAGGAATTTCTGAAAAAGAAATTGATATGCTTATTTCAAACCATAAGATTGCAAAAATGCACGAAGATATTGTTGCTATGGGATGCAATTCAAAGGATGTTGCTGCATGGATTCTTACAGACTGTGCAGGTGTTCTCCGTAAAGATGGCAAAACACTCAATGACCTTACAATGACTGCAGAAACACTTGCTACAATCATCAAGATGGTTGATAGCGGTGAAATCAACAGAAATGCAGGTAAGAAAGTTCTTATCGCGGTTGTTGAAGACAATGTTGACCCTGTTGAGTTCGTTAAGGCACAGGGACTTGATAAGAAATTCGATTCATCCGCTATTGATAGCGTAATTGATAAGGTTATCGCAGACAATCTAAAAGCAGTTGAAGATTTCAAGAATGGTAAAACAAAGGCTTTACAGGCTCTCTTCGGTGCTTGTATGAAAGAACTTCGCGGTGCAGGTGACCCATCTGTAATCAAAGAACTTCTTGAAAAGAAAATGAATGGTTAAAAGAAAAGAGGGAGTTAAACTCCCTCTTTTTTAAAATATGCTTTTATAAGTCTTTCGTATTCTTCATCAGTAATGTGCATTACTGACCCATGTCTTGGCTTTAGGTGGTCAAGACTTATTTTTTCTTTTGGTACTGCAGTAAAATGAATCAAATCGGTGGTTTCTTGCATAAAGTAACCGCCTTTTTTAAATTGGTCTGCAATAAGCACATGTTTGTCCGTACCTAAGATTTTATATGTACAATGTCCCTCAAGTGCAGTATCAGCAACAGAAATCTTGTTGTTTTCAGGCTCAGTATAAGGACCGTCCAACTTGTCTGAAACAAGATAGCAAATCCCGTCTTTTTCTTCATCTGCAACATATAAGTAGAAAATGCTGTCTTTTTCGATTATATCACCATCAATGGCAGCCATTCCGCTTTTAGGATTATGCAGAATTTTCGGGTTTGTGGTAAGTGTGATAAAATCCTTGGTGTAGGCATACCATGGAATAGTGTGCCACCCCTCATCTGCATTGTTATTACTCCAATAAATCATATATTCCTGACGAATCTTATCATAAACAACCTGTGGTGCCCAAACACGATTTGCAGATTTGGTTTCAGGAAATTTGGAAAAATCAATTATTCTTTCGTTTTCCCAGTTGATTAAATCGACACTATCCCACACAACCATTGAATTGTTATTTGCCCATCCGTCAGCGCTTTTCATATCAGTTGCGATAATATGAAAAACTCCATCTTCACCACGGAATATGTAAGGGTCACGACAGCATTTCGTTCCAAGATTCTGCTTAATCACAGGCTCATTATTATTAAGTGCAGTAAAGTTATATCCGTTCTCTGAAACTGCAAAATGCACAGTTTCTTCTTTAGGAGCATTACCCACAAAATAGCAGAATAAATATTTAGTGAATTTCATAATCCTATTTACCAAATTCCTTCGCAACATCTTTTAAAAGTTTTCTGATTTCAAGATGTTGCGGACAAGCCTTTTCACATAAGCCACATTCAATACAGTCAGATGCTTTTCCTTTACCCGCTGTGTGTACATCTTCATAGTAGTATTCAGCATTCCAGTCTTTAAACTGCTTTCTGTCATTCATACAAGCAAAAATCTCGGGAATGGGAATGTTTTTTGGACATCCGTCAACACAGTAGCGACAAGCGGTGCAGGGAATAAGATGCTGTGCATTCATAATCTTACAAACTTTGTTTACGGCTTCATATTCTGCATCACTAAATGGCACAAAATCTTTCATAAAGCTGATGTTATCATTCATCTGCTCCATATCGCTCATACCTGAAAGCACCATAAAAATGCCTTCAAAACTTGCTGCGAAACGAATAGCATAACTTGCAGGTGAGCCACCATTAAGGTCATTAAGCACTTTTTTAGCCTCGTCAGGCAACTTTACAAGACTACCACCCTTAACAGGCTCCATAACGATAATTGGTTTGTTGTGTTTACGGCAAACTTCGTAGCATTTTCTGCCCTCAACAGACTCGTCATTGTAGTCAAGGTAGTTAAACTGAATTTGTACAAATTCAATTTCAGGATATTCAGTAAGAATTCTGTCAAGTACATCCGCCTTATCGTGGAAGGAGAGTCCTACGTGACGAATTTTACCTTCTTTTTTAAGGTCAAATGCAGTTTCATATGCACGACATTTCTTGTATTTTTCAAAGTTTGTGGCATTTTGTGCGTGCATTAAGTAGAAGTCAAAATACTCAACACCACAATTCTTCAACTGCTTTTCAAAAAGTGGTCTAATTTGACTTTCTTTTTTGAAAAAGCCTTCGGATAATTTATTTGCAAGAATATAACTTTCTCTTGGATGACGGGAAGTAAGGCACTTTTTGAGTGTAGCCTCATTTCGCATTTCCATATAGCCGTGTGCTGTGTCAAAATAGTTAAACCCGGCATCTAAAAATGTGTCAATCATTTGTTTTGCCTGTTCATAGTCAATAAGCGGACCTTTGCGAGGAAGTCGCATACAGCCAAAACCAAAATTCTTTTTTACTTCAGGAAAATAGTTGTTCATAAGTTACCCCTTATTTTTTAGTACCCGAAACCTGATACATTTTTTCATTTGAAATCATAATATCCACATTGAAATATGATTCAAGCATTTTTGCAAGATTATCACAATCAGGAAGAATGTTTGAAACCTTACCTGCCGATTTCATATGGATTTCATCAAGTTCTTTTTTACTCATACCGTGAGCAATAGTAAATCTTCCGCCGGTTTTCAATGACTTTGAAAGATTGCTAATGACCTTTTCAGGTTCAGGGAAATGCGGAAAAGCATTGTAAATCACAATACAGTCAAAATTCCTGTCAAATGTAATGCTTTCTGCATCTCCACAGATAACGTTTACTTGCGGAAATTTAGATTTCGCAATTTTCACCATTTCAGGGGAAAGGTCTATTGCTGTAATACTCTTTACATTTCTTTCGAGATAGTAGGGAAAGAGTACACCTGTACCGCAAGCAACATCAAGCACATCAGCATTTTCTTTAATGCCACCATTATCTAGAATTGTATCAATTATTTCCTTGTCAGCAATTGGCTCATTATCCCAATGAGGTGCAAGATTATCAAAAAAGTCCTTAATAATTTCTTTGTTCATTTGTTGAGCTTCTTTATACTTCTCTATTGTTTTAAATGCATTGTAAATAAAAAGCAGAACACAAAGAATACCAAGTACTAATAGTATTATACTTTTGTCTTTTATAGCCCAAAAGATACAAAATGCAGAAATGCCAATATGACACAAACTCACAATAATAAAAACAACTAAAATCCTTTTGCGAGTTTTAGACGAAATTTTTTTATTACCGACTAAATCAGAAGAACCATATATCACTATATCAGAGAGGAGTTCAAGTAAATCCATGAATTATTACTCCTTTTCAATAGCAGCAATCTGTGTATTTACTGCAATAATTCTGTCGTAAATCTTATCGTCAAATTTCTTTTCACGGTCATATGTGTAAAGTCCGTTTTGTTCTTGCTCAATATCATAAAGTTGAGTATAACAGAAACCAAACATCTTGTAATTGCTCATGATTACATCTGTAAGACCAACATATCTGTCGGCAAATTCTTCTGGAGTTTTAACATCTTTACCATAACCCCATGATTTAATTGATTCGTCACTGACCCATTTAATTCCACCGTATTCACTGATGAATACAGGTTCACCATTATATTTCTGACGACCAGGATTATCAACTAAAACATGTTCATAGAGATAATTTTCTGTCATAAAACGGTCATAGTTTTTCTTGAAAAATTCCACATCATAGCTGTAATCGTGCAAATCATAAATATCTGTTTTTACGTGGAAATTACCGCTTGTGTCAATGCAGGGACGCGTTGAGTCAACTGACTTTGTATAGTCGTAAACAGTTGCAAGAAGTGGGTCATATTGCTTTCTCTTTTTGTAGTCCCAAGTTTCATTGAATGGACACCAACCGATAAGGGCAGGGTGGTTGAAATCACGCTCAACAGCCTCTTTCCATTCATTGAGGAAAACATCAACACTTTTTGGATTTGAGTAGTCAAGTCCCCAGTTAGCATATTCACCCCAAACTATGTAACCTAACTGGTCAGCATAGTAAAGAAATTTAGGGTCGAATACCTTTTGATGAAGTCTTGCACCGTTAAAACCGAGTGCCATTGAAAGTTCAATATCCTTGATTAAATCTTCATCACAAGGTGCGGTGTAAATACCTTTTTTATAAAAACCTTGGTCAAGAACAAGACGCTGAAAAACACTCTTTTCATTTATTAAGAACTTGTATCCGTCAAGTCGAACGTTGCGAAGACCAAAATATGTATAAACTTTATCTTCGTCAAATGTGATTTCAAGGTCATAAAGTCTGCCGTTACCAACTTCCCAAAGGTGAGTTTCACAGAGCTTAATCTGTACAATCTCATTGCCACTAGCATCTTTAAATTCAGCCTTGCCCACACTCTTACCATTATAAAATGCTTCACATGTAAGATTTCCTTTACCTATAAGGCTGAAATTGATAGTAACAAGACCGTTTTTGTGGTCAGGGTAAATTTTAAACTTTTCAACGTGATTTACAGGCACATATTCAAGGTAAACACTTTGCCAGATACCTGTTGTTCTTGTGTAGTCGCAACCATGACTCTTTTTCCATTCGCTTTGCTTTCCACGGATAACAAATGGATGCTTTACATTGTCTTCACAAAGTACAAAAATCTCGTTTTCACCGTCTTTTGCCAAATCAGTAATGTCAAACCTAAAAGACGTATAACCGCCTTTATGACGACCTGCACACTTGCCGTTTACAAGCACAGTTGTAATATGGTCAGCAGCACCAAAACATAAGAAAATACGATTTCCGTTCTTTTTAATATCAACAGTTCTCTTGTACCAAACCATATTTAAGAAATCTTTGTACTGAATGCCGGAAAGTTCACTTTCAATGCAAAAAGGTACGTTGATTTTATGTGTAAAGTTATTACTGTTTCTTATTTCAACTGCTCTTTTTTCGTCAGTTGAAAAATTAAAGCCCATTTTTGCTTTTTGAAACCCAAAGTCCCATACTCCGTCAAGAATTTCAATTTCTTTTCTTTCAAACTGTGGATTTGGATGTCTTGCCATTTTAATATTCATAAACCATCACCACCAAAATGATAACATAATTTTTACTGTTCATCAACAATTATTTGTGATATAATACAGTAGGTGATGATTATGTCAAATAAGTTTAATTGGGCAATTTTAGGTTGCGGAAATATTGCAAACGATTTTGCTCGAGAAATGAACAAAATGGGCGGTAAAGTTTATTCAATTGCTAACCGTACATACGAAAAAGCAGTAGCCTTTGCCGAAAAGTATAGTATTGAAAAGATTTATGAAAACATTAATGATTTGTTTGTGGATGATAACGTTGATATTGTATATATCGCAACCCCACACAATAAGCATATTGAGTATATCCTCAAAGCATTAGAAAATGGTAAACACGTTCTTTGTGAAAAGGCGATTACACTCAATAGTGATGAACTTAACAAAGCGGTAGCACTCGCAAATGAAAAGAACCTCATATTAGCCGAAGCCATGACAATTTATAATATGCCACTCTATACCAAACTTGAAAAAACTATCAATTCAGGTGCTTTGGGTGAATTTCGTCTTGCCCAAGTGAATTTTGGCAGTTTTAAGGAATACGATATGACAAATCGTTTCTTTAATATGGAATTGGCAGGCGGAGCATTATTAGATATAGGGGTTTATGCACTTTCTCTTGTGAGAATGTTTATGGAAACTGAAAATGCAGAAATCCATTCGCAAGTAAGATTTGCCGAAACTGGTGCGGACGAGCAGTCAAGTATTATTATAAAAAATGATAAAGAGCAGATGGCAAGTGTAACCCTTTCACTCCACGCAAAACAGCCAAAACGAGCAACAATCTGTTATGATAATGCTTATATCGAGATTTTTGAATATCCAAGAGCAGATAAAGCTGTTATTACATACACGAACGATAATCATACAGAAGAAATTGTAGCCGGTAAGTTAGAAGATGCTATGTGCTACGAAATTGAAAATATGGAAAACGCTATTTTAAATGGTAAAAACACAATGCGACTCCAATACACAATTGACGTAATGAATGTTATGACAAAATTACGAAACGATTGGAATATGAAATACCCTGAAGAATGAAAAAGCCTCCCTTGTTAAAGGGAGGGGGACCACCAAAGGTGGTGGAGGGATTCTTTTATGTTTTATGAACTTTCTTGATAAAAGAAGGTTCTTTTTTATTTTATTATTACACCAAGGGCTTCACCAAAGATGCCACCGTTTTTTATGAAATCAATAGTGCTCTTTTGTAAAGAAGATTTTTGTGGGAGTTCATCAAGGTGTCCGTAATTTCCTGTTTCCTTTCTGTTTTTGATAAGTTCAGCATTCTTGAATTTCTGTCCATAAAGCCAGAGATATGCTGATTCAGGGTCTTCGTTTTCTTCGATAATGTCGTATAAACTTGCAAATTTTAAAATGTTGCTTCCCTCAGGCATAAAGTTTTTGTTTCCCGGATATAAAAGCCAGCTGTGACACGCATATTTATTGTTTGGAAAATCAGGAAAATATTTTGTAAAAAATTCTTTTGCCATTTCAAGTGACTTAACACATTCGTCGTAGTCAAGTTTTGCACCACGAGGGATGTGCATATTTATAAATTTATCTCCCAACCCAATTTTAACACCATTTTTATTGTATGTAGTTTTAAAATACCATATAAGCTTTTGATACTGTAATCTGCCAACCTTAAAAATATTAAGATTCATGTGATGCATAATCCAATGAAGTTCAAAAAGTCCATCTTCATCAGTTCTCGCCCTATGGTCATCAATCCAGATTTTAATATCAGTCATTGTGTCCCAGAAAATTTCTTCAGGAATATTTTTTTCTTTGTATCTGTCCCAAACAGTAGGTAAGAAAGCATAAACTAAACTAAGCTTCATCATAGGTTTTTGTTTGAGTGTTACTTCCCAACGATTTTTCTTGCAGAATAAAAGGAAAAATTTAACTTTTGTTTCGTGACGACCTATATAATATTCTATTTTATTAGCAAGCCTTTCACTTGGATAAATTTTCAAAAAAATCTCTCTTGAACGGTTAAAATCAATCATATTTAATTCTCCCTTAATTTGTTATTTTTATTCTATCATATAAACAAGAAAATTTAAACAGTAATTTTATAAAAAATAGTGGGCAATAATACTAATGCGAGGTGAGAAAAAATGAATAATCAAAACAATAACAACAAAAACAATGTTCAAAACAACAAAAACAATCAGCAGAACAACAATCAGAACAATAACAACAATAATAAAAAATCTCCAACAAACAATCAGTGGTCAAACCAGAAAAACGGCCCTGATATGAAGAATGAGAACAAGCAGGGAAACAGATAATTGCGGAATCTTCAATTCTGCAGCGATATAAATCCTTACGGATTTGCGATATACACGGTTGTGTACGCGGATTTGTGCCATATCTCATTTGAGCAAAGCGAAAACATATCGTTTTTTTGTAATAAAAATATCGCGTTGAAATTATTCAAGATATCGCTAAATCAAAAAAGGATGCAGATACGGTCTGCATCCTTAATCTTTTATTTGTAATCTTTCCCTATAAGATGACGCCATGCGGCAACATATTTTGCAGCTGCTGTCGGATTTTTACTTTTTACATACAAGAAATGCTCAGAATCAATAAACATTAGAGACTGAACAGATACATTTAAAACAAGCTTAAGGTTTCCTACAGGCATTACAATGGTCTGTTTTGGATTAAGAATGAGTTCAAATCTGTCTTTATAAAGACGCATTGTAGCATTATCAGAAAGCTCAACGCGTTTACGCTTAATCATAGTGTAAACAATCTGGTCTTTTTCTTCAAAAATCAATTCGCCATCTTTTGCATCAAGAACTTTTTGTTTCCAAACCGGTTTCTGCCATTTGTCCCAGTCAAGGATATTATCAAAAACAACTTCCTTTTGACTTGGGTGGAAGAATCCGTCTCTGCCAAATTCTACTTGGTATCCACAATCGCAAGTAAGATAGTTACCCTTTGAGTGCATTGTACCAACTTGTTCACAATATGGGCAAACGTATAAAACTCTTTCAACGTGTTCGGCGAGATTTTTACCCTTGTAAATTCGTGGTTTCTTACGTTGTTCTTCAAAAGCATTAACATAAATATCTTTTTTGATTATTTCGTTAACCTCTTCACCGGTCATACGGCTTAATTCTTCTGCAGAGTATTCACCCATAACTCTACCACGAATAGGACCACGACGAAGACCTGTGCCCCATCTTGGAGTGTGGAAAAAACCACCTTTGATACGGTAGGTGATAAGTGACACACCAAGGTCTTTTACAAACTGACCTGTTCTTGGTGAGAAAAAGCCTGTTTCACCATTTGGAGTAATTGTACCTTCAACAAAAATTCCGGTAGGTACACCTTCGTCTGCAGCGGCTTTCATATCATTGAAAAGTACGGATGCAGGGTTATCTCTACCTTTTATTATCCAACCTGATACATCTTTAAAGAAAAATTTTGCCCAAGGATTTAAAATTGTATGGTCACCTGCAACAAAGCGAATGTATTTCTTTAATGAACAAGTAATATATATTGGGTCAAGTCCGTCAGAATGGTTGGCGATAACAATAAAATTCTTGCTTTTTGGTTTGTACTTTTTTATCTTTGCTCGAACAATAATTAAAACAATCCAGTAGAAAAATATTCTCACAAAATTTGTACAAGTTTTATTGACAAATGTTTTGTATTTCAATATATATCACTTCCTTTGTTTTTGAATCGCATACACAAATAATTTTATGATAAATTCAATGTTATGTCAAGAAAATAAGGAAAAATAACAATATTATTATTGCTGTCTACGATATATTATTGCAAAAAAACATAATTTAATGTAAAATATTTGCGGTGATACAAGTTGGGAAGATATTATTCGTTAAATGAATATTTAAAACAAACTTTTGGCGAAAAAGTGTATAAACTTGCATTGGATATAGGTTGTACTTGTCCTAATCGTGATGGCACTCTAGATACTCGGGGTTGTATTTTTTGTCATAACGGCTCGTCCCACTTTGCTGAAATTGGTGATAATATAAACACGCAGATTGAAAATGCCAAGAGCAGAGTTAAGAATAAGAGTAAAACCAACGAGTTTATAGCATATTTTCAAAGTTTTACCAACACCTATGGTGATGCCCGGTACCTTGAGGAAACTTTTAATACAGCAATTAAACGTGACGATATTGTTGCATTATCAATAGGTACAAGACCTGATTGTCTGCCAAACAATATTCTTGATATGCTTGAAAAATTAAATAAAATTAAGCCCGTTTGGGTTGAGTTGGGACTTCAAAGTACAAAGCCTGAAACTGTAGAATATATACGTAGAGGGTACGACAATTCTATATATGAAAATGCTGTAAAAGAACTGAAAAAACGCAACATTATTGTCATAACCCATATTATAATTGGTTTGCCAAATGAAACAAAGACCGACATTTTTAATACTGTTGATTATGCAATCAAATGTGGTACTGACGGACTGAAACTTCAATTATTACATATTTTAAAAGATACAGATTTGTACGAAGATTTTAAACAAGGATTTGTAACACCATTAACACTGGATGAGTATATGGATATTCTTTTTGATTGCATTGAAAGAATACCTGAAAATATTGTAATCCACCGAATAACAGGGGATGCACCTAAAAAATGTCTTGTTGAGCCACAATGGAGTGCTGACAAGAAAAAAGTGCTTAACACAATTAACAGAGAAATGGAAATAAGAAATATAATTCAAGGGAAGTGTGTAAAATGAGTTGGGAATTTTCTTTACCTGTAAAAATTTATTTTGGAACAGATAAAATAAATGAGTTACCAAAGATAATAGAGGAATACGGATACGCAAAAGGTGTATTGGTTTGCTCAAACACTCTTAAAAAGAATGGCGTAGCAGATGAAATTATAAAAAAATGTAAGGGTAAAATTGTAGCAGTTTTTAGCAATATAAGACCTAATCCAACGACTGATAATGTTAATGATTGTGTTAAGGTTTTAAGAGAAAATAAAGCGGATTTTGCCGTTGCCTTGGGTGGTGGCTCACCGATGGACTGTTGCAAAGCAGCTTGTGCAATTGCAAAGGGTGATGATGTAGTTGAAAGTTATCATACAGGCGGAAAACCCATTAATAAAGACGAAGTTATTCCAATGATTGCTGTTGCAACAACGAGTGGTACGGGTAGCGAAATTACTAATATCTCTGTTCTTACAGATTTAAGTAAAAATGTTAAATCAACTATGAATGACCCTTTGATGTATCCAAAAGCAGCTATAGTTGACCCAAGACTTACGTTGAGTGTTCCGCCAAAAGTTACAGCATCTACGGGGCTTGATGTACTCGCTCACGCACTTGAAAGTGTTTGGAGTGTTCTCCATCAGCCTATTTGCGAAAGTTGTTCAGTTCACGCAACAAAACTTGTTTTTGAGTGGCTTTACAAAGCATATTGCGAACCTGACAATCTTCTTGCACGCGAAAAGATGGCAGAGGCATCAATCGTGGCAGGTGTGGCATTTTCTAATCCACGAACAGCAGGTAGCCATGCATGTTCATTTCCACTTACAAACCTTTATGGAGTTCCCCATGGTGAGGCTTGTGCAATGACTCTTGATTTCTTTACAAGATACAATGCAAAGGCAGAAGATGGAAGATTAAGCAAATTTGCACAGAATTGTGGCTTTAAAGATGCTTATGAAATGGCAGATGCTATTACTGAACTTAAAAAGAAGATGGGAATGGCTTGCACTTTGTCAGAAATTGGTGTAAAATCTAATGAGGAAATTGAAAAACTCACCGAAATGAGTATGACTCCACTCATGGAAAGAAATATGATACCACTTTCTTATGACGATATAAAAGCAATGTATCTTTCAATGATGTAAGGGGACTGAAAATGATTATACTTTTTATTGTTCTTGCAATCGTGTTGTGTTTAGTTGCAATCCTTGTTGCCAACACAATAATTGCAAAAAACAAGGCGAGAAAACTTGCTGAATTCAAGCCTTTTTATAATGATGAAGAAATTGAATATTACGTAACCCGTCTTCAAAAGATGATTCAATGCAAGACAGTTTCCGTCAAAGACAGTTATGATGATACAGAGTTTGCAAAACTTCGTAATGTTATGGAAGAGTTATTTCCTACATTACATAAGGTTGCCGAAAAAATGAATTTTTCTGACGATTGCTGGATATATAAAATCAAAGGCAAGGACGAAAACCGTAACATTATGCTTATGTCCCACCACGACGTTGTTGATGTAAGTGGCGAATGGGAACACGAAGGATTTTCTGGTGAAATTGCTGACGGAAAAATCTGGGGCAGGGGAACAGTTGATACAAAAACGCCTCTTTTTGCGGAGTTTTCAGCACTTGAAGAACTTCTCAACGAGGGCTTTGAGCCACTTTGCAATATCTGGATTGGTTCATCTCACAACGAAGAACTTGGCGGTGACGGAATTCCAACAGCCTTGAAGTATTTCCAAGAGAATAACATTACATTTGAAGTTATCCTTGATGAGGGTGGAGCACTTATTGAACCACCAATCGGCGGAATGGAAGCAGATAAATGTGGAATGGTTGCAGTCCACGAAAAGGGAAGAATCAGTCTTATCTGTACTGCAACTGCTGATAACGGACACGCAAGTCTCACAGCAGCATCAAAAGCAACTCCCGTTGAAAGAATGTCTGCTTTTGTAAATGAAATTACAACTAACGATATTTTTATCCGTCGCATAAATCCTCAAGTTGAAGCAATGTTCAAACATTTAGGACCATATTGTGGTTTCCCTATGAATATGCTCTTTGCAAACTTGTGGCTTTTCGGTGGAATTATCAAAAAAGTAATGCCTAAAATAAATGCACAGGCAGGCGGACTTATCGGTACAACTTGTACATTTAATAATATTGAGGGTAGTACAGCATCAAAGAAATGTACTGCAAAAGCATTTGTTCGCCCTGTTGATGAAAAAGATTTTGAAGAAGACTTGAAAGCATTTAAAGAAATCGCATCAAAATATGACATTACAGTTGAAATGACTGAAGACAGCGAATATCACGGTCCTGCAGATATGTCAAAACCGCAGTTCCAATATACAATGAACTGTATCGGTGAGATTTTTCCACAATATCCTGCATCACCATTTATACTTCCTGCAGGTACGGATGCAAGAACACTTACTGATGTTTGCGAATGTGTACTTCGTTTTGCACCAATAAAACTTTCTGCACAGCAATTAGCATCAGTTCACGCTGAAAACGAGAATATTGATGTTGACTCAGTTGCCAACTGTGTCGCATTTTATAAACACTTTATAAAAAATTATAAATAAGGGAGATATATTATGAGTAATTGGATTGACAACAAAACAGTAATTATTACAGGCGCTTCTGCTGGTATCGGTAAGGGTGTTACAGAAACACTTATTAAAAAGCATAACTGTAAAGTTATCGGTATTGCAAGAAGTCAGGAAAAAACAGAAAAATTTGTTGAGGAATTAGGTGAGTATGCAAAGAATTTCTCATACAAACTTTTTGATGTATCCGTTAAAGAAAACTGGTTTGAATTTGCAGAATATCTTAAAGAAAACGATATTCATCCAGATGTTCTTATTAATAATGCAGGTATTTTGCCAAAGTTCAATAAGACACAGAATTACTCAATCGAAGAAATCGAAAGAGTTATGAATATTAACTTCTATTCAGCAGTTTATTCAATCAAAGCATTGTTACCAATGCTCCTTGAATCAAGCACACCTGCTATTATCAATGTTGCCTCTTCAGCGGCTTTAATGTCACTTGCAGGCACATCTACATATTCAGCAAGTAAAGCAGCTCTCAAGTCATTTACAGAGTCTTTAAGAGAAGATTTAAGAGGTAAATGCTATGTTTCAGTTGTTTGTCCGGGCTTTACAAAGACTGATATTTTCCGTAATCAGGATTCAAACACAGCAAAGGGCGAAAAGATGATTAACGCAATCAGTACTGACTGTGACAAGATGGTTAAGATGATTTGCAACGGTATTGAGAATAAGAGAGAACTTATGATTTTCGGTTTTGATGCAGAGTTCATGAAGATTTTTGGCAGATTAACTCCTGTACAGGGTGGACGACTTTTCAGTGCAGTTATGAAAATGTCAAAACTTCCATTGTTCGACGCAGTTTTTAAAGACTAATAATTATAAACAATCATTTAATGGCGGGGTCTCTTGGCTCCCCTGAAAGGGGAGCTGTCATTTTCATAGAAAATGACTGAGGGGTTTCCCCGCCATTATTATTTTAAAAAATTGTGACCAAAATAGAATTTCTGCGTCTATATAAGTGAAAGGACTTTCAAATTAAAGTTGGGGGTGGATTTATGGATGATGAAAGAATAATAGAACTTTATTGGCAACGAAATGAAAACGCAATCAGCGAAACAAAAGCTAAATATGGAAAGTATTGCTATTCTATCGCATACAACATTTTAAAGAATAATGAAGATGCAGAAGAATGTGAAAACGACACATATTTAGAAGTATGGAAAACCATTCCACCACAAAAACCAAAAATTCTTTCTGCATATCTTGGTACAATCACCCGACGAAAATCAATTGATAAATGGCGTAAGAAAACGGCAGAAAAACGTGGTGGTGAGGTTCAGCTTTCTCTCGATGAACTCGAAAACTATCTTTCCGATGACAAAGGTATATGTGATGAATTTATAGCAGAAGAAATGGCAAAGAAAATAGCTGAATTCTTAAGGACATTACCTGAAAAAGAATGTAATGTATTTTTGAGAAGATATTGGTATTTCGATTCCATAACAGAAATCTGTAACAGATACGGTTACGGACAAAGTAAAGTTAAAATGATGTTGAAACGAACGAGGGAAAAATTGTTTTCTTATCTTGAAAAGGAGGGAATGTTAATATGAAATCAGATAAATTATTAGATGCTATTGGTATGATAGATGCTGATTTAATAGCACAGGCTGATAAAACGGTAAATAAAAGCAACATACGATATCTGAAATGGGTAGTACCTGTTGCAGCGACATTATTGATTGTGGTTGCAATTATTCCGTTTTTGAAACAAGATAAACCTGATATTGATAATCCAATAATTGAGCAAACAACAGGTGGTGATAATTTTTCAGGAGGACAAACACAACCAAACGAAGATGAGCCATCAACAGAAATTCCCGATTTGCCAATAATAATACCATCTCTTGATGACAATCCTTTAAAGCCTATGGTTTACAGCATAAAAAGGGCAGAATATCCTGAAATGGTTAAGTACCCGTCCGATTGGATGAATTCGGATTGGGATAGTATGCAAGCATGGTATAACAGCAAAAAAGAACGTAGAAAATATTATGGTTCGGGAAAGAATCTGAATATGTTCCTTACAAAAACTTTTAGTGAATTTCTTTCGGATTCAAATAATGAAAACAGACTTTATTCGCCCTTGAATGTGTATATGGCGTTAGCAATGACTGCTGAAATTACTGATGGAGAAAGTCGTCAACAGATTTTAGATTTGTTAGGTGCCGAAAGTATAGATGCTTTGCGTAAACAGGCGAATTCTATCTGGAATGCAAATTATAGTGATGATGGTGCAGTTACAAGCATTCTTGCAAGTTCAATATGGCTTAATAAGAGCATTAAGTTTAATGAAAAAACTCTTGAATTTCTCACAACAAATTACTATGCATCATCATATCAAGGTCAAATGGGCTCGGATGAAATGAATATAGCATTCCGTAGTTGGTTAAATGAACAGACAGGTGGAATGTTGAGCAATCAGATTGACAATATGGAATTAGATGCAGAAACTGTTATGGCGTTAGCAACAACAATTTTTTATCAGGCAAGATGGGATTTAGAGTTTCAGGAAAAAAATACAGAAAAAGGCATTTTTCATTCTCCAATAGGGGATATAACCTGTGATTTTATGTGTCACAAGGAATACAATGATGATTATTATTGGGGAAATAAGTTTTCAGCAGTAGGCAGAAAATTGGCAAACAGCGGAAATATGTTTTTTATTCTTCCCGATGAAAATGTAAGTGTTAATGATTTGTTGTCAGACAATGAAGCATTATCGTTTATGGCATCAAACGGAAAATGGTCAAACAGCAAAAGAATAAGAATAAATCTATCTGCTCCCAAATTTGATGTTTCATCAAATATTGACCTCAAAGACGGGTTGATAAGCCTTGGAGTTACAAATTGTTTTGATAGCCGAAAATCAGATTTCAGTCCGCTTTGTAATAACGATGGTTTGAGCATTTCAAAGGTTGAACACGGTGTGAGGGTAACAATAGATGAAGAAGGTGTAGTTGCATCTGCTTTCACTGTGGAACCACTTGCAGGTTCAGTACCACCATCTGATGAAATAGTTGACTTCATTCTTGACAGACCATTTATCTTTGTCATAACAAGTGAGGATGGCTTACCATTATTTACAGGTGTAGTAAATCAACCATAACAATAAGCAAAACAAAAAGAGGAGAGTGAAAACTCTCCTCTAATTTTGTGTCTTTATTGAATTATAATTTCATTGCAACGTCCCAAGCGCCCCAGATAACTGTACGAAGATTACCAACTTTGTTAGCATCGCCGATAACGTGTACGTGTTTTGCTTTTTCAGCAACAGGAGCAGGTTTGTAACCAACTGAAAGGATAACTGTGTCAGCTTCAACGTCGATTGTTTTGCCGTCTTTATCCATAATTGTAACACCATTATCACGGATTTCAGTTGTACGGCTTTCAAGATAAACAGGAACTTTGTTTGTCTTGAAGAAATCACGAAGATAACTTGTGTTAGCAAGAGCAACACCGGGAGTTGTAATAAGGTCATCCTGCATTTCAATAATAACAGGCTTCTTGCCCTGAAGATATAGTTCGTAAGCGATTTCACAACCTGTAAGACCACCACCAACAACTACTACCTTGTCACCTGCAAGTGAGTTGTCAAGAAGGAAATCAACTGCTTCAATTGCCTTTTCTGCACCTTTTACAGGAATCTTGTTAGCAACTGAACCAGTTGCAACGATAACCTCGTCAGCTTGGAGAGAAGCAATATCTTTAACCTCTGTGTTCATGTGAATTGTAATTGCATCATAGCGTTTGATTTCACGGTTGTACCATGCAATAAGGTCACGGTCTTTTTCTTTGTATGATGGAGCAGCAGCGGCAATAAATACACCACCGAGCTTGTCGCTCTTTTCGTAAAGGTCAACCTTATGACCACGTTGTGCACAAACCATAGCAGCTTCCATACCACCAATACCGCCACCGATAACAGCAATCTTCTTTGCTTTCTTAGCAGGTTCAATCTTGTATTTCTTTGACTGCATTGTCTTTGGATTAAGAGCACAACGAGAAAGTCCCATTGTATCGAGAAGGTCCTGAGTATTTGCGTGACCCTTTGAAGATGAGAAGTTAAAGCAACCTGCGTGACAGCAAATACAAGGTTTGATTTCTTCAATTCTATCTTCAATAATCTTTGTAATCCATTCAGGGTCTGTAAGAAACTGACGAGCAACACCAACACCGTCGATTTTGCCATCTTTGATGGCTTGAGCACCAACATCAGGTTCCATTCTACCTGCACAAACAACAGGAATATCAACGAATTTCTTGATGTGTGCAACATCTTCAAGGTTACAGTTCTGTGGCATATACATTGGTGGGTGACACCAGTACCAAGAGTCATATGTACCATTGTCAGCATTAAGCATATCGTAACCTGCATCCTGAAGGTATTTAGCAGCCTTTTCAGATTCTTCCATATCACGGCCAACTTCTGTGTATTCTTCACCGGGCATTGCACCTTCACAGAAGCCCTTCATCTTTGATACAGCAGAGTAACGAAGAGAAACAGGGTAGTCACTACCACAAGCCTCTTTAATAGCCTTAACAACCTCAACTGCGAAGCGGTATCTGTTTTCAAAGTTTCCACCATATTCGTCTGTACGCTTGTTAAAGAATTCAATAGCAAACTGGTCAAGAAGATAACCTTCGTGAACAGCGTGAACTTCAACACCGTCAACACCTGCATCACGGCAAAGCTTTGCAGTCTTTGCAAATGCTTCAATGATTTCGTGAATCTGTTCCTTTGTCATTTCAGGACAGATAATATCGTGAGCCCAACGAGAAGGTTGTGGACTTGGAGATGCTAATTCGTGAGATGTGTCAAGAATTGGTTTAATAAGAGCACGTGTAAACTTGTTTCTGTGAAGAGGTGCTACGAGTTCAGTAATAGCCCAGCTTCTGCCCATACCTGCTGTAAGCTGAACGAATAATTTTGCACCTGTCTTATGGATTTCATCCATAAATTCTTTAAGTTCTTCGAACATCTTTGGATTCTGCCAAAGCCATTTGCCCCAGAAAGTATCACGAAGTGGTGCAATACCGGGGATGATAAGACCAACATTATTGTTAGCTCTTTCCAAGAAAAGCTTAGCAGCTTCCTTGTCAAAATGACAACCGCCAAGTTCAAACCAACCGAAAAGTGATGTACCACCCATAGGACACATAACAATACGGTTTTTGATTTCCACATTACCTATTTTCCAAGGTGTAAACAGTGATTCATATTTTGAATCCATAAAAACACTTCCTCCTCAAATCTGAGCATAAATTTTTACATTATAAGTATATAAAAATATCTATTTTATGTCAAGAAAATTTGTTAATAAAATAACAAGATACAAAAGATAGGGCGGGGATAAAACCCCGCCTGTGTTGTTTAGATATATATCGCGTAGTGGCAGGCTTCCATGCCTGCGTTAGAGGTTAAAATTATTTTGTTAGTGTATTAAGAAAATCCGCTAATTTTAATTGTTCCTCTGTTTCTAATTTTGAAACAGCACTTGCTAAAAATGGGTGAATATCTGATTCGCCAGTTGTAAAGAAATCTTTTAATGAAATGTTTAATGCCCAACAAATATATTCCAAATATTCTACAGTAGGTTGCTTGTTTCCCAATTCTATTTCTCTGAGATAACTTTGTGAAACACCCGCTAAATTTGCAAGTTTATTAACAGTAATATTTTTCTGTTCACGAAAATATTTTATTCTTTCACCAACATTCATAAAGCACCCTCCGTAATTTAGATTTTATTCCTATAGTGTTAAGTATAAGCAAATTTTATCAATAGATTACAACTATAGAATTGACATGTTAAATCAATAGTGATAAAATTAGAATGAACTAGGAATATGTGAGGAGGATTAATTGTGAAAAAAGTAAAAATATTCTCAGTTTTATTAGCTATTGTAATGCTGATTACGACTTTTTCAGCTTGTGGTGGCAATAAGGTAAAGAAAAATGATATTGTGGGTCAGTGGTATGCTTCGGACGGAGAAATGGAAATTGATGTCCGTAAAGATGGAACGTACGATGATGGTGGTTATGGTACCGGAACATGGAAATACCTTGATGACGGTGTAACAATTGAATTCAAGGATTTTTATGGTTCAACAAAAAAGACTACTGTAGTTAAGGATGAGTATGGGTATTCAATTTACAATGGAAGATACTACAGGGATGAGTATCCTGCAGAGAAACTGACAAACAATAATACCAATTCTAATTCTGGTTCTGTTAATGGTAATGAAAATAATAATTTATCAAATGAAGTTTCCACAGGAACACAAAAAATTACAGTTGATGCATTTGCTGGAATTAGTTATGAGATAACAGGAATTTCACCATATTGTAAAATTTCAATAAACAATAGTGGCTGTAGTGCTGATGCACAGCAGAGAGTTACATATAAATTAGACAAAGAATACTATGCAAATGGTGAAACAGCTGTAATAACTGCATCAGTAATAAGTTATAAAGCAAAAGATGGAAACAATGAATATATTTTGAAAAATGAACAATCGACTTATTCTGTATCAAATCAGCCAGAATATATAAAAACGATTGATAAAACAATAATATCAACTATTCAGAATGAGTTAGATGACTACGTGACAACCAGTGTTGCTAACGCAGTTAAAGCAGGACAAGGTGGCTGGATGGTTTCCAATTTGTTGGGATGCAATGTCAGTTCTGAAATGAAAAGTGTTAATAGTATTAAACAGGGAGATATTTATTTGTCTGTTTTGAAACTTAACAAAGACCCTAATAGCAGATATAAAAATATGATATCCTTTACATATCAAGCAGCATATACTGGAAAGTATAAATCAGGGAATGTTTATTGCACAATTAATGCTGTTAACGTTGTTAAATATCCTGACGGCACAATTAAATGGGGTACAAAGAATACGGACGACCTTGATTTTGTTGCTGAAGGTACGGAAAATGGTGGAATGGAAAATTGTGTAACCACCTTAATTATGTGTAACAGTTCAGATTATAACATTTCAAAAGTTACATTGTAAAAAGGAGAATTAAATATGAGTAATAAAGACAAAAGAATACTTGAACTAAATGATACAGTAAGAGAAAATCTCAAAAAGATGTATATTATTCTATTAGGATTACAGATTGTAAAATTAATTTTGTGGTTTATGGAAACCTTCATTTCAAAAGTTTCTGTTGAACAAATGGATTATGAATACAGCAGAAATCATTCGTTTTATTCCGGTTATTCAGGTGGACCGATTATAAATATAATTGCTATTTTTGTTTCAATTTTATCTATTTTGTTGTGTGTATATGCTATTGGTAAAAAGTGTTTTGATAATAGATTATTTGCAAAAATATTGAAACCAATAATGTTAATTTCATGTGTTCATTATGCATTTTATCTCAGTCTTAGCATCGCAGAAACAATGACCAACAGCAATAATCTTACTTCTGCGTATGGCGAGGGTATGGCTAAAGTTTATTCAGGTCCGAATTTCTTTGGAATAATACAGTTTATGGCGATACTTGTTTCAACAGTAATTACATATAATATTTCCTCTAAAACAAAAGCCATTGCAAATTGGAAAAAAGAACAGGAAAAATTGACAACAATCTAGTAAACAACAAAACCGCAGGTAGTTGCCTGCGGTTTTTGTATGTTCTTATTTAGTTATAATACAAATTATCGTTCTTTTTATATGGCTCATAAGTTGCATTAGTGCCGAGCTTACGGAGTGTTTCTTTATCAGTATCTGAAAGAACAACAGTTGCGTGAACATCGCATCCCTTTAAGCCTTTAATAGCTTCAAGAGCCTGTTTAGCAAGAGGGTTCATTGTAGCACATATTGAAAGAGCAATAAGAATTTCATCAGGATGAAGACTTGTATCCATCTCGTGCATTTTAACCTTCAATTTCTTGATAGGCTCAAAGACAGTAGGGGAGATAAGGAGAACATCATCACCGATATTAGCAAGTGCTTTAAGTGCATTAAGAAGCATAGCAGATGATGAACTTAAAAGGTCTGACGCCTTACCGGTAATAACTCTGCCATCGTGCAATTCAATTGCAGTAACAGGAGCATTTGTTGTTTCAGAAAGATTCAGAGCAGCGGCAACAACCGGTCTGTCATCAGTGCTTATGTTCAACTGTTTCATAATGAGCTCAATTTTATAAAGTTCATTTGAAACATTTTTATTATTCTTCTGCTGAACAAGGTAATTACAATGACGACGCAAAATTTCTTTCTTTGACGCCATCAAAACAACTTCATCGTCAATAATGCAATTTCCTGCCATATTAACACCCATATCAGTAGGTGATTTATATGGTGATTCGCCGTAGATTTCTTCAAAGATTGTGTTAAGCACAGGGAAATTTTCAACATCTCGATTATAGTTAACTGTTGTTACACCATAAGCTTCAAGATGGAATGGGTCAATCATGTTAACATCGTTAAGGTCTGCTGTTGCTGCCTCATAAGCAAGATTTACGGGATGCTTAAGTGGTAAATTCCAAATAGGGAATGTCTCAAATTTAGCATATCCTGCCTTGATTCCTCGCTTGTGCTCATGATAGAGCTGTGAAAGACAAACTGCCATTTTACCACTACCGGGACCGGGTGCTGTAATAACAACAAGTGGATGAGTGGTTTCAATATAGTCATTCTTACCGTATCCGTCGTCACTTACAATAAGTTGAACATCAAGAGGATAATTCTCGATAGGGTAGTGACGATAAACATTTATACCAAGATTCTGAAGTTTTTGTTCAAAGGCAATAACAGATGGTTGGTTTGAATACTGAGTGAGCACAACACCGCCAACAAAAAGTCCGAAACCATGATAGATATCAATCAAGCGTAGCACGTCAAGGTCATATGTAATGCCAAGGTCACTACGGATTTTATTCTTTTCAATGTCCTTTGCACAGATTGCGATAATGATTTCTGCATCATCTTTAAGTTGAAGAAGCATCTTCATTTTACTGTCCGGTTTAAAACCGGGAAGAACTCTTGCAGCATGGTAGTCGTCAAAAATCTTACCACCAAATTCTAGGTAGAGCTTACCACCAAATTTACTTATTCTTTCCTTAATATGTTCCGACTGCAGTCGAAGATATTGGTCGTTATCAAAACCTAATTTACGCATAAAATACACCTACACAATCTATGGGATAATCTGTTCGGAAACAGTTGCTTGTTCATCGTCATTTTCTTCCGCAACGGTGATGTTCTCTTTTTTTGAATTTAACCATTTTGTAATAATCGCATATATGGCTGAGGCAGTAGGTACTCCTAAGAGAATACCCATAATTCCACCAAGATTTCCACCTATAATAACTGCTATAAGAACAATAATTCCAGGTAAACCAACAGACTTACCAACAATTTTTGGATAGATAAAATTATTGTCTATAGCTTGGAGAATAAGAACAAAAACAAGGAAGAATAAGGCTTTTATTGGACTTTCCATAAAAATTATGAAACAACCAACAAACTCGCCAATCAATGGACCAATAACAGGAATGAGGGCAGTAACGCCGATAATTACAGAGATAACTGCTGCATTTGGAAATCTGAAAATACTCATTCCTATAAAGCAGAGAATCGCTAAAACAAAAGCGTCTGTAAACTGTCCACCAATGAAACTTGAAAAGGATGTTGATGTTATGTTGCAGATTTCACAACCCTTATCAAATGCTTTTTCAGGGAGTAATGCGTGAAAAAACTTCTTTGCAAAGCTGAGAATTTTTTCTTTTTCAGCAAGCATATATATTGAAACTATAAGCCCAAGAAGGATGTTTGTGAATCCTGATACAAGAGAGGATGTGAAACTAAAAGTTGTGTTAACAATGCTGTTTGTATTTTCAAAAGTTAAGTATTTATCAGCCATCGCAACAAATTTATCAATATTGACACTTGGGTTATGAAGCATTGAAGTGTCAAAGTCTATGTTGAATTTGGTAATAAGCTTTTCTACAAACAAAACAATTGATTTATAATATTGAGGTACTCTTTCTGCAATCAATTCAAAAGAGTTTTTAAGTTGAGGAATAATGGCGAAAAGCATGAGTGCGATGAATCCCAAAGAAAGAACAATCGTAAGCAAAAGTGAAATTGGACGCACAAACTTGTTAACGATTTTTTTGTTGCTTTTGCTCATGGGACTAAGTAATTTTTTCTCTATTATAGTCATTGGTATGTTCAAAATAAAGGCAAGACAAAATCCTACAATTACGGGAGCAAGAATTTTTAATAATTTAGCCCAGACAATAGCAACAACTGAAAGATTTTGAGAAATTGTAAAGACAACAATGGCAAAAGAAATTAATCCAAGAATAGTCTTAATATTTTTCTTTGAAAAATCCATTTTTTCACCTCAAGATTCCAAATTACCTAATAATTACACATAAATACAATTATAATTATTATATACAAATTAATACATAAATTCAAGAGATTATCCCAAGGAAATAAAAAAGAGATGAGAGAAAAAACTCCCATCTCTTTGGTTGTTTTGTATAAAATTAAAGAAGGTCATCGAAAAGGTTGATGTTTTTTGCTTCTGCTTTGAGTTCACCGTTTTGAATTTTCTTAATCACTTCTACAATACGGTCATTGATAGGTGTTTTTACATTGTACTTTCTACCAAAATCACAAACAACACCATTGATTGCATCAACTTCACAAGGCTTACCTTTTTTCAAATCTTGAAGCATTGATGGTTCAATATCTCGGTGCTTTTTAAGTGCGATAGGGAGTAAGAAACAACCAAATGCTCTCTTTAAAGCACCTTTCCAATAGAAAAGACTAACAATGTTTTTGCCCTGTACAGGTGCGAACTGGACACCTGATGCGTGACCAACGTCAATGATTTCTTTCATACAGCGAATAGCAACTTTTTGTCCTGCCTTGTTTTCGGTAACATCTCCGAAAACACCGCCAACAACTGTACCAAGACCTGAGAATGTGGAGTTGATAAGTAACTTTGACCAACGAGCACCCATAAGATTTTCTTCTTCATGCACAGGACACATCATTTCGAGTAAATCTTTAACCGTTTTGAACTGAGCATCTGTAATGCCATCCATTTTACCCATGTGGAATGAAAGAGAATCTTTATCGCTTGTAAGTTCACAAACACCAGGTTCAACAAGTGCTGCGCCCCATTCTACAGCACAACCCATTGTGTGTTCTGTGCCGATAATTTCTGCGATGCCGGGTTCAGGAATACCATTCTGTAATGTTACAACAACACCATCATCAGTAAGATAATCTTTAAGCATTGTAACAACTTCTTTGTTGAATAACTGCTTTGTAAGAAGAACGATTACATCATATTTTCCTTCCATTTGGTCAGGTGTAATAGCCTTAACTGGTACTGTCATATCAACTGTACCAATAATTTTTGCTCCTTTTGTGTTAAGTGTTTCAACATGAGCCTTATTTCTGTTAATAAGGTCAACCTGACCACCATTTTTTGTGATGAACGCACCGAGTACAGTGCCCAATGAACCTGCACCGTAAATCGCATATCTTGCCATAATAGAACCCCATTTCAAGTTGTTATTTTTTTATCAAAGTCATTATATACTCATTTTAATAAAATTTCAATAGAAAGACATAAATAAAGGACGACAGTAGTTACTGCCGTCCCAATTTTTGTTTTACATTATAATTCTTACAACAAGAATAATTGCATTTACAACATTTTTGAAGAGATATAAGATGTTTGAAACAGTATATGGCTCTTCAAATTCCCATTCATCAGGTTTAATGAAAAGGTCTGTAAGATAAGGAGCATCTTCACTTGGCTCAAGGAAAGCTTTTGTCTTCATCTTAACATTCATAATGTTTCTGCAAGCCTCGCGAAGTGCTGTTCCGAATCCAATAGGGTCGTTGTAGTATGCTTTTTCCATTTCAATAATATGGGATGGCATACTGATAAGCCACAAACCAGTAAGCATTGTGTCGTTACCATTGTAAACACCAACAGCAGGACTCATGTAACCTGAACCTGTCATATTGCTTGAATAGTCGGAAACAACATAGCCTGTGTAGCCCCATTCAGTTCTCAAAAGGTCATTAAGAAGCTCAGAGCAACCGCCACACCAGTTAGTGCCGATTCTGTTATAAGCAGACATGATTCCGTCACAACCTGCTTCTTTAACTGGAATTTCAAATGCCCTTAAATAGATTTCACGCATTGTCTGTTCATCAGCCCAAGTGAAAATACCATTACGATGTGACTCTTGTTCATTCAAAGCAAAGTGCTTGATAGTTGTAATAAGTCCTTGAGATTTTGCACCTGCAACAATACCTGCAGCCATTCTACCTGAAATAATTGGGTCTTCGGAGAAATATTCAAAGTTTCTTCCACCCATAGGGTTTCTGTGAATATTTGCACCGGGTGCATACCAGATATCTGTATCCATTGCATCTGCTTCAATACCGGCACTTTCACCCATTTTATATGCAAGGTCATCATTCCATGTACAAGCAATTGCAGTAGCACAAGGATAAGCAGTACCACAATCAAAATATGTTTGACCGTGAGCACCTTTAACGCAGGATGGACCATCGTTATCATAAGTTTTTGGAACACCAAGTCTGTCAATTCCCTGTGTCTCGTAACCACTGTGGCAAACAAGCCAAATCATTTCTTCAAGAGTTAACTGGTCAAGGAATTTGTCCATAAGTTCAGGGTTTTCATAAACCTCCTGAAGCATAATAGGAGTTTCATATTCAACACCCATTTTTGGTGCTTCACCTACGAGCGTAGGCTCAGGGAGTTGGTCGGGATTCAAAATATCATCAGTAGCAGTAAGCTGTCTTGCAACAGGATATGTACCATCATAATCATTTCTTGAAAGAATAGTGAAATCACTGTATGCAAAATCAAAGAGATTCTTGATTTCGTTACCTGAAACAGCATCATATTTAACTACAACATCGTCTTTTACTGTGTATGTAAATGAATCAATGTGTTCACGGACATTTTCGCCAAGGATAATCTCATAATCACCCTTTTCAAGAATCCATGCTTCAAGATTGTCCTTATCGTAAGACATCATGTCGCTGATTTTGAATTCTACGGATACTGTTTCACTCTTTCTTGGAGCTAACATACCGGTTTTTCCGTATCCTGCAAGGCAGATTGCACTTTTTTCAATTCCACCTTCATAGTATGGTGCACTGTAATAAATCTGAACAGTATCTTTACCGCTGACATTACCTATATTTGTAACTTTAACATTAACAGTTATAGTTTCATCACCAATGTCGTAAGAAACTAGTTCTTTTTCAAAATTTGTGTATGAAAGACCATAACCGAATGGATATTGAACCTTGTCTTTTGCAAATGTTTCAAAGTAACGATAACCTACGTAAATACCTTCAAGATATTCAACGTAATATCCGCCACCATCATATTCATGAGTGCCGAAACATTCACTTGACGGATGGTCACTAATTTTGTAAGAAATTGTATCAGTAAGTCTGCCTGATGGATTAACTTCACCTGTGAGCATCTGTGCAACTGCTCTCATACCGAACTCGCCTGGAATCCATACCATAGCAGCAGCCTTAATGCTATCATACTCTTCGAGCCAACCCATTTCCATAACATTACCTGTGTTAAAGAGAACAATAACATTCTGGAATGAAGATGTAACTTTTTCAACGAGTTTAACTTCTTCTTCGCTGAGTCTAAGAACCTCCTCAGGAATATCTGCAGTTTCCCTACTTGTACGGCTAATCATGATAATCGCAGTATCAGAAAAAGCAACTGCATTCTGCATGATTTCATCAGTAAGTTTATCACAAACCATTTCTTCAAGGGAATTCTTTGCAAGAACTAATTGGAGAAGATTGTTTACAACAGTGTTACCTGTTTTTGGAGTTTCATTTCCACTACATTCTTGTTCATAAAGAGCTCGGAGTTCAGGATTGTAGTTAATACCATTTTCGTCGAGTGCTTCGTAAAAAGTTACAGGGTCATCAGTTGTAATTGCACCTGAACCTGCACCACCTAAAAATGGTACAACAGAACCTGCACCGAAGATGTTTACTTTTTTATTGCCAAGAGGTAAAACATTATCCTCGTTTTCAAGAAGAACAATTCCTTCTTGTTCAAGTTCAACAGCAACCTGACTTGACATAGCAATAATATCGGTAGGTACATTACCGCTGACTGCCACAGAAGATAATGGCAAACATGACAACAGCATAATAACTACCAATGTTATAGCAATTATTCTTTTGCTTTTTTTCATAACAAATTTCCCCTTACATTGTTAATATATTTATTTAATCACAAAGCAAATTAAAAGACAATAGCAAATATACATAATGTACACATATTTATAAACTGACGAAAAAAAGAGGGTAGATAACTACCCTCTAAAAATCATTGTTCAATTGAGTTGAAGAAATCGTGTGCCAATACATAGGCTTGTTTACCATCCTGAGAAATGTATGATGAGTGATTTCCGCCTTTGATAATGGCTATTTTACTATCTTTGATGCTTTCGTGGATAAGCACTGAATCTGAAAGCCACATAATATCATATTCTCCTGCAACGATGTAAGCAGGGCAGGTGATTTTTGACAATAATTCTTCATTCATCTGTGGTTGAGTAAGCATCATATCATTTAATTTGTTTGGATTGAAAATGTCATTTACTTTAACCCCAATCGTGAAATATGGCTTAAATGTGTCAGGTGTTGTATTAGCACCACAGGAGATAAAACCACCAAGTAAATCAGGGTATGTGAAAGCCACAGTAAGTGCATTTATTCCGCCGTCACTATGTCCCATAAGATATGGCTTTTCAAGATTTAATGCCTCAATAAAATCCTTAATGTCTTTAGCCATTAAGTCGTAAGAAATAACTCCCGGGTCACTGCTTTGTCCGTGACAACGACTTTCAATAACATATACAGTATAATTATTCGCGAGATATGTTGCAGCCTCTTTTAGCGAATTCTGACTACCTCCATTACCGTGTACAAGAATCAAAGGATGCCCTTTTTCGCCATAAACTGAATAGTGCATTTTAACTTCGCTCAGCTGAATGTCATCTTCCTTGATAGGCGAGGTAACAGGGGAGGGAACATTACTTGTGTCAAGTGTAATCATATTGTATTTCTTTGATTGTTGACGAACAACTATTTGCCATATACCTGCACCAACCACTACAGCTAATGCAACCGAGCCAATAACCTTTAATGCTTTTTTACCTTTTTTCATAATTTACACCTTTAATCAAATTTGAATTTATCTGGATGATTTTCAATACACCAAATGAGTTAATTGTCATTCTGAGCGAAGCGAAGAATCTCTTTACCAAATTAGGAGACCCTTCACTGCGTTCAGGGTGACTTAAAATATAAAGAGTTCGACAAACTCCAATTCATTTACTTGAACATTGCAGGGAGAACACTGCTTAACAATTTTAATTTATCATTGATGAATATTTTTGTCAACAAAAATCAGCAGTAAGGAGTATCTTACTGCTGATAATACTATGCTTCTATATTATCTTCATCTGCAATCGTCTCATTTGTTTTAAGATTTTTTCGCAGCTGATTTAAAACTATCATTATATAAATGCCGACAATTAAGTAGATTATTGAAATGGCAAGTGGTATATAAATCCATAGTTCATCCGGCAAAAAATTGAAGTTGCTGATAACTAAAATAACTGTAAGCAAGATAGTTTGTGCTGTTCTGTATCTTAGTAAACTTTCGTTGAACATACAACCATCCCATTGATGTTTTTTTGCAATAGAAGCAATATTTGTTATAAATTGGAAATGAAAATACAGATTTACCAATCCGACAATAAGTGTTACAAATTTCCAATTGCTGTTAAAACTGTATCCGATACAGTTAGCTAACCATTCTACTACATCCCACACCGCTAAAATTAAACCTAATGTTTTTAAGAGAGAAAGTTCTCGTTCTTCATCCTCCAACAGGTCAATTGCTTTTAGGAATAAGATATACCCCACAAATGACGGAAGAATAGAGATAGTTCCAAGGCTAATGTTGAAATAAAGGAAAAAATAACCCCAGATTGCTTTTGAAATACCGTCATATATTTTTTGATAATCCGTCATTATTATTCCTCCTCTAAATGCAATTCCATCTGAGCATATAATTCGTTATTTATATATAAATCCGCAACGTAATATTCAGGAGTATTAACATTAAGTAATTGTGAGAATGTTCCTCCTCCACCTCCACCTGATAAATGTACTGTGGGTCCCCAACCTTGCTGAACACTTGTTGTAGAAGAACTGTAACCGTCACTACTTGAAGAATGGATATTCTGACAACCAATGGCAGGAGGCAGTTCTCCGGGTCTTTCCTGACCGGGATAAACAGATGCAACAGAAACACCAATTCTGTTGACTAAATCTCTTTCTTCCTGAGTACCAAGGTGCGTTAAAGTAGATTCATGATTATCGTATGCCATGCTGAATTCAGCATTTAATATTGGGACTTTGTTATAAGAGTATGAATTACCGAACATAGAAGAAAAAACATCGTCATCATTGGTAATTTTATTGTCTACAACATAAATGGTCTGGAAGAGAATATCTATTTTATAATCATTTTGTGTTCCTGTAAAAGTTGTGGCAGGTAGTTTATCGCATCCATAGTGAAGCCATTCATCATTTGTTTCCGCATATTGAAATTCCTCCAATGGTATTGTAACCCATCTGCCTTTTTCTTTGTAAACACGAATTTTTTGGTATGCCACAAAGAAACTTTTTTCTAATTCCCATTCCATACTGTCAGGTTTATTGACAAGCTTTAATACGAGTACACCTTCAAAAACGTCTTTATCAATAGTTTCAACATTGTAAATGTAATAATCATCACCCGAACTACATGTTCCGTCAAGTCCGCCATTCCATCTGCCATTAGTGGACTTAATCAAATCGGTTTGTATATTTTCAGGAGCACACATTATTCTGTAGTTGTTGCTTTCAGTAATTACTGCTTTAGCATATGTGTCAAATGCCCCCACATAGGTTGTGCAATATGAACTTTTAGCAGAAGCCATTGACCAAGAATCATTTTTGTACGATTTAGGAATATTTACTGCCTGAACACCAATTATCAGCGAACAGCCAAGTGCAATAATAACGCAAACAGATACAAGGCTCATTCCAACGGGATACTGCTTAAAACGTGCGATGTTCTCTATTCGTTTGCGTATATTTTTGCCACCATTGTTTATACAGGTACTACCCGGAGTTTTTGCAAATTGCTCATTGGACATTGAAAGCAAGATTTTACCGTAATCCCTGCGTTCTTCACCCTCAAGCTGTTCGAGAACAAACTGGTCGCAACGTGATTCCATATCGTTGATTGCAAGGTTTGCACAGTAGTTTATAAGTGGATTGCACCAATGAAGACAACGCAATAAGCATATTAAAATGCTCCAGAATGTGTCTTTATTCTTTAGATGAAAAAGCTCGTGAAGAATTACTTTTTCATCAAGTTGTTTTTCAGGCACAACAAGTACGGGACGGATTATACCACAAACAAAAGCACTTGGAAGACCGGAAACAACAATAACCCGACAAGGCTTAATATTGTATTTGTGTCCGATTGTGTTGATAGTTGAAATCGTCTCAATATCAGGTGAAATTCCTTTATGTAAAACAACTCTGAGTCTTATATATGAAATGAGATATATAAGAAGGCTTATACCCACACCAGCAACATATACGAAGAAAACCCATTCTGCAAAGCTGTGTGGAACAGTTTTTATAACAGGGAAGGGGAATAATACTCGTGAAAAACTGTAATCTTTTACAAGAATCTTTATAAACTCAATAACTGTCTGCCAGTTAAATAAAGAATATCTGCCAAATATTCCTGCGGGGAATAAAATCATTATTCCAAGAATACTCCATACGGAAAAATGCCATTTTGGAGGCAGCTTGTCTTTTAGAAGTGCTTTTATAATTAAGAGTAAAACTGCAACACCTGAAACGTTAAGTGTTTGTAAAATAAAACCCCAAATATCAAACATAATTACACCTCCATATTATCAAGAATTTGTCGTAAATTTTCTATGTCCTCCTGTGAAATGCGTTCTTCCTTTAGAAAAGCTGCTATTAAATCGCTTGCTGAACCGCTGTAAACACGATTAAGAAAACTTTGTCTTTCTTTCTGTTGACAGCTTTCTCGGTCAATAGTAGCACAATAAACGTGGGGGGACACATCTTTATTGATTGCTACTAATCCTTTTGTTTCCATTCGTGTAAGGTATGTGAGAACGGTATTGCGATTCCATTTGGTATATGGGTACAATTTGTTGACAATTTCACCTAATTCTGCACCATCAGTTTCCCAAAGTACATTAAGTACAGTCCATTCTCTTTCAGATAAGTTCATAATAAAACCTCCTACAAGTGTAGTATCTAACTATATACTACACTTGTAGTAAATGTTTGTCAATAGCTTTTTGCATTTTACAATTATCCCAACAAATTTGAATTTGTCGGGGAGATTAAATGTAGGGGCGGATGTCCACATCCGCCCGCAATAAGTTTATATATAAATTAAAACGGGACGATGTGGGCATCGTCCCCTACAAATTCTGCTGAATTAAATAATCAATCATCCCGACAAACTTCAATTTATCAAACAAAAATAGCAAGGTAAACAAACCTTGCCATTTTGCACTTATTCAATTTCTGTCTCATAAAATCCGATACATTCTCTGCCTGTCAAATTGTTTGAAACATTACGTGCGTTAAAATAAAGCCTCAAATTACCTTTGTAATATGTAAGACAACAAGCATAAACATATTGTTTCATCCAGTTGCTGTTTCCTTGCATTTGTGGAACTAAGAATGGCTTTACAAACTCAAAATTCACACCATCATCTGATTTTAAAAGCATAATTGCAGAGTGACTTTTACCTTTTTCTTCAAAAAGACCATTCTGTAATCCTATATAGCAATCTTTCAGCTTATAAACCTTTAAACAACCTGAACAAAGATTGAGATAATGAACATTCTTATCAGGGCTGATTATAGGCTTTTCTCGTGATATATAGCCATCAGTGATGTTTTTACTTTCTGCAAAACTTATGTGAGTAGGCTCACAGAAACCGCAATCCTTAATAAAAGTTTGTCCACAGGAATAGTACATACGATATCCATTTTCAGTCTCTAATAAAAACGGATTTGAAATAGCAATTCCTTGCTTGCATTCTTCGTAATCACGTGTTTTACCAATAACTAAAAATGGTTTTGACCAATCTACTAAATTTTTTGATGTCACACAGTAAATTTCCGATTTCCACTTCGCACCAACAAGGCTTAAAAGGTTAAAAATCACAGGTCTTGTTCTCTCAAAAAACAGATAATAAGTACCATCAATATAATTGATATTTGGTCTCATGGCACGATTGACGATTTTCCCTTTGTTATTGAAATCAATACCATTATCGCTTTCATATCTGTAAACACCAAAAAATGTGTGACAAAAAAGATGCCATTTTCCATCGTGGGATACATCGGGAGTAATAACACTGGGGTCTGCAACAACAAAGCTATTAAGTGGATTTTTAATTATGGGATTATTTTCAAATAACTTAAATTCAGCATTATTAACCTGCTCAAATGTAAGATTATGCATAGTATCATCAACCTTTTTATTAATTGTAGCACAAAGACAACAAAAATACAATAAAAACCCCTGCATAAGACGGTGTTAAAACAAAAACTTAATACCGACCTTAGCAGGGGATAAATCATATTAAGATTTTAAAAGTCAAATAATTTCATGCTCTTTTTTTCGATATGTAAGAAGTACAATTCCCATAGCACTTAAAAGCAAGAGAATAAAATACCATTCAATATTAGAATTTGCATCTGTGTTTGGTGGTGTACCTTGCTCAGGGTTGCTAGAATTGTTATTTGAATCACTATCGTTTGGTTTTTCACCATCATTTGGTTTTTCACCTTCGTCTGGTTTTTCACCTTCGTCTGGTTTCTCACCATCGTCTGGTTTCTCACCATCGTCTGGTTTCTCACCATCGTCTGGTTTCTCACCATCGTCTGGTTTCTCACCATCATTTGGTTTTTCGCCATCATCTGGTTTTTCGCTATCTTCTTCCATTTCTTTACCACAAATACAATGATTATCTACGAAGTTGTGAGGAGCAACGTCTTTCTTATCACCACAATCACATTCATGCCAGTGGTTATCATCGTCAGATTCCCAGTTATCTTCATCATAGTCATGTTGGTGTGTTGCAGGAATTACAGTACCTTTTTCAAGAAGTTCGTCACAATCCTTACAGTACTTGTCACCAGTGTAACCATCTTCAAATTCAGTAGCAGGTTTCTGGTCTCTTATTTCTGTATTACCTGTATG
>JAGAMK010000025.1 GCA_017624735.1 Clostridia bacterium
ACCGAGATTAACGCAATATTCAGTTGTATTAGAATTCCCGTTAGAACTGGGGTTGTTTTAGAAACGATGGAATGCCCGAAAACCGCACAGTTAAAGGCTTTTTGGAAGATTGACTTCCGTTTGGCGAAGAAGATTTCGAGTGCGGACCCTTCAACCACTTGGGTACATCTCCATTTGATTTTTTAGAACTCAATTATTTTATCAAACAGGTATAATTTTGTCAATATTGCTTAAATAATCTTGAATTAGAGAAATATTGTGATATAATTGATTTAAAAACTATTAAAAGAGAAGGCGTACATAATGAGTAAAGTTAAAAACGACTCCAAAATTAAAAATCCTTTATTACAAGCAATTCGCGCTCAACTTGAACACCGTGCATTCTGGCTTTATCTTCTTTGTGATGAAGCGGGTAAACGTGGTCTTGATTGGCGTGATTTCGGCAGTGCCGCGGTTCGCCGTTGCGGACTTTCTCAAGGTGCTGATTTGGTGAAAAAAGGCAAGACAGATAGTCTTGTAGGTCTCCGCAAAACTCTTTTTACAAAGCCGGCACAACTTGTTTTTGAAATGAAAATACTTGAAAGCACGGACGATAAACTATCAATTGATTTTCACTATTGCCCACTTGTTAAGGCTTGGCAGAATGCAGGTTGTACTGATGAAGAAATCGCAACTCTCTGTGACATCGCAATGTGCGGTGACCACGGAATAGGTGAGTGCTACGGTGCAGTCCTTGACTTGCCAAAATGTATTGCAAAAGGCGACGATATCTGCTCACTTCGTTACCATAAATAATTAAGTAAAAAGTCGTAGTCCAATGCGGATTACGACTTTTATGTTTTATATATTGTCTTTATATCTCTCTGCGGTGATTATTCCATCCTCAACATTTAATTTGCATATTCTTGCGTTTCTTGCATCAAAAGCACTGGCATTAAGACCGTCATCATAGTCGCGAGCATGATAAATTGCATACCATTGACCATCTTCTTTAATCATTGAGTGATGACCTGTACCTTCCTCAAATTCATTTGCTTTGAGTACAGGATGATATGTATTATCATCAGGATATTTCTCAAACTTAATTTTAGTAAGGTCTGTTTCGTCTGTTTTTGCTCTTGCATATCCAATATAGTATGTCGGTTGTTCAAAGCAGTTGCCCGAATACATAAGATACTGCCAGTCGCCCTCTTTAAAGTAGAAAGCACCTTCAATTGTGTGCCAATGTTGACCTTTCTTGTATCTGTCACGACAGTAAATATCCTCGTCAAGTGTAGGCTCAACAACCAAAACAGGATTTCCTGCGGGAGTGAATGGGTCAAGCATCTTGTCAACGTAAATGCAAGTACCGATTCTTTCACCCTCAAATCTGTTTGCAGAGTAGAAAAGGAAAAGTCCTGCTTCATTTTTTACAATATGTGAGTCAATTGAGAATGGATGAAGAATTTGTTTTGTACCTGTGAAAGGTCCGAGCGGATTATCTGCAACTGACACGTGCATAGCACCTCTGTGACCACCCTTGTCAGGTGTGTCGTTATATATTTCAATTGAATTGTACATATAGAATTTACCATCAAGTTCAATCACACTCGGTGCCCAGAATGAATCGTGATTTGGTACTGTCATTACAACACCATAATATTCCCAACCATCAAAAAGGTTGTCTGAATGATAAGCATAAATTGCATCGTGACCTGTAACATAAATATAATATCTTCCGTTTGATTTTAAAATATATGGGTCAGCTTGACCAACATAGTGTGTTTTATCAACTTTTAACAAATGCATAATTAGACCTCCATGACAGTATAAATTACAGTGAAATTATATAATGACACAGAATAATTTTCAATAGTTTATAAAATAAAACTTATAGTTAGAAAATATTGACTTTGTGTTTTTTCTACTGTTATAATATAAATATAAAATATGGAAAGGGGATTTCTAAATGAAGGAATCAATTAAAAAGTATGTTGCAGAATTTATTGGTACGTTTGTATTAGTGTTTTTTGCATGTGGTACGGCAGTTGTTGTTGGTTGCGATTCAAAAAGAGGAACAGGATATTTACTTACAGCTCTTGCTTTCGGTCTTGTAATTGTTGCTATGGCATATTCAATCGGAAATGTTTCAGGTTGTCACATTAACCCTGCAGTTTCTCTTGCTATGTTAATAAGTGGTAAACTTAACATTAAAGATTTCATAGGATATGTTATCTCTCAGTTCGCAGGTGCAACGCTCGGTGCAGCAGCACTTATGCTTTTTGTAGGGCCTAATACCGGTCTTGGTGCAAATGCTCTTTACAATGACGATATTGCAAGTTCAATTCTTATTGAGATTATCCTTACTTTTGTATTTGTTCTTTCAATTCTTGGTGTAACATCAAAGAAAGAGAACAGTTCAGTTGCAGGTATTGTAATCGGTCTTTCACTTACACTTGTTCATATTCTAGGTATTAAATTTACAGGCACATCCGTGAATCCTGCACGTAGCTTTGGTCCTGCACTTTTCGCAGGTGGCGATGCTCTTGCTGATGTTTGGGTGTTCATTGTAGCTCCTCTTCTTGGTGGTGCACTTGCAGCACTTGTATATGGTTTCCTTGCTCCTAAGAAGGAAGAAGAATAATTTAATATGCTTTTAAAGTGCGTCTTCGGACGCACTTTTTTATTCCATCATTTGGAGTATTAACAATTCATAGTACCGATGTTAAAATGTATATGCATATATGCAGAAAGACGAGGTGACTATGAAGAGAATCATATCATTATTTTTAACAACTATAATAATACTTTCAATATTTGTTATGCCTATGAATGTGTATGGTGCAACACCTACATCGCAAGCAGGGATTATCAATCTTTCAAGTGGTAGACTTAATGTGCGAGATTCTGCTTCAATAAGTGGCAGAATCCTTACAAGTCTTGCGAATGGCAGTTATATCACGTTGATATCAAAATCAGGTAACTGGTATTATGTAGAGTATGCTGACGGTAGTTTTGGGTATTGCCATAAGGATTATATTAAACTTGATTCAGGAAAAACAGCAAATGTCATGACTCAGTCAACGTCTCTTAATGTGCGTAGTGGTGCAGGAACAGGATATTACGTAAAAGATTCCGTGAAAAGAGGAAAAATAGTAATTGTTCTTTCAGAATCAAATGGATGGAGTAAAATTCTTTATGACGGAGTTAAAACAGGCTATGTAAGTAGCCAGTATCTTTCAGTAAACTCAACCGATACTTTCTCAAAGGTGTGTTTATCTGTTCCAAGTTTTAAACAGACTGATACAAGATGGGCAAACGTGATTATCGGAAATTCGGGTAAAACAATTGGTAAAATTGGTTGTGCTACAACTGCAATTGCCATGATGGAATCCTATCGTACGGGAACAATAATTTATCCGGATGCCATGTCGAGAAAATTAAGTTATTCTTCAACGGGCAATGTTTATTGGCCGAGTCATTATATTGCAGTTACAAACAGTTCAGGATATCTCCAAAAGATTTATCAAAAACTCAAAGAGGGGAAACCTGTAATGCTTGGAGCAAAGAAATCAAACGGTTCACAGCATTGGGTTGTTATAACAGGATATAATGGTGGCGATAGCCTTACAGCATCAGGTTTTACAATCAATGACCCGGGAACAAAATACAGAACAAATCTTCAACATTTACTTAACGAATATCCAATAGTTTATAAGTATTTTTACTATTAAAAAGGTGTCGTATCAGAAACTTCTGATACGACATTTTTCGTTAATCTTCAACATATAATAATATATTAACTTGATGGTATTGGATAATCAACAGTTATCTTTACATATGTATTATATCTTTATATAGTATTGAAAGAACAATACTTACGTGATATACTACTGCAGATAACAAACTTTATGTTGATTACTAAAAACTATGTTCATTTTTGAGGTGACTTTATTGAAAAAAACTATTTCCTTGTTTTTATCAATCCTTATGATTATGACTTCCGTTTCGTGGGGTCTTGTTTCGTATGCAATTGAGACTGAAAACGAGGTATCCATATACGATTTTGCAGATGATTTGTCTGAACTTTTAAGAAAATACAGTGAACAACCATCTACAGATAAACAGGATGTGGAAGACGTTGTTATTACTGTTGACAAATTTTTCGGTGGGATGAATATAAATGAAGATATTTCTACCCTGACCTTTGAAACAAAAAGACTTATTGTAAAATCTGAACAAGGGATTGATTATCATGGTGCTGTTGATTGCGTCAGTGGTTATGATGATTTGTATATTTTGCAATATGATAGCGTTGTAGCAACAAAAACAGCTTATGAGTATTATTCGGCATTGGAATCTGTCGAGTATGTTGAACCTGATATTATTATGACTACACAGAACGACATTGAAGTACCTGATGATTTCATTCCGGAAATTATTATTCCTGATGAAGATGCTTCTGCATCTGATATTATGGATTGGTTAAGTGATAAAATAGGTTTTAATGATATTAAAGAAAGCCTTGCAGAGAGAATAGAAGATGATTATATTCTTGTAGCGACTATTGATAGTGGTGCTGATACTGACCACGATTTACTCAAAGACAGAGTGATTGATAGTGGCGTTAATTTTAGTGGTACAGGTGTTGCCAATAGTTGTGAGGATGATTATGGTCACGGTACTCATGTAGCAGGTATTATTGCTGCCAATACTCTCGATAATGTTAAAATCAAGCCATATAAAGTCCTTAACGATGAAGGTAAGGGTTCTTTGAGTGCAATTGCTGTTGCTGTTGATATGGCAGTAGAAGATGGTGCTGATATTATCAATTTGAGCCTTTCTGCTAAAGGCAAAAGTGCAAGATTGACAGAAGCAATTGATAATGCAACGGCTAATAATATTAATGTTGTTGTTGCAGCAGGAAATAGTAGTGCTGACCTTGATAAGATTCATTATACTCCTGCGTGTATAGAGTCTGCAATAACAGTTAGTGCTACGGATAAAAATGATAAACTAGCAAGTTTTTCTAATTATGATGGACCTATTGATATTACTGCACCAGGTACTGAGATTAAGAGTAGTTATCTTAATAATGCTTATGCAATTCTCAGTGGTACTTCAATGGCTGCACCACAGGTTGTAGCGGGTCTTGCTATAATTAAAACTGTATTCCCTGATTTTTCTGCATCCGAATGTGAGGACAGAGTGGAGAAATACACCATTAAATTATCTGAAAATCCTGGTGAAAACCATTTCGGAGCAGGATTATTGTTCTTAAAATATTTATTGGATGAAAAACCAACTACAGCTAATCCTGTTTTCAGCGTCGGTGATTGTACATTCTCAAAGAATTTCCAATTGGAAATAACTTGCCCAGAGGAAGCAACAATTTACTATGGTCTTGGTAGAATAGGTGACGAAGATGTTACAAATTGGTTTGATTTCGGTGAATATACACAGCCAATAACAATTTCTGTAGATACAATGGTTGTTGCACTTGCCGTTGCAAAGGGTAAGAACCCCAGCGAATCCATTACTGCTTCTTACAACAGAGTGGTTGATAAGGAAGAAGATAACTACGAGATTAATACTTTGGGTTATATAACAGCATACTATGGAAACGAAACATATTTAATTGTACCTGAAAGAATAGACGGCAGAACTGTAAAAGGAATTGCGTCGTCAGCTTTTGAAGACGATTTCAGAATTAAGTCCGTTATTTTGCCTGATTCGGCTACAAAGATTAATAGTAAAGCATTTAAAGGATGCACAGCACTTTCGTTTGTCGCAGGTAATGGAGTTACAGAAATTAGTACAAGTGCTTTTGAAGGCAGTTCGATTGATTCTTTTAGTTTTCCAGAAGTTACAACCATTGGATACAAGGCGTTTTCAGAATGTTATAAATTAACATCAATGTCTATGCCAAAAGTAGAGACGATAGGTGATTATTCGTTCCAAAAAACTCCTGAACTTTTAGAAATTTCATTGGAAACTGCTCAGGATATCGGTGTTTCAGCATTTGCTGAATCAGGTATTCAATCTGTTGATTTACCAAATACAACCACAGTAGGTATGAATGCTTTCTCTGACTGTGAAAATCTTGTTACTGTATCTGTTCCACAGCTTACTGAACTCAGCCTTGGTGTATTTAAGAATTGCACGGGCTTGAAAAATATTGATATGCCGTTGTTGACGAATATAGGTGCAAATTCATTCAGAAATACCGGATTAGAGTCATATTTTGGCAGATACGTTGAAAGAATAGGAAACTATGCCTTTGCTGAAAGTTCTTGTCTTGCAAGTGTTTTTTTACCATTGACCGAATTTTCAGGCACTAATGCCTTTGCTGATTGTACTGATTTGCAGGTTGCTATGCTTCCGACAATGACAGAACTCAATAATAATAGTTTTTATAATTGTACAAAACTTAAAATGTTGTATCTACCTGCAGTTAAAACAGTAAGTAGAACGGCATTTTTAGAAAGTTCAATCGAATATTTAAGATTTAATTGCGTTGAGGAAATAAAAAGTCTTCCAGAAACATTAAAGGGTATTGTTCTTCCAAGCTCATTGACATCAATTACTGCCTCTGCACCGGATACTGATTTTATCGTTTATGGCTATGAAAATACATATGCTCATGAATATGCAGTTAAAAATAATAAGGAGTTTCATACTGTACCTGCAATTCTCTACGAAACAACAGGTGAGGTAAATCCTGATGACACATACATAGTTATTTATGCTATGGGATTTGATTGCACATATCAATGGTATAAAAATGATAAGATATCCAATGTAGGTGGAACACCAATTGATGGTGCAAACTATTTCTATTATGAACCTAAGGCAGAGGATAACGCAGTTGCTTATTATTGCGTAATTACAAGTAGTGATGGTATCAACATAAATTCAGTTGTCACTAATCCAATTACTAATTTACCTGAATACAGACCGGCAGATTTAACAGAATACAACAAGGTTGTGGAAGAAGTTAGTTTAATTGATAGAGAAAATGTTGACGAAATTCTTCTTAATGAGCTTGATGATTTGTTAAGCCTTGACCTTTCAAAACTTACTTATGATAATCAGTATTTAGTTGATTCTATTGTAGAAGAACTTGAGTTTGTTCTGTATGAAATTGAATATGGTGTGTTGTTGGGTGATGTAAATCACGACCATAAGGTTAGCGCTTATGATGCACGTATAGTATTGCGCTTCGCAGCCGATACAATTAATCTTTCCAGACAGCAACAAAGAACAGCGGATATGAATGGAGACGGTCAAGTAACTGCCATTGATGCACGACTGATATTAATTCAAAGTATTGAAACATAACAAAAAGCCTTGGTTTTCCAAGGCTTTCTTATTTATAATTTTTCAATTATTTTTTCTATGTTTTCATCGGAATATTCTATTTCGGAAGAGTACATTCTTGCATATTCGACAATATCTTCAAATTGAAGATTTCCGTATTTGGCAATATGATATCTACATATTTGTGAAATGAAGAAAACACTGAAAACAGAAAATTTGAGTTTGCATTCATTCATTTCATCAAGATGTCTGTAAATGAAATACAGCAGTAGTTTTTCAAATATTTTATCGAAATCGTCATAAAGAAGTATATGTTCAAAATCAGTTGTTTTTAAGTCATATAAAAGATTTGTCCAATTGTCATCAAGTCTTTCAAGCGAAACGAAAAAGTCCACCCATTCTTTAAACTCCTTTTGATTGATTTCAATGTTATTTTTATTGAGTAAAGCAGTCACTTTTTCTTTGAGTGCATATTTGTCATCTTGCATTTCAAAGAGAATAACTTCTTTTAGTTTTAAAAACTCATCGTCACATTCGTCATATACTTCTTCATCTAAAATTACAAGTTCCAACTTCTCTTTTTGTCCAAGAATGATTCTTGCTGCTTCCTCGCAACAAAGACCCAAGCCGATTTCAGTTGCATTGTCATAAAAGTTTCTGAAACGAGGGTGGTCATTGCAAATTTGACAAAGAGAATCCTCTCCCAAATTGAGAATGATATCGCAAAGGTTATTTTTATTTAAAAATGCACATCGTCCTTTACCATCAAGACGAAAACAAGCACAATCCTCATTTAAAACGGTATCATTTTTAAGTCTGTTGCCAAATCTTCCTTTTATGCTTTGATAGTATTCGTATGTATCTTCGTCAATATCAATTTCCCAACCGATACAACAGTTGTGGTTGCATTTTCCAGCAATACATTTAAATTCTTTGTAGTAGTTAGGTGCGTATATTTTCATACCATTTCTCCAAATTCAATATGGTGATATTATAAACAAAATAATAACAATTTTCAACTGAAACTGTGATATAAAATAATTATAAATCAAGTACATATAATAATCAAAAGATTAAAAAAGGACGTGATTATTATGTGTACTTCAATTTCGTTTTTGACGAAAAATCACTATTTTGGCAGGAATCTTGATATGGAGTTTTCCTATGGGGAAAGGGTGATTATAACTCCACGCAAATACCAATTGAAGTTTCGTATGGCAAAAGAGATAAAAGAACATTTTGCAATTATAGGCATGGGAATTGTTGAAGACGATTATCCACTTTATTATGACGCTACCAACGAAAAAGGACTTTCAATGGCAGGGCTTAATTTTCCCGTTAGTACTGTTTATTATGAGAAAGTCAAGGATAAAAACAATATAGGTGCATTTGAATTGATTCCTTGTATATTAGGTCAATGTGCGTCAGTTAACGAGGCAAGAGATTTGCTGATGAACACAAATATTGTGGATTTGGATTTTAATGAAAAGTACAAAACCACACCATTGCATTGGATGATAAGCGACAAGGACTATTCGATTACACTTGAATGTGTTCAGGAGGGAATGCAGATTTATTATAACCCTGTTCATATTTTGACAAATAATCCCGAATTTCCAATGCAGATTTTTAATTTGAATAACTATATAAATCTTACACGAGAAGAACCTGAAACTCGTTTTGCCGAAGGCTTTGATTTGAATAAATATAGCAAGGGAATGGGCGCTTTAGGTCTGCCTGGTGACCTGTCTTCAATGTCACGATTTGTAAGAGCATCTTTCACAAGATTAAATTCTATTTGTGGTGATAGTGAAAGTGAGAGCATTAGTCAGTTTTTCCACATTCTTGATTCAGTTTCACAAACACAAGGCTGTGTAAGGACAGAAAATGGCTTTGAAACAACAATTTATTCATCTTGTTGTAATACCGATAAGGGAATATACTATTATACGACTTATGAAAACAGTCAGATTTCAGCGGTGAAATTACACAACGAAAATCTTGACAAAAAGGATTTAATAACTTATAATCTCAACACGGAACAACAAATAAAATATCATAATTAAACAATTAACTGCCACCGGGTAGTGAGATGCAAAGCATCCGCTTAATACATCATTAGGTCTTTGAAGATGTATTAGTGGATGTTATTTTTTTGAGGTAATGTATGAAAAGGTTATTAAATTATTTTACAAAATTTGAAAAAGGGTTATGGATATCATCCGTTTTGTTGATTTTTGTTTCTTTTGTAATTTTTGATAGAGAAAATTATTTAACACTTTTCGCATCAATTCTTGGAGCAACATTTTTAATATTTAACGCAAAAGGTAATCCCATCGGACAATTTTTAACAATAGTTTTCAGCATCCTTTACGGAGTAATCTCCTACGGTTTTTCTTATTATGGTGAAATGATAACCTATTTAGGAATGACAATGCCAATGGCTTTTCTTGCGTTGGTTTCGTGGCTTAAAAACCCCTATGGAAACAATAGGGCAGAGGTAAAAGTGAACAGAATATCAAAAATTGAAACTGTGTTTATGTTTTTGTTGACGGCAATTGTTACATTGATATTTTATTATATATTAAGATTTTTCCACACCGCAAATTTAATCCCAAGTACGGTGTCAGTTACAACCAGTTTTTTAGCAGTTTACCTTACTTTTAGAAGAAGTCCGTATTTTGCCTTGGCTTATGCGTTGAACGATTTAGTGTTAATAGTTCTTTGGACTATGGCATCCATGACGGATGTTTCATATTTGTCTGTTGTAATCTGTTTTATTGTCTTTTTCGTTAATGATATGTATGGATTTATCAGTTGGAAACAAATGGAGAAAAGACAAAAAGAAAATATATAAAACGAACCGATGCTACAATTAGTAACATCGGTAATTTATTTCTTATCTGTTTCCGTTCATCGCATTGCCTACACCATTAGCAATATCCGATGCAGCCTCTCCTGCACCGTTAAGAAGGTCAGAAGCAGCTTCTCCTACACCATCTGCAGCATCACCGATAGCATTTCCTGCATTACCCATGTTGTTTTTTTGAGTATTGCTTTCGTTATTGTTTGTATTGTTTTGGTTATTGTTTGTTGTACTCTCTGTTGTGTTCGCCTTGTCATTTTCTGTTATTTTCCCATCATCAACATTGTTGCATCCGGTTAAAAACAAACATGTGATAAGTGTTACAACTAAAGTAACTATAATAGCTTTTTTCATAATCTTTCCTCCTGATTATTCTTGTGTTCATATTATTTGATTAAATTAAAATAATATTCTATTTAGTTAAAATTCCACCATCACTATAAAGAAGAACTAAAATATTATTTTCCATTCCTGTTTCACAATCAATGTAAATCAGAAATTCACGTGAGTTTTCATCTTTACAATGAATTTCATAGCATAATTGCTCAGTTTTCCATTCCGTTGGTATAACACAAATCTGTGTATCCATAACTTGAAGTTGGTTGTTTATTACATTTTTCGCTTGTTCTAATGATATTTTAGGAGATAAATTGCTTCTTGTTGTGTGGTTAGAGATATAGCCTGTTGCATCAAAAGAAAGTACATCACCATTTTCAAGACTTACACTTACTTTAATTAAGTCGGGATACATCACAACATCATTCTGAGTTGATGCGAAGTTGATTGTACATATCCCATCTTCGGTAAAGTAATAACTTTCTTTCATGTTTTTGTAGCCCAATTTATCAAGATAACTTTTTGCTTTTTCTATAACATCATTATGTTTAAGTTGAACTTCTCCGGCAAACTGGGAACTAATCATATAGCAAGGTTTACCACCTTGTTTTGTGATTGCAACTGTGCAGTTTTCTCCCTGAAAAACATAGCAGGGGATATTACCATCTTCGTTATAAGCATAACGTAAACTGTCTTTTTCATTAACGCATATTTTCTTTGCTATTTCTAATGCTTCATCTTTGGAAATGTTGCTTTGTCCACTTAAAAACTTTGCCTCACCTTGTAAAAGATGGTCGGAAAAAGGTCCGTCATAAATAAGCGTGGGGACATCCGTTAATGCTTGTTCTGTATCGTCCATACCATCAGCAAAAGATTTTGTATCTTCATTTCCGCTTAGTGAAAGCGTTGATTTTATTTCTTCAAAAGAATATGTGCCATTTTGTATTTCGTGGCAGATTTTATTTATATCTTCTGTCAAGGCATTACAGAAATTATAAAGATTTTGTAATTGTTCTCTTTCTTTGTCAGTAAGTGTTTCGCCGGATGCTGTTTTGCGCTCCAAAGCCATAACAAACTCACCAATTTGTGATAAGAACTTATAGGTGTTACTTACCATACTTTCGCTTGTGGGTAACAACGAAAGATTTGACTTTGCCCCGGATGCTTCACGCCATAATTCTGTCGATAATTTTGAAAGCATAGTAGGGGTGGTAACATAGATTGTCTTTTCCAAATTTGTGGAAATATTATTAAGGTTTTCATCAAGAGCAATAAGTGCCATTTGCTTTGTGATGAGAGCCTCTTGTTTATATCTGTTTGCCTTGATGGTCTGACTTATACTTGTAATACCAAGTACAATGATTATTGCAGAAACAAAAAGGGCGATTCTTGCTTTTTGGCGGGTAGAAAAGGGCTTTTTTTCCATATTTATTCATTCCTTTAATGATTTGGAAATATTGTTTACAAAAAATTCAAAAATATACGAAAAAAATATGCAAATTATGTTTGCCAAATGGCCATATATGTAGTATAATTATTGTGATTAAATATGCAAAATGGGGGAAGATTTTGTGTCTGTTTATCTTGATAATAGCGCAACAACAAAACCATGTGAAAAAGCCGTAAAAAAAGCGCTTGAAATGATGAACGAAAACTTTGGTAATCCTTCATCTTTGCACTTTTGTGGATATAATGCAAAAAAGGAACTTGATAGTGCAAGACACACCATTTCTACATTTCTATGGTGTGAAGATAACGAAGTGTTTTTTACATCAAGCGGTACGATTGCAAACCACACAGCAATTCTTGGTGCAACAAAAGCCAAACGACGTGAAGGTAAAAAAGTCATTACAACATTACTTGAACATCCAAGCGTTTTAAAGCATTATGAAACACTCGCTGAACAAGGTTATGATGTTGTATATCTAAAACCTGATAGTAATGGTAAAATTAACCTCCACGAACTCTCAAATGCCGTTGATGAAAATACAGTTTTAGTCAGTGTAATGGCTGTTAACAATGAGGTTGGTTCTATTCAGGAAATCTCAAAAATTAAAGGTATAATCAAGGAGAAAAAGTCAAAGGCATATTTTCATTGTGACGCTGTTCAGGCATTTGGAAAAATTTTGCTTAAACCCAAAAAACTTGGTATTGACCTTATGAGTATCAGCGCTCATAAAATCCATGGCATTAAAGGTGCAGGTGCCTTGTTTGTAAATAACAGCATTCGTATTTTGCCAAGTATCGTTGGTGGCGGACAGGAAAGCGGTCTTGTTTCAGGAACCGAGGCGATGCCTGCAATCTGTGCCTTTGCAGAAGCAGTAAATGATATTGGTAATGTTATGAAAAACCTTGATTATGTTGCATCTGTCAAGGATTACTTTGTGAATAAGATAGCCGATATTGACAATGTAAAAATCAATTCACCAAGTGATGCTCTGCCATATATTATTAATATTTCAGTTGAAGGGGTTCCATCACAGGTTATGCTTAATTCACTCTCATCAATGGGAATTTGTGTTTCTGCAGGTTCTGCTTGTGCAAAAGGTCATAGAAGTGATGTGCTTACTGCAATGGGAGTTTCACCAAAAGGTATTGACAGTGCTATTCGTATCAGTTTGTCAAAAAATACCACAGAAAATGATATGAATTTGTTGTATAATGGAATAGTTGATACTATAAATCGTGTTAGGAGATAATGATGAAAGAAATCATACTTATTAAGAACGGTGAGTTGGCACTTAAAGGTCTTAACCGTTCAACATTTGAAGATATTTTAATAAAGAATATCCGAAAGAGAATTAAACCCCTCGGTGAGTTCGAGTATAGAAAAGAGCAATCTACAATTTCTGTTGTTCCAATGGAAGATTACATAGACATGGACGAAGTCAGCGACAGAATAAGCCGAGTTTTTGGTATCGCTGCTTATTCAAGAGCTTTGCAGGTTGAAAAAGATATGTCAGTTATTCTCAAAAACGCACCTGACTATCTTGCAGAGCAATTAAAAGAAGCGAAAACATTTAAGGTTGAAGGAAAACGTTCAGATAAAAAGTTCCCATTAAAATCACCGGAGATTTCCGCTGAAGTTGGCGGAGCAATTTTAAGTAAGTTTCCACACCTTAAAGTTGATGTGAAAAATCCTGATATCCTTGTAACTATTGAAATTAGAGAAAAATTTGCTTTTATCCGTGGTAATCAGACAAAGGGTGCAGGTGGTATGCCAACAGGTACAGCAGGTAAATCTGCAATCCTTATTTCGGGTGGTATAGATAGTCCCGTTGCTGCATATATGATGGCTAAACGTGGTCTTGTACTTAATGCAATTCACTTTGCATCACCACCTTATACATCACCACAAGCCGAAGAAAAGGTTCATAATCTTCTTCGCAAGGTTTCAAAGTATAGTGGAAATATTTGTTTGTTTACAGTTGGATTTACCGAAATTCAGGAGGAAATCAGAGATAAATGTCCTGAAGATTTGTTTACACTTATTATGCGTCGTTTCATGATGAGAATATCACAACGAATAGCAGAAAAAGAAGATTGTAAAGCACTCATCACAGGCGAAAGTCTTGGTCAGGTTGCAAGCCAGACTCTGAATGCACTTGCTTGTACAGATGCAGTTTGTGAAATGCCAGTTTTCAGACCATTGATTGGTCTTGATAAAGATGAAATTATTAAAGTTTCAAGAAAAATTGATACTTTTGATATTTCAATAGAGCCTTATGAAGATTGTTGTACAGTGTTTACACCAAAACACCCAAAAACAAAACCGCAAATCTCAATTATTGAAGCTGCTGAACAAGCGCTTGATATTGATGGTTTGATTGATAGGGCAATAGATAACACAAAGATAATGAATATATGTTTTTAATTTAATTAGTAGGTGAAATTGATGGAAGATAATAAAAAGAAAGTTATAAAAATAGTAATATTAGTAATCTGCATCGTTGTTTTTCTTGTTTCAGCAGGATTTATAGGATGGCATTTTTACGAGAATTATAAAAATAATCAAAATCTTGATGATTTGCGAGAACAAATAACAGAACCAACAACACTTGAAGATATTATAATTGAGGAACCCAAACCTGATTATTCAGATGTTCTTGCAAAAAACGATGAAACAGTTGGTTGGATAACTATCCCTGGCACACGTATTAATCATCCGGTATTACAACATCCGGATGATGCTAATCATTCAGTAAATGAAAACTATTATTTAAAGCATACTTTTGAGAAAACATACTCAATTTACGGCGCAATTTATATGGACTATCGTAATGATGCAGTTGACCTTGATTCAAATACAATTATTCATGGTCATAATGGTTATAACGGTACAAATTTCTCTGACCTTGCTGAGTATGATAGTTTTGAATTCTATAAGGAACATCCGGTTATTGAGTTCAATACTCTTGAAAAATATTATAAGTGGAAAATATACGCAGTATTTATCACAAATGCTAGTGCAAAAGATGATAATGGTTATGTATTCAATTACGTTTATCCGTATCTTGAAGGTGAAAACTTTGATGACTTTATAAAAGAAGTAGATAAACGTTCACTTTATAATACAGGTGTTGATATTCAAAGAGGAGATAAACTTCTTACCCTTTCAACTTGTTGCAGAAATCTTGATATCACATCAAAACACGAGAATGTAAGAATTGTTGTTCTTGCTCGTGCAGTAAGATATGGTGAAGATGAAACAGTTGATGTTTCAAAAGCATTTGTTAATGAAAATCCAAAGTATCCACAACTTTATTATAGAAAACACGGATTAACTAATCCATATAAGAATGATGAACGTTGGTATCCGGAGGAGGGATAATCTCGAATGGAAAATAAAGAAAAAAACAATGAGAATTTGTCTTTTGATGATTTGAAAAAACAGTTGGGAATGGCAGAATCTGATGTAAAAGAGAATAAACCAGTTACAAAGCCAACTCCTGCAAAAACAAAAGTAAATATAGACAATGATGATGGATTTGTTGATATAACAGCACAGTTTGTTAACACAGAGGAAGAGGAACCTGAACAGAAAGTTGAAAAGCCTGTTGAAGCACCAAAGCCCCCGGTTAAAAAACGTGTAAAAACATTTAACGAGATTTTTTCAGATGCCTTTAAGGCTGTTATTCCTACAAAAAGCGATAGCGCAAAGGAAAAAATGAGAAAAGTAGTTATGGATATTTCTATAATTGCTATTGTTTGTTGTGTGTTTGCTTTTATTGATTACTTTGGAGAGTATCGCACTCAGGTAAACATCCGTGATGAGCTTAAGGGACAGATTATTAGTACGGATGGAATGAATGATAACCAATACAATGAAGCATGGAAAGACCTTTATGCAAAGTTCCCCAATATGAACTTTCCTACCGGAATGAAAGCAGATTATGCGTATCTTTACGCTGCAAATCAGGACTTCGTTGGTTGGTTGAAGATAGATAATACAAGTCTTGACATACAAGTTGTTCAAAGTAAGGATAATGATTATTATCTTAAACGTGATTTCTATAAAAATTCAAACAGATATGGCTGTCCGTTTATGGATTATAAGAACAATTCAAAAGAGCTTGATGACAACACATTGATATATGGACATCACATGAGTGATGGAAGCTTGTTCGCTAATCTTGACGGTTATAAAACGCTGGAAGGATATAAAAAGTCACCAATAATCAATTTTAGTACTTTGTATCAGGATTATCAGTTTAAAGTTTTTGCTGTATTTATTTCAACTTCAAGTCCTTCAACTGATAATGGCTTTAATTATATGATTACAGATTTTGCATCAGATGAAAAGTTTAATAGTTTCATCAATGAGGTAAGACTTAGAAGTATAATTAATACAAATGTAACAGTTAATGCCAACGATAAAATTATAACTCTTGCAACATGCTCACATGAATTTGATGATGCAAGACTTGTAATAATGGGTAGATTAGTTCGTGAAAACGAAAACGCAGCTGTCGATGTTGATGGAGCAACTCTTAATCCACAACCAAAATATCCACAGGCATGGTATGATAAGAAGGGTAAAGATAACCCTTATGCTAATAATATTTAATCAAAAATCGGGATAAAGAGAGGTATGTGCATAATGAAGGCAAAATTATTGTCACTAAATGTTGACAAGAGTATGTCTTTTTCACGTTTTCAGGCACGCTTAGTAAGTAGCCTTAAATCATTTACAGGCGAAAATTTAATTGCTGATGAGTTTGAAGATATTAGAGATGTGTTTATGGCATTACAAGATGCCTTAGAAAATGATGAATTGATTATTACTGTTGTAGACAGTAGAAACTATATTAGATATAAGAATGCTTTAATTCAGGCGTTTGGAAATGAAGCAGAGCAAAACTCAGCGGTTTTAAATAAAATTGAGAATGTTACAGAACTTGATGATAAACGTAAAAAAGCTTTTTCCACTTTCCCCGCAGCAGCAACTGTTTTTGTGTCTGATGATGGATTTTATTCAGGTTTCGGATTGGAAAATGGTTCTCAATGCGTGTTGTGTCTTCCAATTGATAACAACAGAATTGACAAAATCTTAAGAGATGGTGTAATTCCGTTTTTAAACAATACTTTTGGCTCTCAGGTTGAAGATAAGGCAGAAACAGAGAATAAGAAGAAACATGCAGAAAAAGTTGAAATTGCTGTAAGTAGAATTTTAAAATCTAATTCTGTTGTTGCAATTAACGGAACAAAGAATGCAGAAGTTTTAAAGAGTTGTGGTGACACAGTTAAAGGCTTTAATGATGCTTTTATTTTTACACCACACGTGGAAGATAAGGGTAACGTAAATGCAACTGAATATACTGCCCAGCTTGCTAAAGTGAGTCTTGATTTATCTTCAGCAAATATTGGTGCATGTATAAGTGACATTTATAATACAGGCGAAATTAAATACATTTGTATAGCTGTTGCAAGTGAGCAATCTGCAGTTGTAAGAAAACTTTATATGTCAGAGAATGAAACTGATTATGAGTTTATTGAAAGCGCAGCACTTGAACTTGTTGAACTTATCGGCGAAAAAGCACTTGGACGACGTAGTGTTGGAATTGAAATAACAGATGAACCTGTTGTTGATAACACAATAACAGAAAAGGATAAGAAACCTGTTGGCAAAAAGCCATTGATAGTTCTTGCTATAATTCTTGGTGTTATTGTAGTTATATCAACGGTTTTAGCTGTTATTTATAAGACACAAGGGGAAAATGGTGAATTATCAAATCTTTTGAACTCTGTTTTCAATAAGCAGGAAGAACAAACAACCGAACCTACAACGGAGAATACTGATAAACCAAATGTTAGTGTTCCTGTTATTAACAATGGTGTTAAATTAAAATTCTCCGACTTTATTGTTCGTGAATATTTATTATCACCATATTCAATGCTTGTCTCGAAAGACACACCACCTGAGTATATAACAGTGAATGGACAAAAATTGGATGCAAAAGATGCAATTGCAAAAATTGTAACATCTGAAATTGATGTGAATGACTATTCTATTGAAGCTGTTAAGGCTCAAGCAGTAGCAGTTTACAGTTCACTTAAATACAGAAATAATGGTTTTGTGATTGATGGGATAGAAATCAGTGATGTATATCCTGATGAGGTTAAATTAGCTGTTGATTCTGTGTTCGGTGAATACATTGCATATAAAAATAGTGTAGCATTGGCACCTTATCATAGAGTTTCTGCAAACCAGACACTTGATGTATCTAATCTTTTCCCACATATTAAGAGAGTGAAGGTAGCAGATTATCCTGATGCATCTGCAAAGGATTACAAGACTGTCAACGAGTATTCTGGTGGAGATGTTAAGGGCTTATTGTTACAATATGATAGTTCAATAAATCTTTCTCATAACCCTGGACAGTGGATTGTTGTTAAAGACCATGATGGTGTTATTTCAAATGACATAGGTTATGCAACTACTGTTAGTGTTGGTGGAGTAGATTACGATGGACTAACATTTAGAGCAAAGGTTGTTGGCGAAGCTCTTTTACCATCACATTGTTTCCAGGTTGAATATAACTCTACACGAGATGTGTTTATTGTTACTACATATGGTCAGGGTTATGGTGTCGGCATGAGTCTTGCTGGTGCAAAGTTTATGGCAGATAATGGCGATGATTATAAAGAGATTCTTTCGACATATTATGCTGATATAACTATAGTTAAAGAGGGGTAAGTATTATGAAAATTTTAGTTACAGGTGGCGCAGGTTTTATTGGTTCACATACATGTGTTGAACTTTTAAATGCAGGTTATGAAATTGTAATTGTTGATAATCTTTACAATTCAAGTGAAAAATCTCTTGACAGAGTTAAGGAATTAACTGGTAAGGATTTTGCATTTTATCCTTATGATATTCGTGATAAAGAGAATATGAGAAAGATTTTTGAAGACCATAAAATCGATGCTTGTATTCATTTTGCAGGTCTTAAAGCAGTTGGCGAAAGTTGTAGAGAACCATTGATGTATTATGATAACAATATCGGTGGTACATTAGCTCTTTGTGAGGTTATGGCTGAATACGGTTGCAAGAAGATTGTTTTCAGTTCATCTGCAACTGTTTACGGAAACAGCAACATTTCACCTCTCAAAGAGGATATGAAAACAGGTGGTACAACTAATCCTTATGGTACAACAAAGTATATGATTGAGATTATTCTCGACGATTTCCATAAGGCTGATAAAGAATGGGGCGTAACACTTCTTCGTTATTTTAACCCAATCGGTGCTCATAAGAGTGGTAGAATTGGTGAAAATCCAAATGGAATTCCAAACAACCTTATGCCTTACATTACACAGGTTGCTATCGGTAAGTTGCCATATCTCAATGTTTTTGGTGATGATTATGACACTCATGACGGTACAGGCGTAAGAGACTACATTCACGTTGTTGACTTGGCTCTTGGTCATGTTAAGGCAGTTGAAAAAATTCTTAAAGATGAACCTGCTGTTAACATTTATAACCTTGGCACAGGTAACGGATATAGTGTTCTTGATATTGTCAAGGCATTTGAACAGGCATCGGGACAAAAGATTGAGTATAAAATTGCTCCACGTCGTCCTGGCGACCTTGATGTTTGCTATTCTGATGCGTCAAAAGCATTTAATGAACTTGGATGGAAAGCAGAACGTGAACTCTTAGAAATGTGCGAAGACTCATGGAGATGGCAGAGCAATAATCCAAATGGATTTGATGATTAAAAATTACAGAACAATTTGAAAGGGTGATTATCGTGAAAAAAGGTTTAGTTGTTGTTATTGCAATAGTTGCAGTAATTGCAATTATTGGTGGAAGTTTAGTTTCGACATACAACGGTCTTGTTGATAAACAGGCAAACGTTGAAAATAAAGAAGCACAGATTCAAGTTTATTTACAACGTCGTGCAGATTTAATTCCAAACCTTGTTAACACAGTTAAGGCTTATGCAGAACACGAAGAAGGTGTTTATACTGCACTTGCAGAGGCACGTGCAAAACTTAACTCTGCATCTAACCCTGAAGAATATAATGAAGCAAACGAAAGTTTTGAATCAGCACTTTCAAGACTTTTAGTAGTTGTTGAAAATTATCCTGAACTTAAAGCTGATAAGAATTTTATAGCATTACAAGACCAACTTGAGGGTACGGAAAATAGACTTTCAACAGCAAGAAAAGATTATAATGATGCTGCAACAGACTACAATGCATCAATTAAAAAATTCCCTAATGTGATTTTTGCAGGAATTTTAGGATTTGAAAAAGCAGATTTGTTTGAAGCTTCAAACGAATCACAAACTGTACCAACAGTTAATTTTGATTAATAAAAAGCTATGAAAAAGATATTTGTAATATTTAGCGTTCTCGTTTTAATACTCTCACTGTCTTTTTCGTCTGTTGCTGTTGATTTTCCAAAGCCAACCAATGATTTCTTTGTTAACGATTTTGCAAATGTGATTAGTGAAGAAGATGAAGCACAAATCCTGAAAATTGGTGCAGATTTGTTTGAACAGACAAATGCACAGGTGGTTGTAGTAACGGTTGATTCTTTAGACGGCTACAATGTGGATGAATATGCCTTGGAACTTGGTCGTGAATGGGGAGTGGGTAGCAAAGAAACAAACAATGGAATAGTTCTTTTACTTTCAGTATCTGACAGGAAAGTAACTATTCAGGTTGGTTATGGTCTTGAGGGATGTGTAACCGATGCTAAATCGGGAGAAATTCTTGGTGCTTATGCTATTCCACATTTAAGAAATAACGACTTTTCAACGGGACTTATTGAGGCATATAAAGCAATAACTGCAGTTGTCTGTTATGAATATGGCGTTGAGTTAAACCCAGATTACGAAATAGATTATTATCATAATACCTATGATTATGATAGTGATGATGACTTTGGTGAAGATGTGCTTGGTGGACTTTTTATTGTGATTGCAATTATTGCGGTAGCACTTTTGGTTTTGAACAAATTTTCCGGAGGTAACTCAAATCATGGCGGTGGCTCCTATCACGGTGGTGGAAGAACCTATCGTGGGAGAACTTATTATGGAGGTTTTTCAGGCGGTTCACGTGGTGGATTCTCCGGCGGTGGTGGAGGCTTCCGTGGAGGCGGCGGTTCATTCGGTGGCGGCGGTGCATCCAGAGGTTTTTAAGATATGAGAGTTTTTGATTTTGATAACACTATTTATGATGGTGAAAGCATTTTCGATATTTTTCTTTACTTTCTTAAAAAGGACTTTAAGAATATAATCAAATATGCACCAAAATTCATTAAGGATTTTATCAGGTATAAGTTCGACAAAATTACTGTTGATGAAGCAATGGAGAGTTACGGTGCTGCCTTTAAAGACTATTGTCAAAAATACGATAATATCTATGCCGAATTTGAAAAGTTCTGGGATATTAATCAAAAGAAGTTAAAGAACTTCTATTTTGACATTCAAGATGAAGAAGATATTGTAGTTTCGGGTTGTCCATATTGTCTTTTAAAGATTATTTGTGATAGAATTGGTATCAAATATTACATAGGCTCTGATATTGACCCGATAAAAGGCGAAATAAACAGTATCTGCTACAAAGAACATAAATTAGATGTTTTCCGTTCAGTTTATGGTGATGTTGTCATTGATGATTTTTATACCGATTCAATGGCAGATAAGCCTATGATGGATATCTCCAAAAATGTCTTTATGGTTGATGGTGATAAAATCACTCAAATCAAAAAAGACGGAATTACAATTTAATAAAATTGAGTAAATTGGGCAGTTGCGCAAGTTTTACTTGTGAGGAAAGTCCGAGCATCATACAGCAGGGTAACGGCTAACGGCCGCCGAGGGTGACCTTAGGGAAAGTGCATAGAGAATAACCGCCGTTCTTAACGGTAAGGGTGGAAAGGCGAGGTAAGAGCTCACCGGCGTTGCAGAGATGTAACGGCCGAGCAAACCCTACCCGATGCAACATCGACTGGAGTTGTCAGCTGGGCAGATACTTCGACAGATGGCTTCAGGCACATAGCAATATGTGTCGCAGATAGATAATTGCCTTAAACGACAGAACTCGGCTTACAGGTTTACTCATTTTTATATTATAGGATGCTTCGGCATCCTATTTTTTATTGACATTTTTATTTTTTGGCATTAAAATGAAAAATATAAAATAGAAAGGGTGATGTTATGAGAAAGGTTATTATAGTAGCACTTGTGGTTGTTTTATTAATGGTTTCTGCCACTGTACCAGTTTCAGCGTGTGTTGATTCAGGCGATGAACTACAGACAAGACCAGTTAATAAAACAGAATTTGAAACGGAATATCCCTACATTTTTGTCCATGGTATGGGTGGTTGGGGACCATCAAATAAATTTTACAAATTATCTCCATATTGGGGTGGTGGACTTTCCCTTTCCGATACCGACATCATTAAAATGCTCAACGAACAAGGTGTTGAAGCCTATGCTGCTGAGGTAGGTCCGTTAAATAGTGCGTGGGACAGAGCTTGTGAACTTTATGCTCAGCTTATGGGTACCGTTGTGGATTACGGAGAGGCACATTCAAAAGCTCATAATCACGATAGATACGGTTTTTCTTATGAGGGCAGACCACTTATGGGTGAGCCTTGGGATGCAAAGGAAAAAATCAATCTTGTAGGACATTCATTTGGTGGGGAGACAATAAGACTTTTCACATCATTAATGACTTTTGGCTGTGATGAAGAAATTGCAGCAACAGGCGAAGACACAAGCCCATTTTTTATGGGTGGTAATGATAGTGTTCATTCTTGCATTACACTTTCAAGTCCTCACAATGGAACACAAGTGGCAAATATCCTTTATGACCCGGGATATCCTCTTTATGGTGTAGTTTTCCTTTACAATGTTATTGGTTCAACATTGGGTAATGATTTTCTTGTATTCTCACTTCAAATGAGTCATTTTGGACTTACTCCTGCACAAGGAGAAAAACGTGCTAATATAAATATGAGAAGCGTCACAAGTTACTATTATGCAGAGGATAACTGCTACTATGATTTGACAATCAGAGGGGCAAGGGAACTCAACGAAAAGATTAAACTTTCACCAAACACATACTATTACTCATACAGTACATCTGCTACTAATGAGATTTATCCTGGTGGACCACAGATTATAAACAAGACAGTTACACCAATTTTCTATATTTCCTCAGGAATGATGCTATTATCCCACGGAAAAACCTATGATGGAATTACAATCGAGGGTAATTGGGCAGCCAATGACGGAATTGTTCCACTTGCAAGTGCGCTATATCCTGAATGTGATGCGGAAACAGCAAAAAGTTACGAAGAAAGCATAGCGAATGGTGAAATCATAGAACCTGGTAGATGGTATTATATGGAAACTATGGAAGGTACTGACCATTTTGATTTCTGTGGCACAAGGGATTACCCAACAACCTATGATGACTTTTATTTTTCAGTGATAGAAGTAGCAAATAGTAGATAAAAACTAAAAGGACTGTTTTTAACAGTCCTTTTAACATATTATTTACAAGACCATATAATATGTTGAGGTGTTTTTTATGTTTGACGCATTTGTATGGTCCGTTTTTGTGTTCTTGATATTGTTAGGAACAGTTGCTTTTTGCTACATAATTATGTTAAAATTGTTATTACAAAAAAGTGATAGGAATTACTATATTTTTATTCCATGCAACCAAAATACAACTAAAATTCGAGAAAAAGCATATTCAACACGTTTGAAATTAAGTTTGTTGGGCGAGGATTTGTATGGCAAAGTAGTAATTCTTGATTGTGGAATTACAGACAAAGAAAAAGAAGAGATTACAGAAATTTCTAAAGAATACAACGGAATTTATTGTATTAGACATGAAGATATAAAGGAATTTTTTGATGGAAGAATTTGAAACAAAAACCAAGTTAAAAGGCATAGTGACCGATATTACATTTCGTAACGACACAAATGGCTATACCGTTTTTGAAATTGATACCGGTGAAGAAGAAATCACCGTTGTCGGCACTGTTGCAGATATAAAAATGAGTGACAGAGTTGAACTTGTAGGTGACTATGTTTACCATTCTGTTTACGGAAGGCAGTTTAAAGCTGAATTCTGTACAGCGCTTATGCCTGAAACTGTTGAAGACCTTTATCATTATCTTGCTAGTGGTGTTGTTAAGGGAGTAAGAGAATCAACTGCCCTTAAAATTATTGACAAATTCGGCGAGAATACTTTTTACATTATGGAAAATGAACCTGAAAGACTTGCAGAAATAAAGGGTATTTCTCTTGAAAAAGCGAATAAAATCGGTAAAGAATATAAAAAACAATGTTCAACAAGAGCATTGATAATTAGCCTTTCAAAGTATGGCCTTAATACAAGTGAATGTCTTATGGCTTTCGACAAATTGGGTAATAATGCAGTTGAGATTATTGAACAAAACCCGTACATTCTTTGCGAAGGCGAGTCAAAGATTTCTTTTGAAAGAGCCGAGCAGATTGCTGAATTTCTGCCACAAAAACCTGACTCAAAGCATAGAGTTGAGGCAGGTGTGCTCTATGTTATAAGACATAATTACAGTAATGGTCATACCTGTTTGCCTCTTGAAAAGATTTACAAACCATCGTCTGAATTATTAAGCGAAGGCAGAGAAATAATCGAAATTGCAGTAGATAATCTTATACAGACCAAAAGAGTGGTTGTTGAGAAAATAGGGAATAAAGATTTTGTTTTCTTGCCGGAGGCATATAATGCAGAAAAGAATATTGCAAGAAGATTAAGTGTTTTACTTAAATTCCCACCTGAAAACCCAATTGATGTCGTGTCTCAAATAGATAAAATCGAAAAGTCTTGTAGTATTCAATATGCCGAATTACAGAAAAAAGCCATAATTACTGCAGTGAATAAGGGTGTGTTGATTTTAACAGGTGGACCGGGTACTGGTAAAACCACAACTTTAAACGGTATTATCAATATGTTTGATAAGGATTTTCTCAAAATTGCTCTTTGTGCACCGACAGGTCGTGCAGCACAGAGAATGACTGAAGCAACAGGCAGAACAGCTACCACAATACATAGATTACTTGAGGTCGAATGGGCGGAAAACAACAGACCTGAATTCAGGCGTAATCTTCGTAATCCGCTTGATTATCAAGCAATTATTGTCGATGAAATGTCAATGGTTGATGTATTCCTTTTTTCAAGCCTTTTAGATGCTTTGCCATTTGGTTGTAGGCTTATTATGGTAGGGGACAGTGACCAGTTACCTTCAGTAAGTCCAGGTAATGTGTTGAAAGATTTAATCGACACAGGTCTTCTTCCTGTTGTTCAGTTAAAGGAAATATTCCGTCAATCTCTTGAAAGTAATATCGTTCGTAATGCCCACGCAATAGTAAATGGGGAACAGATAGAAACAGATTTTAAAGATGGTGATTTCTATCTCTTACAACGTCATTTTCCACTTGATGCGGTAAGAACAATAAAGGAATTATGTATTAAGAGATTGCCCGATGCTTATGGACTTGACCCGACAACACAAATTCAGGTGCTTTGCCCATCAAAAAAAGGTGAGACTGGTACATTTAATCTAAATCAAATCCTACAAGAAAATATAAACCCACCATCTAAGGAAAAACGTGAACATAATACAGATTACCGTATTTTCCGTGAAGGCGATAAGGTTATGCAAACCAAGAATAATTATAATATTCATTGGGAATCCGACAATGAAGAAGGGGATGGCATCTTTAATGGTGATATAGGTTTTATTGAAACCATTGATATGCGACATGATGCAATAATTATTGACTTTGCAGGTAAAAGGGCAACATATTCAAAGGAGCAATTGCAGGAAATTGAACTTGCTTATGCTGTGACTGTGCATAAGAGTCAGGGTAGCGAATTTGATGCAGTTGTTATGCCTGTTATTTCTGTAAATAGCAGACTTTGTTATAGAAATCTTCTCTATACTGCCGTAACAAGAGCAAAAAAGATGCTAATTCTTGTTGGAACAACAGGTTGTATTCATAGTATGATTGAAAACAACAAAACACAATTAAGGTATTCTGCTCTCAAACATTTTATGCTTGACAATTGATTTTGTGGGTGTATAATGTAATCAGCCAAGTAAATAGTATGGGTGCTGACGGTAAGTCGGCTGAGATTGAGGTTAATCCACCTCTGACCATTGAACCTGATACGGATAATGCCGGCGTAGGAAATTTTCATTCAGCCTTGCGGTATTCCTTGGCTGAATTTTTTTATTTGGAGGTAAAGAGAATGAAAAAGAAAAATATGGTATGGCTTTATTGGCTTGTAGAAAGTGCAATTATGATTGCTCTGTCGGCAGTCTTGGAATTTGTTTCCAAGTCAATTATTCCCGAAATGGCTTTTGGCGGTCAAATCACGATTGTAAGTATGCTTCCGGTTGCATTGGTTGCATGGAAGTATGGAGTTGGAAAAGGAGTTATAACAGGATTTGTTTATTCCTTAGTGCAGATGGCAATGGGTATGGGTACAATCAGTAAAATGATTATGCCAACATCTGACGAATACCTTGGCAGCTTGTTAAATATCGTACTTATGTTTGTGTTTGATTACATACTTGCATATACGGTTCTTGGACTTTCCGCTATGTATAAAAAGGTAATCAAAAAGGATTATCTTTCATTGGCAATCGGTGTTTTTACGGTAATTTTATTCCGTTATATCTGTCACATTGTTTCAGGCTACATTCTTTTTGGTGCTTGGGCAGAATGGTTCTTTACTCAAGAAGGCTTCTACTCATGGGGACAGACAATTATAAACACATACACAGGTAATGCACTCTCACTTGTATATTCAATAATTTATAATGGTTTCTATATGATTCCTGAAATTGTAATTACTACAATAGTTGCTGCTATAATTGGAAAAATCCCACAGATTACAAAAACAAAAGCATAAAAATTTACTCCCTAAGTAAGGTAACTTAGGGAGTTTATTTTACTCAAAATCTCTGTCAAAGCTTCTGTATTGAATTGCTTCAGTGATATGATGCGTTTCAATTATTTCAGAATTTTCAAGGTCTGCAATTGTTCTTGCAATTCTCAAAACCTTGTCGTAAGCACGAGCAGAGAGTGAAAGTCTTTCAAATGCCGTTTTTAAAATCATTAAAGCACTTTCTGTCATTCTGCAATGTTTTCTTGTGTTTACTGCGTCCATTTTTGCATTACAAGTTATTGACGTGCCTTCAAATCGTTTGTGTTGAATTGCTCTCGCAACTTCAACTCTCTTTTTAATTTCAGCAGATGATTCAGCTTTGCTTGTACCTGAAAGATTTTCAAAATCAACCGGTGGAACATTTATATGTATGTCAAGTCTGTCAATAAGCGGACCGCTTACTCTGTTTAAATAACGCTGTGCAACACCGCTTGAACAAGTACAAGGTCGTGTAGGATGTCCGTGGTATCCGCAGGGACAAGGATTCATAGCACAAATCATCATAACTGAACAAGGATACTGGAATTTTGCCATAGCACGTGAAATACTAATAACACCATCTTCCATGGGCTGACGTAACACCTCAAGTGTGTTTCTTGTGAATTCAGGTAACTCGTCAAGAAATAAAACTCCATTATGTGCTAAAGAAACTTCGCCTGGCCTTGGGATAGCACCACCGCCGGAAAGACCGGCAGGAGAAACCGTGTGATGAGGTGAACGGAATGGTCTAGAACGGATTAGAGAAATTCCACTTGGCAAAGCACCTGCAATTGAATAAATATTAGTAGTTTCAATGGATTCTTCAAAGGTCATATCAGGTAAAATTGATGGCATTCGTTTTGCTAACATACTTTTACCTGAACCGGGAGGACCAATCATTAAGACATTGTGTCCACCTGCGGCTGCAATTTCTAATGCCCTCTTAACTTCTTCCTGACCTCTTACATCAGCAAAATCGGGAATGTTGATTGGATTGTAATATTCAGTATAACTTTCGCTTGTAACAGGGGAAAGTGGCTCGATTCCGGTAAGATGTTTTAAAAGTTGAAATACATTTTTTACAGGATATACTTCAATACCTTTAACGACAGCTCCTTCACTAATGTTCTCAGCGGGAATGAAAATCTGCTTGATTCCGTTTTTCTTTGCACAAAGCACCATGGGAAGTACACCATTTACTTTTCTCAGTTCACCGTCAAGAGAGAGTTCGCCGATAAAAGCCATTTCATCAGTAACACCTTTTAATTGCTCATTTGCAGAAAGAAGTGCAATCAGTATGGGAAGGTCATATAAAGGACCTTCCTTTTTTATATCTGCAGGTGCAAGATTAACAGTTATTCTGCTGACCGGATATTGTAAATTTGCATTTTTTATAGCTGCACGAACTCTTTCGCGACTTTCGGAAACAGCAGTATCAGGTAAGCCAACTATATCAAAACGGGGTAATCCACCTGAAATATCTGCTTCTACAATTACTTTGTATGCTTCCATTCCAAAAAGTCCGAGACTGATTATTCTTGAAAACAAATTCATCACTTCCCAATCTAACTGTAATAATTATACAATACTAAACATACTCTTTTCAATATATATTTAAATATATGTTTACTTTTTGCTTAAAATAGAGTAAAATATGTGTCAGTAATTTTTGGAGGTCTAATATATGAATGATATTAACAGACTTTATGATATTTGGCTTTCTTCAGCAACAGCAGATGAAGATTTGATTCCTGAACTTGAAAGCATAAAGGGTGACGAAGAAGCAATTCTTGACCGTTTCTATAAAAATCTTGAGTTTGGTACTGCGGGACTTCGTGGTGTTATAGGCGCAGGTACAAACAGAATGAACGTTTATACAGTTAATCAAGCTACTCAAGGCTTGGCAGACTATCTTAATGAAAGCTTTGATGAGCCATCAGTTGCGATTGCGTATGATTCAAGAATAAAGTCAAAAGTATTTGCAGAAAGTGCTGCCGGTGTTCTTGCAGCAAATGGCATTAAAGTTTATATTTATCCTGAGCTTGTTCCAACACCAATGCTCTCTTTTGCTGTTAGAAGACTTGGTTGTTCTTCAGGTATCATTATTACTGCAAGTCATAACCCATCAAAATATAATGGATTTAAATGCTATGACCCAAATGGTTATCAGATGACAGATGAAGCTGCTGCAAAAACTTATGACTATATCCAGAAAACAGATATGTTTTCTGGAGTAAAAACAATGAGTTTTGATGACGCTCTTGCAGAAGATATGGTTGATTATATTGAAGATTGGCTTTATGACGAGTTCTACGAAAAGGTTCTTTCAGCGCTTGTTAATAAGGATAAAATTAAAAAAGCAAACCTTAAGCTCATCTATACACCTCTTAATGGTACAGGTAATAAACCCGTTCGTAAAATGCTCAAAATGGCAGGTGTAAAAGATGTAACTGTCGTTAAGGAACAAGAAAAACCAAATGGCAAATTCCCAACTTGTCCTTATCCAAACCCTGAAATCCGTCAGGCATTTGAATGTGCTATAGAAACTGCAAAGGGAACAGATGCAGATTTGCTTCTTGCAACAGACCCTGACTGTGACCGTGTAGGTATTGCTGTTAGAGATGGTGAAGATTATGTTCTTATGACAGGTAATGAAGTGGGTGCAATGCTTTGTGAATATCTTCTTTCTACACTTAAAGAGCAAGGCAAATTACCCGAACATCCGGTTGTTGTAAAATCCATAGTAACAACTCCTCTTATTGAGACAATCTGTGCTTCCTACGGTGCCGAAGTTGCTGATTTGCTCACAGGATTTAAATATATTGGTGAACTTATCACAAATCTCGAAAAAGATGGTAAAGAAGATAATTTCGTTGTAGGTATGGAAGAATCTTATGGTTATCTTCGTGGTACTCACGCAAGGGATAAGGACGCCGTTGTAGCATCTCTTATGATTGCAGAAATGGCTGCTGTTTATAAGCTTAAAGGAATCTCACTTAAAGAGTTTATGGATGGCATCTATGAAAAATACGGAATGTATCTTAATACTGTTCTTAACTTTGCCTTTGAAGGTGCAAGCGGAATGCAAAAAATGGCAGAAATTATGAATTCTCTCCGTGAAAATAAACCTGAATCTTTTGCAGGTAAAAAAGTTGTAAAGATTGCTGATTACAAGACAAGTACAGTGATTGATGTTGTAACTGGTGAGGAGAGTACAATAAATCTTCCAAAGTCAAACGTTCTTTCTTATTCACTTGAAGATAATAGTAAAGTGATTGTCCGTCCATCAGGTACTGAACCAAAGATTAAAATTTATATCACTGCTTGCGGAAATACAAGAAAAGAGTCCGAAGATAAAACTGAACTTATTTCTTTGGATGCAACAAAACTTTTAGGAGTATAAAATGAATAGAGATAAGTTTGTTAAAGGAACTGCTGTGTTCTTAGCTGTGTTAATGGCGTTGAGTTCGGCATCAGTTCTGTTGAATGTGTTATTTTTTAAATAATGTTAGACCACAGTTTATACTGTGGTTTTTTTGTTGGGCTTTCTTTGTGTATTTTACACATAAATTTCTGTTGACAATTATATTTTTTGTGCTATAATTAGGTTTAGTAATTTTATGTTTTATTACTAGACTTTTTTGAGGTGATTTGTTGAATTTCATTCAAATGAATGATAATGAACTTGTTGAGTGTGCAAAAAGTGGTAACAGTATGGCTCTTCAAGTGCTTATTGAACGTTATTCTGATAAAGTACTTCAAAAAGCAAGGTCGTTTAAAAGCTTAATTGGAATAGAAAACGACGACCTTTATCAAGAGGGTATGATGGGATTTGTGTCTGCTGTGTATTCTTTTGATAACTCTCGTGATGTTTTGTTTTCTACATATGCTTCAACATTATCAACAAGAAAAATGTTGTCAGCAATTCGTAAAATAAATAGTACAGCAAATTTGCCTCTTCAATCATATATATCTATTGAAGAAGAAAAAGATTTGTTTTCAGATATGCCTTCACCTGAGGAAACATTACTTTCTGTGGAAAGAGTAAACGAAATTAATCTTTTTGTAGAAGAAAATTTCTCCAAAAAGGAAAAGAAGGTTTTCAAATTAAGTGTTTTGGGAATGACGTATTCCCAAATTGCTGAAATACTTGATTGCACCGAAAAATCTGTGGATAATACAATGCAGAGAATTCGTCGTAAATTACGCAGTTTTGAAGGTGTATAAATTAATTATGTAATTTGCCCATTTCTCTTAGAGAGCATTTTTAAAATGAAACGGTGCAATTCCGTGTGGGGTAAAAATAAAAAATTTGTGAGGTTACTAAAATGTACGAAGACAAGACACTCGTCTGCAAGACATGTGGAAACGAATTTGTTTTTACAGCAGGCGAACAGGAATTTTATGCAGAGAAAGGACTTGTAAACGAGCCAAAGTCATGCAAGGAATGTCGTGTAGCACGTAAAAATGCAGCACGTGGCGCAGTTGAATATCACACAACTGTATGTGCAGCTTGCGGTGGCGAAGCAAAGGTAAGATTTGAACCAAAAGGTGACAGACCAGTATACTGCAGCGCATGTTTCGAAAAAATTAAGAGCGAACAGGCTGAATAATTTATAGAAATAATTTAAGCACAGAGTTTTTGTAAACTCTGTGCTTTTTGTATATTTTTCTTTTATTTATGAATAATAAAAAGGGAGGAAAATATATGGATTTTTTAAAAGCATTTTTAATTGGTGGTTTGATATGTGTAATTGGTCAGTTGCTTATTGATTACACTAAGTTGACTCCTGCAAGAATTTTGGTTTCATTTGTTGTGATTGGAGTTGTGCTTGGTGCAATTGGATTGTACCAACCTTTAGTTGATTTTGCAGGGGCAGGAGCAACTGTGCCACTAACAGGATTTGGAAACACTCTCGCTCAAGGGACAAAGGAAGCAATACGTGAAAAGGGTGCGTTAGGAATTTTGACAGGACCATTATCATCTGCATCAGCAGGAATTACTGCTGCATTAGTTTGTGGATTGGTTGTTGCTTTTATAACCAAACCAAAATCAAAATAAAAAAAGGACTGCTCATAACGAACAGTCCTTAGTTTGTGTAAAAATTTTAAGCAACAGTTTCAGAAACGAATGTATCGTCACAGCAAGAGCATGAAACGTAGTTTTCAGCATCGTTACCGATTACAACTCTTTTACTGTCAACGTATTTTTTTATAAGAATATATGCTGCAACTGCAACGGCAACAATACCAACAATAATTGCAATAACTTTTAAAGTCTTTTTCATAAATGAATACCTCCAAATTTAATTACAAAGATATTATATATAATTAACCATAAAAAGTCAATTAGTATTTACGAAAAAAAGAAAAATGCCGAAGACTTTCGTCAACGGCAAAGAACTGCGTAAAAATTTTTTAAGCCTTGTTAAGTTTTGTAACGAGAGCAGACTTTTTACGAGCTGCATTATTCTTGTGAAGAAGGCCTTTAGCAGCAGCCTGGTCGATTTTCTTAACAGCAACCTTTACAAGCTCGTTTTTGTCAGCAGCATTTGTTTCAATAGCAACGTTTGCTTTTTTAATAGCTGTTTTAAGAGCTGAATTAGTTGACTTGTTACGCTGAGCCTTTGTCTTGTTAACGAGAACACGTTTTTTAGCTGATTTGATGTTTGGCATATTCGTTACACCTCCTTACGTATTTACAGATACATATATTACCACGAAAAAAATTAAAAATCAAGTTATTTTTTTTATTTTTAAACATTTTTTTCACAGGTAATAAGATATATCCAAATCATAGCGGAGGAAATATGAATTTAAGAACAGATATCGCTCATGAAAGACAGGAAACTATACCAAAAAACAATGTTGATGGTGTTGTTGTCAGTAAATGGACAGAGGAAGAAACAGAAATAACTCTTACTGAGATAAAAACGAATGAAGCTGAAAAAATAATGGACAAACCGAAAGGCAAATATATAACTCTTAAATTACCGGAATTTTCACATGAAAGCGAGTTAACAGACGGTAGACTTGATGTGCTTACAAAACAAATAAGAAGTTTATTGCCAGAAAAAGCAAAAACATTTCTTGTAGCAGGACTAGGAAACGAAAACATAACACCAGATGCCTTAGGTCCGTTATGTGCAAGTAAAATATTATCAACAAGGCATTTTGAAAATGTTTTAGAGGATGATTTGTTCTTATCAAAGCTAAATCCTGTTTCAGCAATTTCAACAGGTGTCCTTGGACAGACGGGAATTGAAACTGCAGAGTATATTAAGGGAATTGTGAAAATTGTGAAACCTGATTTGGTAATGATTGTTGATGCTTTGGCAGCCATAAAGAAATCAAATTTATGCAAGACAATTCAGATTACTAATACCGGAATAACACCGGGGTCAGGAGTTGGAAATTACAGAAAAACAATTGATAAAGAAACACTTGGTGTGCCGGTAATCTCTATTGGTGTGCCAACTGTGATAAGCCTTGAAAATGATGAAAATATGATAGTTACTCCACGAGAAATTGATACAATTGTAAAAAGGGCATCTTCTTTAATTGCCATGGGAATTAATTGTGCAATACAACCTTCCGCTGATGCTGAATTGTTTTTAGCATTATCATAAAAAGTGATTTTTTCGCATAGTTTTGTAATGAAAAAATTTGCGAAAAGAGTGAAACTGTCAGTGAAAAGGACAAACACCTTGGATGAAAAAATATGTATAGCATATAACATTTTTATGTCAATTATATTGGCTTTTCTATTACTAATAGGAGATAGCACACCAATAACTGAAAAAATTCTGTTAGCTGGACTGTATCTTACATTTCCAGAAAAGATTCTTCAATCACAAACAGAGACGAATAGCACTGTTTTTGAACAACAAAACTTTAGTAATTCAGAGAATTCATCGCAAGTGTCAAGTGTTACAAATTCATCAGTTCCAAAAGATGTTCAGATGCTTATGAAAAATGCGGAGAAAAAGTATGCTGATTCTCCAAAGGATGGACTGATAATAGAAAGTGATTATAGTAAACAAAACGCAACATCAGAATTTAATGGCATTTATTTGAGAAATACAACACTTAATCACAAGGTTAACATTAGTGATTATGTTAATAAAAAGGTTTATGCAAGTGTTGATGTGAGTCAACCAACAGTGCTGATTTATCATACCCATAGCACAGAAACTTATGAACTGTTAGATAGGGGATATTACACAAAGGCACGAAGTTCATTAAGCCAAGATAAAAAAGAAAATATGATTCGTGTGGGGAAAGAAATTTGTAAGGTTTTAGAGAAAAATGGATATAAAACAATCCACGATAAAACCGTATATGATGAAGAATACAATGGTGCATATAATCGTTCGTTTGAAGGTGTTAAAAATACTTTAAAAAATAATCCATCAATACAAATTGTGCTGGATATTCATCGTGGTACAATTTATCAAAAAGATGGTTCGCGAATAAAGACTGTTACAGAGATTGATGGCAAAAAAATTGCTCAGATACAAATAATTAGTGGTTGTGAGGATGGGAATGTTACTGACTTTCCAAATTGGGAAAAGAATTTTGCTTTTGCTGTAAAATTACAGAAGCAATTAGCAGATACTAATTCAAAACTGGTAAGACCCCTGTTGCTGTGCAGTAGAAAATACAATATGCACCTGATGCCTTGTGCCTTACAAATTGAAATTGGAACGGATGCTAATACATTGTTAGAAGCGGTATATTCAGCGGAGTTTTTTGCTGAATCCTTGTCACAATTATTAAAGGAGTATGAAATATAAATGACAGAACTAAAAAGATTGCTTAAAGGGTATTTGATACTTGTTATAATTACCATACTGACTACGCTGTTGATTTCTTCAATATTTATAGCACAAACTAATACGGATAAAATGCTTTTTGGTTAAAATTTCTTGCATTAAAGCCTTTGGTAGTGTATAATTTGATATGTAAACTATGAAAGGACATACACACTGTTTTTGTGTGTTTATACTTATGAATTTTAAAGAAATTGGAAATAACGGTCTTGTTGAAGGCTATGCAGTCATAAAACAATGTGATAAAAAGATGGCTAAAAATGGAAATGCTTATCTCGACCTTGTGCTTTCAGATAAAGAGGGCGAAATCTTTGCAAAACTTTGGGATTATAACGAAGTATCCCACGGTAAATATGAAGCAGATATGTTTGTTAAAGTAAGAGGTCAGATTTCACAGTATAACGGTCACGACCAGCTTAGAATTGAAAGAATCCGTCCTGTAATTGAAGACGACAATGTTGACATTTCTGATTATGTTAAATCTGCTGATTATAGTGGCGAAGATATGTTTAATCATCTTGTTTCATTGGTTAATGCATTTAAAGATGAAGATTTGAAAAAGATTGTATCATATCTTCTCAAAGAGAATAAAGAGAAAATTCTCTATTTTCCTGCTGCTTTCAGACTTCATCACGCAATCCGTTGCGGACTTTTGATGCACACAACATCAATAGTTAAACTCTGTGAGGGTGTTTGCAAAGTTTATCCTTTTGTTAATCGTGAGTTGCTTGTTTCAGGTGCAATTTTACACGATATCGCAAAAACAGTTGAGTTTGATGTTGGTGAAACAGGAATTGCATCCGGTTATACAGTTGAAGGTAATCTTATAGGACATCTTGTAATGGGTGCTATGATGGTTAAAGAAGCAGCAAAGAAACTTGCTATCGATAATGAAAAGTCCATGCTTTTACAACATATGATTATTTCACATCATGGTGAGCCTGAATTTGGTGCTGCTGTAAGACCATTGTTTTTGGAGGCAGAACTTCTTTCACAGCTTGACTCGATGGATGCAACTGTTTATGAAATTATGGATGCTGTAAGCAACGTCCAGCAAGGTGAGTTTACAAACAGACTCTGGGCATTGAATGACAGGAAGTTCTACAGATACAATGATGCAACTTTAAAGGTTGACATTTTGTAATAAATTTTTAAGGGGAAAATTAAAATAAAAGGGGAAAGTGTTATGAGAAATAATTTTGTGGACAAACCCGTTGACCTTTTGAATGCAGACGGAAGTCTTAAAGAAATTGGATGGTCAACAAAACAAGTATGGAAATATGACAAAAAGGCGATTAAGTCAAATGTTTTCAGAATTAAAGAGTGGGACTATTATCTTGTTTTAGCACAGGATTTCGGTGTTGCATTCACGGTTTCTGATTTGGGCTTTGCAGGACTTCATTCCGTGTCGTTCCTTGATTTTAAAACACCTTGTGAAACAACAAAGAGTGAAATGCCATTCTTTACAATGGGTAAAACAAATATGCCACCAACAAGTAGTGAAGGTAATGTTCATTTCGGCAACAAAAACCTTACTCTTGATTACATTAAAACTGACGGACAAAGAAGAATTGTTTGTACATACAAGAATTTTAAAGATGGTAAAGATTTTAAATGTGACATCTGTCTTGACCAACCTGATATGGATTCAATGGTTATCACAATTCCTTGGCAGAAGAATAAGAGATGCTTCTATTATAACCAAAAAATCAATTGTATGAGAGCATCAGGTTGGGTAACAGTTGGCGATGAAAAATATGAGTTCAACCCAGCAACTGACTTTGGTACTCTTGACTGGGGACGTGGTGTATGGACTTACGATAACACATGGTTCTGGGGTTCAGGTAACTGCGATTTGGATGGTCACGCATTCGGATTTAATATCGGTTATGGTTTTGGTGATAACTCTGCAGCAACAGAGAATATCCTTTTCTATGACGGTGTTGCACACAAACTTGACGATATCTATTTCAATATGCCTGAAAACGGAAGTTATACAGACCCATGGACATTCTCATCATCCGACGGTAGATTTGAAATGGACTTTGTGCCGATAATTGACCGTAGTGCATTTATCGATTTTAAGGCAATTATCTCTGACCAGCATCAGGTTTTCGGCAGAATGAGTGGTAAAGCAGTCCTTGACGACGGAACAGTTCTCGAAATTAAAGATATGCTTATGTTCGCAGAAAAAGTGCATAACAGATATTGATATTAAACTATAATAAAATAACTAGGCTCCCTTGCGTGAAAAAGGGAGCCTATTTTTAATCTTCATTCAGTTTTCTTTGTAAATATTTCGGTAACTTGCCAACAACTACTTCGTAACTATGGTCAATCATTTCAAATATTGTTTCGTCAGGTACTGAACCGTCAAGCGGAAAAGTATTGAAATATGGTTGTTGAACGGGTGGACAATGATAGCCTCTCACAACAATATCAGGAAACATTTGTCTGTAAAACTGACCTGTCATAGCATCACATTTTAAAGTAACTGTATCTTTGCCTTTTAACTGAAAAAATTGTGCAAAAATTTTCTTTTCAACTTTAATGATTTCTGAATCTGGTCCAAATGGATAGTCAATGTATGCACCGTTTTTATTAAGACAATATTCTATTAGTTCTTGAGGTGTTTTCATTGTTGGTCTGCCCAGTTATAATTTCTCAACTCGCCACTTTCAAGGAGTTGAGGATAATCCCATTGTCTTAATGTTTCGTAAACACCAATCGCCACGGCATTTGAAAGATTAAGGCTTCTTGCCTCGTCAATCATAGGGATTCTAACGCATTTATCAGCATTTTCAAAAAGCAATTTTTCAGGCAATCCTGCTGTTTCCTTGCCAAAAACAAGATATGTATTATCAGGATATTTTACATCAGAATGTCTTTTTTGTGCTTTTGTTGAAAAATAGAAGAAATTTCCACCTTTATTTTTCTCAAAAAATTCTTCCATAGTATCATAGTAAGTGATGTCAAGCAGATACCAATAATCAAGACCTGCTCTTTTGAGTTTCTTATCATCAGGAGTGAATCCCATTTTACCAACAAGATGAAGTCTTGCACCGGTTGCAGCACAGGTTCTTGCAACATTACCTGTATTCTGTGGGATTTCAGGCTCAACCATAACTATATTCAATATCATTTTTATCACCTTGAATTTTTAAAATTTTTCTAAATAAAAGTATAACATTTTTAGAAATAATTTTAAATACAAAATCATAATTTTTTTATTTCTTTTTCTAAAAATATTATTGCTCATTAATTTTTTTGTGAGCAATCTGTGAAAAGGAGGAAGAAAAATGGATAAGAAACAAGTTGGTAAAGTTGTAGGTGCAACAATGCTTGCAGGTACAGCGGCAATGGCAGTAACAAGTTCAATGACTGACAAAAACACTAAAAAGAAGATGAAGAAAACAGCAAAAAAGGCAATGAACACGGTTAATGATGTTGTTGATAGCGTTAACAAAATGATGAACTAAGGTGAACACAAATGAAAAAGAGTTTGCAATTAGTTTGTGTAATAATTTGTATATCATTACTTTGTTCCTGTGAAAGGCTAAATACACCAAAATATGAAAAAGTAACTGAAGAAAGTGTCACCCAAGAAGAAAACACAAGTTTACAGCCTGACACAACGGTGAATATTACACCAATGGGCAACAATCTGAACGAAAAGAAATCCCATAGTTATGGTGTAGCGAAAGACGGAAAACCAAACGAAATATCAGTAAATGCCCAGAAATATTTTGATGATAATAAATTAAAAGCTTTCTGCCTTGATACAAAATCAAATGATAAAATAATGTATCTGACTTTTGATTGTGGTTATGAAAATGGTTACACATCAAAAATACTTGATGTATTGAAAGAAAAAGGTGTAAATGCTGCTTTTTTCTGTACTTTACCACAGGTTAAAGAGAATCCCGAGTTGATAAAGAGAATGATAAATGAAGGTCATATTGTGGGAAATCACTCTGTAACACATCCATCATTTGCAGAAATTTCTGTCGAGCAAATGAAAACAGAAATCAAAGGAATGGAAGACTATTTAAAAAGTAATTTTAATTATAGCGAACCTTATTTCAGATTCCCAAAGGGTGAATATACCGACCTTGCGTTAAAGACAGTAGAAGATTTGGGATATACCAGTATTTTTTGGTCGTTAGCATATGCCGATTGGGATTTGAACAACCAAAAAGGTGAACAATATGCCTTTGATAAAGTGACCTCAAGATTTCATCCCGGTGCTGTAATTCTTTTGCATTCCGTTTCACCTGATAATGCGAATGCGTTAGCAAGGACTATTGATGAAGCGAGAAAACAAGGATATGAATTTAAATCGTTGAGAGAATATGTGTCGAATTAACAAAAATTATCAATAATAATAAAGGATAAACGGATAACACTATTACTGCAAACGCAATTAATATATAAATTTAATTGATAAGGGGTGTAATTGAGATGTCAAGAGGTAATAAAAGCGTAGTACCTGAGGCTCGTGAAGCTCTCAACCGTTTTAAGATGGAAGCTGCATCTGAAGTTGGCGTAAACCTTAAAGATGGTTACAATGGTGACCTTACTTCAAAGCAGGCAGGTTCTGTTGGCGGACAGATGGTTAAAAAGATGATTAAGTCATACGAAGAAAATATGAGATAACAAATTTCTGATTAATTTAAGAACCCGATGGGAAATATCCTGTCGGGTTCGAATTTTAGCAAAAAATTAAAAATAAATCTTAAAAAAGTATTGGAAAAATATTTATAATGTTATATAATATTTTAAATATATTTGTATAAAGGGGAGGTAGGCGCTTTGGCATCAAAATATTCTGTTTCTTTGGAAAAAATAATTAATGAATTTGGTTTGGAAACAATATATTTACCATGTGACGCATCTGAACTTTCAATAACATCTCAAGAGGTAAATCGTCCGGGACTTTTACTTGCAGGTAACGATAAATACTTTGACCCTGCAAGAGTTCAATATCTTGGATTTTCAGAATTTGAATTTATAAAATCTTTCAGTAAGGAACAACAACTTGAATGTATTGAACGACTTTTCAGTAAACAACCATCCGTTGTTATTATCACAAGAAGTCTTGAACCACTTGAAGGTATGATTGACTGTGCAAAGAAATACCAAGTTCCCGTTATCAGAACGGCAGAATCAACATCTGCAAGTATGTCAACACTTATATACTTCCTCGGTACCGCTTTGGCACCACGAATTACCCGTCATGGTGTTCTTGTTGAGGTTTATGGTGAAGGTGTTCTTATTGTTGGTGATAGTGGTGTTGGTAAAAGTGAAACTGCTATTGAATTGATTAAACGTGGACATCGTCTTATTGCTGACGATGCCGTTGAAATAAGAAAAGCATCGGCTAAAACTCTCGTTGGTTCAGCACCTGATAATATTCGTCATTTCATTGAACTTCGAGGCATAGGTATTATAAATGCTCGTCGTCTTTTTGGTATGGGTGCTGTTAAGCTTACTGAAAAAATCAATATGGTTATTCAGCTTGAGCCTTGGGACAGTTCAAAAGTCTATGACCGCATGGGACTTGATAATGAGTACATAACAATTATGGACGTTAAAATCCCGCTGACTGTTGTGCCTGTTAAACCGGGACGAAATCTTGCAGTTATTATTGAATGTGCTGCAATGAATAACAGACAAAAGAAAATGGGCTATAATGCAGCCCGTGAATTGCTTCATCATCTTGGTATGGATGAAGGTTATGAGCCAAAATCTCACGAGATAGATATCTGGCAAAATTATTAAAGAAAGAAGGAAAATTCAGTGTATAAAGAGATTGCATTATTTGCTGAAAATTTAGGAGCAACAGCCGAATTCAATGCTCCAATGAAGAAATACACAAGTTTCAAATGTGGCGGTAATGCAAGTCTTTTGATTATACCTGATTCTTCTGATTCACTACAAAAAATAATTTCATACTGCGATACAAAAAACATTAAACCATTGATTATTGGAAATGGCTCTAATCTTTTGGTTACTGACAATGGTATTGATAATGTTGTAATTAAAATAGGTTCTCAAATGTCAAAAATAGAGTTGCTTGATGAAACAACTGTTTTTTGCGAAGCAGGAGCATCATTAAAAAGTCTTTGTATGTTTGCGCTTGAAAATTCACTTTCCGGTCTTGAATTTGCTTATGGAATACCGGGTACACTTGGTGGTGCAGTATATATGAATGCAGGTGCTTATGGGGGAGAAATGAAGGATGTTTTATTTTCTTGTAAGCATATTGATGCAGACGGAAACATTGGTGAATTGTCACAGGATGAACTTGACTTGAGATATCGTGGCAGTGTATATACAGACAATGGCTATACAATCATTTCATCAGTTATGAAACTCAAAAAGGCAGAAAAGTCCGATATCAAATCTGCTATGGATGATAAACTTCAAAGAAGAAAAGATAAACAACCTTTGGAGTATCCAAGTGCAGGAAGTACATTCAAGAGACCTGAAGGTTATTTTGCAGGAGCGCTGATTGAAGAAAGTGGTCTCAAAGGATATGCAGTAGGTGGGGCGCAGGTCAGCGAAAAACACGCAGGTTTTGTTATAAATAAAAACAAAGCAACAGCAACAGATGTTATCACTCTTATCAAGGATGTTCAAAAAATAGTTTTTGATAAATTTGGAGTAATGCTTGAAACAGAAGTTAAAATTATAGGCGAATAGGGGAGCGACAAAAATGCAGCTTGTAATTGTTACCGGAATGTCCGGAGCAGGAAAATCAAGAGTAATTGACTCACTAGAAGATATTGGTTTTTTCTGCGTGGATAATATGACACCAAAGCTTATACCAACATTCGTGCAGATACTTAACGATTCTGCTGAAATCAGAGAAAAAGTTGCCATTGTTGCCGATGTTCGTCTAGGAGGTTCTTTTTCCCATCTCTTTGCTGCGCTTGAAGAGTTGAAAAGGATGGAATGTGAATATAAGGTCCTTTTTATAGATGCTGATAATGATGTTATTCTCCGTCGTTATCAAGAAACACGTAGAAAACATCCACTTTCTAAGTTTGATGCATCTAAATCATTGCAAGATATCATTGTACAAGAACGAGAAATGTTGAAAGAGGCAAGGGATATTGCAGATTTTATTATTGATACTTCATATCTATCAACGTCTCAGCTTAAAGAAAGAGTTGCTAAACTTTTCTTTGAAGATGTTGCGAGTACAATGAAGATTAGTGTTCTTTCTTTTGGATTTAAGTATGGTGCACCAAAAGACTCGGACTTGGTATTTGATGTTCGTTGTTTGCCAAATCCATTCTATGTGCCGGAACTTAAACATCAAACTGGACTTGATAAGCCTGTTTATGATTATGTAATGAGTTTTGATGAAGCGAAAGGACTTGAGCCTAAACTTCTCGACTTGATTTCATATCTTGTACCATTGTACAGAAGTGAAGGCAAAAGTCAGCTTACGATTTCTGTGGGATGCACTGGTGGTAAACATCGTTCAGTTGTGTTTGCAGAAAAAGTACATAAAAAAATCAAGGAAGATGGATTTAATGTATCTGTATATCACAGAGATATAAATAGATAAAGGGTTTTCAATATGTCATTTTCAGCAGAAGTAAAAAATGAAATATTATCCATAGAAGATATGAACGAATGCTGTTTGCATGCGTTCGCTTATGGAATTATGCTTTTTTCAAGGGCGTTTTCGTATTATGATATGTATTTGATGACAGAGCATAGTGGTGTTGCCGAAAAATATTGTGAACTCATGGAAAAAGTGTGCAAAGTTAAGCCCAATTTCATTAAATCGGATGCAGGTAAATATAAAATTGAAATACCAAATAAAGAAGATAGATTAAAGGTTTTAAAAACTTTTGGATATGATAAAAAGAATGGCGCATCAAGAATTAATTGGAGTAACTTTGCCGATGAGTGTTGTAAAATTGCATTTTTGAAAGGTGCATTTTTGACTTGTGGTACGGTTAATGACCCAAATAAAAACTATCACCTTGAATTTGTTGTACCATATATGAATTTAAGCAAGGATTTGAATCTGTTCATAACTGATTACCCTGACTTGAATGTTACACCCAAAAGTATAACTCGCAATTCTAACTATGTTATATATTTTAAAGATAGTGAATCAATTGAGGATTTGTTAACTGTTATGGGGGCATTTAACTCATCCCTTGAAATAATGGGTGTTAAAATGTATAAAGATGTCCGAAATAATGTCAACCGTAAACTTAACTTTGAAAATGCTAATTTAGATAAAACAATATCAGCAGCATCAAAACAAACAGATGCAATTTTACATATAAAAAATACAGTAGGTTTATCATATCTTTCTGACGATTTAAGAGAACTTGCTGAATTAAGAATAGAAAATCCTGATATGTCGTTGAGAGAATTGGGTAATAGTTTAACCAATCCGATTTCCCGTTCAGGTGTTAATCACAGATTACAGAAATTATGCGAAATAGCAGCAGAAATAAAGAAGTAGGTGTTTATGTGAGGAAACAAGAGAATTACTCAGTAACATTTAATATAGAAAATGAAAACACTCAAGTAACAACTAAAAAAAGTGGTTGGGATTTTGTGTATAGTTGGCTTGATTCATTAGTATTTGCCATTATGCTTATCCTTGTTGTTTTTGTGTTGGCATTCAGAATAGTTGGAGTAGTTGGTGATTCAATGAATCCTACTCTTAAAAGTGGAGAGTGGTTGGCAATTAAAGCTATAAATACAACCATTAACAGAGGCGATATAGTTATTGTGACACAGCCTAATGATATTGACGAGCCTTTGGTTAAGCGAGTAATCGCCATTGGTGGAGACACAATTGATATTGATTTCAAAAAGGGCGAAGTAAAAGTTAACAATGAAGTTATAGACGAGCCGTATATTGCTGATTTAACTAACAGACGTGGTGACTTTACAGGACCGGTAACCATTCCTGAAGGATATGTTTTTGTAATGGGTGATAATCGCAATGATTCACTTGACAGTCGTTTCAATTCAGTTGGTTTAATTGATGAGAGATATGTTCTTGGTGTTGCAGAATTCAGATTCTATCCTTTTGATACTTTGGAGATAAAAGATAATGAACAAAAATAAATTATTGACAAGTGTATATGATTTTGCATCAACGGTTTTGTCTTCTGTATTGATAATTTGCGTGATATTCACACTTTTTTTTAAAACTTCAACTGTAAGTGGACAATCAATGGAAAACACGTTGCATGATGGAGATACTTTAATAATCAGTGCAATTTCCAAGAATATTCAGTATGGCGATGTTGTTGTAATTTCCCAACCAAACGCTTATAGCAAGGTTCTTATCAAAAGAGTTATAGCAGTTGGTGGACAAACAGTAAAATTTGATTATAAAAACGGTACTGTTGCAGTCGATGGTGAAGTACTGAACGAACCATATATCAAGGAACACATGAAAACGCCACTATTAATGAAATCAGAATATGTTGTTCCAGAAGGCAAGTTGTTTGTAATGGGTGATAACCGTAATCATTCTGCTGATAGCCGTGATATGGGCGTTGGTATGATTGATGAAAACTATATTGTAGGTATGGTTTTATATAAATTTGGTGATAAGGAATTGTTTAATTCCAGTTTTAAGGAGCTTCAAAATGGCTGATACTCAAAGACAAATTGTACAATGGTTTCCCGGGCATATGGCAAAGACACGTCGTCTTATTAAAGAAAGCTTGTCACTTGTTGATGGTGTAACTGAAATTATTGATGCAAGAATACCAAGTAGTAGTTCAAACCCTGAGCTTGAAGAACTGATAAATGGTAAACCAAGAATTGTTCTTTTGAATAAGTGCGATTTGGCTGATAAAAACACTACAAATCAGTGGGTGGAATACTATAAGAAAAAGGGCGTTTGTGCAATTCCCGTTGATTGTCGTACAGGAAAAGGTCTTAATAATTATATCGTTGCAGTCAGAGAAGTTTTAAAAGATGTAATTAAGAAAAACGAAGATAGGGGAATGCCGGGGAAAGCATTAAGAATTATGGTTGTTGGTATTCCTAACACTGGTAAATCTTCTTTTATAAATCGTATGGCAGGTGCTGCAAAAGCAAGGGTTGCTGATAAAGCAGGTGTTACAAGGCATAATCAATGGTTCCCAATCGGTAACGGTATTGAGTTGCTGGATACACCAGGTGTTTTGTGGCCAAAATTTGACGACCCAAAAGTTGGAGACAGACTTGCTTTTATTGGTTCCGTTAAAGACGAAATTCTTGATGCAGAAACATTAGCAATAAGACTTTTGGATGTTATGAAGACTTATTATCCTGACAGACTTACGGAACGTTATAAAATAACGGACTTTGCTGATAAAGAAGCATGGGAAGTTCTAGAATTGATTGGCAAAAAGCGTGGTATGATGATAAAAGGTGGAGAAATTGACTACGAGAGAGCATCTGTTATGCTTCTTGATGAGTATCGCGGTGGAAAACTTGGATTAATTTCTCTTGAAAAACCGGAGTAAGATATGGATTATTTATATGAACAAAACGCAGTGAATGCAGGGTATAAAGTTGTTTGTGGAATTGATGAAGCAGGTCGTGGACCTTTGGCAGGACCAGTACATGCAGCGGCAGTTATATTGCCCATCGGACTTGAAATTGAAGGTCTTAACGACTCAAAGAAATTGACTGAAAAGAAAAGAGAACAACTTTTTGAAGTGATTTGCGAAAAAGCAATTGATTACTCAATAGGTATTGCAACAGAAAAAGAAATTGATGAAATCAATATTTTAAATGCAACATTTCTTGCCATGCACAGAGCTGTTGAAGGGCTAAAGATTAAGCCGGATTATGCTTTAATTGACGGAAATCAGTATCCAAAAATTCCTTTTGTAACAGAAGAAACCGTTGTTAAAGGTGATGCTAAAAGTATGACTATTGCAGCAGCTTCTATTTTGGCAAAAGTAAGCCGTGATAGATTTATGCTTGAAAAAGCTAAAGAGTATCCGGAGTATTGCTTTGAAAAGCATAAAGGTTATGGTACAAAAGTCCATTATGAAGCAATAAAGGAATTTGGTCCATCGCCAATACATAGAATGACTTTTTTGAAAAAGTTCTATGGTGAAAAGTAATGGATAAACAATTACTTGGTATTCATGGTGAAATTATAGCATCAAGATATTTGAGGGAGCATGGATATGATATTCTTCATGCTAATTACAGTTGCCGTTTGGGTGAGATTGACCTTATCGTGGCAGATAAAAAACATATTTGCTTTGTTGAGGTTAAAACACGAAGTGAAAATATGAAATATGCACCTGCGGATGCAGTTGATATTTCAAAACGAAAACGAATTATTGCAACGTCAAATCTGTTTTTAAAAGAGCACAAAATTAACAGACAACCAAGATTTGACATTGTTGAAGTTTATTTTGAAAATAGTGAACCTATGAAACTGAATCATATCGAAGGTGCTTTTGATGCTGATGGTCAGTAATTTGTAGTTGAAAAAAAGATTTTTATATGATAAAATACCACACGAAAAGGATGTGTTTTAAATGTTTTATACAAGTACAAGGGATAAATCAGTTAAGGTAACAGCTGCTGAGGCTATTGCAAAAGGAATCTCATCAGAGGGTGGACTTTTTGTTCCAACAGAAATTCCTGCTGTTTCAGCTGAGTTTATTGAAAAACTTGTTCCAATGACTTATATCGAAAGAGCAAAGGAAGTTCTTAAACTCTATCTTACAGATTTTACTGAAGAAGAGCTTTCAATGTGCGTTGAAGGTGCTTATAAAACTGGTAAATTCAGTTCAGATAAAGTTGCACCTTTATATAGATTATCTGATTCAGCAAACGTTCTTGAATTGTGGAGAGGTCCTACTTGTGCATTCAAGGATATGGCACTTCAGCTTCTTCCATATCTTCTTACTGTTTCAGCAGGTAAGACTGTAAAGGATACAGAAATCGTAATTCTTGTTGCAACATCAGGTGACACAGGTAAGGCTGCACTTGAAGGTTTTGCAGATGTTCCAAATACAAAAATTCTTGTATTTTATCCTGTTGATGGTGTTAGCCCAATGCAGAAACTCCAGATGACAACACAGGAAGGTGCAAATGTAAGCGTTTGTGCAATTGAAGGTAACTTTGACGATGCACAGAGTGGCGTTAAGAAAATCTTTACAGATAAAGAAATTGAAAAGAAATTCAAGGAAAACGGTCTTGCATTCTCATCAGCTAACTCAATCAACTGGGGACGTCTTGTTCCACAGATTGTTTACTATGTATCAGCATATTGCGATATGATAGAAAATGGTGAACTTAAAAATGGTGAAGAAATGAACGTTGTTGTTCCAACGGGTAACTTCGGTAACATTCTTGCTGCTTACTATGCAAAGAGAATGGGTATTCCTGTAAAAACACTTATTTGTGCTTCTAATGCAAACAATGTTCTTACAGATTTCTTGACAAGCGGCACATATGACAAGAACAGAGATTTCTATTGCACAACATCACCATCAATGGATATCCTTATTTCAAGTAACCTTGAAAGACTTTTATTCCACCTTTGCGGTGAAAATGATGCGCAGGTTGCTGAATGGATGTCATCTCTTAATAACGATGGTAAATATACAGTTTCTGCAGATGTTGCAGATAAAGTTAAATCATTGTTCGCAGCAGGTTGCTGTGATGATGTAGAGACAAAAGCTACAATCGGTAAAGTTTTTGAAGAGAAAAATTACCTTTGTGACACTCATACTGCAGTTGCAGTTAAAGTGTATGATGATTATGTGGAGAAGACAGGGGATAAAACACCAACTGTTATCGCATCAACAGCAAATCCATATAAGTTTTCTGCAAGCGTACTTGCTGCAATTACAGACGAAATTAAAGCAGATAATGAATTTGATATGGTTGATGAACTCTTCCAGAAATCAAATGAGCCTGTGCCACAGCAGTTAGCAACTCTTAAAGGCAAAGAACCACGCTTTACAAGAGTAAGCAAGAAAGAAGATATGAAACAGGTTGTTTTTGATATGTTAGGCATCTAAGCCCGAATAGTAATGCGGAAGCCGGGTAGGATACGGTTTCCGCATTTGAATTTTTATTCTACGTCAGAAATTTTCAATTTGAAAGTTGCACATCTTGTATCATCGCAAGTACAAGCGCTGTGTGTACCAACCTTAATGCCATCTGCTGTACAATTCATGTGTCCATCATTGAATGTGCAGTGACAAGCATCACAAGTAATATTCTTATTCTTATCCATTTTCTTTTCCTCCTTTCAATTGTATTTTTTGAAAGTTCCTTATAATTATTCACAGGAGAAATTTCTTTATGTCAGTTTATGTCATTGGTGATACACATCTATCATTCTCAGTTGATAAGCCCATGGATATTTTCAAGGGCTGGGATGATTATGCCCAAAGACTTGAAAATAATTGGCAAAAACTGATTTCAAAAGATGATACCGTTATTATAAATGGCGACGTTTCATGGGCAATGAGTCTTGAAGAAGCAGAACAAGATTTTGATTTTTTAAATAAACTTAATGGTACTAAAATTATATCCAAAGGCAATCATGATTATTGGTGGAATACTGTTACAAAAATGGAAAAATTCTGCAAAGAAAAAGGTTTTGATACAATCAAATTTCTCCATAATAACGCATATAGAATAGGTGATGTATCGATAGCAGGAACTCGTGGTTGGTTTTTTGATGCAGAAAGTGAAAATGTAGATAAAGTTATGGCTCGTGAGTGTGCAAGACTTCAACGCTCCATTGACGAAGCAAAAAAACTTGGTGGAAAAGTTGCTGTTTTTCTTCATTATCCACCAATCAGTATAAACAGAAAATGTGAGCCGATTTTTAATGTTTTAAAAGAAAATAATATTGAAAGATGCTATTATGGACATCTTCATGGTGGGGCAATAAAAGGTGCTGTAAATGAAGAAAGAGAAGGTATAAAATTCCGTCTTGTTTCAGCAGATTTTTTAGAATTCTGCCCTTATCTTGTTAATTTAGGATAAAATGCACTTAAAATATTGCTAAATGTTTCTTTTTTACAAGAAAAACTTAAGGAAAATATTGTATTTATAAATTTAGTATGATATAATAATATGAATTTTGCGGTAATATAAAATTCTGTAAAACAATAATATTCAGGAGGAATATTTGATGTTAAAGTCAACAAACAATGTAGAAACAAATGTCTACGAACTTGAAATCACTGTAGATGGTGAAAAATTTGAGGCAGCTATCCAGAAGGCATATCTCAAAGAAAGAAAGAACATCACTATCAAGGGCTTCAGAAAGGGTAAGGCACCAAGAAACTTCATCGAAAGGATGTATGGTGAGGGCGTTTTCTATGAAGATGCACTTGAACTTCTTTATCCTGAAGTTGTAAGCGAAGCAATCCTCGAGTCAAAACTCGAAGTTGTTGGAACTCCTTATGACCTTGAAGTACCTGAAATCGGTAAAGATGGTGTTGTATTAAAACTTAAGGTTGCAGTTAAACCAGAAGTTAAACTTGGCGACTATAAAGGACTTAAAGCAACAAGACCTGCTTGTAAAGTTTCAGCTGCTGAAGTAAAAGCAGAACTTGCAAAAATGCAGGAACAGAACTCAAGAATGATTAGCGTTGATGACAGAGCAGTTAAGAAGAACGATACAGCAGTTATCGACTTCGAAGGCTTTGTTGATGGTGTTGCTTTTGATGGTGGTAAAGCAGAAAACTATGACCTTGTAATTGGTAGTGGTTCATTCATTCCTGGCTTTGAAGACCAGATTATTGGTCACAAAGTTGGCGAAGAATTTGATGTAAATGTTACATTCCCAGCAGAATATCAGGAAAATCTTGCATCTAAGGATGCTGTTTTCAAAATTAAGCTTCACGAAATCAAGGTTAAGGAACTTCCTGCTCTTGATGACGAATTTGCAAAGGATGTTAGCGAGTTTGATACACTTGATGAACTCAAGAAGAGTGTAAAGACTCAGCTTGAAGATGCAAAGAAAGCTGATGCTGATAATAAAGTAACAAACGACCTTCTTGAAGAAGTTGTTAAGGGAATCGAAGTTGAAATTCCTTCAGTTATGGTTGAAGAAGAAATCGACAATATCGTTAATAATTTCAATTACAGACTCCAGTCACAGGGTCTTGACCTTAATACATACCTTTCATATACAGGTATGGAAATGGCTGCTTTCAGAGATGGTTACAAAGAAAATGCAGAAGCTCAGGTTAAACTTAGCCTTGCAATTGAAGCAATCGTTAAAGCAGAAGGCATTGAAGCAACTGAAGAAGAAATCAATGCTGAATATGAAAACCTTGCAAAGACATACGGTATGGATGTTGAAGCAATTAAGAAGGCAATTCCTGCTGAATCACTTGCAGGTGACATCAAGTCTAAGAAAGCAATTGACTTTGTAAAAGACAATGCAAAGATTACAGACGAAAAAGCTCCTGCTAAGAAAACAACAAAGAAAGCAGAAGACGCTGAATAAGAATTTATATGTTTAAGTGTTGAAGAATTGTCCAATAATCAAAAGGACAATTCTTTAATGCTTTTCAAACAATAGAGTGACAGAAATAATTGAATGGAGGTAATATTATGGCACTTGTACCATACGTTGTTGAACAAACAAACAGAGGGGAAAGACAATACGATATTTTTTCAAGACTTTTAAACGACAGAATTATCGTTTTGTCAGATGAGGTTAACGATGCAACTGCATCTTTGGTTGTAGCACAGTTACTTTATCTTGAGGGACAGGATAGCGAAAAAGATATTAGCCTTTATATTAATAGCCCGGGTGGCTCTGTATCTGCAGGACTTGCAATTTACGATACAATGCAGTACATCAAATGTGATGTATCAACTATTTGTATGGGTATGGCTGCAAGTATGGGAGCATTCTTGCTTTCATCAGGTGCAAAAGGTAAGAGATATGCTCTTCCTAACAGTGAAATCATGATTCATCAGCCTTTGGGTGGTGCAAAAGGTCAGGCAACTGATATTAAGATTGCTGCCGAGCACATTCTCAGAACAAGAGATAAACTTAATAAAATCCTTGCTGAAAATACAGGCAAACCCATTGAACAGATTGCTCTTGATACAGAAAGAGACAACTGGCTCTCTGCACAGGAAGCTATGGATTACGGTATTGTTGATAAGGTTTTTTATAAGAGATAATCTTTAAGGAGTCATTATGGCAAGAGATAACGACAAAGATAGAAATGTAAGATGCTCTTTTTGTGGTAAAACACAGGAACAGGTAGATAAGCTTATTGCAGGTCCCGGTGTTTATATCTGTGATGAGTGTATTGAACTCTGTATGGGTATAATTGACGAGAATGCAGAGCATACACACAAGAATCAAGGTAAAAAGGTTAAACTTGAAGAAAAAGTCTTACCAAAACCACAAGAAATCAAAGCTAAACTTGACGAATATGTTGTTGGTCAGGATGCGGCAAAAAAAGCATTGAGCGTTGCTGTTTATAATCATTACAAAAGAATATATCACGGTTCAGATGATGGCGTGGAAATTCAGAAGAGTAATGTTGTACTTTTAGGACCTACAGGTGTTGGTAAAACGGTTCTTGCACAAACACTTGCTAAAATTATTGATGTTCCATTTGCTATTGCTGATGCAACAACACTTACAGAAGCAGGTTATGTTGGTGAAGACGTTGAGAACATTCTTCTCCGTCTCATTCAGGCTGCAGATTTTGACATTGAAAAAGCCGAATGTGGCATAATCTATGTTGATGAGATTGATAAGATTGCTCGTAAGAGTGAAAATCCATCAATTACTCGAGATGTAAGTGGTGAAGGCGTACAACAAGCACTTCTTAAAATTCTTGAGGGAACGGTTTCTAATGTTCCACCACAAGGCGGAAGGAAACACCCACAGCAGGAATTTATTCAGATTGATACATCTAATATTCTGTTTATCTGTGGTGGTGCATTTGACGGAATTGAAAAAATTGTTGAAAAACGTGCAGGCAATTCAGGTCTTGGCTTTGGTGCAGAAATAAAGAATAAAGCACAATTTCAAGAGGAAGATGTTTATGCAAAGGTTATTGCACAGGACCTTGTTAAGTTTGGTTTAATTCCTGAACTTGTTGGTCGTGTTCCTGTTATAACTGCATTAAAACAACTTTCAAAGGAAGATTTAATCAGAATTCTTTCTGAACCTAAAAATGCATTGTTGAAGCAATTTAAGGCATTGTTTGATATGGATGATGTTGAACTTGAGTTCACTGATGATGCGTTGAATGCCATTGCTGAACTCACAATTGAAAAGAAAACAGGTGCTCGTGGTCTTCGTGGCATAATGGAAAATGTTCTTATGAACATTATGTATGAAACACCATCTGACTATACAATTTCTAAAGTTATCATTACAAAAGAATGTGTAATGGATAATGCCTCACCTGAAATTATTCGTGACGATAGCAGAAAACCAAATGTTTTATTGTCAAAAAAACTCAATAAGACAAATTCTAAAAAGGCAATATAAAAAATCAAGCCACGGGAAACCGTGGCTTGTAATTTAGGGGAAATACATAATGAAAACTAAATTTAAATCCACAATACTTCTGTTTCTCACTGCAATAATATGGGGTTTTGCCTTTGTTGCACAAAGAGTAGGTGCAGAATTTGTTGGAGCATTCACATTTAACGGAATAAGATTTATGCTAGGATTTCTTTCCCTAATTCCTGTTATTCTTATTTTCGAAAAGGACAAGTTTAATCTTGAGAGTCTCAAAAATACATTGTTACCGGGTTTATTAGCTGGTACGGTGTTGTTTATTGCATCAACGTTGCAACAGTATGGTGTTGAAATAACGCAAAGTGCCGGAAAAGCAGGCTTTTTAACAGGTCTTTACACAGTTCTCGTCCCATTGATAAGATTTGTAATGGGAAAAAAGACCAGTGCGTTTACATTCATCGGTGCAATTTTTGCACTTGTGGGGCTTTTCTTCCTTTGCATGACAGGGAATGATGTTTCCTTTGGATTTGGTGACATTGTACTCATAATTGGCGCGTTTTTCTGGGCAGGTCATATTCTCGTTGTGGACAAGTATGTCAATAATATCAGCCCACTCAAATTCAGCTTAGTTCAATTTTTTGTTTGTGGAGTATTAAGCCTTGTATTCGCATTAATTCTTGAGGATATCAACCTTGTTGCTGTCAAGAGTGCAGGAATTCCAATTCTTTATGGCGGTATAATGTCGGTTGGTGTTGCTTATACTTGTCAAATTCTTGGTCAAAGGGATGCTGACCCAACTTTTGCATCAATTGTATTTTCAACTGAGTCCGTATTCAGTGCCATAGGTGGTGCAATAATACTTAATGAAATTATGAGTGGTAGAGGATACATAGGGTGCATTCTTATCTTCATAGGAATTGTTTTATCTCAATTAAATACTAATTTATTCAAGAAAAAAGCAAAATAATAAAAATGACACTTTTATTACAGTTTTTTGCTATATATTGACAAATAATATAGTATTAAGTAAAATTACCATATTATAAAATAGTTCCATTTTTGGAGGCAATTATGAACGTATTGCATCGATTTCAAAAAACAATTGTTTTCTTAATGAAATCATTGTTATATTTTTTATTGACTTTAACATTCTTCCTTATATTCAGTACTGAAAACTCATGGATTTTACACTTATCAAGAACAACAGGTGTTACGCTTGTTACATTCTGTGTTGTTGAAATTGCTCTTGTTTCAGTATATGGTGGCTATGCGATAGGTCGATTAAAGAGTAAACCTATTATCACATCGCTCTCGTTGGCAACTCTTGCAACCGACTTGGTTGCTCATTTACAATTATGTATTATGAATGTTAATGAGAATAACAATGACCATTTTGTTTACGAATCACCACATTTGCTCATATTGGTTATGGTGATTCAGGTTGCGTTGATTATTCTATTCACATATTTTGGACAATGGGTTTATTTTTCAATAAATCCACCTGAAAAATGTTGTGTTATCACAAGTTCTGTTGATTCACTCAATAACATTATGCCAAAAATTTTAAGATATAAAAAGCAATATAATGTTATTGATATGGTTCATTATACTAACGAAAATATTTTTGATATTATCAATAGAAATGATACTATCTTTTTATATGATGTTCCATCAAATTACAGAGTTTTGTTTTCGGAATATTGTTACTCTAAAACAAAGAATATATATTTTAACTTTGAAATGACGGATATTGTTACTCTTGGTGCAAAAGCATCTGTTCTTGATGATAAACCATTGGTATCAGCGGTTGTTCGTGATTTAACTTTTGAACAGCGTCTTGTTAAGAGAGTAATGGATATTATTATATCACTTGCTGGTCTTATTGTTTTGAGCCCGATTATGCTTGGAACAGCACTTCTTATTAAACTTGACGACGGTGGTAAGGTATTCTTCCGTCAAAGAAGAGCAACAAAGGGAGGAAAACTCTTTGATGTTTATAAGTTCAGAACAATGAAAGAAATGGGAAGTATTAATCAGTCTGCAAAAACTGACGATGACCGTATAACAAAAGTTGGTAAGTATTTACGTAAGTTCCGTATTGACGAATTGCCACAACTTATCAATATCCTTAAGGGTGAAATGAGTGTTGTAGGTCCAAGACCTGAGATGGTTGAGAATGTTGATAAATATACTGAAGAATTGCCTGAATTCTCATATCGTTTGAGAGTAAAGGGTGGTCTTACAGGATATGCACAAATTGCGGGTAAATATAATACATCCCCAAAGGATAAGCTTGTGCTTGACCTTATTTACATTGAAAAATATAGTTTATGGCTTGATTTCAAGTTGATTATGCAAACTGTAACAGTATTGTTCAGAGCTGGTGACAGCACACATGGTTTTGAAAAAGAAAAGAACAAATATCAATTTACAGAATAAAGGGTGTTTTGAACACCCTTTTTCTTTTTTTATATTGTTTAAACATTAAATGTGTGGTATACTAATTAGATAAATAATATAGTGTTTTACGGTGACATAATGAATAATAAAAATATGTTTACAAAAACAAAAGATAAAAGAATGAAACCGTTTTTTATAGCTTTTGTTACTTTTTTCTTAATATTGCTTTGTTGCTCATTTTTTCTTTTCATGAATTCAATAGATTATGATTTTGATAATCTTGTAGAAAAAAATACTACGGAGAACTCTCAAAACAAAATCGAAGATATGAGTAATATATATTCAGTTGATGAACTAGCTGGTAAGTCCAATGTTTTATTTGCTGTAAAAGATGAAACAAATGCTATAGACTTGTGTTTTATTGTACTTGCCGATTTTGATGAAAAGAGTATGCAGATTAAAATCGTTGATGATGAAAGTGCGACAACAAGGATGTACAATACAGATGGAGAAAAAGGACTGAAAAACTATGTTTCAAGTCGATATAATATCTCTATTGATAAGTATGCAGTCTTCCAAGAAAAGGATTTCAAGTCATTTTTGTCAAAATTTGATGGAATTATGATAAATGTTCCTGAAAGAATTGATTATAAGTCTTATGATTTTAATTTACTTTTAGAACAAGGTCAACAGAGCATATCGGGCGATATTGCATATAAGCTTTTGAAAGTATGCAGTAAAGATAAAATTGAATCAGTCTTGTGTGATATTGTGAATTCAGTTTTAACACCCAAATTTATAGATAAATCAGAATCTTTATTTAAGACATTCGTTAATTCATCTGTAACGGACATTTCAATAGTAGATTATACGGATAAGATTGATATGTTAAAAATATATGCAAATGCAGAAGATAAATTCAAACCTACGCCATACACTACTGGAGGATGATTATGAAAAAATTTATACTTGTTATAATTGGGTTGGTTGTCAGTGTTGGATTATGCATTGCTTCATTTAATTTCTTTAATATTATTAATACAGTTATAGATAAAAGAGAGATTATTCTTGATAGACCATCGCAAGAACAAGTTGAACAGTTTTATTCTAAAAGAGAGAATAAGTGCTTTTACTATTACGATAACCTATCACAGGAGGAACAAATAGCTTATCTTTCAATGTATTATGGTTACATTGAGTATGATGATTCAATCGTAATAGAACTCCAAGAGGAAGATTTGGGTGATGTCATTACCGCTGTTTTATATGATAATCCGGATGTTTTCTGGGTAGATTACGAATATGACTATACAGTATATGATGATTCAGTATCTTATTCTCCAAGATATCGTCTAACTGAAAATGAAGTTAAGAATATGCAAGATAGTGTTAATGATAAAATTGATGAAATCATGACTGAACTTAACCGATTGGATACGGATTACGAAAAGGAATTATATATTCACGATTATATTATCGAAAACACCGTATATGATATTTCGACACTGTACAATTTAGGAGATACAGTGCATAGTGTTCTTGTTTCAGGAAAATCAATATGTGAAGGCTATTCCAGAACGGTTCAAATATTACTTGATAAATTGGGTATAGAGAATTACCTTGTAGTAGGGGAAACCGAGAACAATGGTAAGATGGAATCTCATATGTGGAATATCGTAAATATTGATGGCAATAATTATCATCTTGATGTTACTTGGGATGATTTGAATGATGAATTTGATACTGTTTATTTCTATTTTAATGTAACAGATGACTATATTTTACGTGACCACTACAAAATAAACCCACAAAACAATAATTGTAACTCTACAGAGTCAAATTATTTTGTAAAAGGGAATGCTGTAGTTTATACATATAAAGGATATAACAATCTTATACAACAAAGTGTTGATGCTTTGTTAAAAGATAATAAGGTAGAATTCCATTTTGTAGATAACACGGATTATCTTAACGCTGTTAAAGATTTAGAAAATGACAATGGCTTTTTTACATATGTTGATATTGTTGTTGATAAATCAAAAAGAAAACTGAATAAGAATATAGTTGATTATTCTACGTTGGACAATCATAATTATCTACGCATTGAATTTAAAGAAGGTTGATTACAAATGGATAAAGAGAGAATTGAAAGAGCATTTAGAGAGATTTTGCTTGCAATCGGTGAAGACCCTGATAGGGAAGGATTAGTTGAAACACCAAAAAGAGTTGCAAATATGTATGAAGAGATTTTTTCAGGTCTTACAGAAAATCCTGAAAAGTATCTTAAAATGTTCCGTGAAGGACAGAGCGATGAAATTGTTATAGTAAGAGATATTCCAATGTATTCAATGTGTGAACATCATTTTTTGCCATTTGTGGGTAAAGCACATATTGCATATATTCCAAATGATGAAGGTCTTGTAATCGGACTTTCTAAGCTAGCGAGAATTGTTAACAGTTTTGCTCGTCGTCCACAGTTACAGGAAAGACTTACTGCACAGATTGCTGACTTTATTGAAAAGGAAATGAATCCAAAAGGTGTTGCAGTTGTAATTGAAGCGGAACACCTTTGTATGACAATGCGAGGAATCCGTGCTGCAGGGGCTGAAACACAGACATCTGCAATTCGTGGTACTATGAGAAAGGATGCAAGAACAAGAGCCGAGGTTATGACTCTTTTAGGTTTAAAATGATTTTTTCTGGTAATAATTTTAAGTTTGAATTAGGCAAAAAAACTTACATAATGGGTATTCTCAATGTAACTAGTGATTCCTTTTATGATGGTGGGAAATATAATACTCCTGAAAAGGCAGTTACACGTGCAAGGGAGATGCTCTGCGAAGGTGCTGATATTATTGATATCGGTGCTCATTCAACACGCCCAAATCACACTGTGCTTACTGAAGATGAAGAACTTGAAATTATCAAAAATTATTTGCCGTTAATTTATAACGAAACAAAAGCTGTAATTTCTGTTGATACATTTTATCCTGCAGTCGCAGAATACGCTTTGAAAAATGGTGCATCAATAATCAACGATGTCAGCGGAACATTTAATGAAGAAATAGCAAAACTTGTTGTTCAATATAACTGTGGTTGGGTTCTAATGCACACAGGTGGTGGAGATTCAGTAACAGTGCCTGAATATTCCACAACAGTAACAGATGATGTTGTTGTTTTCTTTGCCGAAATGTTGAAAAAATGCACAGATTATGGTATCAATAAAAATCAACTTTGTTTTGATATGGGAATTGGTTTCGGAAAAAGTCACGAGCAAAATGTGGAACTTATTAAAAATATTGATAAGCTAAAGCAAAAGGATATTGCGTTTCTTACTGCACTTTCTATGAAGAGGGTAGTTAAAAATACAACAAATGCCGAGGGTGATGATTTGTTGTATGGTACAATATCTGCAAATACACTTGCGATTAAAGGTGGAACAGATATTATTCGTGTTCATAATGTTAAAGAAAATGTACTTGCTGTGAAAATGACAGATGCAGTTGTGAGAGGTTAATATGGATAAAATAATTGTAAAAGATTTAAAACTTTTTTGTTATCACGGAGTTAATCCAGAAGAAAAAGTGGACGGACAGAATTTTGTATTTGATATTGAGGCTTTTCTTGACCTGGAGTTGCCTTGTAAGACGGATAATGTTGATGATACAGTCAGTTATGCTAAAATCATAAAAACCGTTCGTAGAGTTGCACAGAGTGAAAAGAATGACTTGCTTGAACATGTTGCACAAAGAGTTGTTGATGCTCTTTTTGAGGAGTTTGAAAAGGTTGAGAAAATCATTTTGACTCTCAAAAAGCCTGAAGCACCAATAAAAGCAGATTTCAGTTATGTTGCTGTGCAGATTGAAAGGGTAAGACCATGAATGCATATTTAGGAATAGGTACAAATATTGGAAATAGAATAGAAAATCTGCAAAATGCAATTTGTGCGTTGAATTTATTGCCATTGACTATCGTAACACAGGTTTCCAATGTCTATGAAACAGACCCTGTTGGATATGATGACCAGGATGATTTTTTAAACATCGTCGTTGAGGTTGAAACAAAACTCAATTCGGATAATTTGCTGGGTGCAGGACTTGGTATTGAAGCAGGACTTGGCAGAATCAGAACAATAAAAAACGGACCTCGCGTGATTGATATTGATTTGCTTTTTTATGGTGACGAATGTAAAAATACAGAAACATTGATTTTACCACATCCAAGAATGATGGAAAGAGGATTTGTGTTAGTTCCATTGTCAGATATTGATTTTAAAAGCAAATTCATAGATAAAAATGAAATAAAAAAAGAAACCTTTGAGGGGGTAAGATATTACTGCTCAAAGGATGAGTTAAAAATAGATTAGTAGATCTAGGTGACTTATGTATTACATAATTATGGACCTTGAGTGGAATAACGCATATATGAAATCTGCTCAAAAATTTGTAAATGAAATAATTGAAATCGGTGCAGTTAAGCTTGATGAGAATTTGAAACAAGTTGGCACTTTTTCCGAACTTATAAAGCCAATAGTTTCAAAAAAATTGCGTTCTAAAATTAAAGATTTGACTCACATTACAAATGACGACATCCGTGGGGGCAAACCCTTGTCAAACGTAATGAAAGAATTCAGCGATTGGATAGGGGAAGATAGTGTTATTCTTACTTGGGGCGATACTGATATAAGAACGCTTCTTTCTAATTACAAATATTTCTTACATAAGGACACAATTGATTGTATAAAGAAATATGTGGATTTGCAGATTTACTGTCAGCAGTTTATCAATATGGAGAATGTCCAACAAGCAGGTCTTTCCTATGCTGCCGAATGTCTCAGTATTGACCCTGAAAAATATCCACATCACAGAGCACTTGATGATAGCCTTTTAAGTGCAGAATGCTTTGTTAAGACTTTTGATGTAGAAAAACTTGCCGAATTTACAAAGACTTGTAATGAAGATTTTTATTTAAGACTTTTATTCAAGCCTTATGTAATTAAAGACAAGAATGACCCATTGATTGATAAAAATCTCTTCAATTGTTTCTGCGATATTTGTGGTGGAAAAGTTCAGGTTAAAAAGAAATGGAAATTTATGAATCAGTCTTTCCGCGGAGTATTTTATTGCGAAAACTGTAACCGTGATTTTAAAGTTAGCCTTCGTGTAAAGAAATTCTACGATTATATTGATATTAAACGTAACTATTCAGAGATAATCAAAACTAAAGAACAAAAAGAAGAAACACAGGAATACAAAACAACCAAATAATTGACAAAAGGTTCCCATTAAGGGGTCTCTCAATTAGGGATTTAATAGGTTTTAATCCTATCCTTTCCGTTAATACTTCACGAAAAAACCTCACAAGGCGTCAGCCTAGTGAGGTTTTTGTCATTTTGTCTAAACGAAAATTATATGGATTAAAACTGCTTC
>JAGAMK010000026.1 GCA_017624735.1 Clostridia bacterium
AAATGCGTAGCATTTGACTGAGGGGTTTGTTCGTTTTACACCTTACTAACTGAGGCTTTTTTCGTAACCCCTCTGTCACTCCGTGACATCTCCCCTTTCAGGGGAGACAAGAAACTAAAAGAACTCGACAAATTCAAATTTGTTTTGTACATAAAAAGTGGGGGCAAGCCCCCACCAATTACTATATATACTTTTTTATTTCATCAGGTGTGAAAACACCTTTTTCGGTGATGAATGCAGTTATGAGTGAATGGTCGGTCACATCAAATGCAGGATTGAGCGTTTTTGCATTCTGTGGAATCATAGTTTTTTCGTACCACATCTCCCCTATTTCACTACCCTCTCGCATTTCAATTACAATATCGTCACCGCTTTTGATGTTCTTATCAAAGGTTGAAAACGGCATACACACATAGAATGGAATATTATAGTGCTTTGCAAGAATTGCCACACCGCTTGTACCGATTTTGTTTGCAGTATCACCATTTAAGGCTACTCGGTCGCAACCTACCAAAACTGCATCAACAAGAGCGTTTTTCATAACGAATGATGCCATATTGTCGCAGATTACAGTTGTGTCAATGTTTGCGTCGCAAAGTTCAAAGGCAGTAAGTCTTGCACCCTGCAAAAGTGGTCGTGTTTCATCGGCAAAAACCTTTATACTATTCCCATTTTCCTTTGCAACATATATGGGTGCTAATGCCGTGCCGTATTTTACGGTTGCAAGTCTGCCTGCATTACAATGGGTTAAAACTGAATTGCAATTTTTAAGAATTTCTGCACCATACTCACCGATTTTACGACAGATTGCGACATCATCTTCAATCATTTTGAGTGCTTTATCAGTAAGGTTTTCTTTGAAATTCTCTGCGTTGGAGTTTTCTGCCACTTTAAGCATTTCTTCAGTTGACCATTTAAGATTTACAGCAGTAGGACGACACGAAACCAATTTTGTGCAGTAGTCCTTTAACTCTGCCATAAGCTTTTCGTATGTATCGGATGTACTGTTATTCATAAGCACAGCTAAACTTATTGCGGTAAAAACACCTATCTGAGGAGCACCACGGACTTTGAGATTCTTTATTGCATCAAAAATCTCGTTGTAGTCGTCGGTTGAAACCTCTTTATATTCAGTTGGCAAAAGTGTCTGGTCAATGAAAACTGCCTTGTTGCGGACAGTATCAAAGCCAACAGACGCACCATTCAGAAACATTAAAATTCACCTACAATTTCAGTAATGAGTTTTTGCATTTCTTCGCTCTTTTGTCTGCCGATTGTAAGGACTTCTTCTTCAGTAAGTCTTTCCCCCGAAAGTCCTGCTGCTTTGTTAGAAACAAGTGAGAAACCAAGAACATCAATTCCACAATGGTTTGCGGCAATTACCTCTTGTACGGTTGACATACCAACAGTATCTGCACCCAAAACACGGAATGCACGGATTTCTGCAGGAGTTTCGTAACTTGGTCCTGTACAACCAATATATACACCTTGTTGAAGCTTCATTCCTAATTTTTCTGCACAATCAAGTGCAATTTCACGAAGTGCAGGTGCATAGGCAAAGCTCATATCAGGGAAACGGCAACCAAACTGGTCATCATTTTTGCCAATAAGACAGTTTTTGCCCGTGAAATTGATATGGTCGGTAATAACCATAATGTCACCAACATTGAAACTCTCGTTAATACCACCCGCTGCATTTGTAACAATAAGTTTTTTAACACCCATCATTTTCATTACACGGATTGGCATTACAACATTTTGCACTTCATAGCCCTCATAGAGATGAATTCTGCCCTGCATACACATAACCTTTTTGCCGTTGAGTGTGCCGAAAACGAAACGACCAACATGACCTGGTGCTGTTGAAACAGGGAAATTTGGAATATCGGCATAGTCAACATACTGTGGGTTGTCAATTTTTTCTCCCAAAGTGCCTAAACCACTACCTAAAATAATACCGATTTCGTAAGTATCAGTAATTTTTGATTTTATAAACTCAACTGCTTTTGTAATCATTGTGCATTAACCTCATTTACCACTTCACGAACAAGTCTGCTTACTTCGTAGCCCATTTTTTCAACGTCAATAGTTGTAAATTCACCGTTTTTGTAAAGAACTTCGCCATCAACCATTGTAAGCACCACATTACCCTTATTTGCTGAATATACTATATTATTAAGTATATCAAAATCGGGGTACATATTTGGTGTTGTCATATCAATTACGATTAAATCAGCTTTGTTGCCAACTTTAATTTCACCACAGTCAAATCTGCCCTGTGCTTTGTATCCGTTTACAGTTGCCATTTTATAAACATCCTGCGGAGTTACAATATCTGCCTGATTATTAACGCCCTTTGGCAAGAGTGCTGCAAGATACATTTCACGCATAATATCAAGTCCGTTGTTACTTGCGGCGGAGTCAGTACCGATGCCGATATTTACGCCTTTTTGGAGCAATTTATATGTGTCACAGAAGCCACTACCGAGTTTCATATTACTTGCAGGACAATGAGCAACAGTTACACCCATTTCTTTGAAGATATCCATATCTTCATCCTCAACCCACACACAATGAGCAAGGATTGTTGGGCTATTGAACACTTTTGCATCATAGAAAAGACGAGCAGGGGTTTTGCCGTATTTCACTTTGCAATTTTCGTGTTCTGCCTTTGTTTCAGACAAATGAATATGATTTATATAATCTTTTCCGTTTGTATATTCACCAAACTGCTCGATAATTGAAAGTCTGTTTGTATATTCAGCGTGCAAACTCATATCAATTCTAATCTTGCCGTTTTGAGTGTTATGGTACTTTTCTGCAAGGTAAATGCCTTCTTGGAAACGTTCATTCTTCTCTATATCTTCGTCAACGAATGATACAATTGAACGACCGAAATTGGTTTTTGCCTTACTGTCGATTACGGCTTTCATTACACCATCACCAAAGAAATACATATCGGTAAATGATGTTGTACCACTTGAAAGCATTTCAGCAATTGAGAGCATTGTGCCAAAATATGCTCTGTCACAGTTAAGTCTGTCTTCAAATGGGAAAACCTTTTCATTAAGCCAACGGTCAAGTGGTAAGTTTTCAGCATAACCGCGAAGCAGAGTCATTGGTGAATGGGTGTGAAGATTAACAAAACCCGAAGATAAGACTTTGCCTTTTCCGTCATATTCTTCACCGTAGTTTTCCTGTGGTTTTTCTGTTCCGATATATTCGATTTTATCACCCTTGACACCAACAAACATATTGTTTTCGATTTCAAGATTTGGATTTATGATTGAGATGTTTTTAAATAGCATTTTACCTATCTCTCCCTCCGTCATTTCCTTGCGAAAATGCCACCTCCCTCGTCAGAGGGAGGCAATTAAGGTTTATTCAATAATAATTGTTTCGATTACAACGTCTTCTTTGGGTTTATTGTTAAAATAGTCAGCAGGAACTTTTGCGATTGCGTCAACAACATCCATTCCTTCAAAAACCTGACCGAAAACTGTGTGACGGAAATCAAGCCAAGGTGTTCCGCCCATTTCTTCGTATGCTTCGATACATTCTGTTGGGAAAACTCTTTCGTCTGCCATTCTCATCTGCTCAAGTAAATCTTCAGGAACTTCCTTTGCCTGAACAATGAAGAACTGGCTACCATTTGTGTTAGGTCCTGCATTTGCCATTGACAATGCACCACGAAGATTATGAAGTTCGCCTGTGAATTCATCTTCAAATGAGTGTCCCCAGATGCTTTCGCCACCTGTACCTGTACCGTTAGGGTCACCACCCTGAATCATAAAATCATTGATTACACGGTGGAAAATGAGTCCGTCATAGTAACCGTTTTTTGCGTGAGTTGTGAAATTCTCGACTGCTTTTGGTGCAAATTCGGGGAAAAGTTTGATTTTGATTTCGCCCATATTTGTTTTGATTGTTGCAATTGTATCACCTGCAACAGGTGCGTTTAACTGATGGAACATAGTTTTTTCTCCTTATTCTACTGATTTTAATGATTCTATCATATCAATTTTTTGTAGTTTCTTTTTCATAATTGCATTGACAATTACAGTGAATATAACTGTGAGAATTGTTGAGATAACAATACTTGAAAAACGGAGTTCTCTGCCGAACATATACATATCCGTTTCAACGGTTATCATAACAAATCTATGAAGAATAATACCCATTATTATACCAACAATTATGCCCAGTACGGTAAGAATAATATTCTCACGGTAAACATAACGTGCGAGTTCATTGTCGTAGAAGCCCAACACTCTGAATGTTGCAAGTTCACGTCGACGCTCGCTGATGTTGATATTATTAAGGTTATAAAGAACAACGAATGCAAGAAGTGCCGCTGAGCCAATCATTAAGAAAATAATGAAATAAAGGTTCTTGATAACTTCATTGATACCCTCAAGTTCTTCTTCGTTTGTGATAACTGAATTAACACCATCGTAGGTTGAGAATGTTGCTTTGAGTTCATCCATATCAACACCCCTTGCTGTTTTTAGCATAAAGATATTGATATCCACAACTGAACCATAAAGTGATTCATAAAGGTTTGGTGTCATGTAAATATAGTTGAAAATGTAGTTTTCGGTAATACCTAAAACCTTTACCTCTTTTGGTGTAACCCTTGAATCGTCAAGCTTGATATAAATATGGTCATTAACCTTAACACCAAGCAAATCCGCATACTTTTCAGTAATAACAACACCGTCGGTCAGGAGATTTAATTGGTCCTTATCCCCTGTTCGCTCTTTAAGGTTTACATATTCAGGGAAGGCTTCAACGTTTGTTGGTACTACAAGATAAGCCTTGATTTCGTCACCAACCTCTGCTTCACTTTTACCCGATGCAGAAACAATGTTTCTGTGTGCTAAAAGAATTCCCTCAAGCATCTGACTATCGGACATCTGATTAAGAAGCACGTTTCTCTCACGTTTTGTAATTGACGGGTCAACGCTGACAATTCCATCATAGTTGAACACATCACCGTACTGATTTTTTGCAACTGCAGAAACGGAATCACGAATACCAAGTCCCACAAGGAGAAGTGCCATACATCCGCCAACACCGAAAAGTGTCATAAAGAATCGCTTTTTATATCTGAAAAGATTTCTGAACGCTACCTTTTGACCGAAATTAAGTCTTTGCCAGATACCCTTAAAGTTTTCAAGGAATGTTCGCTTACCTGCCTTTGGTGCTTCAGGTCGCATAAGAGATGCAGGTTCGCTACGGAGTGAACGATAGCAAGCAATAAATGTTGCAACTGTTGTGAAAAGAACGGCTGTCACACCTGCAAGGAAAGCATACCAGAAATTGAACTTAATTACATTTGGTCCTAAATTATAATAAACTGCACGATAAGTTCCGATAATCATTGGTGGGATTGCAAGTTCACCCACAATGGCACCCAAAACGCTACCTGCCACAGTTGCAGCCACTGCATATAGAATATATTTTGCAATAATTGAAACCTTATCGTAACCAAGAGCCTTTAACGTACCAATCTGTATTCTTTCTTCTTCAACCATTCTTGTCATTGTTGTAAGGCTGACAAGAGCCGCAACAAAGAAGAAAATTATTGGGAAAACCGCACCGATTGCGCTGATGCTGTCCGACTCACTTACATAACCGGCATGAGATTCAATGCCGTTTCTGTCAAGAACATACCAAACAGGAACCTCAATTGATGCAACATCATTTCTTAAATCATTAATTTTTTCTTCTGCTTCCTCTAATTCGCTCATAGCCTGTTCACGGTAAGTATCATACTGCTCCTGACTCTGCTTAAGAAGAGTATCGGCATTGATAATTTCCTGTTCTGCTATTTGAAGATTACCTTTATTTGCAAGAGCCTGTTGAAGCTGACCTACAGTAACCTTTGCTTGAAGCAAATCTCTTTCGCCCTGTTCAATCTGAAGTTCCTGATTAGCAACCTCATTTTCGGCAGCCTGAAGACCGAATTTAACAAGCGCCATTGTCTGCTTTGCATCGGCAATATCATTCGGGTCGGCATTAGGGTCCGATTCCATCTGATTGATTTCTTCTTCAATTTCCTGAAGTCTTAATTTTGCCTCTTCCATTGCCTTTTTTGCAGTCTGGGTTGCAACCTTTGCAGTGGCAATTTTTTCTTCGGCATCCTTAACTTCCTTTTCGGCTATCGGAAGATATTCTTCAGCATTGGCAAGAAGGCTTTTGTTAGCCTCAATTTCTGCACGGCTGTTTTCAATAAGTGTTTTTTGTGCATATAATCTGTCAAGAGCATTTTTAAGGTCATCTTCTACATTAATTTTTTCCGTAGAGAACTGTCTTTCTGCCTTATCAAGTTCTGCATTTGCAGTTGAACGCACTTCAGTATAACGAATGTCACACTGTTTATCTGAAATTTCTTCAAGCTTTGCTATAACATTATTTACAAGCTTTTCATAATCCTTGTCAAAGGAATTAAGTCCTTTAGCACCTGCTACTGTAATGTAAACTGATGTATAAGCATCTGAAACAAAGGCTTCTTTTGGGATAATTACATATCCGTCTGCCATACCGTCGCCAACATTACTTGTTCCAGCATCACCATTAAGGTAATAGCTTGAAGAACAAACTCCGACAATTTTGTAAGAATCAGTTGCAAGTGTTTTTGAAACTTCATCAGTTGTACCTGATGAAAGCTGTAACACGTCGCCCACTTTAAGTCCTGACTCATCCACAAACTCACGGCTTACAAGACATTGGTTATAAATTGTAGGATATTCACCCTCCAACAAGGTGATGTCGTTAATTGATTTTGTCATTGAAACTGCTCTTGTTACAATTTCCTTTGAATTTACAAAACAGAGAAAGTCAGTTGTGTATGAGCCTTCTATTTCCTCAATACCCTCCACCTGTTTTATAGCCTCAATGTCACTTTCAGTAAGACCGAGAGTACCCACAACACGAATATCCATAAGATTCTCTTTGTCGTAAGAAGCATCTGCAGTCATATACATTGCAGGTAATGATGAACGGACACCTGAATAGAATGCCACTCCAAGAGCTACTATGAGCATAATCGAAATAAAACGACTTTTGCTTTTTTGAATTTCTCGTTGGAAATCTTTTATAAGTGATTTAGTCATCTTTTTTACTGTCCTTTACCATTCAATCTGTTCAACGGGTACCGGTGATTTGTTGAGAAGAATTTTATCAATCTTACCGTCATTGATTTTAACGATTTTGTCTGCCATAGGCACAAGTGCAGAGTTATGAGTAATAACAATTACTGTCATTCCCTTTTCACGGCACATATCCTGCAAAAGTTTAAGAATTGATTTACCTGTTACATAGTCAAGAGCACCCGTAGGCTCGTCACAAAGTAAAAGTTTAGGATTTTTAGCAAGTGCACGTGCAATTGCAACACGTTGCTGTTCACCACCGGAAAGCTGTGATGGGAAATTATCCTTTCTGTTTGCAAGACCTACTTCAGCGAGAATAGTTTCTGCATCAACAGGATTTTTGCAAAGTTGAGTTGCAAGTTCAACATTTTCGTAAGCAGTAAGGTTCTGCACGAGATTATAAAACTGGAAAACAAACCCTACATCATCACGACGATACTGTGTAAGTGCTTTTTCGTCGAATTGTGCAATATCTGTACCATCAACGGTTATTGCCCCCGATGTTGGTTTATCCATTCCACCTAAAATATTAAGAACTGTAGTTTTACCAGCACCTGAAGGACCTACAATTATTACAAATTCTCCCTTTTCAATTGGGAAACTTAATTTATCAACTGCATTTATCTGGATTTCACCCATCTGATAGGTTTTTACCACATTTTTAAGTTCAATAAATGACATAAACTTCTCTCCTTAAAGCCAAAAGAAATGTACACTTTATGCATACGGAAGAATTATACCATATTAATTAAAATAATGCCATATATTTTTATAATATAAACTTGAATTTTTTGTAAATTTTTAAGAAAAAAAATAATAGACAACTGTTGATTATTCAACATAACGATGTTATAATGATAAAAAAATTCTGTTTATGGAGATGATTTTATGTCTATAAATGAAAATGATAGCCGTGTAAGACGCACTAAAAAACTTATCCGCCAGGGTCTTGTTGAATTATCAAGAACAAAGAGTGTTGATAAAATCACTGTTAAAGAATTAACTGACCGTGTTGAAATTAACCGTGGTACTTTTTATCTTCATTACCAGGATGTTTATGACCTTGTTGATTCAATTGAAAATGAACTTTATGACAGTTTCAATAACGTCATTTCATCTGTTACAAGTGAACAGGTTTTGAAACACCCTATTGATGTATGTGAACTTTTCTGCAACCACTTCCATGAGCAGATTGACGCATATTCAATGCTTCTTGGTCAACATGGTGACGCACAGTTTGCATATAAAATCGGTGAACTCTTCAATGTAAAGGTCTTTGAGATTTTTAATAATATTTTCCAGAACATGGATAAGGCCAAGTATGACTTTGCATTTACTTATTGTAAATTTGGTCTCGTTGGGCTTGTTACCTGCTGGTTTAACGAACACCCTGACTGGACACCTCGTCAGGTGGCTGAAATGTGGTTTAACATTACAATGTTAGGCTTGTGGGGCATTCTTGGCAAGGAAGGTAAAGAGGTACTTAGAAATGTTCACAATTCTAATTAAAACCTTTATCCGTGACTATGAAAACACGGGCAACGTAAAAGTCCGTGAGGCTTATGGTACTTTAGGCAGTATTACGGGAATTGTTGTCAACCTCATTCTTGCACTCTCAAAATATTTTGCAGGTATTCTTTCGGGAAGTATTTCCGTTACAGCAGACGCAATCAACAATCTCTCCGACGCGGGTTCATCAATTATTTCGCTTATTGGTGTTAAACTTTCTGCAAAGCCTGCTGACAAAGGTCATCCTTACGGTCACGGAAGAGTGGAATACATCTCGGCTCTTGCAGTCTCCTTTGTTGTTTTGCTTATGGGAATTGAGCTTTTCAGAAGTTCGATTGACAAAATCATAAATCCCGTGCCTGTAAAATTTAATTGGATTTCTTTAATCATCCTTGTTGTCAGTATTTTAGCAAAGCTTTGGCTTGGTTTATTCAACAGAAACCTTGGCAAAAAGATTAACTCCTCCCCTATGATGGCAGTTATGAAGGACAGCTTTAGCGACTGTCTTGCAACAGGTGTTGCTCTTATTGCAATTATTATTTCTGCATTTTCCGATGTAAGTGTTGACGGATATTTGGGAGTTATTGTTGCAGGGTTCATTTTCCTTGCAGGATTCAATATTCTCAAAGAAACTATGGCAGACTTGCTTGGCAAACCTGCAGACCGTGAATTCACAGAAGAAATTGAAAAGAAAATTCTCTCTTATGACAAAATCGTTGGTGTTCACGATATGATTATCCACGATTACGGTCCTGGACGAAAATTTGCTTCGGCTCATGCAGAGGTTTCTTCATTGGATGACATTATGGATGTTCACGACATTATTGACCTTGCAGAACGTGATATTCTCAACGAATATGGTCTTATTATCTCAATTCACACAGACCCAATTGTCACAGATGATGAAAGAATCAATCAGTTAAAAGAAATGACAATAAAAATTGTTAAAGAGATTTCAGACGAGATGTCCATTCACGATTTCAGGGTTGTTGATGGTCCAACACACACGAATTTAATCTTCGATTTGATTTCTCCACACAAATTTCACCTAAGTAACAGTGAAATTATACACACCATCGAAGAAAAATTGAGCAAAATAGACGAAAGATATTTTGTTGTAATAACCGTTGAACACTCTTTTAACTAAAAATAAAATTTTTGTCGATTTGGTCTTGAAAAAGACACAAAATATAGTAGAATATATATACAGATTTATCACAATATTGTTTTAATCATTTGCGGAGGTTAAATTATGGCAGACAGAGAAATTACCACAATACCTAATGGCCCTCTCGGTATTATCGCTTTACCGGGATGCGAAGAAATGGCTGAAAAGATTGACCGTTATCTTGTAAAGTGGCGTTCACAGCAGGACAGCGAACACAAATCAACAATCGCTTTTTCAGGTTACGAGAGAGAAACATATATCCTTAATGCTTCATTCCCTCGTTTTGGTACTGGTGAAGGCAAATGTACACTTCACGAGTCAGTTCGTGGATACGACATTTACATTCTCATTGATGCTTTTAACCACGGTGTAACATATAAAATGTATGGCCATACAGTTCCAATGAGTCCTGATGACCACTATGCAAACCTTAAGAGAGCAATTTCTGCTATCGGTGGTAAGGCAAAGACAATTACTGTTATTATGCCAATGCTTTACGAAGGCAGACAGCACAAGCGTTCTTCAAGAGAATCTCTTGACTGTGCAGTTATGCTTCAAGAACTTTGCCTTGATATGGGTGTTGATAACATCATCACTTTTGATGCTCACGATGCTCGTGTTCAGAATGCAATTCCTCTTAATGGTTTCGAAAGCATTTCTCCTGCATATCAGATGATTAAAGCTCTTGTAAACAATGTTGATAACCTTAAACTTGACAAAGAACACACAATGATTATTTCACCTGACGAGGGTGCTATGAGCCGTTGTATGTTGTATTCAAACTACTTAGGTCTTGACCTTGGTATGTTCTACAAACGTCGTGACTATTCAAGAATTGTTGACGGCAGAAACCCAATTATTGAACACCAGTTCCTCGGCTCAAACATTGAAGGCAAGGACGTTATGATTATTGACGATATGATTTCATCAGGTGAATCAATGCTTGACGTTTCAAAGAAACTTAAAGAACTCGGCGCAAACAGAGTATTCATCTTCTCTGCCTTTGGTCTTTTCAATGCAGGTCTTGATTCATTTGATAAAGCTTACCGTGACGGTCTTTTTGACAAGGTGTTCACAACAAACCTTGTTTACCGTATGCCCGAACTCAAAAAACGTGAATGGTATTGCGAAGTTGAACTTTCAAAATATCTCTCATACATTATTGATACTCTTAACCACGATAAGTCAGTTAGCAAACTCCTTAATCCGGCTGACAAAATCGAAGTTCTTCTCAAAAAAGCAGGAATTAAGTAAAACCAAAGCTCCCTACAGGGAGCTTTTTTAATGCGTAATTTTTAATGCGTAATTCATAATTTTTTAAAACATAAAAATTCTACGAAATATTGTAAAAAATATACTGCACAGAGTGTCAATTAGTGGTTGAAAAATCATTTAGATTTATAGTATAATATTTAGGATAAAATTTCTTTTATACTTTATGGAGGGTTATTATGAGAAACATTAAAGTGATTAATGGCGGTTGGCTCTTTACAAAGGATGCAAAATCTGCTCCTGCTACACTCCCTGCTGACTGGACACAGCTTGATTTACCATACACATGGAACGGCAAGGACGGTCAAGACGGCGGAAATGACTATTACAGAGGCACTTGCTATTTTGCAAAGGAAATCAAGGCTGAGGATATGCCTGAGGGTGATGTTAAATATCTTCAGTTTGAAGGTGTAAACTCATCTTGCGTAGTTTTCTGGAACAACAAAGAAATCACTAAACACGACGGTGGTTATTCAACTTTCCGCGTTGAAATCAAAGATATTAAAGACACAAACTTACTCGTTGTTGCAGTTGACAACTCTGCAAATGACAGAGTTTATCCGCAGAATGCTGACTTTACATTCTACGGTGGTATTTACCGTGATGTAAGTTTAATTGGTGTTAATAAAAACCACTTTGACCTTGATTACTATGGCTCACCTGCGATTATGGTTACACCTGAAATCAAGGGCGCTAATGCTGAAATCGAAATCGAAACATTCTTTAAGAATGATGATTGCAAGGTTCGTTATGAAATCATCGCTGATGGCGAAGTAATTGCATCAAAAGAAGATGATGACGATGCAGAACTCGAAATCAAGAATGTTCATCTCTGGGACGGTTTAAAAGACCCATATCTTTATACAGCAAAGGCAACTTTAATCTGTGACGGAGTTGAGGTTGACGAAGTTTCAACTCGTTTCGGTTGTCGTACATTCAAAATTGACCCAAATAAAGGTTTCATTCTCAATGGACGTGAATATCCACTCCGTGGTGTTTCCCGTCATCAGGACAGACCTGACGTTGGTAACGCTTTAACTCCTGAGATGCACAAAGAAGACCTTGAGCTTATCCTTGAAATGGGTGCTAACACAATCCGTCTTGCTCACTATCAACATTCACAGGTTTTCTATGACCTTTGTGACGAAGCAGGTCTTGTACTCTGGGCAGAAATCCCATATATTTCAAGTCACATGCCAACAGGTTATGACAACACAATTTCACAGATGAAAGAACTTGTTGTTCAAAACTACAATCACCCGTCAATCGTTGTTTGGGGACTTTCAAACGAGATTACAATTGCAGGCTCTAACCCAAATCTTATCAAGAACCACAAAGACCTTAATGATATGGTTCACGAGATGGATAAAACTCGTCTTACAACTATTGCGGCAGTTTCAATGTGCGACATTGATGACGAATATGTACATATTTCTGACGTACTTTCATACAACCACTATTTCGGATGGTACGGTGGTTCAACAGAAATGAATGGTCCTTGGTTTGATAATTTCCACAAAAAATATCCAAACAAGCCAATCGGTATTTCTGAATACGGTTGTGAGGCTCTTGACTGGCACACATCAACACCAACTCAGGGTGACTACACAGAAGAATATCAGGCATACTACCACGAAGAACTCATTAAACAGATTGCTGACAGACCATATCTTTGGGCAACTCACGTTTGGAATATGTTCGACTTTGCCGCTGATGCTCGTGCAGAGGGTGGCGAAAACGGTATGAACCACAAAGGTCTTGTTACATTCGACAGAAAATACAAGAAAGACTCATTCTACGCATATCAGGCTTGGCTTTCTGACAAACCAATGGTTCACCTTTGCTCAAAGAGATATGTTGACAGAGTTGAGGATGTAACAAAGGTTACTGTTTACTCAAACCAGCCTGAAGTTGAACTTTTTGCAAATGGCGTAAGTGTTGGCAAGCAGACAAAAGGTAAATACCCATTCTTCTACTTTGACGTTAAGAATGAGGGAACAACTGAACTTAAAGTTGTTGCAGGTGACCTTACTGACACAGCAACAATCAACAAGGTTGACACACCAAACGAAGCCTACATTATGAAAGAGGAAGGTCAGGTTATCAACTGGTTTGAAATCAGCACTCCTGACGGATACCTTTCAATCAATAACACCATCGGCGATATTATGAGTACATTCGGCGGTAAGCTTGTAATGCTCAAATTCGTTCTTATGCTCAAAGGCTCAATGAGTGGCGGTAAGGATGAAAACGGCGAAGAGAAAAAAGGCGGCGGTGGAGTAATCGGCGGATTCAAGATAACTCCCGCAATGCTTAAAAACATTTACGGAATAGCTAAAGGTTTTACCGTTAAACGTGCAATTTCAATGCTTGGCGGAGCATTCACAAAGGAACAAATTCTTGAAGTAAACGCAAAGCTCAACAAAGTTAAAGCACCAAAGAAAAAGTAAAAAAGATATGAAAAAAACGGTGAGAGAGTATCTCACCGTTTGCTTTTATTTAATCTTCTTTTCTTCACGTTCAAGACATTTTAATACCACAAAATACGCCATAACTGCGGATAAAACTGTTACGAAAATAAGGTTGAAAATACTAAGTGCAAGTGTAGCTGAAGCATAAGCCGATGGGCCTTCTGTCCTCATAATGGTATTATAGAGAATTCCTTGAACAAAAGCATTAAATACGCCTGAAACTCTACTCACAATCGCAGAGCTTGCAAAAGGTACAACAGCAAGGGCAAAAAAGTCCTTTTTTCTATCTTTCAATGCTACCGAATACAACACATAGGAAAGGACTACGATAATTGCAAGTGATATTATTCCACCTATCGCATTAGCGAATGAATAACCACTTTGCGAAAAATAATGATATTCTATGTCCTCGTAATCATAAAGTTCGTTTATAATTACTGAAGCGATGGCTGTACACAAAGACGAAACCACTGATGTTAAAACTGAAATTAACCCCGCTGCGACAGGTGCAAACCAAGCACATTTGGTAAGTGGTGTTTCTTTTGCCACAAATCTTATTGGTTGAACCGGATATGCAGGTTGTACCGGTGGTACAGAATATGTAGGCTGTACAGGTTGAGTTGGTTGAACAGTTTCTACAGTCTCCACAGACTGTGCCTGCTGTTGAACTTTTCCACAATTGGAGCATACTCCGTTTTCATTTAATGGTTTTCCACAATTTCCACAAAACAATTTTCTCTCTCCTTTGATATATTATACTCATCATTTTACCACTATTTATATGATATTGCAATAAAAAACACAGACAAAGAATGTCTGTGTTATCTGTTTTTTGGCGCGCTCGACTGGAATCGAACCAGCGACCTTCAGAGTCGGAGTCTGACGCTCTATCCAACTGAGCTACGAACGCAAATATTAAGTTCAAAATGCAAAACGCAAAGTGCAAAATGATTATTAACATTTACACTCTGCGTCCTATAAATTGAGTTATTTTAAACATTAAAACGGAAAAGAACGATGTCGCCGTCTTTCATAACGTACTCTTTACCTTCACTGCGGACAAGCCCTTTTTCCTTTGCAGCCTGCATTGTGCCGTTTGCCATAAGGTCGTCAAAGTGGATAACCTCTGCACGGATGAAGCCACGTTCAAAGTCAGTATGAATTTTACCTGCTGCTTGTGGTGCTTTTGTACCTTTTTTGATTGTCCAAGCACGAACTTCAGGTTGACCAGCAGTCAAGTATGAGATAAGTCCCAAAAGATTATATGAACGCTGAATAAGAAGGTCCAGTCCACCCTGTTCAATGCCTAAATCAGAGAGGAACATTTCTTTTTCTTCCTTATCAAGTTCGGCAATCTGTGCTTCAAGTTCTGCACAAATCGGAAGAGTTTCTGCACCCTCTGCCTCTGCAAGTTTGCAAACTGCATTATATCTTGCATTGTCCTTAATATTGTTTGCGAAATCTTCTTCGCTCATATTACAAGCATAGATAATTGGTTTTGATGAAAGAAGTGCAACATCAGAAAGAAATTCCTTTTCTTCATCATCTGCTTCAACTGCACGAGCATTAACACCGTTTTCCAATTCACCACGAAGACGCTTTAAGAAATCAAGCTCTTTTTGAAGTGACTTGTCGCCTTTTAAATCCTTTTCTACTTTTGTGATTCTTCTGTCAAGAATTTCAACGTCGGAGAGAATAAGCTCAAGATTGATTGTTTCAATGTCACGCTGTGGGTCAATACTACCTTCAACATGGATAATATCGTCGTTATCAAAGCAACGAACAACGTGGATAATCGCATCAACCTCACGGATGTGAGAAAGGAACTTATTTCCAAGCCCTTCACCCTTTGACGCACCCTTTACAAGACCTGCAATATCAACGAATTCGATTGTTGCAGGTGTAATCTTTGCAGGGTTATACATTTCTGCTAATTTGTCAATTCTGTAATCAGGAACTGCAACAACACCAACATTTGGCTCAATTGTGCAGAAAGCATAGTTCGCAGACTGTGCTCCTGCGTTTGTGATTGCATTAAAAAGTGTACTTTTACCTACATTTGGTAAACCAACGATACCTAATTTCATAATATCATCCTTAATATAAATTTCCAAAAATGTATTATACACTATTGATGAAAAATTTTCAATAGTGTATAATTTAAGAGTATCAATAATTGGCTCCCCTTGTCAGGGCGCGAGCGTCCAGTGGACGCTGAATTAGCGCTGTCTGAGCCGGCAGGCGAGTAGTGGAGCTGTCAACGAAGTTGACTGAGGGGTAGTCAGTTTATGTATTTACCATCTCTCCCTCCGTCTGCTATCGCAGACACCTCCCTCGTCAGAGGGAGGCAAACATAGGTGTGGTGACAATATGAATGAATTTTCAAGAACTGAAAGACTGATTGGAACAGATAACCTTGAAAAGTTAAAAAATAAAAATATTATTATTTTCGGGCTTGGTGGCGTAGGGTCTTACGTTGCCGAGGCTTTAGCCCGTTGTGGAATTGGAAAAATGACGGTTGTTGACAAGGACACAATTGACATTACAAATATAAATCGCCAATTATATGCACTTCATTCAACAGTTGGCAAGAACAAAGCTGATGTGGCAAAAGAGAGAATACTCGACATTAACCCCGAGTGTGAAGTAACGGCTATTGTGAAGATGTATCTTCCTGAAAATGCAGAAGAGTTTGAATTAGAAAAATACGACTATATCGTAGATGCAATTGATAATGTTACTGCAAAAATTGACTTGGCAATAAAATCACAGGAATTGGGAATTCCAATGATTGCATCCATGGGTACGGGTAACAAACTTGACCCAACTGCATTTAAAATTACGGATATTTACAAAACGGACACCTGTCCCCTGTGTCGTGTTATGCGACGTGAGTTAAAAGCACGTGGTGTCAAAAAATTAAAGGTACTTTATTCAACAGAAATTCCTAAAAATGACGGTGAAAGAACTCCTGCAAGTATCTCTTTTGTGCCAAGCACAGCAGGGCTTATTATTGCGGGGGAAGTTGTTAAAGAAATGCTGAATTAGTAATTCGCCTCCCTCTGACGAGGGAGGGGGACCGCTTGCGGTGGAGGGAGAGATAAATATATGAAATTGTATAACAAATCAAATATTTCTCTCGCTAGAAATCTGCGGAAAAATATGACTCCCTGGGAACGCAAACTCTGGTATGAGTTTCTGCGAACTTACCCAATAAGATTTCAAAGGCAAAAATCTATTGGCAAATACATTGTTGATTTTTACTGTGCAAAAGCAAAACTTGTCCTTGAACTTGATGGTGGTGGACACTACACAGACGAGCAAATACAAAATGACGAATTTCGCACAAGATATTTAAATAATATGGGTTTATCGGTGTTACGAATTTGTAATATTGACATTGATAATAATTTTTATAATGTTTGTGAACACATTGACAGAGCTGTGAAGCAATCTCTCCCTCAGTCTGCTTCGCAGACAGCTCCCTCGTCAGAGGGAGCCAAATAGTTTATGTTTTAATTTTTTAACAATTTGTTCATTGACTTAAAATTTATAAAAGAGTAAAATATTGGCAATAATTTTTTTATACTGATTTCGAGGTGTATTATGAGTCTTATCGAAATAAAAGATATGTATAAAATCTATAATCCCGGTGAAAACGAGGTCCGTGCCATTGACGGTGTTAATCTTACCATTGAGCACGGTGAGTTCGTTGCAATTATCGGTCAGTCAGGTTCGGGTAAATCAACTCTTATGAATATGCTCGGTCTTCTTGATGTTCCCACAAGTGGTAAATATCTTCTTAACGGCAAGGATGTGGAGGGACTTTCCGACGACGAACTTTCAGAAATCCGTAACAAGGAAATCGGCTTTATTTTCCAAGGCTTTAACCTTGTTACAAGCCTTACTGCTGTTGAAAACGTTGAATTACCATTGGTTTATCGTGGAATGAAAAAGGAACAGCGAAACAAACTCGCTGTTGAGGCTCTTGACAGAGTTGGACTCTCCCACCGTCTTGACCATTTGCCAAAGCAGATGTCAGGTGGTCAGCAACAAAGAGTTGCTATTGCACGTGCAGTTGCAGCAAGACCTCCTATTATCCTTGCTGACGAGCCAACAGGTAACCTTGACTCACATTCAGGTGTTGAAGTTATGAAAATTCTCCACGAGCTCCACGAAGAAGGCAGAACAGTTATCCTTATTACTCACGATAACGACATCGCAAACGAGGCACAGCGTGTTATCCGTATTCAGGACGGTCAGATTGTCTCCGATGTTATGATCAGGAAATAAAAAGTGTTTATTATATATTATATATAAATAAATATTAATAAAAAATTAACAAATTATAGAGAAAATGTTGCCAAAAAGTGTAGCATTTTCTTTTTTTATGTGTTAAAATTTTTATGATTATTTTGTAATCGTCTAAAAATTTCTTAGGAGGACGAAAAATGAACAAGACATTCAAAAGAATTCTCTGTGTAGTTCTTGCAATTGTTATTGCAGCTGTTGGAATCCCATTCACAGCTCTTGCATCAACAAAGGAAACTGTGAATTTCGGTATTTTATCCGATACACACTATTTCGCAGAAACTGCAATGGGCGAAACAGAGGAAGACAAGCAAGAGTTTATTGACATGATGCTTCTCAATAACTCAACAACAGGATTAGCACCTAATCTTTTAGACGCTGCTCTGGCAAACCTAGCACTCAAAGCAAAGAACGGTGAAATCAACTTTGTTCTTATGCCGGGTGACCTTACAAGAAATGCTGAATACGCAGCTCACAAAGAACAAGCAGAAAAACTTGCAAAGTTCGAAGAAGAAACAGGTATTGAGGTTTATGTTATCAACGGTAACCACGATGTTAATAACAATCGTTCGATGATTTATGACGGTGAGGAGCTTATTACATCAAAGAAGCATCCTGAACTCCGTGACCAGATTGATACAACACCGGAAGAATTTGAAGCAATTTACAAAGACTTTGGTTATTCACCTGAAGGTGACGGATATTACAGCCGTTACAAAGAAAAGGCAGACAATTCTGAAGGCTCACTCTCTTATGCAGTTGACGTAAGTGATGATTACCGTCTTATTGCTCTTGATGCTATGATGTATTCACCTGATACAACAGATTCAGGCGAAGCTGAACAGGAAACCGGCGGTAAAATGTCAGAAGAATTTCTCGCTTGGGCAGTAGCTGAAACAGAAAAGGCTGTTAAAGATGGTAAAACAGTTATCGGTATGTGTCATAACAACCTTGTTCCTCACTTTGAAACACAGGTTGATATTCTTGAACAGTTCGTTCTTTTCAACTGGCAGGAAGTAGCTGATTCACTTGCAAAAGCAGGTATGCACTATGTTGTTTCAGGTCACTCACACATGCAGGACGTTGCATCTTATGTTACTGACAGTGGTGACGAAGTACACGAAATTACAACATCTTCAATTCTCAGTTTCCCTAACCAGTTCAGAACTATTACTATGGATACATACTTAACGGGCAGAATTGAATGCGAATATCGTACACACGATGTTGACGAAGTAATTCCTGTTTACATTAACGGTGTTGCTCAGGAAAAGCCTTTCAGAAATCAGACATGGGCACTTAATTTCGGTGGAGATAACATCAAGAATTTCGTTATGAATCTTCTTGATTATCAGCTTAAATTCGGTTTCGGTAAAGATGTAAGAGCTGCAGGTGGTCTTTACAAATACCTTACAGGCTTGCTTGACTTTAACGAGCTTATGACAGACCTTATCGGCAACGAACTCCTTGGTGGGGTTTCTGCTCTTGCAATTAAGGGATTGCTCCTTTCAATCTGTAACCAGCTTGAGGACGCATATCTTTCTGACCCTGCAGCAACAGCTGAAATAGTTTCTCCAATTCTTGACAAGCTTCTTGAAATTGAAGTTTCAGACGAACCTTCAACAGCATTTAAAGATACTCTCGGCTTTGGCAGTAAGGGTGACAAAGGTACACTTGGAGACCTTGCTTCAACTGTTCTTGTTAACCACACAGCAAACAACGAAGACCCTAATAACGACAAATTCCTTTTGAGTGCACTTGAACGTTTTGACAATGGAGAAAATGCAGAAATCATTGTTGATTCTCTTTTTGAAATTATTCTTCAGGACCTCCTTATGGATAACATCCTCAACGAAATCAAGATTGACCCTGTTTCTCTTGGTATCAGTGCTATAAATAACAAAGACATTAACGCAATCGTTGATGATATTAACGAAATCATCGGTGACGACGGTCTTCTTTCACTCAGTCTTACAGACGTTGTTACAATCATCCTTTCTCTCGGTGTTCTTGAGGGCGATACAGTTAAAGAAGTTCTTTACTCATTCCTTGACGAATACCTTACAGAGAGTCAGTACGACATTATTGACCAGGAATTCTACAGAATTATGAAAGACTTTACTCACGACGAAAATCCCGGTTACATGGCTGACCACGAAGGTAAATTCGTTGTTGACGGACCTGTTGCAGTTCCTCTCAGCCAGAATAATTTAAGACTTCCTTCACATATTTCAGTTGCTCTCGGCGAAGATGCTTCAACAGAGAGAGTTATCAGCTATTACACAAAATACAGCATTACTGACAGCGACATTCAGATTGTTCCTTATTCTGAAAACCCCGATTTCTCAAAGGGTACAACAGTTGATGCTACAATCACAGCAGATTGTGACGTTGAAACAATGCGTGAGTGGCCTGCAATTGACATCGGCTTTATCGGTATTCTCTACCACAAAGAATATGTAAATCGTCATACTATCAGTATTTCAGACCTTGAACCGGACACAAAATACTGCTACCGTATTGGTGATGCAGACCGTGGTTGGTGGAGTTCAGTTGGTGTTCTTGACACTGCTGACAACTCTGATTCATTCAGTTTCTTCCACATGACTGACCCGCAGTCAACAACTGAAAAGCAGTATAATAATGTATTTGCTCCTGCACTCCAGTTTGCAACAAGCAACCACGATGGTGACTTTATTCTTGGCACAGGCGACTTTGTTGACGATGGCAGAAGCTTTGTTCAGTGGCAGAGAATGTTCAATTCCGCAACAGATGTGCTTATGAACATCCCAATGATGGGTGTTGCAGGTAACCACGAATCAAAGGGTGACAATGCTCTTGATTATTACTTCACATTCCCTAACGCACCTGAACAGGATAAGACACTCGGTGTTTACTATTCATTCGATTATAACAACGCACACTTTGCAGTTCTCAACTCAAACAATCTTGGTGAAGACGACGGTCTTTCACCTGAACAGATTGAATGGCTTATTGAAGATATGAACGCATCCGATGCAGATTGGAAGTTCGTTGCTCTCCATAAAGCACCTTATTCAAACGGTTCACACTATGACGATGATGATGTAATTGTAATCCGTGAACAGCTTAAAGCTCTTATGCCGGAGCTTGGCATTGACATTGTATTCCAAGGTCATGACCATGTATTTATGAGAACTGATGTTATGGATAACAACGTTGTTGTCCCAACAGAAACAGAAAACATCTCATACAACGGTCTTGATTACACAGCAAAGATTGACCCTAACGGTACAATCTATTCAATCAACGGTACAATCGGTGTTAAACATTACCAACCAAAACCAGAGAGTGAAACAAGCAAGCTCTTCCCAATTGGTGAAACCGTTCTTTACCTTGAAATTCCATCATACTCATACATTCAGATTGATGGCGACACACTCTACTTTGACTCATACGCAGTAGATGGTGATAGTGAAGAAAGAGTTGACCAGTTCGCAATTAAGAAGGACCTTGGAAATGAAGTTCCTGACGAACCTGTAACTCCTGATGTACCGGTTACTCCAGACGAGCCGGTTACACCTGACGAGCCAACAACTCCTGATGAACCAACTGTTCCAAGCGAACCTGAAACAGAAAAGCCTTCAACCGGCAAACCTGTTACAGATGCTGACATTCCAAATACATCAGCAGAAAACTTCGTTCTCCTCTTTGCTGTTGTACTTATGGCAACTGCAGGCACAGGCACAATTGTTCTTAAAAGAAAAAAGAATAGAATATAATTAAAAAAACTTGACTTACAGTTAATCTTCTGCTATAATTTTTTGCGATATTGAAACACAGTGAAAAAGAAAGTAGATTAAGAAAGTATCCTTACCAGAGAATTGTGTCGTGGCTGAAAGCACAAAAGACGAAATCTTAATTGAAGTTCCCTTTGGAGTGGTGCTGTTGAAAGGCAACAATTAGACGGCAACGGCTTATTCCCGTTACAGAATACGGAAAGTGTTAGCTTTCAAGTTATTACTTGTGCTAAAATTTGGGTGGTACCGCGGATTTTATTCGTCCCATGCTCTTTTGGAGTGTGGGATTTTTTTATTTCCCTATTTCCGAACATATATAATAGAAAAGGATTGAGATTATGAGAGAAAAGCTTGAAGCTATCCGTGCTCGTGCGGAAGCGGAACTCAGCACATTTACTGAGCAAAGTCAACTTGAAGAATTCAGAGTTCAGGTGCTTGGTAAAAAAGGTGAACTTACATCAATGCTTAAAATGATGGGTTCATTATCAGCAGAAGAAAGACCAATTATGGGTCAGATTGTCAACGAGGTTCGTGCATTCGTTGAACAGAAAATCGCAGAAAAGAGTCAGGAACTCAAAGACCTTGAACTTAAAAAGGAAATCGAAAGCACACCAATTTTCGATATTTCTGTTCCTGCTAACTTAACTCGTGGTTCATACCACCCAATTACACTTGTACAGCGTCAATGTGAAAGCGTTTTCCGTTCAATGGGCTTTAATATTGAAGACTATTCAGAAATCGTTACTGACTACGAGTGTTTTGAGGCTCTTAACATTCCAAAGGACCACCCTGCTCGTGACATGCAGGACACATACTATTTAGATAATGGTCAGTTGTTAAAGTCCCACACATCTGCAGCACAGAATGCTATTTATAAAAAGTATAAGGATGCGCTCATTAACGACGGTATGCCGATTAAGGCTATTTTCCCGGGCCGTTGCTTCAGAAACGAGGCTACTGATGCTTGTCACGAAAACACATTCTTCCAGATGGAAGGCGTTATGGTTGACAAGGACATTTCAATTTCTAACCTTATTTACTTTATGAAAACAATGCTTTCAGAAGTTTTCCGTAAGGACATTAAAGTTCGTCTTCGTCCCGGTTTCTTCCCATTCGTTGAACCCGGTTTCGAGCTTGATATCTCCTGCCTTATCTGTGGTGGTGAGGGTTGTCCTTCATGTAAGCACAGCGGTTGGCTTGAACTTTGCCCATGCGGTATGATTCACCCTGAAGTTCTTAAAGCAGGTGGAATTGACCCCGAAGAATACACAGGTTTCGCATTCGGACTTGGACTTACTCGTCTTGCAATGATGAAATATGGTGTTAAAGATATCCGTGATTTGAACAGTGGCAGTCTTAAAACTCTCACACAGTTCACAGACGATGAAGATTAAGGAAGGAGGAGTAAATTATGTTTTTATCAATGAACTGGATTAGTGATTTCGTTGACCTTACAGGTCTTGACAAAATGGAGTTAATCCGTAAATTTTCTCTTTCAACTGCAGAAGTTGAGAACGAAATTTTCTTTAAGGGTAGCGATTTCAGTGGTATCGTAGTTGCTGAAATCAAAGATATTCAGGACCATCCAAAATCAGAAAAGCTCCACCTTCTCAAAGTAGATATCGGTGAAACGGAACTTGTTGATGTTGTTTGTGGTGCTCCAAATGTACGCCTTGGAATGAAAACTGCATTCGCAAAAGTTGGCGCAAAGTTAGGTGAAATCGAAATCTCCCCTCGCCCACTTGCAGGATATATGTCAAACGGTATGTGCTGTTCTGAAAAGGAAATCGGAATCTCTGACGACAACTCAGGCATTATGGACATTACTGATGAGGTTGCAAACGGTACTGACCTTAAAGACCTTTACGAAATTGACGACATTGTTTTCGAGGTTGACAATAAATCTCTTACAAACCGTCCTGACCTTTGGGGTCACTATGGTATTGCTCGTGAATTTGCTTCCCTTGCAGGACGCCCATTAAAGCCATTACCACAGGTTGATTTGACAAAATACGACAATCTTCCAAAGGTTGACCTTAAAATCGAAGACGACCTTTGCCAGAGATATTCTTGCTTGCAGGTTGCAAACATCACAAAGAACACAAGCCCTGTTAATATGAGAATCCGTCTTTTCTACTGCGGTATGCGTGGAATTAACCTTCTTGCTGACCTTACAAACTACTTGATGCTTGAAATGGGTCAGCCAATGCACGCATTCGATTCCCGTAAAGTTGAGAAAATCAGAATTAAGAGATTCCCAGAGCCTTTCACATTCCAGACACTTGACGGAGTTGACAGAAATATTGACGAAAACACTCTTATGATTTGCAACGACAACACTCCTGTTGCTATTGCAGGTATTATGGGTGGTTTAGACTCTGAAATCGTTGAAGATACAACAACTTTGACACTTGAATCTGCAACATTCAATGCTGCATCAATCCGTAAGTCAACTGTTCGTCTCGCACATCGTACTGACGCTTCAAACCGTTACGAAAAGTGCCTTGACCCTGAAATGACAGTACCTGCTATTGCAAGATTTGTTAATCTTCTTCTTAACATTGACCCTGACGCACAAGTTGTTTCTGCACTTACTGATGAATATGCTTTCAAATATCCAACAGTTACACTCAGCTTCGACAAGGCATTTATTGACAAGTACACAGGTATCGAAATCGCAAACGACACAATCGTAAATACACTTAATTCACTTGGTTTCAAGGCTTCAAACGACGGTGACAACTTCACAGTAGAAGTACCATCTTGGAGAGCAACAAAGGACGTTACAATCAAGGCTGACATTGTTGAAGAAATCACAAGAATTTACGGTTACGACAACTTTGACATTCACACAGCAGCTGCTCCACTCTACCCTGTTCGTGCAAAGGCAGAAAAGACAGTTGAGGACAGAATCAAGGATATGCTCGTTCACCGTTACTCACTCCACGAGCTTCATTCTTACGTATGGCAGTATTATGATGAATACAAGGCACTCGGTATGGAAATTGAAGATAATATCAAACTCGCAGGTGCTACAAATCCTAATATTGAAACAATCCGTAAGTCAATTATTCCAACTCAACTTTGTCAGGTTAAGACAAACACTAATTTCTCAACTGATTTTGGTGTATTTGAAATCGGCAGAACTGTTGACGGACTCAAAGACGACGGACTTTGCAACGAGAGAAAGAAACTCTGCGTTACTCTTTACAGCAAAACAAAGTCTTTGGAAACTCTCTATGTTGAACTTGCAACCATGCTTTCAGTTATTTCTGACAACATCAAGCATAAGGCTTTAACATTCGTACCAATGGAAGCAACTCTTTCCTACGAGCATCCAAGAAACCTTAACGAAATCTCTTGTGATGGTGTAGTTCTTGGTAAAATCGGTGTTGTTCACCCAACAGTTTCAAAGAAAATTGACAAAAAGGCAGCCATCGTATTTGCTGAAATTGATGTTCCTGCTTTCACAGAAATTGCAGATGCAGGTATTCATTACGTTGAGCCTTCACGTTTCCCAGAAATGGAAATTGACCTTTCATTTATGAGCGAAACATTTGCTCCAATCGGCAAGGCTATCGCAGATGCTAACTGCTCACTTATCAAAGACGTTCAGGTTGTTGACACATACCGTGACGAAAACGGCAAGTCAATTACTACAAGAATGACTTTCTCACATCCTGAAAGAACTCTTACAACTGAAGAAGTTATGGAAGTTGCAAACGGCATTATTGATGCTCTCGCAAAAGAAAATATCTCATTAAAATCATAAATAAACTAACTTGTTTTGTGGCTCCCTCTGACGAGGGAGCTGTCATTTTTGCAAAAAATGACTGAGGGAGAGATTTAACGAACAAAATAACTATCTCTCCCTCCACCGCAAGCGGTTCCCTTCCCTCGTCAGAGGGAGGCATTTATAATCCACCACAGTTCCGAATTTACGAATTACACTTTTTTCAAAATTAGTATTGTTTTTTGTTTTTAAACAGTATATAATATATTTAATTATTATCAGGAGGTGGCGAAATGCTTGACCCTAACAAGACAATTCAATTTTCCTTAAAGGATGAACGTGAGGAAACAACACGTCAAATTCTTGTTACTGTTTATGATGCGTTGGTTGAAAAAGGTTACAACCCAATTAACCAGATTGTAGGTTATATTCTCTCCGAGGACCCAACTTACATTACAACTCATAACAATGCAAGAAGTCTTATTCGTCGCCTTGACCGAGATGAACTTTTACAGGACCTTGTAAAGGAATATCTCAAAAACTCCAAGAGATAAGTAGGTGTTTTCATGGCAGAAAAGAATAAATTTCTCACTTACAAAGGCAAACCATTAGTTAGAAACGGCAACACAATTTACTATGGCTTCCCTAACGAAAAATACGTTATCATGATGCAGATTCTTGCTACAAAACCTGTTGACGACGTTGAGGTTGCTTCAAAAGTATCAGTTCAGTTGCTTAATACTGACCCTAATGTGAGCATCCGTGAGAAAATTGTAAAATCAAGCGAGAAAAAAGGACTTTATGCAGCATTGGATATTGCAGAAGTATGGCTCGCTCGCGCATTAGCTGAATAATTAAAATCAACGGAACGGTGGATGGGATATCCGCCGTTTTCTGTTTTATGAAGGAGAATTATTATGTTTCACAGAATGACTATTGCAGGTGTACAGAGAGATTTGCCACTCTGCCCTCTTAACGATGAACTTATGATTGCAGGTTTTGTTATTTTCGGTGACCCTGAAATCACAACTGCTTGTGCAAAGGAATTATTGGAAAAAGCCCCCGAATATGATTACATAATCACAGCAGAGGCAAAGGGTATCCCACTTGCTCACGAAATGGCAAGACTGCAGGGAAATCAAAAATATTTTGTGGCGCGTAAAAAGCCAAAACTCTATATGAGCGGTGTTTTTGAGTCAACTGTTAATTCAATCACAACCGAGGGTGAACAAAAACTCTATCTTGACACGGCAGATGCAGAAATCATGAAAGGCAAGAGAATTTTAATTGTTGACGACGTTGTTTCCCTTGGTGAGTCACTCAAAGCAGTTGAAAAGCTTGTTAACGATGCAGGTGGTATTGTTTGTGGCAGAATGTTCATCCTTGCTGAGGGTGACGCAGCAAAACGTGACGATATTATCTTCCTTGAGGAATTGCCATTGTTCGATAAGAAGGGCAAAGCAATCTGAAATCTGCGATTTCAGACATGAAATAAATTCTTTTGAATTTATGAAGTATCCTGACGGATATGAAGTAGCTTTGCTATGAAGTATGCCTACGGCATAAGAAAGGATTTATTTCACTTCATATTTACGGTAGTAAATACTTCATAATCGCAAGATTATTTCATATTGCATAGCAATATTTCATTTTTTGGAGGGTGGAAAATGAAATTCTATATGAAACAAAAGGTTATGAGCTTTGTTGATAAGTTCACAATTTATGATGAACAGGAAAACGAGGCATATTGGGTTGAGGGCGATTTTTTCACCATCGGCAAAAAGCTTGACCTTTTTGATAATAACAACAACCACAAAGCACATATTCACCAGAAGGTGTTATCATTCTTACCACGATATTTTATAAATATCAATGGCGAAGATGTTGCCGAGGTTGTGAAGCACTTCACACTTTTTAAACAAAGATTTACCGTTACGGGTTATAATTGGGAAATCGAGGGTGATTTTCTCGCCCACGAATACGAGATATACCACGGAGATTACACAATCGCTACAATCTCAAAAGGATGGTTCACTTGGGGCGATGCTTATTCCGTGGATATTGCCGACGGGGTTGACCCTGTGCCGATTTTATCGGTGGTGTTGATTATTGATGCAATTCTCGCACAAAATAACGCAAAAATAAGTTTTGTAATTAACTGATAAACAGTTTAATAACATCACACTTGATAGGAGAATAATTATGTTTTGTCCAAAATGTGGTTCTGAGCGTCCTGACGATGCTACATTCTGTCCTAATTGTGGAGCTAGTGTTTCTAAAACCGCTATATATCCTGGTGCAGTTACTCTTGACCAAAATGCACCAAATAATTGGAATGGCGTTAGCACTCCACCTATTAATGATAAATCAAAAAAGAAAATAAAACCTATAAAGATTCTTGTTCCTACCATCGCCACTCTGCTTGTTGTGGGAATAATTTTCAGTGCAATTTTTCTTTTCTCTAACAATTCAAAATACTATGTTACCAAACAAACATGTACTTATTATGACGATTTCGGAAATGAAGGAGAAAAAAGCATCACCATCAAAGAAATATATAAAGATAGGGCACATACTTTAACGGATAATCGATACTATTCTTCCGATTTCAACTATGGTTATGAATATATTTATGACGATAATGGTCGAAATGTTGAAATTATTATAACCACAAGTGACGGAATTTATAAATACAAGTTTGAGTATGAAAAAAAGGACGGATACTATGTTGCAATGAGCAATCCCGTAACCGATGATTATGCCACTTATGAAATAGAGTTCATTTATGACGGTCACATACCTGTTGAAAGAAACTCTTATAAAAACGGACAACTCTCCGAAAAAATTATTTATGATGATAAAGCTACAACCACTAAAACATACAGAAATGGTGAGGTTACCGACGAATCTTATGTAGAAACTGATGAACAAAATAGGCTTATTTGCCAAGAGTATCGCTATGAAAATGGTGATTACTATAAAAAAGAATGTGCATACGACAAAAAAGGAAACCTAATTGAAGAAACCATTATCAATAATAACGGTAAAACACATTCAACTTATGAATATAATAAAAAGGGAATAAAAATTGGCGGAACCATGTATCTTCAAGAAAGCAATACTGAATTAACTTTAAAAATTGTTGAAGAGCGAGATGATTTTGCACTCGCAATCTGGTATGATAATGAAAACAATGAGTTTGGTGGCTTCAAATATGAAATCAAAGACAAAAAAGTCGTAACTGAAAAACGCTATGATGATATTAACTCGAATGACTATTTAGAATCACAGTACGACGAAAGAGGATTAATTGTTAAAGAATCATTATACTTTAACAATATAAAATTGCGTGAAAACTCTTTTGAATACGAAAAAGGATGATTCAAATTCATAAATAAGTTTTGTAATGGGTTCATAACAAAAAAAGAGAGTGATATTCACTCTCTTTTTTTGTTGCAAATTTGAATTTGTCGGGATGAATGCAAAGTGCAAAACGCAAAGTGAAAAGTGTCGGAACTGCGTTGCAATTGTAATGCCTCCCTCTGACGAGGTGCGGGTGTCCGGTGGACACCTCTGCGAAGCAGAAGCACCGACCGA
>JAGAMK010000027.1 GCA_017624735.1 Clostridia bacterium
CAAGGTAAATTCAACACAGTTAAGTATGTTTTCTTGTCAGGTGAAGCATTAACAGCAAACAGTATTAACCGTTTCTACAAGATGTATGACTACAACAAGGTAAGTCTTCATAATCTTTACGGACCGACAGAATGTGCCGTGGACGTAAGCTATTACCCATGCGTACCGACAGATGTTGACCCTGTACCGATAGGAAAACCAATCTACAATACACAGCTTCATATAGTTGACAAATACAACAATATTCTTCCGATAGGAGTAACAGGAGAACTCTGTATTGCAGGTGTAAATGTAGGACAAGGATACCTTAACAACGAAACACTCACAAACGAAAAGTTCATAGATAATCCGTTCGGCGAAGGAAAACTGTACAAAACAGGAGACCTTGCATACTGGAGAGAAGACGGTCAGATTTGTTATGTGGGAAGAATGGACGGACAGATTAAGATTAATGGTCAACGTATCGAACTTGGTGAGGTTGAAAAAGTCATCAGTGAAGTTGCGAGTGTTGAGTCTGTAGCAGTCATGATTAGACAGAATAACGGACAAGATGTACTTGTTGCTTTTTGTTGTGGTGATGAAACTGCAACTAATGAAATAATAAAACATTGTGAGAAGAAATTGCCACAATATATGATGCCAAGCAAGTTTGCATTTATCGAAAAAATGCCTCTCAATCAAAGTGGTAAACTTGACCGAAAAGCACTTAAAAATATGGATATTGCATTTGGTGGTACAGTTGTCAAGGAAGAACCTGTAACTGATACAGAAAAGATGATTTGCAATTTGTATGAAGATGTGCTTCGTATCGATTTTGTAGGTAGAAATGAGAATTTCTTCACTCTTGGTGGTACAAGCCTTGATATGATTTCAATTCTTTCTGAAAATGAGTTAAAGGATATTTCTGCAGCTGAATTTATTGCACATCCAACACCTGAAAGATTGGCGGAATTCCTTGAAAATCAAGAAGATGAAGAAGTGTCAGGTTTGTACGCATTGAGAAATGTAAAGAAGTCAACAAAGGCAATAATTTTAATACCTTTTGCAGGTGGCGATGCATCGGCATTTGCAGCACTCACAAAAGATTTGGAAGAACTAGCACCTGGATTATCACTTTACTATGTTGACTATCTTCGTTCGCAAGATGAATGCACGATAGCTGCAGAAAAAATCGCAAAACTTGCAGAAACAAAAGAGATTTCAATTTACTCTCATTGTGCTGGTACGGCAGTTGCGTTACAAATTATGAATATTCTTGAAAAACAAGGGGTACTTATTTCAAACTATATAACCGGTGGATTCATTCCTCCTGAAAAAGCAAGTAGGCAAAATGGTTGGAATAACACTTCAAAATACCTTATTCAAAGAAAACTTATAAAGGCAGGAGCACCTATCAAAGAACTTTCAACAGAGCGCAAGTATGATATGGTTGATAAATTCCGTAAAGACACTGACTTTATGACAGAATACTTCTATAAGTATGCAACACCAATAAACGCAAAGACCTCTATAATAATCAGTAAGACGGATATATTCACAAAGAATTATCGAGATGCTGAACGGTTATGGAAGCCACTTGCAAATAACTTTGATAGAGTATATTATATTGACACCGATTCCCACTATTTCCAAACGGATAATAGCGATGAAGTAGCAAGAATCATTATTGATTCCATAACAAAATAAAAAAATACCGAGGAACAAATAAGTTCCTCGGTATTTTTTGATATTATTTTTTATACTTTATTGATGCTTTTTCTCTTGCCTTTTTAGCTTTTTCAAGCCTTTCAAGCATATCAGTTTCTGCTTTTGCATTCTCTTCTGCAATCTTTTTTGTCCTCATTTCTTTTGATTGAAATACTTTTTCCTCAAATTTCCTTTGAGGTATTTCAAAAAAATTAGAAATTTTTTCGCCATATTTTCTCATAACGATGAATAAAACAAGCCCAATTACAACAGATATTGTACACAAGACATGGTATATATTGAACGGACCTATAATATCAGGGTCGGCAGCTGTGAAAAACTCATTAAAGAATCTTGCTCCGCCATATAGAATCATGTACAGTGGAAACATGGTTCCGATTTTTGCTCTTTTTTTGTACCATAATAAGAACAAATAAATAATGAATACAAAGCTAACTTCAATTGCCTGCACAGGCACCTGATTTCCCGGGTGGGCATAATGGTAATTATATGGTCCGTATTTCCATGGAATTCCCCAGCAACAACCATTAAAATAACAAGCGAGTCTTACAAATATCTGTGCGAACGGAAGAAACAAGGTCGCTATATCCAACTGCTTTATTGGATTAGAAAAAAGAATTAAGGACACCAAAATTACAAAAAGCCAAACAGTAAATAATAAACCAAAATAGTTAGCTCCAGTTCCAACTAAACTACCAAAAGGTTTATTCATTCTGTATGCCCTTACACATACTTCTGCTATTAACATAGACTCTGCCGATACCAATATAAACTCTACAACTTTTTCAATATTAAGAAATAATTTTCCTATCTTCAATTTTTTTTGTGAGACAAGTTGTATGACGATTTTGGAGTATATACTAATAGATTCTCTTTTAATTTTAAAGTAAAATATGCTTCCAATCACAGTTAGAAAACTGTAAATAGAGTTAAACAAACTATATGCGTCTTGTTCGCCAAAAAATCTATGCATAAATTCACCTCAATTGTTTTTTGTATTTTAACATGATTAGACATTTTTTGCAAGTACAGAAAATGTAAAATTATTCTTGCTTTTCGCAAACAGAAAGTGCAAAATTTTCGATAAATTCTGTTTGAAATTTATAACTCTCAAGACTAAGTACATCAAACCCCTCAAAAATTTCAATAGTACCTTGTCCACTTATTTTGCTGAACGCTTCCTTTTTAGTCCATATTTCATAAAAGGCTTCTAAAGTAGGGGAGGAGTTATAATATTCTAATTCTTTTCCCTTATAAAATCTGTTAGCAATTTTGTTATAATCTCTATCAGTTGCCATGAATTCAACGTCAATTCCCACGGGCTTGTCCGATTTGCAAACAGCTATTATATCTTTACTGTGAGAAATGCTCACAAAACAATTATCAGCCAATGGCTTATTGTTTTCGTCGTAATGTAGGTTTTCAACACCCATAGACAATAAGGCTGTTGCTGCTGCAAGACTTTCTTTTTTCTTGCAATGCCCTTTTGCATTTGCAGAGAGTAAATTATAATTATATTCAGTTTTATCAGATAATTTAAAGAAATAAACTGATACCATTTAATCACCCAAAACCAGAATCACATTAATCCCAAAGCAAACTTAATTTTTGCAAAGAACTTTTTCGTTTTTAATGAGCGTACAGTTTTAGTTGATGTGTCATATTTGAAATCAAGATTTTCACCATTTATTTCATTGATTTCACCATTATCTAATACACTAAAAATAGTATATTTAAGGTGCGCTGCTTCGTCTTCATAGAAAACAGCGAAATTACCATCTGCCAACTCTGTAAGACAAGAATATCCGTAGAATCCTTGGGTAAGATGGTATCTGCTTATCCATTCAATATCACCATTGTCCTGTGTAAGACCAACTCGAAGAAGTCCGTCGGCTCTTGCTTTAAGATTTCCACCTGCAGAGCAAAGAATTACTTGTTTGTCATTGATTTTTCTTGATGTCTCCATAAGTGAAACCATACAGTTTTTTGTACCTTCAAGTCCTCTGTCTGCACGGAATGTTGTCCATGTGTGACCCCCATCAGTACTGTCGGCATAAGCTATGTAATTACTTAAATTTCTTGCGTATATACGCAAAGCTTTGTAATTTTTACCTTCAATTTTTACAAGTTGAGATTCACTTGTTTTTTGAAGTCCAGCTTTAATCTTGATTTTTTTGCTTCTTTGCCACGTTACACCGTTATCGTCAGAATAAATAACACTTGCATTTTCAAAAATTGGGTCTTTGAATAAACCATTATTATCGTAAACACAGAAAAGAATTCTTTCTTTGCCATTATGGTCAATTACCATGCCTCTGCCGGGTCCAACACCAAGGAATGACTCACCATCCTTTTTTACTTGTTCAGAGAGAATAGATGGATGACTCCATGTTTTACCATTGTCGTCACTGTATCTTAACCATAAATAAGTAGTTTTATAGCATTTTAATTCAGAAGAACTATAAAAAATATTTTGTTGAACATTTACACCATCAGCACCTTTTTGCGCTGTGTAGATAGGTTCACCATTTTTATAAAGCCTGAATTCTCTGTCAATTGAGTATTCTGTAGCTGTTGAATTTGCTCTTTTGAAAATTTGTGCAAGTTCGCCATCAAAATCATCAACATAGTATTCAAATGTACTTAACTTATCGCCATTCTTACCAGTTGTTAAGAGCAAATGCTTTTTGCCATTGATTTCAGTATATCCCGTGCCAGTTTTGCATTGGAGATAACCGCATTCAGATGGTTGAACGTCTGCCAACATAAATATTCTTCCTGTTTTTGATTGAACAATAACAGAATCAATGAAAGATGCGCTGTCAGTTGATGTAACTGTATCTGCGTAGTCATCAAAATAGTTAACCATGGAGTATTCCCATTCAGTATATCCGTCTTTTGAGATTGCAACAGCGATATCAATATTGTTAGGGGAGTCAGAACCATGGCTATAACGTATGTCTGCACCAGCCATAACACTTCCGTCATTAAGGGTGTAAAGTGCAGGGATACGATTACGTTCAGAACTGAATTCTTTATTGTCAAATGGTTGTTCGTATATGATTTTTGAAGTCATAATAATCTCCTTGTATAAACTTAGTTATATATATTTATAATATCAAAAAGAAAATGTATTGTAAACAATTTTATAGAAAAACTTAGAAAGTCAGGGTTGATGGGATAAAATACGAGTGTTATAATTAGTATAAAGTAATTTATTGGAGGTTCTTATGACAGCAAAATTATTTATTCAGGCAATGCTTAAATTTTTGTTAGGGCTTGTTCTGGTTGGTTTGCTTATTTTTTTGCCTGCTGGTAGTTTGTTATTCATAAATGGTTGGATATTGATGGGGATTCTTTTTATTCCAATGTTTGTTGCAGGTCTTGTTATGATGTTCAAAAATCCTGACTTATTGAAAAAGCGACTTGATGCAAAAGAAAAACAAAAAGAACAGAGCCTTGTAGTGAAACTCAGTGGGCTTATGTTCCTTGCAGGCTTTGTTGTTGCAGGACTGAATTTTCGTTTTGGTTGGTACACTTTGCCGAGGGGTGTTGTAATTGGAGCTTCCGTGATATTCCTAGTTGCGTATATTATGTATGCAGAAGTGCTTCGTGAAAATACATACCTTTCTCGTACAATTGAGGTACAAGAAAACCAAAAGGTGATTGATACAGGACTTTATGGTATAGTACGACACCCAATGTATAGTGCCACATTATTACTGTTTTTATCAATTCCTCTTGTTTTGGGTTCAATATATTCGTTTTTTATTTTTCTTTCTTATCCGCTTATAATTGCCAAGAGGATAAAAGGTGAGGAAGAATTTCTTGAAAAAGAACTTGAAGGTTATATTGAGTATAAGAAAAAGGTAAAATTCAGATTAATTCCTTTTGTATGGTGAAAACCAAAAATAAAAGCACACTTGAAGGTGTTAAAACGAGTGTGCTTTTTGTGTTTATTTAATTATGATTGAATCTCCTGTATCTTCAACTGGAACAAAATGTGGTCTTTCGTAATCCGTTTGGTTAGGGGTGTGGTATGTAAGCCAAAGATTTCCGTCTTTATCATTAAATAACATTCCGTGTCCACCATCGTTGTCGATAAGTGGTGCTAAATGCTCAAAATTCATACCGATTTCGCCATCTGCAAATTTTACAAGACACTCTGCATATTGATGTTTGATAAAAGTGGACCAGAGCATTAAAAGTTCGCCAGTTCTCGTGCGATACATAAATGGACCATCAGTAATTCTGTGTGCTTTTTCGTCATCAATTTTGTCTGCCCAATAAGGGTCGGATGCCTTGAACATTGTTACAGCATCACCGATAGCTTCAGTAAGGTCATCACTTAATGGGGCGTAGCAAATAGTGCCGTTAATGATTTGAGTGTGCTCGTGGCAGAAAACTACGTAAGGCTTACCAGCCTTGTTTATGTAGAGAGTACCATCAAGACATTCCCATTCTTCAGGTGTTACAATACCTTTGCTATGTGGCTTGAATGGACCGAGTGGATTGTCTGCTTTTAGAATAAAAGTGCCTCTTAATTTGCAACTTTTTCTCGTGAAAGTAGCAAACATATAGTAATTATCCTTGTACTTGTGCACTTCTGGTGCCCAGTTTACCTCACAGTTCATATCGTGTTCTTTAGAGTTAAAGCACTCAATAGGTTGGCTCCAGTTTTCAAGGTCTTCTGATACATAAACATCAAACCCGCCTACTTTTATACCAAAATGCTTTGCCCTTGTTCCGTACATATAGTATTTGCCACCATCAAAAAGTACGAACGGGTCACGGATATTTATGTCACTACATTTAAGTACTGTATTGTTTTTTAAAAACTGTGATATTTTCAAAGTAATACACCTCAATTCGCTGTTTATAAAATGATTATACACGAAATCAAATAAAAATCTACTGTTTGCCAAAAATATTTTTTATACTGAAATAATCAGTATGAATATTGAGCTTTTATTTTGGTAATTTATGTATTTTACACAAATAAATATGTGAAATTTCCACGAATTGCAAGAGTGAAAAATGTTGTGTTTTTTGTCAGAATATTTTATAATAATAACAAGAATGTATAAAGAGGAAACGGATATGCAATTATTAGAAGAAAGAATCATAAAAGACGGCAAAGTCTTTTCGGGTAATGTTTTAAAGGTTGATAGCTTTTTAAACCACCAAATAGATGTTGAACTTTTGGATAAAATGGGTGAGGAAATAAAAAACCTTTTCAATGGTGTAAACATTACAAAAGTATTGACAATTGAGGCATCCGGTATTGGCGTAGGCTGTATGGTTGCCAATCATTTTAAATGTCCGCTTCTTTTTGCAAAGAAAAGTAAAACCTTAAATATTAAGGGTGATGTTTATACAAGTAAGGTAGAATCTTTTACTCATCAATGTACATATGACATAATTGTTTCAAAAGATTTCTTGAAAGAAAATGATACGGTTTTGATTGTGGACGATTTTCTTGCAAAAGGTAATGCTCTTATCGGTCTTATTGATATTGTTAATCAAGCTGGTGCAAAGCTTGCAGGTTGTGCGATTGCAATTGAAAAAGGTTATCAGGGTGGGGGAGACAAACTCCGTGCACAGGGTGTTCGTGTTGAGTCAATGGCAATTATTGATGAAATGGACGATACAACAGGAAACATTGTTTTTCGTAAATAGGTAATTACAGCATATAGCTGTTAAATATTACAAAAAAGAAAAGGAGAGAAATTTGTTATGAAAAATTTCAAAAAAATCATTGCAGTTGTTCTTGCTCTTGTAATGATTACAGCAACATTTGCTGCTTGTGGCGGTAAAGAGGACAAAAAACCTGAAGCAGACAAAATTAAGGTAGCTCTTATTTGCTTACATGGTGATGCTTCAACTTATGACAAGAACTTCATTGATGCTTTCAAACAGGCTTGTGCAAACAAGGGACTTACTGCTGACGATTATACAATCGTTACTGATATTCCTGAAGACACTGCTTGTTATGACCAGGCAGCTGACTTGGCAGAAACATGCGACCTTATTTTTGCTGATTCATTCGGACATGAAGAGTACATGATTAAGGCTGCAAAGGAATTCCCTGATGTAGAATTCTGCCACGCTACAGGTACAATGGCGCATACAGAAAAACTTGCTAACTTCCACAATGCTTTTGCAAACATTTATGAAGGTCGTTACCTTGCAGGTGTTGCAGCAGGTATGAAACTTGTTGAACTCTATGGTGATGCTGAAGGTAAAGTTTCTGATGAAAATGCAAAAATCGGTTATGTTGGTGCTCATCCTTATGCTGAAGTTATTTCAGGTTACACATCTTTCTACCTTGGTGCAAAATCAGTTGTAGAAAATGCTACTATGGAAGTGCGCTATACAAACTCTTGGTATGATGAAGCAGCTGAAAAGACAACAGCCCTTGCTCTTATTGATAATGGTTGCAAATTGATTTCTCAGCACGCTGACTCTATGGGTGCTCCAACAGCTTGTGAAGAAAAGAACATTCCTAATGTTTCTTACAACGGTTCAACAGTTGAATCTTGTCCTAACACATTTATTGTTGCATCAAGAATTAACTGGGCTCCATATTTCGAGTACATTATTGACTGCGTAATGAATGACAAAGCAATTGATACTGACTGGACAGGCACTATCGAAACAGGTTCTGTTGAATTAACTGCTGTTGGCACTGCTGCAGCAAAAGGCACACAGGAAAAACTTGATGAAGTAAAAGCAAAGATTAAAGATGGTTCACTCAAGATTTTTGACTGCTCAACATTCACAGTTGAAGGAAAACCATTGACTTCTTATATGGCTGATGTTGACACAGATAAAGACTTTACTCCTGATACAGAAGTTGTTGAAACAGTAAATGGCGTAACATTCTTCAATGAGAGTGCAAAACGCTCAGCTCCATACTTCAATATTATCATTGACGGTATCACAGCTGTTAAATAAGTTTTAATGTTATTCTAATTTAATTTTTGGGAAAGGCGGAGCTAATCAACTTCGCCTTTCTCGGTTGATTGAGAAATTTTAATCCTTTATTATTTAAGGAGTTTCCTATGGAAAAAACTGTTATTTTACAATTAAAAAACATTACAAAAAAATTCGGTGCTAAGGTTATTGCGAACAATAATATTAGTTTGGATATATATAAAGGTGAAATACTTTCTGTTCTTGGCGAAAATGGTTGCGGTAAAACAACCCTTATGAATATGGTTGCCGGTATTTATTATCCTGACTCAGGTAAAATTTTAATTGATGGCGAAGAAGTTATTATTCGTTCCCCTCGTGATGCTTTTGAGCATAAAATAGGTATGATTCATCAACACTTTAAATTGATTGATATTTATACTGCAGCGCAGAATGTCGCATTAGGTGTTGAAGGCGAAAAATTTAATCTTAAAGAAGTAAAAAACCGTATTAATGAAATGGCAAAAAAATACGGATTCCATATAAATCTTGATAAGAAAATTTATGAAATGTCCGTTTCGGAAAAACAAACTGTAGAAATTTTGAAGGTTTTATACAGAGGTGCTGATATTCTTATCTTGGATGAACCAACAGCAGTTTTAACTCCACAAGAAATCAGAAGTTTGTTTAAAGTATTAAGTGCAATGAGAAATGATGGTAAATCAATTATTATCATTACTCACAAGCTGAATGAGGTTATGGAAATTTCTGACAGAGTTTCTGTTTTGCGTAAAGGTGAGCATATTGCTACAGTAAACACAGCAGAGACATCTGAAAAAGAACTTACTGAAATGATGGTAGGCAAGAAGGTTGAACTTAATATTAATCGTACTGACCCGGTTGACAATAAAATCAGACTTTCAGTTTCGGGTTTAACTGTTGTAAATTCCGATGGTTATAAAGTACTTGACGATGTTTCATTTAATGCTTACAGTGGTGAAATTCTCGGTATCGCTGGTATCGCAGGCAGCGGTCAGAAGGAATTACTTGAAACAATTGCAGGACTTAACAACTATCAATCAGGAACATTAACATACTATCATCCTAAAAAAGATAAGCCAGTTTCCTTTTATCATAAAACATATAAACGAGTTATGGAGCTTGCTCGTGAAAACGCATTTAAGGATGAAAAAGGCAACGATATTGATTTTAGCAAGTTGTCTAAAAAAGAAATTAAAGACCTTGTAAATAGTGAAAGAATTATTTTTAAAGAGGACGAGGTTGTAGATTTAAAGAACAAGAACCCGAGAGAAATTCGTGAACTTGGAATTCGTTTGTCCTTTGTCCCTGAAGACAGACTTGGTATGGGTCTTGTTGGTAATATGAATATTATTGACAATATGATGCTTCGTAGTTACAGAAAAGGAAAATCAATGTTCCTTGACAGAAAGAAGCCGTCAGACCTTGCTGACAGAATTATCAGTGAATTAGAGGTTAACACTCCCGATTCACATACTGCAGTCAGAAAGCTTTCAGGCGGTAATGTCCAAAAGGTTCTCGTTGGTCGTGAAATTGCGGCAGCACCTGCAGTTTTAATGACCGCATATCCTGTTCGTGGGCTTGATATTAATTCTTCATATACAATTTATAATCTCCTGAATGAACAAAAGCAAAACGGTGTTGCGGTTATTTTTGTTGGTGAAGATTTGGACGTATTAATGGCATTAAGTGACAAAATATTAGTTTTAAGTGGTGGTAAAATTTCAGGTATCGTGGATGCCAGAACAGTTACCAAGGATGAAATCGGTCTTTTAATGGTTAAAACTAATAAAGATGAGGTAACGGAATGAAAAAGAATACAAATAATTTAAAAGAACCTTTTGTCCGCATTGTAAAACGTGACAATATTACAATTCCAAAAGTCATAATTGTTTATTCCGTAGCCATTGTTGCAGGATTGCTCTTATGTGGAATAATCTGTACATTGTTTTCAGATAAAGGCTTATTTGATTTCTTTGAATCTTTGTTTAACGGGGCTTTTGGCAGTGAACGAAAATTATGGCTTTTATTACAGGATACATCTCTTCTTCTTGGTGTTTCAATGGCTTTGCTTCCTGCCTTTAAAATGAAGTTTTGGAACTTGGGCGGAAACGGTCAGATTCTCGTGAGTTGCCTTTCAGCAGTTGCTTGTATGTATTATCTCGGAGGAAAAGTTGCGGATTCAATAATTATTCCACTTATGCTTCTTGCCAGTGTTGTCAGTGGTGCATTGTGGGCAGTTATTCCTGCAATCTTCAAAGCAAAGTTTAATACAAATGAATCATTATTTACGCTTATGATGAACTATATAGCACAAGGTCTTGTTGCTTTATTTATTACGATTTGGGTAAAAACGGGTTCAGGTGTTTTAGCGCCAATACCTTATGGTAATGTCCCTGAAATCGGCAATAAATACTTATTACCTATCATTTTATTTGCTGTAATTACAGTATTAATGTACATATACCTTCGATTTTCAAAGCACGGTTATGAGATTTCTGTTGTTGGTGAAAGTATCAACACAGCAAAATATGTAGGTATTAAAGTTGATAAAGTTATTATTCGTACAATGATTTTATCTGGAGCAATAGCAGGTCTTGTAGGCTTTATCCTTGCCGGCTCAATTAACCATACAGTAAGTACTGCATCTGCTAATAATATGGGCTTTACAGGTATTATGACTACTTGGCTCGCTGCATTTAATCCGTTAATTGTTGTTTTAACAAGCTTTTTCATTACTTTTATTTCTAAAGGTATGATGGATGTAAGAAAAACCTTTATGTTTACAAATGATGCAATTTCAAACATAGTTGTTGGTATTATTTATTTCATAGTAATTGTTTGTTCGTTTTTCATTAACTACAAGCTTGTGTTCAGAAAAAAAGAAAAGGAGGAAATTAAGAAATGATTGTTACATTCTTAATGAGTGCAATTGCAATTGGCACGGTTCTTCTTTTTGGTTGTGTAGGTGAAACAATTACTGAAAAAGCCGGTCATCTTAACCTTGGTATTCCCGGAATAATGTGTACCGGTACTGTGGGTGGTTGCCTTTTCGTCAGTTTATATATACACTCTATTGAAACAGTTGAAAGTGCGTCTTGGTTTATCCTGATAGCAATATCATTACTTGGTTCATTCCTTTTTGCAATGCTTACCGGTGCAATTTATGCTGTAATGACGATTACATTCCGTTGTAATCAAAATATTACAGGTCTGGCAATTACAATTTTTGGTAATGGTTTAACACAGTTTTTAATGCATTCCTATGTTGACAGAAGCGGTTTTTCAACAGCAGGTAAGATTATAGCTAAATGCTTACCGTTTGCTGAAAATTCAGATGGTATTTTTAAAGTCTTATTTGGTCATGGCATATATGTTTATTTGGCAATTGCAATTGCTTTGATAACCACATTCATTTTTAATCGAACAAGAGTAGGTCTTAATCTTAGAGCGATTGGCGAAAGTGCAGCAACTGCTGATGCAATGGGTGTTAATGTTACATTATACAAGTATGTTGCAATTTTGATTGGTAGTGGTATTGCTGGTTTTGGTGGCGTATTCTACATTATGGACTATGTTAAGGGTAGTTGGGAAACAGCATTTACAATTGAGGCATTCGGTTGGCTTGCAATAGCACTTGTCATTTTCACTTTATGGAAACCAAATGTTTCAATTATTGGCTCATATATTTTTGGTGCTTTATATATTGCCGCATTTGTTTTTGGCAACATCACATCATCAGAACGAGAAATACTAAAAATGTTGCCTTATGTAATTACAATTGTTGTTTTAATCATTACCAGTATTACAAACAAAAAAGAGAATCAAGCACCGGCTTCACTTGGATTGTCGTATTTCAGAGAAGATAGGTAAAAGGAAGTATAATTATGAATAACAATTATGACGTCATTATTATTGGCGCAGGCCCTTCTGGTATTTTCTGCGCTTATGAACTCTTGGCAAAAAGGCCTGACATCAATATTCTTATAATTGAAAAGGGCCGTTCTATTGAAAAAAGAATGTGTCCTAAAAGGACAACAAAAAAATGTGTTGGATGTAAACCTTGTTCAATAACAACTGGTTTTGCCGGTGCCGGTGCATTTTCAGATGGTAAACTTTCTCTTTCACCTGATGTAGGCGGACATCTTCCTAATATTCTTGGCTATGAAAAAACAATGGAACTTCTTAAGGAAGCAGACAGTGTTTATCTTGATTTTGGTGCTGACAAGAATGTTTATGGTGTTGATAAGCAGAAAGAGATTGAAGAAATTCGTCGAAAAGCAATCAATGCTAATCTTAAACTGATTGAGTGTCCTATTCGTCATCTTGGCACAGAAGAAGGCTATAAGATATATGGCAGACTTCAACGTCATCTTGAAGACAATGGATGCAATATTATCTTTAACACTATGGTTGAAGATATTATTATTGAAGATAATCAGGTTAAAGGTGTTGTTGCCGGCGGTAACACATACTATTCCAACAAAATCGTTGCAGCCGTTGGTCGTGAGGGTGCAGAGTGGTTAAGCCATATTTGTAAAGACCATAACATTGAAACACAGGTTGGTACTGTTGATGTTGGAGTCAGAGTTGAGGTTCGTGACGAGGTTATGAAATTCCTCAATGAAAATCTTTATGAGGCAAAGCTTGTTTACTACTCACAGACCTTTGACGATAAAGTAAGAACCTTCTGTTCAAACCCATCAGGCGAGGTAGCAACAGAGTATTATGACAACGGTCTTGCTGTAGTAAATGGTCACGCATATAAATCTGCAGAATATAAGACTAATAATACAAACTTTGCACTTCTTGTATCAAAGAATTTCACAAAACCATTTAAATCTCCTATTGAATATGGTAAGCATATAGCACAGTTAAGTAATATGCTTTGTGATGGTAAAATTCTTGTTCAGACTTATGGTGACTTTAAACGCGGCAGACGAACAACTGCAGAAAGACTTTGCAGAAATAATCTTATTCCAACGCTTAAAGATGCTGTTCCCGGTGATTTGTCCCTTGTTTTCCCACACAGAATTATGGTTGATATAGCAGAAATGCTTGAAGCACTTGATAAAGTAACTCCGGGTATCGCAAGTGATGAAACATTGCTTTATGGTGTTGAAGTTAAATTCTATTCAAATAAAGTTGTTGTTGATACAAACTTTGAAACAAGCGTTAAAGGTCTTCATGCAATCGGTGATGGTGCATCCGTTACTCGTGGACTTATGCAAGCATCCTCAAACGGAATCAGCGTTGCAAGAAGTATTCTTTCAAATATGTAACCGTAACCATGGCAGTGCATTTAGGTGTACTGCCTAATTTTTTCTTGATTTTTATTATGTGGATGATATAATTATTATTGCAATTTTTCTTGCAACAATCAGAAATAAACAAAACAGTGTGATTGGTTAGGAATCCTATATGAAAACTAAAAAACTTGTAATAAATATATCATTATCAGGCTTGTTTTTGGCTTTGGCTTATGTAATGCCATTCATTACAGGACAAATTCCTGAGATTGGTAAAATGCTTTGCCCAATGCATATTCCCGTTCTTCTTTGCGGGTTTATTTGTGGTGCACCTTACGGAATGGTTGTCGGTGCTATTGCTCCATTACTTCGTTCACTTACACTTGGTATGCCTCCATTTTTAACAGCAGTTACAATGGCATTTGAACTTGCGACCTATGGCTTAATAGCAGGGCTTTTATACAACGTATTATCAAAGAAAAAAATTAATATTTATGTTTCACTTGTTGGTGCAATGGTAATTGGACGCATTGTAGAGGGATTTGCAAGTTATTGTATTTATCTGTTGGGATTTAATGTTGACCCATATACTTTTGCAACATTCTGGACCAGCACAGTTGTAAATGCAATACCAGGAATTATTGCACAAATTATACTTGTTCCAATCGTTGTGATGCTTTTAGAAAAATCAAAACTGATTTCAAAGGAAAAATAACTATTAAAATATTAGTAAAAAACAAACCTCCTATGGTCTTAGTTGACCATAGGAGGTTTTTGTTGCCTATTTAACGCCTTATTTCAAAATGGAAATAGCATCACTGATTGTTTTTTCAAGTGCTTCCTTACCATATTTATCAACTTCAAGCTTGTTCTTTTCACCATGTGTAAGGCATCCTGCACCACCGATACAACCACCGGTACAAGCCATGCCTTCAATGAAGTTTGAGTCGAGCACATTCTTACTTCTTTTAAGTAATGCGACTTTACATGCTTCAATACCATCACAAACAGTAGGTTTTACAGTAAAATCAATTTTCTGTTCGTTAAGAGCTTGAACAACTGCATCCGAAAGACCACCTGAACGAGCAAAGATTCTTCCAAAATATGATGCGTTATCAAGGATGTCTTCAGGAAGTGAAGTAATGTCAATATCTTTACTGTCAAAGAGAGCCTGAAGTTCTTCAAAAGTAAGAACACTATCAATGTAATCCTTCACACTATCAAGCTTTGCTTCAGCTTTTTTTGCAGTACAAGGTCCGATGAAAACAACCTTAGCATTCTTACTTGTTTCTTTAATATACTTTGCCAGCATTGCCATAGGAGACAAGTTGTGAGAAATATGAGGTATAAGTGTTGGGTAAGATGATTTTATATACTGTACAAAAGCAGGGCAACATGAACTTGTAAGAAATCCTTTTTCGCTAAGTTCTTTTGCTTCTTCCATTGCTACCATATCAGCACCGAGAGCTGCTTCTACAACTGTGTAGAAACCAAGTCTTTTAAGACCTGTAATGACTTGTCCGAGTTTAGCATAAGTAAACTGACTTGATATTGATGGAGCAACAACTGCATATACTTTATAATCTTTGTTATCGTTACTCTTTTTTATCATATCAATGACATCAAGAATAAATGATTTATCACTGATTGCACCAAATGGGCACTGATATACACAAGCACCACATTGAATACATTTATTATTATCAATAGCAGCTGCGTTATCGTCGTTAATTTTAATCGCTTTTACTTTACAAGCACTCTGGCATGGACGTTTGCGATTAACGATGGCAGAGAAAGGACAAACCTTTGCACATTGACCACATTCAACACATTTAGATTTATCAATATGAGCTACATGGTTGTGGTCAAAGGAAATTGCACCACGCTTACAAACATCTTCACATCTATGAGCAAGGCAACCACGACATGAATCGGTTACTTCATATCCTGCTGCCGGGCATTCGTCACAAGCAATATCAATAACCTCAATAACATTTGGGTTTTGCTTATCTCCACCCATAGCAAGTTTAACACGTTGAGCAAGGATTGCTCTCTCTTTGTAAACACAGCATCTCATTGTTGGTTCTTTACCGGGAGCAATTGACTTAGGAATATCCCAAAGGTTTTCAATAAGAGTGTCGTCCCAACTGTGTTTCGCGACTTCACGCAAAACTTTATACTTTAAATACTGTACTTTAGTATCAAACTTTCTCATTTATGTATACTCCTTAGAAATAACTTACTTTTATCTTCTTGCCCATCTTCTTGAGTGCTTTTGAAAGTTCTTCAACAAGATTCATTTTAATATTAAAATTGATAGGCAAATCAGGGTTTTGATGAGCTGGGTTAATAGCTCTACCAACATAGAAATTTATATCGGTTGCTTCTTCAAATAACAAACGACAAATAAGAGAAGCACCATCCTTCTTAAAACTCCAATGTTCGTAGTGCTTGTTTTCACCAAGATAATCCTTTGCATACTCAACAACACGGTTGACTGTAATAACACCTTCCGTTACCAAATCAACACCTTCCAATTCTGCAATAGGAGGGATGTCGCTTTGCTCAAAATTAAGTGATGCTCTGAGAGGTTTTCTTAAGAAATTTGCTGCAATTGTAGAGGTTGTACCACCACAAATGATGTGTTTGCCTTCTTTTGAGAAGAAAAGAGACATCATTCTGTCAGCATCATCACGATTTGAAGGAGGACCAAAAAGCATATTCATTGGGATTCTCTTTCTGATTCTGACAACACAAGCTGTTGCATCATCTCCAGGTTCGTGACCGTAAAGGTTATCACATTCATCTACAAGCATTGTTGAGAGTGTTTTTGCTGTATATCCGGCAGGAGCGAGTGTTTCAATAAAATCAATAATATCTTCTCTCTTCCAACCGAAATTATATAACATACCTATTCCTGCATGGGGACAACCGTCACTCATCATAACAAATATATCGTTTTCTTGTAATTTTATAACGGATTTGAATATCTTTTTACCACCGATATTCATTTCTGTTTTAGGATAATCCCAATTCTTTTCATCACGGATGATAATTATATGTGGGTTATCATATTGAATAAGCTCTGCAGTTTGATTGTTTTTGAGATGAACAATTGTAAAAGTTGAATAAGCAACCCCTCGTATAGAGCATACAGGCAGAGTTGCAGCAATTGTTTCTACACATTCTTCGAGGGACAAACCTTCTGCAAGCATGGTTGAGATGATTTTTGATGTAAGAGTTGAGAGAATGCTTGCTTTTACACCACTACCAAGACCGTCAGACAACACAATGACTGTGGAGTCGTCACTTGGCTCAACAATATCAACATGGTCCCCACAAAGCTCTTCACCATAATGATTTATACTTTTATATCCGATATCGGCACACAAATCATTCATTAGTTATTGACTCCTTAAGTTTTGCAAGAGCGATTTTTGTTTCAGCCGCAGTTTCACCTAAAAGGGAAGCGATTTCTTGAACAATTCGCATCTGTTTTTCAACAACCTTGTCAGCAACTTCAACTGTCTGACGGCTGATATCTTCTTTCTTTTCACGTTCTTTTTCTTCGTCTGTAACATCACGCATAATTGTGATTAAAAGGTGAGAATCCTTATCGTGAACAACGGTTTGCTCAATATATCTCTTATACTCTGCAAGATAAACACGTTCGTCACGCACATTTCTTCCGGTACTCATAACAGTCATAAATACTGTTGGGTCAAGAATTCTGATAACTTGGTCACCAAGCACATCAGAAGCAGAGCGAATATTCATTATTTTTCTTGCAGAATCATTTATCTGTTGAACTTCAAGTTGCTCGTTAAGAACAATAAGTCCGTTTGGAGAGTTGTTAACAATAGTATCTGAAAAGCTTTCAGCTTTATCTTTAAGGTAGGGGAGACACATTGAAATCTCTGCTTTGCCTTGAATAATTGCAATAGCTTTTTCACGACAAGTGTTGTAACCGCAAGAGCCACAGTTGAGTTCCTGTGATGGTTTGAACTTGCCCATCTGACGAAGAATATTGCTTATTTCAATTTCAGATGGTTGTGCATTCTTTTTATCGATATAAGTAAATAATTTTTTCAGTTCAACTGAGTCCGGCTGTGATACCTCAAAATCTTTTTTACCAGCATAATTTGCAACTTCAATATAATCCTTGATATTTGATGTGTGATGATATTTTTCGATTACAGGACCACCAACACAGCTACCAACACAAGCAGACATCTCTATAAAGCATTTATGTATTTTATCTTTTTCAATATCTCTTAAAACCTGAATACAGTTCTCAACACCGTCGATTGCAACGTAGGTGTAACCTTCAACTTCATTCATTGTTTTAAGTATGCCGCCAGTTGTAGGGAAGAAACGAGCACGGCTGTTGTTATTGTTATCCTGAATAGTTTCAATTTCAATGTTTTCTTCTTTAAGCCATTGTGAAAGTTCTTCAAAAGTTAAAACTGCATCAACGATATCACCATAGTGTTCAGCCTCATCTTTTTTTGCAACACAAGGACCAACGAATACGGTTTTAGCATTTGGTATTCTTCTCTTGATGTCTTGACAATGTGCTTGCATGGGGGACATAACATCTGCGAGATACTGCAATGCCACAGGATAGTATTTCTGAATAAGTAAATTGATAGAATGACAACAAGAGGAAATAATAACATCTCTGTCTTCGTCCTTTAACATTCTCTCGTATTCATTTTTAACGATAGTTGCACCAACTGCAGTTTCCTCTGCGTCATAAAACCCGAGTTTTTTAAGCGCTGTACGCATAGAGTCAATACCGGCGCCGTCATAGTTAGCAATAAATGAAGGTGCGATACTTACAACAACAGGGTCACCACTTTGAAGTAATACTTTTACTTTTTCAACTTCATTAACGATTTGTTTTGCATCCTGTGGACAAACAACAAAACACTGACCACATAAAATACATTCGTTGCCGATAATATGAGCCTGGTTTCCTGAAAAGCGAATTGCTTTTACAGGACAATGGCGAATACATTTGTAGCAATTCTTACAATCTGATTTTTTTAAAGTCAAGCAATTCATTTACTGCTACTACCTTTCATCAAAATTTACTTAATACGTGTTCTTCAAAGAATTCTTTAAAGTTTTCCTTTGTAATGCCTGTATGTACATCATCATCTATCTGAATTGTCACACCAACACGATTACACTTACCGATACAAAAACTACCTACAAGTGTTATTTCATCCTTTAAGTGGTTTTCTTCAATAGCTTTTTGAAGAAGTTCTACAATTTCAGGAGAGCCTTTTAAATGACAAGAACTACCGACACAAATCTGAATAATCATATTATTTTACCTTTGCCATTACTTCATTATTGAAAAAATCACCAACCGTGTCAGGACTTACTGAAAAGAAGTTATCATCTACAGTAACACAAACGCCTTGTTGACATTTTCCCAAGCAGAAAGTACCACCAAGTTCAACCTTATCTTCAAGGCTGTTTTCTGTAATAAGATTTTGAATCCCTTCTACAACCTGACGTGACCCCTTAACGTGACATGAACTACCGATACATACTGTAATTTTCATAATATATTTCTCCTTAATTTACTTTCGCAAATACTATGTATTTTGCGTCAAAAAGTACTAACAAAAATTATACACCTTTTTTTACTTGTATTCAACAAAAAAATCAAAAAACAATTTATACAAAATCTACAGAATTTATAGCTTTTTTGTAAATATATCAATCTAAAATACTGATTTTGTTAAAAATTTATCACAATATATTGATTTTATTGACGGATATTGATAAAATACATAAGGTTATAATGGAATTGTGTAGATTTGCAAATCGATATATATATTATCGATATTTGTGGCACCGATTTAAAGTTAGCTTTAAGCAATACACCTTTTTTATTTGATTTAAACCATAAAGGAGGCACGTCAATGAAAATTGTTCCTGTTTCAAAAGCAACCTTAGGGAGGTTACCAGGGTATCTTAAATTGCTTAGAAAAATATCACCTGATAAAGTCCCTTATATATCGGCTACAACTATTTCAAAAGAGCTGAATCTTGGAGAAGTTCAGGTAAGAAAAGACCTTGCAACAGTTAGTGGTGAAGGAAAGCCAAGACTGGGATATGCAACAGAGGAACTTATAAAAAAACTTGAAGATTGTCTTGGATATAATGAATTAACTGGTGCTGTGTTGGTAGGTGCCGGAAAACTTGGGGGAGCTTTGTTACAATACGAAGGTTTCGAACGTTTCGGTGTTGAAATCATAGCAGCATTTGATAAAAATGAACATACAATAAACATTGATTCTAAAATTGAAGTTTTACCAATGAGTAGATTTGAAAGTTTCTGCAAGGAACGTAATATTCGCATTGGAATCATCACGGTTGTTGAAGAATCGGCACAGGATGTATGTAATCAAATGGTTAGAAGTGGTATAACGGCAATATGGAATTTTGCACCTTGCAAATTACAGGTTCCTGACGGAGTTCTGCTTCAAAATGAAAACTTAGCATTATCATTGGCTCATTTAAGCAATCAACTGTCTCGCAGTGATAAAGAGTAAAGTGAGAAACAATATAAATCAAAAAGATAATAAACATTATTATATATGATGTTTTAATAAGAAGGATAATTTAAAAAGTGAGGTTTTAATATGAACAAAATCACAATAATCGGTTCAGGTAACGTTGGTGCAACTATTGCATATACCGCAACAGTTATGGGTCTTGCATCAGAAATCGTAATGATTGATGTCAATGAAGAAAAGGCTCTTGGCGAAGCACTTGACATCAGACAAGGTATTCCGTTCTGTAACCCAGCAACAGTTCACGCAGGTTCATATCAGGATGCTGTTGATTCAGATATCGTTATCATTACATCAGGCCTTGCAAGAAAACCAGGGCAGACAAGACTTGACTTGGCACAGGCTAACGTTAACATCATGAAGTCTATCGCTACTGAAATTGTTAAGTATGCTCCAAAGGCTACATACGTAATTGTTAGTAACCCTGTTGATATTCTTACATATGTTTTCTGTAAAACAACAGGTATTCCTGAAAAGAGAGTTATCGGTTCAGGTACAATCCTTGATACATCACGTTTACGTGCAAGAATTGCTGAATATTATTCAGTAAACCAGAAAAATGTTCATGCATATATTTTAGGTGAACACGGTGATACAGCTTTTGTTCCTTGGTCGATTGCTAATATTTCAAATGTTCCAATTGAAGATTACAGAAATGCTGTGGTGAAATCAGATTTATATCCTGAATTTAACAGAGACGAAGTAGAAGATTATGTTCGTAAATCAGGTGGACGAGTTATTCAGCGTAAAGGTGCAACATTCTATGCTGTTTCAGTTTCAGTTTGCCACCTTTGCAAATGCTTGTTGAATCCTATTGATACAACTCTTACAGTTTCAACAATGCTTCACGGTGAATATGGTATTGATGATGTTTGCTTGAGTCTTCTTAACATCGTTGGTAACAAGCAAGTTCAGGGCAAGATTCTTCTTCCTCTTAATGACCAGGAAATTTGGTCATTGAATAAGAGTGCAGAGAGCCTTAAAAATGTTATTAAACAAATTGAATTATAAGAACTTTAGAAAGGATAAATAGAAATGGAATTTCGTATTGAACACGACTCTATGGGCGAGATGAAAGTCCCTGCAGACCGTCTTTGGGCTGCACAGACTCAGAGAAGCCACGAAAACTTTGAAATCGGTGTTGGTATTGAAACAATGCCTGCTGAAATTATAAATGCATTCGGTATCCTTAAAAAGGCTGCTGCAATTGCGAACAATGCTCTTCGTCCTGAAAAGATGACAGAAGAAAAAATGAATGCAATCTGTGCTGCTTGTGATGAAGTAAGAGAAGGTAAGCTTAACGGCCACTTCCCACTTGTTGTATGGCAGACAGGTTCAGGTACACAGTCAAATATGAACTCAAATGAGGTTATCGCTAACAGAGGTAACCAGATTCTTGGCAAAACATTACTTCATCCAAACGATGACGTAAATATGAGCCAGTCTTCAAATGACACATTCCCAACAGCTATGCATATCGCAGCTGTTCTTGCATTAGAAGAAAAGCTTCTACCTGCAGTTAAGGACTTGATTGAAACATTTAAGAGACTTGAAGCAGAAAACGAAGGAATTGTCAAGAGTGGTAGAACTCACTTACAGGATGCAACTCCTATAAAGTTCAGTCAGGAAATCAGCGGTTGGCGTTCAAGCCTTGAAAAGGATGTTGAATTAATCAATCGTTCAATCGAACCTCTTTATGAACTTGCTCTTGGCGGTACTGCAGTTGGTACAGGTCTTAATGCACCTGCAGGTTTCGACACAGGTGTTGCTCAAGAAGTTGCAAAGCTTACAGGAAAGCCATTTGTAACTGCTGCAAACAAATTCCATTCACTTACATCAAAAGATGAACTTGTATTTGCACACGGTGCAATCAAAGCACTTGCTTGTGATATGATGAAAATCGCAAATGACGTTCGTTGGTTAGCCTCTGGTCCTCGTGATGGTCTTGGAGAAATCTTCATTCCTGAAAATGAGCCTGGTTCATCAATTATGCCAGGTAAGGTTAACCCAACACAGTGTGAAGCAGTAACAATGGTTGCTGTTCAGGTAATGGGTAACGATGTTGCAGTTAGTATGGCAGCATCTCAGGGAAACTTTGAATTGAATGTATTTATGCCTGTATGTATCTACAATTTCTTGCAGTCAGCAAGACTTCTTGCAGAAGCAATCGTATCATTCAATAAAAACTGTGCTGTTGGCATTAAAGCAAACAAAGAGAAGATGCACCACAATCTTCACAACTCTTTAATGCTTGTTACCGCGCTTAACCCATACATTGGTTATGAAAACGCAGCAAAAACAGCAAAGAAAGCATTTAAAGATAATATTTCACTTAAAGAAGCTTGTGTTGAACTCGGTTTCTTGACAGCTGAAAGATTTGACGAAGTATTCCATCCTGAAGAAATGGTATAAACCGGAGGTAAACCTATGAAAGTTAGTTATTTCCCCGGATGCACTCTTAAAAACAAGGCTAAAGAACTTGATGTTTATTCAGTTAAGTCTGCCGAAGTTCTGGGTATAACTTTAGAAGAAATTGAAAATTGGCAGTGCTGTGGCGGTGTGTTCACAACAGCAAGAGATGAAGTTGCAACAAAACTTTCATCAGTTCGTGCACTCAAATATGCTCTTGATAGAGAACAGCCACTTGTTACAGTTTGTTCAGCTTGTCATAATGTAATTAAGCAGACAAATTATGCTATGCAGAATGATAAGGAATTTGCCGATAAGGTTAACAGATACATGGCAGAAGGTGAATATAACGGAGAAACAGAAGTTTATAATTACCTTGAAATGCTCCGTGATATGGTAGGCTTTGATGCGGTTAAGGAAAAAGTGGTCAACCCACTTAAAGGTAAAAAAATCGCAGCATACTATGGTTGTCTTCTTTTAAGACCTAACAGTGTTATGAGAATGGATGACCCTGAAAACCCAACAATCATGGAAGATTTAATTAAAGCAATGGGTGCAGAGCCGGTAGTATATGCAAAGCGTAACGAATGCTGTGGTGGTTACATCTCAGTAGAAAGTCCGGAATCAGCTAAGAGAAATAGTAATGCGATTATTGCAAATGCAAAGGCTGCAGGTGCAGAAATGATTATTACTGCATGTCCACTTTGCAAATATAACCTTATTAAAAATGGTGCGGATATTCCCGTAATTTATTTCACAGAGCTTCTTGCTGAAGCCCTTGGCGTAAAGGAGGATACAAATGAATAATAAAGAGTATCTTCAGGAAGAGATTATCCGTAGAAGTGGTGTGAATCCAAGCAAGTGTATGCGTTGTGGCAAATGCTCTGCAACTTGCCCTGCATACGATGAAATGGAATATCATCCACATCAATTTGTAAATATGGTTGAAAGCGGCGACATTGAGCCGTTACTCAATTCAGAATCACTTTACAAGTGTTTATCATGTTTTGCGTGTATCGACAGATGTCCAAGAAATGTAGAACCTGCTAAATTGGTTGAAGCAGTACGTCTTACTGCAATCAGACAGCAGGGCGCAAACAGAATGACTGCTAACGACGTTCCTCAGATGATTGAAGAGGATGTTCCACCACAGTTGCTCGTAAGTGCGTTCAGAAAATATACTAAGTAAGGAGGAGAAGACAAATGCAAAGAGTTGGCGTTTTTGTATGTTGGTGTGGTAGTAATATTGCAGGTACAGTTGATGTTGAAGCAGTATCAGAAGCCTTGAAAAGCGAACCAGGAGTAGTCTTTTCCACTAACTATCAATATATGTGCTCACAGGCTGGTCAGGATATGATTAAAGAAGCTGTTAAAGAGCATAATCTTACAGGAATTGTTGTTTGTTCTTGTTCACCAAGAATGCACGAAGCAACATTCCGTAAAACTGCAGCTGCTGCAGGACTCAACCCATATATGGTTGAAATCGCAAATATCCGTGAACAGTGTTCATGGGTACATAAGGATATGCTTACAGGTACTGAAAAAGCAATTATCCTCGGTAAAGCTGCTATTGCAAAAGTGAATCTCAACACTCCACTCACTCCGGGTGAGTCACCTGTAACAAAGAGGGCTTTGGTTATCGGTGGTGGTATTGCAGGTATCCAGACTGCACTTGATATTGCAGATGCAGGTTTCCCTGTTGATATCGTTGAGAAAAAGCCTACAATTGGCGGTAAAATGGCACAGCTTGATAAAACATTCCCAACACTTGACTGTGCTGCTTGTATTCTCACTCCTAAAATGGTTGATGTGGCGCAGAATGAAAAAATCCGCATCTTCTCATATAGTGAAGTTTCAGAAATTAAAGGCTTTGTTGGTAACTTTGATGTAACTATCAAAAAGAATGCTCGTTTCGTTAAGGAAGATGTTTGTACAGGTTGTGGTGCTTGTGTTGATAAGTGTCCAATGAAGAAAATCCCTAATGAATTCAATTTAGGTATGGATAATCGTAAGGCTATCTACATTCCATTTGCTCAGGCAGTGCCAAAAGTTGCAACAATCGACCCTAACGCATGTAATATGCTTAAAAATGGTAAATGCGGTCTTTGTGCAAAGGTTTGTACAGCAGGTGCTATTGACTATACACAGAAGGATGAATACATCGAAGAAAAGTATGGCGCAATCGTAGTTGCAACAGGCTTTAATCCAATCAGTATGGATAAATTTGACGAGTTTGCTTATAACCAGTCAAAGGATGTTATCACATCTCTTGAATTTGAGCGTCTTACAAATGCTGCAGGTCCTACTGCAGGTAAACTTTTAAGACCATCTGACGGAAAGCATCCTCACACAATCGTATTTGTTCAGTGCGTAGGCTCACGTTGTGATGCTTGTGCTGAAAAGGGTAAAGAGTATTGCTCAAAAATTTGTTGTATGTACACAGCAAAACACGCAATGCTTACAAGAGATAAATATCCTGATACTGAAGTTTACGTGTTCTACATTGACGTAAGAACTCCGGGTAAGAACTTTGACGAATTCTATCGTCGTGCAGTTGAAGAATATGGAGTTAAATATATCAAGGGTATGGTAGGCAAGGTAACACCAGAAGGTGATGTACTTAAAGTTCAGGCATCAGACCTTATCGCAAACAAACAGCTTCATATTGATGCTGACTTGGTTGTTCTTGCAGCAGCAATTGAGCCTGATAAGTCTGCTCGTCCACTTGCTACAATGCTTACAGCAAGTATGGATACTAACGACTTTTTTACAGAAGCTCATCCAAAACTTCGTCCTGTTGAAAGCCCAACAGCAGGTGTCTTCCTTTCAGGTGCTTGTCAAGGACCTAAGGATATTCCTGAAACAGTTTCTCAGGCAGGTGCAGCAGCGTCAAAGGTTATCGGACTTCTTGCAAAAGATAAGTTGACAGGTAACCCATGTGTTGCTCATTCAAATGAACTTATGTGTAACGGTTGTTCATCTTGTGAAAGAGTTTGTCCTTACGGTGCAATCACTTATAGTGATAAAGAATTCCGTATGCCGGACAGAACAACTAAGATTAGAAGAGTTGCATCAGTTAACCCAGCAGTTTGTCAGGGTTGCGGTGCTTGTACAGTAGCTTGTCCATCAGGTGCTATGGACCTTAACGGATTTGCTAACTCACAGATTATGGCGGAGGTTGACGCAATATGCAAGTAAATGAATATAAACCATTAATCGTTGCATTTTGTTGCAACTGGTGTTCTTATGCGGGTGCTGACCTTGCAGGTAACAACCGCCTTAACTATCCGGCAGAGGTAAAGATTATTCGTGTTCCTTGCTCATGCCGTGTAAACCCGATGTTTATTCTCCGTGCATTCCAGCGCGGTGCTGATGGTGTAATCATCTGTGGTTGTCACCCGGGTGACTGTCACTATACATCAGGTAACTACTACACTCGTCGTAGAATGGCAGCACTTTTTTCAATGCTTGATTATCTCGGTATCGAAAAAGAGCGTACTCGTGTTGAATGGGTTTCAGCTGCTGAAGGTGCAAAGTTTGCAGCAACTATGAACGATTTCGTTGAAAAGGTAGTTGCTTTAGGTGAAAACAAGAGATTGGAGGATTTACGATGCAAAAAATAACTCGCGAACAGTTGATTGAAAAAGCAGTTGCTTTGCTCGCAGACGGAACAGTATCTTGTGTTCTCGGTTGGAGCAAAGGTGAGTTTGATTATGATGTAACTCCTGCAATTTTCAACAATGAAGAAGAATTAAAAGCAAATTTCGTGTTCAACGATTTCTGCGGTGTGAATTTCTCAAAATATCTTGTTGCAAAAACACAGAAATGTGAAGGCAAAATCCTTGTTTTCCTTAAACCATGTGATACATATAGCTTTAACCAGTTATTGACTGAACACAGATTTGACCGTGAAAAGGTTTATGCAGTTGGTATCCCTTGTGAAGGTATGGCTGATGTTGCAAAGGTTAAGACAATCTGTGGTGATGGTATCGCATCAATCAATTTTGATGGTGAAAATTTAGCAGTTACAACTCTTTATGAGGATGCGCCTGTTATGATTTCAACAAATGATGTACTTGCAGAAAGATGTGTAAACTGCAAGAGCAAGAAACACGTCGCTTATGATGAATTAATAGGCGACGAAGGTGAAGTTATCGAGTCAAATCGTTTTGACGAAGTTGAAAAACTTGAAGCAATGACTCCTGATGAAAGATTTGCTTTCTGGCAGAATGAACTTTCTCGTTGTATTCGTTGTAATGCTTGTAGAGATGCTTGTCCTGCGTGTACTTGTGAAAAATGTGTTTTTGACAACCCTAATTCAGGTGTTGAAAATAAATCACCTGCAAATAGCTTTGAAGAAAAAATGTTCCACATTATCAGAGCATTCCACGTTGCAGGTCGTTGTACTGACTGTGGCGAATGTTCAAGAGTTTGCCCACAGAACATTCCTTTACACCTTCTTAACCGTAAGTTCATCAAAGATATGAATGAGTTCTACGGTGAGTATCAGGCTGGTGCAGAGGTTGGCTCACGTGCTCCTTTGGTTGACTACACAACTGAAGATTTAGAACCAGGTGAAGTTTTTAATAGGGGGGATATGAATGCGTAAATGTTCTCTTGATAAAATGAACCTTGTTTTTGCTGAAATCGCAAAAAATGCAGCCTTGTATCTTCCTGTTGACCAGAATGACGGCAGTGCTGTTTATAAGAAATGGGAAGAGGGTACAGTTTGGAGCAATGCTCTTAATACTGTAAGAAGCCCTAAGGACTTCTTCTTCCCACAGACTGAAGATTTGATGAAATTCACAACTTCAGGTAAAAATATTGAAATTATTGATACAAGAAGTGAATCAGAAGATTTTGTTATCTTCGGCGTTCGTGCTTGCGACGTAAAGAGTTTTGACATTCTTGACCGAGTTTTCTTAACAGAGCCTGTCGATAGCTTCTATGGTTCAAGAAGAGAACATGGTGTTATCATTTCTCTTGCTTGTACAAGACCTTCAGAAACTTGCTTCTGTAAGACATTCGGTATTGATGCATCTGAACCGGCAGGGGATATCTCAGCATGGAAAACAGAAACAGAAATTTTCTTCAAGGCTAATACAGAAAAGGGTGAAGAACTCTTAAATAAACTTTCAGCTCTGACAGAAGATTGTGATGATTCTACTGTTAATGAACAGAAAGCAAAAATCAATGCAATTATGAACAAACTTCCACTTAAAGACCTTACAACAGATGCTTTTGGTGGTGGAAAAACAAACGAATTCTTTAATTTACCTGTGTGGGATGAGCTTTCAGGGACTTGTCTTGGTTGTGGTACTTGTACATTCGTTTGTCCTACTTGTCAATGCTATGATATTAAAGATTTCAATACAGGTAATGGTGTTATCCGTTACAGATGTTGGGACTCTTGTATGTACTCTGATTTCACTAAGATGGCTCACGGTAACAATAGACTTACTCAAAAAGAACGTTTCCGTCAGAGATTTATGCACAAACTCGTGTATTTCCCTGAAAACAATGATGGCGAATTCAGTTGTGTAGGTTGTGGACGTTGCCTTGCAAAATGCCCGATTTCAATGAATATCGTAAAGGTTATGAAAAAGTTAGGAGGAGCAACAAATGAATAATCGTGTAGAAACATTGATTCCAAAACTTGGTGTTATTACTGATGTTCGCATTGACACTCCCGACATTAAGACTTTTAGAGTTGTAACACCTGATGGTAAAAAAGCATTCGACCACAGACCAGGTCAGTGTGCAATGCTTTCAATCCCCGGTGTTGGTGAGGCTATGTTCTCTATTACATCCTCTCCTACAAACGAAGAATTCATGGAATTCTCAATCAAAAAATGTGGCTGTGTAACAGATTGGTTACATCAGGCAGAAGTTGGTCAGCAGATTACAATAAGAGGACCTTATGGTAATCCATTCCCTGTTGATGATGTGTTTGCAGGAAAAGACCTTCTCTTTATTGCTGGTGGTGTTGGTTTAGCACCTCTTCGTTCAGTAATTAACTATTGTCGTCATTATCGTGACCGTTATGGCAAGATTGATATTGTTTATGGGTCAAGAAGTAAAGACGATTTGCTTGACTATCAGGAAATTATCAACGAATGGTCAACTGATGCAGGTGTTAATGTTCACCTTACAATCGACAATCCTCAGGAAGGTTGGGATGGTCACGTTGGTTTCGTTCCTAACTATGTTAAGGAATTAGGCTTTGATACAAATAAGGTTGCAGTTTTGTGTGGACCTCCAATCATGATTAAGTTCACATTGGAAGGACTTTGTGCAATTGGATTCGAAAAGACAAACATTTACACAACTCTTGAATTGAGAATGAAATGCGGAGTTGGTAAATGCGGAAGATGTAATGTTGGTGCTAAATATGTTTGCAAAGACGGTCCTGTTTTCCGTTGCGACGAATTAGACGAACTTCCGGCAGAATATTAATGGAGGAGAATATCATGGAAAAAATGGTTAATATATTCCTTTTCGGCAAAAAATACGAAGTGCCGGAAAATTTAACAATTATGACCGCTATGGAATATGCCGGTTATCAGCTTGTTCGTGGTTGCGGTTGTAGAAACGGTTTCTGTGGCGCTTGTGCAACAATTTATCGTATTAAGGGCGACAAAGAACTTAAAGCATGTCTTGCTTGCCAGACAAAGGTTGAAGATAATATGTATATTGCTACATTGCCTTTCTTCCCACTTGTTAAGCAGGTTTATGACATTGAAAAAGTGCCTGTAAATGAAACAGTTATGATGCAACTCTATCCTGAAATTTACTCATGTATCGGTTGTAATGCTTGTACAAAGAGTTGCACTCAAGACCTTAATGTAATGCAGTATATCGCTTATGCACAACGCGGCGATTTTGAAAAATGTGCTGAAGAATCATTTGACTGCGTTATGTGTGGTGTTTGTTCATCAAGATGTCCTGCTGGTATTTCTCATCCACAGGTTGCAATGCTCGCAAGAAGAATTAATGGTAAATATCTTGCTCCTGGTTGCGGTCACCTTGAAGACAGAGTTAAGGAAATCAAAAATGGTGATTTCAACGAATTGATTGAAGCTCTTATGCAGAAACCAATTGAAGAGATGAAAGAACTTTATAACACACGTGAAATCGAGAAGTAAGGAGGAAAGTAGTATATGTATTCAGAAAGATTTCAGAAATCAATTGCTGCAGTTGAAGCAGCAAGAGAAAAGAATATTGCTTTAGAGCCACAGCGTATGACAGCTCAGCAAAAAGAAGACTTACTTGCAACTTTCCATCCTGACTATAAAAAAGATGAATTTGCAGTATTAAAAATCGGTGCTAATAAAGGTGATAAAGTTCCAACAGAATTAGCAGAAATGCTTCAGGCTCACAGCCGTATTACTGCTGACAGTGTTGACCTTTCAAACCCTGATTATGAAACAGATGTTCTTATTATCGGTGGTGGCGGTGCAGGTGCATCTGCAGCTATTGAAGCAAATGAAACTGGCGCAGATGTTATGATTGTAACAAAACTCAGAATAGGTGATGCTAACACAATGATGGCTGAAGGTGGTATTCAGGCTGCAGATAAGCCAAACGATTCACCGGCAATACACTTTGTTGATGCTTTCGGTGGCGGACACTTTGCTGCTAAGAAAGAACTTCTTTCAAAGCTTGTTTGCGATGCTCCTGAAGCAATTCAGTGGCTTAGCAATCTTGGTGTTGAATTCGACAAAGATGCTGACGGCACAATGGTTACAACTCATGGTGGTGGCACTTCACGTAAACGCATGCACGCTGCTAAGGATTATTCAGGTGCAGAAATCATGAGAACTCTTCGTGATGAAGTATTCAATCGTCAGATTCCTGTAGTTGATTTCACAGCTGCAATCGAACTCATTATGGACGAAAACGGCAACGCTGCCGGTGCAGTTCTTATGAATATGGAAACAAAAGAACTTCTTGTTGCTAAGGCAAAGACAGTTATCATTGCAACAGGTGGTGCAGGTCGTATGCACTATCAGGGCTTCCCTACATCAAACCACTATGGTGCAACTGCTGACGGTCTTGTACTTGGTTACAGAGTAGGTGCAAAGCTTCTTTATGCTGAAACACTTCAGTACCATCCAACAGGTGTTGCATATCCGGAACAGATTTTTGGTGCTCTTGTTACTGAAAAAGTACGTTCACTTGGTGCAAAACTTGTTAACGTTAACGGTGATGTATTTATGCATCCTCTCGAAACACGTGACGTTGCTGCTGCTTCAATTATCCGTGAATGTTCAGAACGTGGCACTGGTGTTGACACCGGAGATGGTCAAGGCGTTTGGCTTGACACTCCGATGATTGAAAAAATTGGTGGCGAAGGCACAATTATGAAGAGAATTCCTGCTATGTGGAGAATGTTTGACAAGTATGGCATTGATATTCGCAAAGAGCCAATTCTCGTTTACCCAACATTACACTATCAGAACGGAGGTCTTGATATCACTCCTGACTGTATGACAACAAATGTTGAAAACTTGTTTGTTGCTGGTGAGGCTGTTGGCGGTATCCACGGCAGAAACAGACTTATGGGTAACTCATTGCTTGATATTATCGTGTTCGGTAGAAGCGCAGGTCAAAATGCTGCTGCTAAAGCAAAGAATGTTACCGTAGGCGAGCTTACACTTAAGCACATTGAAAAATTTGAAAATGAAATCGCAGAAGCTGGAATTGATACAGATAAAGTATCACCAAAACTTTTGCCTGATTACACAAACAAAAGATAAGAAAAGAGGCAAATAGAATAATGACTTTATTTGGTGGAGTTATTTCGGTTACGGGAATTTCCTTTTTAATGTTATGCGTTTTTGCGATACTCTTTGTTGGATATGCTCTCGGTAGAGTAACGATTAAGGGCGTTTCGTTAGGTGATGCAGGTGTTTTCGTTGTAGCATTATTATTTGGTGCACTTCTTTTCACACCACTTGAAAATCAACTTGTAATTAAAGGCGAAATTGAAGTAGGATTTGCAGAAAAGGCACTTGAGATTATTGAAAGCCTTGGGTTGATTCTCTTTGTAACATCAGTTGGATTTATTGCAGGACCTAAATTCTTTGGCAATATGAAAAAGAATTTTAAATCCTATGTCCTTTTAGGTCTTGTTATTATTCTTTCAGGTGGAATTGCAGCAGTAACATGTATTTTCATCGGCAAGGGAATCGGTTTTGGTGCATCAATTGAAACACAAGAAGAATTTACTGCTATGATTACAGGTCTTCTTTCAGGTGCTCTTACATCAACACCGGCTTTCTCAGCAGCTAAAGAAAGTGTTGCCGCTGAACACGTTAGCCTTGTTTCGGTAGGCTATGGTATTGCATATATATTTGGTGTTATCGGTGTTGTTCTTTTTGTGCAGATTATGCCAAAAATCGTAAAAGCAGATATGGCTGTAGAACGAGCAAAACTCAGCACAGGTGATGATGGTACATCAAAGAAAAAAACCTTCAAGGGTAAACTTTTAGAACTTGATGACCACGGTGTTGCTGCTTTTGCACTTGCAGCTGTTATTGGTACTATGGTTGGTAAAGTGGCGGTTCCTCTCACAAGTAATGGACTTGACGGCACATGTTTCTCGCTTACAACAACAGGTGGTTGTCTTCTTACTGCATTAGTATTTGGTCACTTCGGCAGAATTGGAAAGTTGAGCATTATGCCATCACAGTCAACTCTTAAACTTTTCAGAGAGTTAGGTCTTGTGTTGTTCTTGTTGGGTGCAGGTGTTCCAGGCGGTGCAGACTTTGTAAAATATTTTGACCCAATGTATTTCGTATATGGTATGATTATGACAATCTTGCCATTGATTATTGGTTATTTCTTCGCAAAATATGTTCTTAAACTAAGCTTGCTTAACAGCCTTGGTTCACTTACAGGTGGTATGACAAGTACACCTGCTCTTGGAACCTTGATTTCAACAGCTGGAACAGAAGATGTGGCTGCTGCTTATGCTGCAACATATCCGATTGCACTTATTGCAGTTGTATTAGTTTCACAGCTTATAGTAATCGTATTCTGATAAAAGAAAAAATGACATCCTATGGAATCTACCATGGGATGTCTTTTTTATAATGTAATTTAATTTGAATTTATACTAATCAGAGCTTATCTGCAATATCAAAGATTAACTTTTCAGTTTTATCCCATCCAAGACAAGGGTCTGTGATAGATTTACCATAGATGTGTTCTCCAATTCCTTGTGCTCCATCTTCGATATAACTTTCAATCATTAATCCCTTAACTAATCGCTTGATGTCTCCGTTTTGATTTCGACTGTGAACAATATCTTTAGCAATACGAATCTGTTCAAGATATTTTTTGCCAGAATTGTTGTGGTTTGTGTCAACAATAACCGACGGGTTGGCAAGACCTGATTTTGCGTACATTTCACTTACTTGAATAAGGTCTTCATAATGGTAGTTTGAGACGCTCTTACCGGTATAATCAATGTAACCACGTAAAATAGCGTGTGCCAAAGGGTTTCCTTCACTTGTGACTTCCCAACCACGATAAAGAAAGGTGTGGCTAGATTGTGCAGCAGTAATTGCATTCATCATAACACTAAGGTCTCCGCCTGTAGGGTTTTTCATACCTGCAGGAATGGCAAGTCCGCTTGCAGTCAGTCTGTGTTGTTGATTTTCTACTGAGCGAGCGCCAATGGCAACATAAGAAAGAAGGTCGGAAAGATAACGATGATTTTCAGGATAAAGCATTTCGTCAGCGCACGAGAAATCATAATCTCGTAATGCAGCTAAATGCAGTTCGCGAATTGCGACAATTCCCTTATACATATCGGGCTTGGCATCAGGGTCCGGCTGGTGAAGCATTCCTTTATATCCTTGGCCGGTTGTTCTTGGCTTGTTTGTATATATACGTGGAATAATGATGATTTTATCTGAAACCTGTTCTTCTACTTTACGAAGACGAGAAATGTAATCAAGTACAGGTTCGCTGTGGTCTGCAGAACATGGACCAATAACTAAAATGAATTTATCAGATGTTCCTTCAAATATTTTACTGATTTGCTCGTCACGCTCTGCTTTTACTTTAATCATTTTTTCTGTTACGGCATATTCTTTTTTTACTTCCTGTGGAATAGGAATCTTCCTTTGAAAATTCATACGCATATACAATTACCTCTACTTTCTTTTTAAGCATATGTTTGCCGTTGAAAATAAAAATTCCGCATATGTTTAATGCAAAAGCATAACATTTGCGGACTGTCTGTTATATTCAACCCAAAGATTTATTCTTTGGATATCACAAAAGATGGGCAGCCCTTTTTAGAATAATAAAAGTAATAAAAGAATATATTATTTTTCATTATTGCTACCTCCGTTGTGATTTAATATGTTCACTATATCATGTTAAAGCGATAAAGTCAATACCTTTTTAATATCTTTTGACGGATTGTTGAAGCTATTATATACTTTGTATTGCTTTTAATTTTATTTGAGTTATAATTATTTTAATGATACAATTAAAGTGTTAAGTATTTAGATTATTATCAAAGTGTAAATTGAAAGGAGAAATACGCTGTGGCAAAAGAGAAAAATAAGAAGTTAAAAAAGGGCTTAATCATTTTCATTTCTGTTGTTATGGTAATTGCAATTGTAATAACAGGTGTTAATGTTTTATCGGTTCAGAATCTTTTGAAAAAGGGAGCTGCGTATAATAAAGTTGAAATTGAAAATCAGCTTGTTCCCGAAAAGGATGAAAACGGAAACTGGTATTTTACTACCGATAGTGATTTCAAGGTAATGCACCTTACCGATATTCATATCGGCGGCGGATTTCTTTCAAAAACTGTGGATGAAAAAGCTCTTAATGCAGTTGCAGCTATGGTGACAAAAGAAAAACCTGACCTTGTTATTGCAACAGGAGATATTACCTTCCCCGTGCCTTACAGGGCAGGAACATTCAATAATCATAGCGGGATAAAGGCATTTGCAAATCTTATGGAAAGCCTTGGTGTTTATTGGGACGTTACCTTCGGTAATCATGATGCAGAGGCATATTCATATTTTGACAGAGAAGCCGTTGCAGAGTTTTATGAAAACGAAGATTATAAGTATTGTTTGTTCCAGGCAGGTCCTGAAGATGTTGACGGTTATGGAAACCACACCATTGAAGTTAAAAATTCAAAGGGTATTATTACTCAGGCGATAATTTTAATTGATTCTCAGGCATATATTGAAGACAACATCATTGAAAGCATTAAGGGGACATATGATAACATTCACCCTAATCAGGTTGAGTGGTATGAGTCAGAAATCAAGAGAATGAATGCTGAAAATGAAAAAATCAATAAAGATGCAACACCGGTTAAATCGCTTGCATTCTTCCATATTCCTCTTGTTGAAATGGACGATGCATGGACTGAATTTAAGAATAACGGATATAATGACACAGACAACTTTAAGTATACTGAAGGTATAATCGGTGAACTTGGCAGACAGGTTTGTTGCGGGTACGGTGAAGACGATATGTTTGAAAAGATGCAGGAACTCGACTCAACAAAGGCAATGTTCAATGGTCACGACCATGTTAACAATACAACCTTTGAATATAAGGGAATCACTTTTAGTTACGGTTACAGTATTGACTACTTTGCATATTCTGGTATTGATAAACTCGGCTCACAGAGAGGATGCACAATGATTACCTGTAAGCCTGATACAAGTTTTACCATTGATAAATACAACTACTATTCCGACAGATATGACCTCGAAGGCTTCAGTCGAGAAGAAGTAACAATGCAGTTTGAAGATATTACAAATCAGGTTATACCTGAATAAAAATCCTATATATCTTTTGTGCAAAAGGAATGATAAGGTATGGTTAAAGATAAATTGAGTAAAAAGAATTGGTTTATAATTACCATGTTCTGCTTTATGGGTGGTATTGCTTGGAATACTGAAAATATGTATTTCAACACTTTTATCACCAATGAAATATATGCCGATGTGTCACAGGTGGCAATTCTCGGTTCTATGGAAGCAACAACAGCGGTAGCACGTATGGTGGCTCTTTCTGCTATTGCAGCGGTGATTACAACATTTATAATGGGTGCCCTCAGCGATAAACTGAAAAATCGTAAGATGTTTATTTCTGTGGGTTACATATTATGGGGTATTGTTACTGCTATGTTTGGTTTCATCACAAAAGAAAATGTAGCAAACCTTTTTAACCTTACGGATGAAGCAAAAATTCTCGGCACAACGGTCTGGTTTGTTATTCTTATGGATATTGTTATGACCTTTATGGGCTCAACCAGTAACGACGCCGCTTTTCAGGCTTGGGTAACTGATATTACTGTACCAAAACAACGCCCAATTGTTGAAACTGTGTTATCCGTTGTAGGTACTATATCTTCATTTGCAGTAACCGGTGTGGGCAGTTTTGCTCAGGCAGGGACCATTACATACAAAGTATTTTTCATAGGGCTTGGTCTTGTAGTTACTTTATGTGGTGTGTTGGGATTATTCCTTATTAAAGACCCGCCTCGCACACAACAAATTAAAACCTCTTCTAATTATTGGGCTGACCTTTTATATGGTTTTAGACCATCCGTTATTAAAGAAAATTCAAGACTTTATCTTGCTCTCCTCTCATTCTGTTTTGCAATTATTGCATTCCAGGTTTTCTATCCGTATCTTCTTACTTATGTCCAGTATGTAGTTATTCCTGATAATGGGGGTATAGAAAACATTCTTAAACCATCTGTTATTATAACTGCTGTGGTTGTTATAGCAATACTTCTCTTCTGCATCGTAAAGCTTCTCAAACTTTCAACAGAGAAAAAGGGTTTCTGTCTTGTAGTTGGTGTTATTGCAATGACATTGGGATTCTTGCTTCTTTCAACAAGCACAAATATTTATGTTATTCTCGTAAGCGTATTGCCCGTGGTTGTTGGTAATGCTATGGTCAACATTCTCTTTGGTGCTGCTGTCAAGGACTTTATTCCTGAAGGCAAAGCAGGCCTTTTCCAAGGTATAAGAATGATTTTTGCCGTACTTCTGCCGATGGTTATAGGCCCTGTTATTGGTGATATGGCTTGTCAAGCTGCTGCACAGACTATCATAAATGAAGCAAATGCAGAAGTAATAGTACCCGCAAAATATATGTTCCTTTGGGCAGGTGTGGTAAGTATATTAGCACTCATTCCGCTTTATTTTCTTATTAAAAAAGGCTTTGCTATTGAAGAAAAGAAGAATGTTGAGGTAGCATAATATGAATAAATGGAGTTTTTATACATCAAAAGAAATAAAACCACAGGGTTGGCTTAAACGTCAGCTCGAAATTCAAGCGAATGGTTTAAGTGGTAATCTTCATAAAATCTGGCCCGATATCCGCGATAGTGCTTGGATTGGTGGCGACCGTGAGGGTTGGGAAAGAGTACCTTACTGGCTTGATGGCTTTATTCCTCTTGCATATCTTTTAGAAAATGAAGAAATGATTGCAACGGTAAAAAAGTATATTGATGCCATTGTTTCAGCACAGGAAGAAGATGGCTGGATTTGTCCGTGCAAAAAAGAAGAAAGAGCAAAGTATGACACTTGGGCAATACAACTTATATGCAAAACGCTCAAGGTTTATTACGATTGCTCAGGGGATGAGAGAATCCCACAAGTAATATATAAAGTACTTAAAAACTATTATGAACTTCTTAAAAGTGGTGAAATCAAGTTATTCCAGTGGGCTAAATACAGATGGTTTGAGTCTTTCATTTCACTTAATTTCTTATACGAAAAATATCAAGAAGACTGGATTTGTGACCTTGCAAAAATTATTAAGGAGCAAGGCTTTGACTATAACAGAACAACTGAAAACTGGAAAAAACCAAGTCACGTATGGAAATTGAACACACACATAGTTAATATGGCTATGATGCTTAAAAGTGAAGCTGTTTCTCACGATTTGCTGGGCGAAGAGTATACAGACAATGCTGAAAAACTCCGTGAAATTCTCGACAGATACAATGGTACTGCTTTTGAAAGTTTTACGGGTGACGAGGTGCTTTCAGGTCTTGACCCAACGAAGGGCACAGAATGTTGTGCAGTAGTTGAGCAGATGTATTCCTATGAAGAAATTTTTGCTCATACAGGTGATAATAAATGGGCAGAACGTCTTGAAATGCTTGGTTTTAACGCTCTTCCTGCCACACTCAGCGAGGATATGTGGACTCATCAGTATGTTCAGCAGGTAAATCAGATTGCCTGCCAGAAGACAATGATTATGGCTCCGTGGAGTACCAACGGCCCTTATGCGCATACATTCGGACTTGAGCCGAATTTTGGCTGTTGTACTGCAAATTTTAATCAAGGCTGGCCTAAATTTGCACTTTCATCATTCATGCATAAGGACAATACAGTATTAAGTTCAGTTATGTTGCCGTCTGTTCTGAAAGATGATGGTGTTATAATCAGACTTGAAACAGATTACCCGTTTAACAATAAAATGCACTATTATATAGATGCAGAAAAGGATTTTAACTTTGTAATCCGTATTCCGTCATTTGCAAAAAATCTTAAAGTTAATGGTGAAAATACAGAGATTAAAGACCTTGAATTTGCAATAACACAAGGTAAAACCGAAGTTGAAATTGAGTTTGAAACAACACCATATTTCAAAAAAAGGCCAAATGACCTTTATGTTTTACAGATGGGCTCTTTGTTATTCTCTGTGCCGATTAAATACGAAAAGCAAATGAGAGAATATACGAAAAAAGGTGTTGAACGCAAATTCCCGTATTGCGATTATCAGTTTATACCAAAAACGCCTTGGAATTATGGCTTTGCAGATGATGTTTTTGAAATAAATTATCATACATCAGGCGACATTCCGTTTTCACAAGATAACCCACCGGTAACAATAAAAGCAAAAATGCAGCAAATCAACTGGGGACTTAAATTCCCATACAGAAGTATTGCAAGAAAGATACCTAAATCAAGAGTGCCGATAAGTGAAGTACAGGAAATAGAACTTTGCCCATACGGTTGTGCAAGACTTAGAATGACAGAATTGCCATTTCTCAATAAAGGCTTGTCTAAATAAATATAACCCCTGATAATAATCAGGGGTTATATTCGTTTATTTTTAAAGTCTTTTATCTTTTTACTGTTAATAGAACGCCACTGGATAAGTCCTGTCTTGTGAAGTCAAACATTTCATCCACTAAATCCATAGTGTATTTAATGGCTTGACTATTGAAATTAGGTGATTCAATATAAATGTATTTAGGTCTTTTTTCAGGATTTTCTTTGTAGTAAGCCTTCAACAAATCTACATCAAGACTGCCTCTGTACCATGTCGTATATGTTGCCATAGGACGGTCCACGTGAAGATACATCCAATTTTCATATGTTGCTAACAAAACAGGGTCGTCTTTTCTACTGATACTTTTTATATAATCCAAATCGTTTATTAGTTTATTATAATGTTCATACTGTTCTTTGCTCATGTACAATCCGGAATAAGGACCGGTTGTCGCTTTAGTAGCATCCTGTATTGGGACTTGAGCATACATATAGAATATGCCATAGAATAACATCTGCAAACAAAAAACTACGGCTATTATTTTGCGACTAAGACCATATTTCTCTTTGCCATCAGTTGTTTCAGAGTCGTTTTCTTTAGCAATACGTGTTTCTTTCCACAAATCCATTGTATAAAACACGCCTGCCACGTTAGCAACAGCAAGTACAACACCGATTGCCGCTAAATGTGTATCCGCTGCGAGATAATGAATAACAGCCGCAATTAAACATGGCATTGTCATGCAATAGAAAAGGGTTTTGTTTTTTTTCTCTGTCAACAGATAGCATATGGTTGAAAATACGAAAAACGGTAAAGAAATCGCGAATAATTTGAACTCTGCCGATATCAAAATTGCAAATATAAATAATATTGACCATATAACCGTAGCGGTAAGATAGGCGAATCGATGCGTGTTGTTTCTTCTTTTTTTATCAAATAATAATGCAATGAAGATTATAGGTAATATCCATGGCATACCGAGATTAGCAGTACTGAAATATTCAAATGTTTGTCCAAGTTTTGAAGAGCCGGGATTGGAAGCAATATCATACTCGCTACTTCCTAAAAGATTTTCTATGTTGTTAAAAACTGAATCAATTGTTCCACCTGTTGAGAAGAAGAAAACAAGTGCGATAACAGCAATTATAAGAATTCCGCCAGAGAATCGCAAAATTGCTTCCTTGTTAAAGAAACAAGTATATTCTTCTATATTGGGAAAGTTTTCAAACAACTGTTGCTTTTGTTCTCTTTTTTGTCTTTTTGTGAGCTTTTTACCCTTTTTTTCAGTGCGTGAAGCCTTACGATTAAGTATGGACTCTATAATATCTTGTCGCTTTGTCCATATTGCACACCCAATTAGATATATCACGAATGCAAGACAGAAAAGTGGATTGCAAACGCAACAACAACCAAAACAAATACCTGCAAGAACATATGAAATAACAGACTGTTTCTTATAAATTGATAAAAGACAGAGTGTGAATAACAACAAGAACACCACAAACATTGATTGGTAACTTATAGCTTGAATTCTATATGTTATCTGCACATAAAACATCATGGATGCCAAAACTGCCCACTTTCCGTATTCTTTAAAGCAACGATAAATTGCAACTGCAACTGTTGTGTGAATCAAAAGATATACACATCTCAAGAAAATGAACATTCCGTCAGCAGAACCTTTAATGAAATTCCAAATTCGTACAGGTAAATAGGAAAATAATGACGCAAATTGTGTAAGATGCCATTCATGCTGAATTAAACTATCACCATTCATAATACGGAATGGTACAGTTGCATAATGCGTTTCATCATGAAAATATGGAATTATAAAAAGAAAAAAGATATGTATTAACAAACCCGACAATAAAGCTATTCCAAATAACAGGTTTGTATTTTTTTGTTTTTTCATCACAAATACCCTCTAAATACTAACTGCAATATATAATCTAATATTATCATAAAATATAAATCAAGTCAAACCTAATATAAATTAATAATAATTGATTACAAACACTTGATATTAGTTTAATTTCTGTGATATAATACTATGAATAATAATTTGGAGACGTATGCGATGAATAGAGTAATGTTGCTTTACCCACCAGGGAGAGCGTATCAACGAAGCGAAGACCGAGCACAATGTAATATTGAGGATTCTGCGGTGGCATCTACTCACGCATGTAATGATATTGGTTATGCAGCGGCTGTTTTGTTAGAAAAAGAGTATTCTGTTTTTCTCAAAGATTATCAGACAGAACTTGCTACTAAAGAGCAGGTAAAAGCAGATATTGAAGAGTTTAAACCTGACTTGATATTTATAAGTATCACAAATGCAACTATATATGAAGACCTTGATTTTATCAACTGGATAAAGTCTTTCCACGATTGTAAATTTGTTATAAAGGGTGCTATTTTCTATAACCCCAAAAAGAGTCTCCTCGAAACACTTGACCTTAGTAATGTTTCTTGCTTGGTTGGTGGCGAAATTGAGTTTATAATGGGCCCTGTTACTGATTATCTTTTAAGAGGTATTGGAAATATTGATGATATTCCGGGAATCATTTATAACAATGGTAATGAGTTTGTTGCAACAAAATTTGACTGCTGGAGTAAAAATCTGGACGAGCTTCCTTTCCCTGCAAGACATTTAATGAATAACGATATTTACACACGTCCTGACACTGGTGAACCCATGGCGACAATTTCCGTTGCTAAGGGCTGTCCTTCACAGTGTATATATTGTCTTACTCCTATTATTTCAGGTAAAAATGTACGTTTGAGAAGTGTAGAAAACGTTTTTGCTGAAATAGAAGAATGTTACTATAAGTTTAACATCAGAAATTTCTTTTTTAAGGCAGATACATTTACCATTGATAACGAGTGGGCATCAGAGTTGTGTGATAAAATCATCAATTCTCCACTTAATGGAAAAATTGAATTTACTGCAAACTCTCGTACAAAGCCATTGTCTTTTGAATTGCTACAGAAAATGAAGGCTGCAGGTTGCTTTATGATTGCTGTTGGCTTTGAAACCGGCTCCGAAAAGACAATGAAGCTTATTAAAAAGGGTGCTACCCTTGAGGATAGCATTCGTGCAGCATCGCTTATCAGAAAAGCAGGAATTCCTTTGTTTGGTTTCTTTATGGTAGGCTTTCCTTGGGAAACAAAAGAGGATATTAAGGCAACTGAAAAATTTATTCTTAAATTAAATCCTGACTTTATTGAAATACATATTGCTATGCCATACTACGGCACAGAGTTATATCAATACTGTGTGGACTACAACACATTGAGTGATTTGGCTTGGGGTAATGATTATTATGCTCCAAATACTATTGGTACAAGCACAGTAAGTCTTGAAGAAGTAACAAAAATGAAAAAGCAGATGCAGCTTAAATTCTATCTGCGACCAATATATATTTTAAAAACATTAAAAAAGTGCATAACATCTTTTACTCAGTTTAAAAACTATGCACAACACGCAATTAAACTTTTAAAGAAAAATCTTTTTTGAGGTAAAAAATGAAAGTTTTATTCATTAACCCATCTGTTGGCTATTATACAAGAGCCCTTTCAAATCCATTGGGGCTTCTCTCAATAGCCACTCATGTAAAAAACAATGGACACGAGGTAAAACTCGAAGACCGTTGTGTTCACAAATCAAATATCAATAAACTTTTAGATTCATATAAGCCTGACATTATCGGTGTATCTCTTATGTCATCCCGTGGTCTTATAGATGCTGAAAAGATATCAAAAGCTGCAAGAGCAAAGGGAATACCTGTTGTATGGGGTGGACAGATGCCATCTCTTCAAATGGAGCAGGTGTTATCTCTTGACCTTGTTGATTATATTTCTTATGGTGAAGGTGAAGAAACCTGGCTTGAAATGATGAATGCACTCCAGAAGGGTGAATCATTTGCTAATATTCAGGGCTTGGCATACAAGGAAAACGGAAAAATAGTTGTTACTCCTTGTCGCAAATTTGCTGACCTTCGAGATATGCCGGTTTCTGACTATACACTCATTGACCCATCAAAATATATGCAGACATATCTTGGTTGTAAAAAGATGATGTACATATATTCTGCAAAGGGTTGTCCTTGCAGATGTGCTTTCTGTTCAAATATGAATTTCCACAAAAGCACTTACAGAAAGCGTCCCAATGAGTATGTATTGGAAGAAATTCGTTATCTTATAGAAAATCATGGTGCAGATGGTTTCTTCTTCTCGGACGAACTTTGGGTTGTCAAGAAAAGTGATTTAGTTGATTTCTGTGAGAAAGTTCATGAAAGTGGCTTAAAATTCCAGTGGGGTATCGAGCTTCGAATCGGCATGTTTGGTGAAGAAGAATATCAAATGCTTTATGATGCAGGTTGCAGATGGATTTTCTTCGGCATTGAAACTGGCTCAGAGGAAATGCAAAAGATTGTCCACAAAAATATTGACTATTCAAAAATCGCACCTACCTTTGAAATTCTTAACAAAATTGGTATTACAACTATTGGCTCATTTATTATCGGGTTCCCAAATGAAACTGTTGACCAGTTGAGAGATACTGTTAAATTGCTCAATACAGTTAAAGCAAATCTTACACCGGTTTTCCATTTCACACCTATTCCTGGTACTGAACTTTATGACCAGGTTGTGGCAAATGGAACTTATAAAGCGCCAAAAACACTTAAAGCAATGAGTAAGGTTGTTGCAACTGAATCCTTGGGTGTAAACCTTTCTGCTGTTCCAAGTGTGGATTTACGAGTTATCAGAAGCTGGTACTTGTGGAAGAGTTTCTCAAACAAAGGTGCTTTACAGGAACATGGTGCATTTGAGTTTGCAAAAGAAACAATTCTTAATGGATTGCACTCTATTTCACTTAAAGGTCCTATTAATTTCTTCATTGACGGCTTTAAGGCTTTATATGAATTCCTTTATATTTTCTGGTTTTCACACGCATACCCAAAAATTATTAAAAAATATGATTTAGACAAAACTTACGATTAAGGTGACAAAAATGAGTAAAAAACTAATTTCAATTGTTGTTCCCAATTTCAACGAGGCTGATACTCTTGACGAGTTATACGAAAGAACAACAAAAGTAATGCAAACTCTCGATAAATACGATTATGAAATCGTGTTTTTTGACGATGGCTCAACAGACGGGTCAAAAAAGAAAATAGAAGAGCTTTGCAATAAGGATGACCATATAAAAGCAGTTTTTTATTCAAAGAATTTCGGTTATGCAAAGGGTACTTTCTATTGTTTCCAACAGGCAAAAGGGGATTGTGCTGTAATTCTACACGCAGATTTACAGAATCCACCTGAGGAAATTCCAAAACTTGTTGAGAAATGGGAAACTGGTGCTCAAATCGTTTTCGGCGTTAAAAACCAAAGCCGAGAAAACAAAATCGTTTATTTTATCCGAACAATTTTCTATTGGGTAATAAATAACATTTTTGGTGTAAAAATGGTGCCACATGCAACTGAATTTGAGTTGTTTGATAAGAGCTTTATTGATGTACTCAAAAGAATTAACACAAACGAGCCTTTCCTTCGTGGCCTTATTTATGAATATGGTTCATCCTTTGAGTTTGTTTATTATACTCAGGAAAAGCGTAAAAAGGGCAAGAGCAAATTCACCTTGTCAAAATACTATGACTTTGCAGTTTGCGGTATCGTAAATGCTTCAAAGGTATTGCCAAGACGAGTTATTTGGGTGTCAATAATTATGATGCTTTTAACCATTGCAGAATTATTCATTTGCTGTTTGCCAAACGCATTTGATTTAACTCTTAACGAAGCACTCAGCAGTATTATGTTGAGATTGGCAATCATTTTTATGGGATTACTTTTGTTGATGGTTTGTTTCTGTGCAGAGCATCTTATTTCACTTCCTCGCAACAATGGAGAAAAGCCAATCATCATTGAAGAGAGAAGAATTAATTACTAAAATAATCAATCACCAAAGCAGAAAAGAGGGATGTTTATGGTTGGTGTTATATTAGCTGCTGGTGATGGCACTCGTTTGAAGATGAGCTCCGGTCAGGACATCTGCAAGTCATTAAGAAAAATAAATGACAAACACTTAATAGAATATGCACTTGATAATTTGATTGATTTAGGCATAACTGATGCTTATGTAGTTGTTGGTAAACAAGGCGATTTAATCAAAAAGGCAATCGGTAAGAAGTATGAGAGTTTAACTATTCATTATGTTCACCAAGCACAACAAAATGGTTTAGTAAACGCCTTTGTACAAGCCTTGAATGTTATTGACGACAGTAAAACTGTTGTTTTACAGTTAGCAGATGAAATTTTTGTTAATTTGAAAACCGAATCAATTAAAAATGCATTGAACTTAGATAAATCCCACTTCTTCTGTGGTGTTACATACGAAGAAAACCTTGAAAAAATCATGAACAACTTTTCAGTTGAAATAGATGATAATTCAATACTTGTAAAATGTATAGAAAAACCAAAGGTTGTTACAGGCAATATAAAAGGTACGGGATTCAGCATTTTTAACGGCAAATCACAGACGATTATAAAAGAAACATACGCAACAACCCCTGAGAAACTCTACGATTTATGCGACTGCTTCAATTATCTAACAACATTGGGCTATCATGGCTCAACACTCTTTGTTGCAGAAAGAGAATTTAATATAAATACGATTTCTGATTTAACAGAAGCAGAATTCTTTTTTAAATAAAAAACCGAAATCCCTTGAATTTGGGGTTTCGGTTTTTGCTTTATATTTGCACTATATCAACAATTTGTAGTCTTCTGCACATTTTTTTAATCCATCTTCAACACTACTGAAAACTATACCATGTTTTCTTGCCTTTTCACAATTCATCCATAAATTATGTCTTGGTGGTGTATCTTCAACTGCTATATCTTTCCCAATGAGAGTTAAAAACTCCTTTGTTATCTCATACATAGACTTTGATGTTTCGCTTCCAAAGTTATATACACCACCGGGGAGAAGTATAACATTTTCCATGTTTTCAGCAACTTCTTTTACATATGTAATCCCTCTGAATTGCTGAGAACTAAAACAGACTGAATCCTTTGCATTTATGATATTCATAAAATAGTTAGGTTTTTTCAGGTAATAATCGTACATCCACTCTGCACGTAGCATGACTGCATCTGGAGAAATATCAAGAACATGTTGTTCCATTTCCAGTTTGTGTTCGGCATATATATTGTTTGGGTTTACCATATCTTCCAAATATGGACCATCCTCATTAGTTCCGCTGTAAACTTGGTCAGAACTGAAGCAAATAAGCTTTATGTTTTTTGATGATTTTGCTAAAAACACGGGAATCTGTACATTTGCAAAATAGGAAGCCTCGGGATTAGCTTGACACACTCCAATATCTGAAATAGCAGCAGTATGAATAATCGTATCAACGCAATTTTCTTCTACAATACGCTTAATATCATTTTCCGATATGTTTCGGAGTGACGGACATGCAACGACATCCTTGCAAACCTGCATTATCTTGCTTCCGACAAATCCACTTGCACCAGTAACAAGCACCATAAAAATTCTCCTTATAGACACTTAATACTTTGTCTTAAAATAATTGTACCATAATGGTTATTACTTTTCAATCTTGAACCATAATTGTGTTTGAAATCAAATCAATCAATAAATAAAAAGCGTTGTAAAAGAGAAACGATACTCCCAAATACAATGCTTGTGTTTTATTTGCTTTTTATTTATGGGGATGATATAATAATTTATGAATAAAAAAGTTTATCATTGGAGATGGGACAGTGAAAAAACGAATTATAACAGTAATTTTATTGGTATTGGTGGTTGTTATGGCAACGTGGATTTTATTACCCCTATTAAGACCTGAATATAGTGGAGTCAACTACAATCCCGCAGTTATTCAGAACAAAACGGACAAAACAATTAAGTTTGATTCAAACGGAAAACTCAAAATTTTGCACATAACTGACACTCATCTCAATCTTAACCATAACTTTGACCCGACAATCTGGTTGGTTGAGAGAGCTTGTGATACAGAAAAACCCGATATTGTGATGATAACAGGCGACAATGTTGTGAATTGCGAAAATGCAGAAGATACAAAGAAAATGATTAACGCATTGATGAATATTTTTGATTCAAGAAATATTCCTGTGGCAGTAACTTTTGGTAATCACGATTCGGAGCAAGGTGCAATGACACGAGAAGAGCTTATGGCATATTACAACACATTCTCTTGCTCCGTTTCTGTTGATGATGGTGAAACTCTTTCAGGTTGTGGTACGTACAATGTTCCTGTGTTTTCCTCCGATGGTGAAAAGGTGAAATTTAACCTCTGGGTTTTCGATTCGGGTGATTATGACGAAGAGGGAAGATACAGTTGTGTAAAGCCTGACCAGATTGAGTGGTATAAACAAACATCCGATAAACTTAAGGTGGAGAATAACGGAGAAAAAGTAAATTCTCTTGTATTCCAGCATATAATTGTAGGCGAAATCTATGATGTACTCAAAAAGTCAGATTCTTGGAAGCCTTATGCATATAAGCATTTATATAACAAAGACGAATACTATATGTTTGACCCTGACCGTGTGAATTACGGTACATTAAGAGAATACCCTTGCCCCGGATATGAAAACTATGGTCAGTTTGACGCTATGGTTGAGCAGGGCGATGTACTTGCAATGTTCACAGGTCACGACCACACAAATGCCTTTGCAGTAGAGCATAAAGGGATTGATATTGTCAATTCTCTCAGTACACGTTATATAGGACTTTGTCATTCTACACAATGTGGCTACCGCGTAATTGAAATTGACGAAAATGACACCTCAACTTACAAAACAAGAGTAGCTCGCATATATGATATGTTCAATTCTGAAACTGTAAAAGAGGAAAAGCAAAATGGCGATAAGTTTACTTACAGAATGGCTCGTGAGTTTGCATTCAAAGGAAAGATTCAGAAAACTGCAAGTAACATTTACCGTAAAAATGTTGAAACATTTACAGACAGACAAGTAACTTATTCGGATTAAAACTTGGCAGATACATTCGCATCTTCGGTACAAAGGGTGAATTATATGCTAATATGTCCGATACTCAAAAATTCGTTTATATATTTGATGATGACAAGCATCGCAAAGTGAGAATTAAAGATACAGGAAAAATCATCTCATTGGCTTCGCTGTTGGAAAAGCAGGAACAGTTGAAAGTGTTGATGATTTTTTCAAAGAATACGGAATGATAAACGATTGAAAATCCATTTGTTGATTTTTCCTTATACAGATGTTATAATTTTATAAATTGATTTAGGAGAGTGAAAAATGGCTTTAGTCAATAAGGTTAAAGATGGTTTTTCCTATGTAAAAAATACAGAATATGAGGTTGATGAAGCCCATACATCTGTGACCTTCCTTCAACTAATGTGGGCTCACTTCTCCGAGCTATCGGTTAAACAGTAGGTATTTATTATTGATAAAACAGAGCCTCACATTGTGTGAACAGTGTGAGGCTTTTGCAAAGGAGATATATTATGAAAGTTATTAAAGAGGGCTGGTGTTTCGGCAATAATTCTTACCCGATAAACGGTGTAGATGTTGAAAGGTATATAAAGGTCACACCTTCTGAGCGCCAACTTGAGTTTATGAAGCTTGAGTACTATAATTTCATTCACTTCGGTATAAATACAATGACCAATCGGGAATGGGGCGAGGGTAATGAGGATATTTCCTGCTTTAACCCGAAAAAACTTGATACTGACCAGTGGTGCAGTGTGCTCAAGGCGACTGGGAGTAAGGGTATAATAATAACTGCAAAGCACCACGATGGTTTTTGCCTTTTTGATACAAAATTTACTGACCACAATGTAATTAACACACCTTTCGGCAAGGATATAGTGAAAATGCTTTCGGAAAGTTGCAAGAAATATGACCTCAAACTCGGCATTTATCTTTCGCCATGGGACAGACGCGAAAAAACTTATGGCACTGAGGAGTATAATGATTTCTTTGTAAATCAGTTGACAGAGCTTTGTTGCAACTACGGTGATATATTCTGCTTTTGGTTTGATGGAGCTTGTGGTGAAGGGAAAAACGGCAAAAAACAGAGTTATGATTGGGAAAGATACTACTCGGTTATAAGGAAATACCACCCCAACGCCGTGATTTCCATCTGTGGTCCTGATGTGCGATGGATAGGTAACGAGGGTGGCAGAGTCAGAAAAAGTGAATGGAGTGTAATTCCCGTTGAAAAGGACAGCACCGATACGGTTGCAGATAATTCACAAACTGCCGCAGACCAGACCAAACTTATGGCTGAGAAGTTGAGTGACACAACCGAAGACCTCGGTTCAAGAGAGGTGCTAAAAAAATATGAAAATCTTGTTTTTAAGCCTGCAGAGGCTGATGTTTCAATAAATCTCGGCTGGTTCTGGCATAATAATCTTTATTACCTTTTCAAAAAGCAAAGAACGGCTGAAGACCTTGCAAAAATATATTTTGACTCTGTGGGGGGGAATGCTTCAATGCTTCTCAATGTACCTCCTAATAAAGATGGTCTTATAGACAAGCGTGAAATTAAAACCCTAAAAAAATTCACTGAGCTTATCACTGAACCTTTTAAGAATGAAATAAAAAATAAAATGTTTTTTGCATACTCTCCCGAAAAAAACACAAGAGAGATAAGCGAGGCGGATATTTGTCTTGCCGATGGTGAATCAGGTGTAACGGTTGATTTTTCTTCAAAAAAACAAGTGAAGCTTATCACTTTTTCAGAAGACATGACATACAGTCAACGTATTGAAGAATTTAAAGTTTATGCAAAAAAAGAAGACTTGGACTATGAACTTATTTATACAGGTACTGTTGTAGGCTCAAAGAGAATCGTGAAACTTGATTCTCCTGTAACAACGGATAGAATTGTTATCATCGTAACACAGTCAAGGTCAAATCCTATACTGAAAGATATAAGAATATACGAATAAAGAACAGGACCTGCCCCCCCCCAAAAAAAAGCAGGTCTTATTCTTTGCAATTATACTTGCAGTTTCTGGAACCTTATTGTTTCACAATAAAAGCGTTGCAAAATCTATATTTCTTGTGTGATTATGCATCATATAAGAAACTCAACCTGTATTTACCTTTTGTCGTACGCCCTAAAGTCTTGACAAAAAATTAGCATATGTTATAATAAAATACAAGCAATATATATTCGATGGAACCAGCTGACTGCAGAGGACTTTGGTTCCATTTTTTTTATAAGAAATATAGAATTATTGCAATTAGAAAATAATAAAAGGAGAAAACCTTATGGAAATACAATTACAAGAACTTATTGACCAAATTAAAAAAGATGGTGTAGAGGTAGCAGAAACTGAAGCGAAAGCCATTGTTGATTCTGCAAAAGCAGAGGCTGAAAAGATTATTGCAGATGCAAAGGCACAGGCAGATAAAATCCTGGCTGATGCTAAAATTGAAAACGAAAGAATGGTAAAATCGAGTGATGATGCAATCCGTCAGGCAGGAAGAAATCTTCTTATTTCTTTTAGAGAAAGTGTTACAAGAGAGCTTAATGCCATTGTTGGAGAAACAGTTAATTCGGTTTATTCTGCTGATTCATTATCACAAATTGTCATAAATGTTGTTGAAAGCTGGGCAAACAAACCAGATGTGGAAAATATCGAAGTGATTTTGAACACCAACGACGTTGAGTTGCTTGAGAAAACTGCACATAGCACCTTAAAAGAAAAAATCTCAAAAGGTGTTACTCTTAAAGCTAACGATAATTTTGACGGAGGATTCCGTATTGCAGTTAATAATGGCGGTGCATATTACGATTACTCTACTGATGCTGTTGTGGATATGATGTCAAGTTATCTTAGCCCAAAGGTTGTTAAACTTTTGAAAGAGGCGGAATAATTATGTCAGAATACTATTTAATATCACAGCTACCATCTTTGGATGGAATTAGTGAAAATATACCGTTGCCAATTACAGAAGAACGATTTTTCGAGTTGTGTAACGAGATTTCAGGCAAAAGGATATGTAATGAAATAAACAAAATGACTCTTTTACCACCGAAAACATATGAAAAGTCAAGTTCTTTGTTAATTGAAACTTGGAACAATAACGAAAGAAGTTTACGACTTGCTCTTGCTAAAGTCCGAGCAGATAAAATGAAAAAGTCATTTGATACAGAAAACAACGTATTGTCAAGTGAACTTATAAAGGTTGCAAATACTGCAATAGAGATTGAAAGTCCCTTGGAAGCGGAAAAATTCCTTAATAATTATCGATTGGAGTTTTTGGAAACCCTTAGACCGATGGACAATTTTTCTGAGGAATTTGTTTATTATTATGGATTGAAACTTAAATTGATTTCACACATAAGACAATTTGATACAAATGCAGGTGAAATCGCATACAGAAATATTTATGATTCCATTATGAATGGAGATAGGTTGGAGGCTATATAATGACCGAAAATACAGGAAAGGTTGTAAGCATAAATGGTAACCTTGTGTCTGTTGAATTTCAGGGCAATGTTTCTATGAATGAAATTTGCTTTGTTAAAGTAGGTGACACAACGCTTAAAAGTGAGGTTATCCGTATAAGAGGAAATGTCGCACAAATTCAGGTTTATGAAATGACTGATGGTATTCAGTGTGGCGATGAGGTAGAATTTACAGGAGATATGTTGTCAGCAGAACTTGGTCCGGGATTGTTAGGTCAGGTTTATGATGGTCTTCAGAATCCATTACCTGTATTGGCAGAACAAGCAGGTTGGTTCTTGGAACGTGGTATTTATGCTGACGGACTTGATTCTGAGAAAAAATGGGAATTTACACCTGTTGCAAAAGTTGGTGATACTTTACGTGCAGGTGAATATATCGGTACAGTTCCTGAAGGACCATTTACCCATAAAATTTTTGTTCCGTTTTATCTTCTTGGAAAATACACATTAAAATCAATTGCAGAAAAAGGCGAATACACGGTAAAAGAAACTATTGCAGTTCTTACAGACGAACGAGGACGTGAAGTCTCTGTTTCTATGTCCTTTAAATGGCCTGTAAAACGAGCTGTTAAATGTTATAGTGAAAGATTAGCACCAGTTGAAACAATGGAAACAAAGGTGCGTCTTATTGACTCGTTTTTCCCTGTGGCTAAAGGCGGAACATATTGTACGCCCGGACCTTTTGGTGCAGGTAAAACTGTGTTACAGCATACAACTTCTAAATATGCAGATGTTGACATTGTTATAATTGCTGCTTGTGGTGAACGTGCAGGTGAAGTTGTAGAAACATTGACAGAATTTCCTGAACTTACAGACCCTAAAACAGGTCGTTCACTTATGGAACGTACAATTATTATCTGTAACACATCTTCCATGCCGGTTGCCTCTCGAGAAGCATCAGTATATACTTCGGTAACTCTTGCAGAATATTATCGTCAGATGGGACTTAATGTTCTTCTTCTTGCTGACTCAACATCACGTTGGGCACAGGCTCTCAGAGAAATGTCAGGACGTCTTGAAGAAATTCCTGGTGAAGAGGCATTCCCTGCATATCTTGAATCATATATTGCAGCATTTTATGAAAGAGCAGGTTATGTCCGTTTGCCTGACGGAAGTACAGGCTCCGTAACAATTGGTGGTACTGTTTCTCCTGCAGGTGGTAACTTCGAAGAACCTGTTACTCAGGCAACACTCAAGGTTGTCGGTGCATTCCATGGTTTATCCCGTGAACGTTCAGATGCTAGAAAATATCCTGCTATTGACCCACTTATTTCGTGGTCGAAATACAAGAGCGTAATTGATAGCAAAAAGTCTGAGTATTGCAAAAAGATTCTTCATCACGGAAACGAAATCGGTTCTATGATGAAGGTCGTAGGTGAAGAAGGTACAAGCATTTCCGACTATATCATTTATCTTAAAGCAGAAATGCTTGATGCAGTATATCTTCAGCAGAACTCTTTTGATTTAGTTGATGCAAACTGCGGAACTATGCGTCAACGTTATGTTACAGATAAACTCATATATGTTTTAGGTAGCGAGTACGAAATTGATAATAAAGATGATGCTCGTAGTTTTCTTAATCGTATGCGTCAAAAATTCATTGACTGGAATTATACTGAATTTGAAAGTGATGCTTTTAATAAGGTTGAAAACGAAATTGACGCATTATATAACGAAAAAAATGGTGAATTAGGCTTTGAAGCAGAGCATCTATTAAAGGACGGTGAGTGAGAATGAATAAAGTTTTTAATCGAATTGAATCAATCACCGGTAACGTTATTACTGTTAAGGCTCAAAATGTTCAATATAAGGAATTAGCACAGATTAACACTCGTTTTGGTAAATCACTTGCACAAGTTAATAAAATTGATGGTGACGTTGTTTCCCTTCAGGTTTTCGCAGGTGGTCAGGGTATTTCAACCGGTGACGAAGTTCGCTTTTTAGGTCGTGAAATGCGTGTGTCATTCAGCGAAGATTTGTTAGGTCGCATTTTTAACGGTTCAGGCGAACCAAGGGATAAGGGCCCTGCACTTACAGAAAATATGAAACCTGTTGGTGGACCATCTGTTAACCCAACCAAACGAATTCTTGCTAACCGAATGATGAGAACAAATATCCCAATGATTGATATGTTCAATACACTGGTTGTTTCACAGAAATTGCCTATTTTCTCAATTTCAGGTGAACCATATAACCAGCTTCTTGCACGAATTGCTATGCAGGCAGAAGCGGATGTAATTGTCCTTGGTGGCATGGGTCTTAAATACGACGATTTTCTTTATTTTAAAGATGAGCTTTCTCAGGGTGGAGCATTAAGTAAAACTGTTATGTTTATTCATACTGCATCTGACCCTACTGTTGAATGTATGATGATTCCTGATATGGTATTGGCTGTTGCAGAACAGTTTGCTTTGCAGGATAAAGATGTATTGGTATTGCTTACTGATATGACTAACTTTGCCGATGCTATGAAAGAGATTGCAATCACTCAGGAACAAGTTCCATCTAATCGTGGTTATCCCGGTGACCTTTATTCACAGTTAGCAGCTCGTTACGAAAAGGCTGTTGACTTTGCAAATTCAGGTTCAGTAACTGTTCTTGCTGTTACTACTATGCCAGGCGACGACGTAACACATCCCGTACCTGATAACACAGGTTACATTACTGAAGGACAGTATTACCTTAAGGGTGGACGTATTGAGCCATTTGGTTCTCTTTCACGACTTAAACAGAATGTTAATGGTAAAACAAGAAAAGACCATAGAGCTCTTATGGATGGTATGATTCGTTTATATTCTTCATATAAAGAAACACTGGAAAAGAAAAATATGGGCTTTTCAATGAATAAGTGGGACGAAAAACTTCTTAAATATGGTAATCTTTTTGAAAACAAAATGATGGATTTGTCAATTAACTTGTCACTCGAAAAGTCCCTTGATTTAGGTTGGGAAATTTTAGCAGATTGTTTCCAGAAGGATGAAACTGGTATTAAGTCAGACCTTACTGATGAATTCTGGCCTAAGTAAGGAGGACTGTGGTTTTGGCAAAAATCAAATTAACAAAAAATGAGTTAAAGGTACAAAAAGATGCTCTTAAAATGTACCAGAGATATTTGCCTACTCTGACACTAAAAAAACAACAACTACAAGCAGAAATTCGTACAATAGAAGCTAAAGCTAAAGCGGTAAGAGAAGAAAAAGAGAAACTTGAAATGGGTTTCAAAGATTGGATTGCTGTTTTTAGTGAAAAGGATGTTTTCCCTGATGGAATAATCACTGTCAGCAATATCCGTAAAGGAAAAGGAAATATTGCAGGTGTTGCTATTCCAACTTATGAGGGAGCAGATTTTTCAAGAGGGGACTATGACTTGTACGAAACTCCTTTGTGGGTTGATATTGCTGCAAATCATATGGAAAGAGCAATGTCACTCGATTTGGAGGCGGAAGTGTTAGACGAACAAGTAAGGCTTTTAGGTGCAGAACTCCTTGCAACCAGTCAAAGAGTCAATTTGTTTGAAAAGGTAAAAATCCCTGAAACAGAAAGAAATATTAAAAAAATATCAATTTATATGGCAGACCAACAAGTCAGTGCCGTAGTGCGTTCTAAAATATCAAAACGCAAAATTGCCCAACGTAATGCTGAGGCTTCCGAAAAGGAGGTTTACGCATTATGATTGTTCCTATGAAAAAAGTTTCCCTCATAATTATGGGAGATAAAAAAACAGAAACACTTAAAAAACTTCGAAAACTTGGAATGGTTCATATTGAAATAACCGAGGGTTCGGGTGAAAGACTCAATGAACTTAAAGAACAGATATCCTTGCTTGAAAGTGCAATTTTCATTGTGGAAAACAAAAAAAGTACAGACGAAAAAGAGATAACTGTTGATGAAAGTTTGAATATTGCAAGAGAAATAGCTTTTTTGACAGAAGAAAAGAAAAATTGTCAGTCAGAACAAATTGCCCTTAATTCAGAACTTGAACGACTGAAAGAATGGGGTGAACTTGAACCATCTAGTATTGCAGATTTAGTCAATAAGGGTGTTGATGTTTCATTCTACGAAATGCCTAAAACAGAATATGAATCCTTGGATGATAGTGTAAAAACCATTAAGCTAAGCTCAAATAAAAATTCTGTAAAATGCCTTTTGATAAAATCAGAGCACGAAGGTGAAATACTTACATTTTTGAACAATTACAAGTTGGAGTTGCCACAAATTTCTACTGAAGAAATGAAACAAAAGCTTGTTGTACTTGGTGATAAGATTAAATCCATAGACGAAAAAATTCTCTCTTACGGAAGTTGTACAAATGCACTTAAAAATGCGATTAAAGCTTGTGAAAAGGAAATAGAATTTGAAATCTATGCGACGGGTATGGCAGATGAAAACTTGTCAGATGATAACAACAGAAATGTTTCTGTGGCATACTTCAAAGGATATATTGAAACAGACAATCTTGACAAATTAAAAGATACTGCTAAATCGAATTCTTGGGGACTTATCGTAGAAGAGCCAACTCAGGAAGATGATGTACCAACCAAACTTAAAAACAACAAGTTTGTCAGTCTGATATATCCGTTAACTGACTTTTTAGGTGCTGTTCCCGGATATTTTGAGTATGATATTTCAGGTTGGTTCCTAGCATTTATTCTTATTTTCTTTGGCATAATTTTTGGCGATGGCGGATACGGATTGTTCATTTGTGCTGTTGCAGCTATTCCAATCATAAAATCCCTTGCTGCAAAGAAAACAGTTTCACCAACATTTTTGCTTATAGGACTTTTAGGTTTGTCAACTGTATTATGGGGAACGCTGACTTGTACTTGGTTTGGACTTTCTCCTGAACAAATACCACAATGGTTACAGAATTTGTCAATCCCTGTCATTTCAAACGTTTATGAAGACAGAATCTGGCATCCTTTCTGGACACAAGGTGATGTAGGGCTTACCACAGCGCAGAATTTACAAATATTCTGTTTCTCGTTGGCACTTATTCAGTTGACGATAGCACATATAAAAGGAGCAAAAAGAAACAAGAGTTCACTCAAAATGCTTGGTGACATTGGTTCAATATTACAACTGTTTGGAATTTACTATCTTGTATTAAGCCTTGTTGTAAATCCTGAAGTGTTCAGTTTTGGACTTGTAATCAGTGGTATTCCTATTGGTGCGGTTGCTATTGCTCTTATAGGATTAGGCTTTGTTTTAAGCTTTGTATTTTCAAATTACGAAGGGAACATTGTGAAATCTATACTTGCAAGTCTTACTAATATAGTTTCTGTCTTGCTTGGTGTAGTTAATGTTTTCTCGGATATAGTTTCCTATATACGACTTTGGGCTGTTGGACTTGCAGGGGCTGCAATTGCTGCTACCGTAAACGAGTTGGCAGGACCATTGTTTGGAAACTTCTTATTTATGATTATTGCGATTGTTCTTTTAGTATTTGGTCACGGACTAAATATGATATTGAATGTCTTGTCCGTTATTGTACACGGTATAAGACTTAACACTTTGGAATTTTCATCGCATCTCGATATGTCCTGGAGTGGGCATAAATTTAAACCATTTAATGAACAAATAGATTAAAATCACGAAGGAGAAATAATTATGAATTTCGGATTATTAGGAACATCTTTGGCAATGGGTATTGCTGCGATAGGTTCAGCTATCGGTATAGGTATTGCCGGTCAGGCATCAATTGGTGCTTGGAAAAAGTGCTATATGAGTAATAAGGCAGCGCCATTTATTCTTACAGTTTTTGCAGGTGCACCTCTTACACAGACAATTTACGGTTTCCTTTTGATGCAGCAGATGAAATCTTCAACAGCAGACCCTGCATTTTTGATTGGTCTTGGTATTGCATCAGGTCTTGCAATGGCTTTCTCAGCAGTATTTCAAGGTAAAGCAGGTGCAGCAGGTGCAGATGCTTTAGCAGAAACAGGAAAAGGATTCTCACAGTACATTACGGTAGTTGGTCTTTGCGAAACAGTTGCTTTGTTTGCACTTGTTTTCAGCATGGTGGCACTCGGATAAAATAAAAGCATAGTTGATAAACTAAAAAAGCGTTGCAAGAGGGGAATGGAGATTTCCCAAATGCAACGCGTTTTGTTTTACTTAATTATTTTTTTACAAAAAAACTTAATAGTGGTCAACACCACAGTCACAAATATGATTGATACGGAAGAGTTTGTTGAAGAAATTAGTGAGAGACCAAATTATATTGACAAAGAAACCATCTTTATGACATATATGGTCACACACACTTACTGGGTCAACATCAATAATTTTTATTCTTCCTTCGCCATTTGGGTTACCATATTGTTCAGCGGTAATTTTGCCGTTAAGAGTTTCTGTAAAATACTTAATCAACATCTCAGAATCACAAGGAAGACCGTCTTTTTGAACAATTCTTGCATCATCAAGCATTGTGAGTCCATCGCCACCCTGAAGAAGCACATACGTACTACCAGCTAATGTGTATTTCTTATCAAGGTTGATAGGTTCATCGCCTACTCGAACATTCTGAATTCGGCGTTCCTTCGTATTGTCAACTCCAATAAAATTATCGAGTTGGTCAGTAATAATGGGGCTTTCTCTGTAAGTGTGGATTTCAAATGTCACACCAGAAACTTGGAAGAAACTGCCGAGAACTTCGGGACATTTACGAGCACCGTGTTCAAGTATATCAATAATCTGTTGTCCTGTAACCTCAAGAACACACATTTCATTGTTGAACGCATTCACATCCATAAGATTTTTTCTTGATACACCTCCGACCTCAATCTCTGCACGAATACCGCCACCATTTGCTATTGCAACATCTGCACCGGTTACAGCACGATAAGCATCGGCAACAAAATCGCCTGCATTCGTTTCTCTCTTCCTTATAGCCCTACTTCCGTCAGACTCATAGATAATAAGTTTTGCTTCTGAAATGCCGATATCTTCATAAAGATATGCTATGTCTTTGTTGTAACCGTCAACCTTTTTCTTAACGGTATCGTAAGCTGATTTTGCGTTTGATGACATTGCTTCAATATCAACTTCATCAGGATTTATAAGTTTAAATTCGGCACTGTTATTGGTGATTGTCAACACACCGAAGTTTGCGAATTTCGTACCTGTTGATGTAAGAATAACATCTTCGTTATCGTTGTTTTTATAAACATTACCTTGGATTGTTTCATGAGAATGTGCATCAATAAAATAGTCAATTCCGTCTGTATTGGCAATGATATCGGTCGATTTCCAGCCATCCATCGAACCAATAATACCTGCGTGACCTATCGCAACAACACAATCTGCACCATCGTCAATGGCATTATCAACACTTTTCTGAATATTCTCATAAAGGTCTTCATTTTTTAAAGCACCGGGATAAACAGGAAAGCCGTAAATAAAGTTGCCACTTTCATCCTTAAAGTATTCCGGAGTTGATGAGGTAACTGTTTCCGGAGTTGAGATACCCACAAAAGCAATCTGATAACTACCGAAATCTTCAATTGTATAGGGAACTAACACAGGCGAAACTGTTGTGAGATTATAGAAATTAGAACTGATATAATCATATTCAGCCTTGTTCTGTGCAAGGTCAAGGAAAACTTCCATACCATAATCAAATTCGTGGTTACCCGGTACAGCATAGTCATATCCAACTGCATTCATAATATCTACCACGGCTTCACCTTTGGTCATTGAGCCGATAACTTCACCCTGAATTGCATCCCCTGCATCAACGGTTATGACGCTTTTACCCTGTGAGATTAACTCTGCTCTGTAAGCAGCAAGAACTGCATAATCATCAATTGCACAATGAACATCATTTGTGTAGAGTATTACCACATCCTGCTCCGCCCCTGTAACAACCAACGGCAAAGCGGATATTATCATTAAAACTGATAGAATTACTGATAATAATTTTTTCATAATTTACTCCTATTTTATATATAAATTTTGCTTAATAATGTGCTATACCACATTCGCAAATTTGGTTTATACCAAAGATTTTGGAGAAGAAAAGTTTGATTTTCCAAAAGCAACCTGCAATTCCGTCTTTGTGACAATTGTGGTCGCAATTATTATATTTATCAATTTTTTCAGAAACAGAATCAATTTCTATATTAAGTGTAGCAAGTTCATCTGCAATTTCAGCCATTGATTCGGGATTTGTTGCTTTGATTTGCTGAAGTTCTGTCTTGATAGAACCAATTTCATCTTTAAATTGATTATCGACATCTTTTTCTTCAAGTTCTGCTATTTTAGCTTCAATTTGAGTATAGTCAGGCTTAATAAACGAGCCATCTGCTATACCTGCTTCAAGGTCGTCACACAAATTGTTGAAACCTTCTTCAAGACCATCAAGGATGTACTGTTCTTCTTCAGAATAGTTATTTCTGAGCCACATACCATCTAAGTACTCATCAATCATATCATTCATTTTTTCGTATAAGTAGTCTTTCGCAGTGTCGTTTAAATCGTTGTTAGCAACGATTTCATCATAACGGTGTTTTGCTTCCTGATATCCACTATAATCAGCTTTTTTCAATCCGCAGATGCATTCATTATCTCCGTCAAAACTATGCTTGTGTGTATCAACCTTAGGTTCAAGATACTGTTTATTGATTGTGGTCGTCACACCATCATTTTCTGTTGCAAAGGACACTAGTCCTAAGCAAAAGAGCATCGCTGAAACTAATAAAACACTTAAAATTTTCTTCATATAATTCTCCTCCGTTTAAACGGTTTCTTCTTTATTTAAAAGTTTTTTAAAGCCCTCAATTACAACACATATACCAAGCATAATAATTAGTGTTGCAAATACAAGTTGTAAAACATCACCAAATACATCTATAGATGTTGACGTTATGAGTAATGTCGCTTTTTTATAAATCGTCATACCAAGTGCAGAGAAAGTTACTGCAAGCATAATCCCAAGTGGAATATACATAAACCAACGAACTTTCTTTGTGCGTTTAAGAAATACTGCACAAGCAAGGAAAGCGAATACTGACAAAAGTTGATTTGATGCACCGAAAAGTGCCCATATATTTTTGTAACCTACAAGTGTCAAGCCGTATGCCAACACAAGTGTTATAATTGTTGCGAAGTATTTGTTTGTAAGCACCTTTCTGACTTTCCCCATATTTTCATCCTTTATTGAATCGTCAAGGAAAAGTTCCTGAAATGAAAGTCTGCCAACTCTTGCAACAGAATCAAGTGAAGTAAGCGCAAACGCTGAAATCGAAAGAGTGATTAGTGTATAAACTATGTCCGAAGAAATTCCGAGTGTTGTTAAAAAGCCTGATACTGCACCTGCAAAAACCTGTGCCGGTGTGTTCCAACCCTGCGCTGCCGCTTCACCGTTTGCAAATGATGCAACTGCAATAAGAGCAATTACAGCCAACATACTTTCAAGTAACATTGAGCCGAAAGATACAGGCAACATATCCTTTTCATTTTTTATCTGTTTGGATGCTGTGCCTGATGAAACAAGTGAATGAAATCCTGAAACAGCACCGCAGGCAATTGTTACAAAGAGAATTGGGAAAAGATAGTTCCCGTCAACCTCAAAGCCAACAAATGCAGGTAAATTAATCTGTGGATTTGCTACAAAAACACCGATAACCGCTGCAATTATCATAGCTACAAGGAGATAGCTATTGAGATAATCTCTTGGCTGAAGAAGAATCCATACAGGCACAACCGATGCAACAAAAATATAGACAAATACAAATATATGCCACACATCAAGAGATAGAAATATGGGAAGTTTCAGACCTATTGCAATTGACACAATCAACATTACTATGGCAATAACTGTATTAACTGCCGTAGGAAGTTTTATGTGTTTTAAAATAAGACCAAGAACCACGGCAAAAATGATAAACATCATTGATGTTGTTGCAACTGCACCATTGGCTGCTATGTTAGCACTTTTAACCCTTTCGGTCACAGTAAATCCCATAAAAGTACCTGCAACAATGTCTGCAAATGCTGCAACAACAAGGATGCAGAAAAGCCAACAGAAAAGCAGGAACATTTTTTTGCCTGTTTTACCAATGTATTTTTCGATTATGTAGCCAATACTTCTGCCTTTGTTTCTGACGGATGCATACATTGCCGCAAAATCTTGTACTGCACCAAAAAATACGCCACCAATCAAAACCCATAAAAGTACGGGCACCCAACCAAACATAGCAGCCTGAATGGGTCCGTTAATTGGTCCTGCACCTGCGATAGATGCAAATTGATGACCAAAAACAACGCTTTTGGGTGCCGGTTCATAGTCAACTCCGTCACGTTGTTCATAAGCAGGAGTTTTTCTTTTAGGGTCAACACCCCATTTTTTCGCAATCCACCTACCATATAAAATGTATGCAAGAAGCAACACCGCAAGTGAAATAATCATTATTGTTATACCGTTCATTTTGTTCTCTCCTATGGTTCAATTATGTTGAATTTTGCATTATCCGTTACGCTGAATTGATTAAGGTTATCGACGATAAGATTAAGCTTTGTAGTATCGCCTTCAAGTTTCATTGAGGCACTGATTTTCTTCATATCTCTGCCAAGAATCAGTGCAAGTGCGTTTTTAGGGCATGTTATTGTAAGGTCAGCAGAATCAGATAAGCAGTTATGATACTGAAGTAATGCCCCGTTTACAAAGCGTAACATATATTTTTCACCGGTATCTGATAACTCTACATTTATAACAAAATCCTCATTTGCAAGGGCTTCTTTATCAAGAAGAATTCCAATATAGTCGAATATCATTCCAGGAGTCATATTTTTTAACATGCTACCATCGGTTTTTGCATTTTGACCTTTTTCTGCGGCATTACCGGTTCTAAGCTCAAGAGCCGCTGAAAGATATGCATTTCTCCATGTGCCTGACTCGGACTGATACCCAAGTTGTTCCAGTGCGTCTGCACAAAGGAATCTTGCAGCTGTGTTTGAAGGGTCAGCATAGACTAAAACATTGGTTACCTCTGCTACCCATTGATATTCACCCTTGTTATAATCTTCCTTGGCTTTACGCAACACTTCGTTTGTATCACCAAGATATTCAACCCATTTTTTTGCACTTTCTGTGGGTTCAAGAGGATTGAGATTTACTGGGTTAGCATCATACCAGCCGAGGTACTTTTGATAAACTGCCTTTGAGTTGTGAGCAACAGTTCCGTAATATTGGCGTGTAAACCAATTCTTTTCAAGCTCTTTTGGGAGTTTTATCATATTTGAAATTTCATCAGAAGTGTAACCCTGATTAATATATGTAAGGGTCTGGTCATTAATAAATTTATAAACAGCAGCAGTGTCCGTGAGATAATCATTTACAATTTCATTGCCCCAATGTGGCCAATTGTGTGATTGGAAAGTAAGTTCAACTTCCTTCCCGTAAAGATTTATTGCCTCCGTAATATACCTTGCCCACGCACTTCCATCGCGAACTTGTGCACCTCTTAAAGTGTAGAGGTTATGAAGCGTTGCAGTACAGTTTTCAGCAACCCAAAGAGCGTTCATCTGTGGGAACCAGATATTCATTTCAGCAGGAGCTTCCGTTCCGGGAGTCATTTGAAATTCCATAGTTATACCATCAATAGTGTATGTTTCACCGGTTTCTTTTATTTCGTAAGTGGGAGCAACAAATGAAACTGTACCTGTTGATTGCCCCATTCCAATTCCCATAGCCACTTTGCCTTTTTCTGATTGCTCAAGAAAAACACCATACTGATAAGATGCTCTTCTGCCCATACCTTTACCTGCGTAAATATTTTCACTTACCGCATGTTCAGTAAAATGCTGTGGAACAATTATTGGGACAAGTCCGCTTTCTAATTGCTTTTCAAGAGATAATGAACTGTCAGCAATGACGTTTTCAGTAATAACACCCTTAATTCCACCATAATGGTCAACATGGGGATGTGAAATAATAACGGCTTTAACAGGTAACTTGCCAAGATTTTTTTCAACAAGTTGCATCGCCGCTTGAGTGCATTCAACACTCATAAGAGGGTCAAATATAATCCATCCCGTATTGCCTTTGATAAGTGTGAGATTTGCCATGTCATAACCTCTCACCTGATAGATATTTTCGCAAACCTCAAACAATCCGTATGCGTGATTATTCTTTGTATTTTCCCAAAGGCTTGGATTCACCGTATCGGGACATTCTTTATAATTATCAACAAAGCTATATGCCTTCTGACTCCAGATAACATCTCCGTTTTCATTTTTTATCTCCAGAGCCTCAGGAGCATCAATAAGACCTTTCGTTGCAAATTCATATTCTGTTTTATCATTGAAATCAAGAGAGTTATAAAGTGAAGAATTGACCTCAACAGTATATTCAGTTGCTCCTTTACTCTCGGCAGTTAAACCAAGCTCTGCAACCATATCTTTATCAGTTTTCAAACCACAACCAGCGAAGGCAATTAACAAAGTCGCAGTAAGAGAGATAGAGATTATTTTTTTATTAATTCTCATTTTATATTCTCCTTTATTTATTTTTTTCGTGTGTGCATATTCCAATCAAATCATCGCCATGAGAATAATATTCACATTCTGCACACTCATTGAATTTACTCGGTTTGCCTTTATAGTGCTTGCAAGCATCTTGCATTTTTGTTACAAATGCCTGACCACTGTCTGTATATTCCGGTATTTTAATAAAGTCAGGATAAATAGGCATTGGCTCAACTGCGGGATTTTCCCTTTCACATTCCTCATAATAACCGTAATACAGTTTGAATGTATGCCCTTGGATATTCAAAACTTTATAGAGGTCTCCCTCTTTTATTTGTTTCCTTGTTTCTTTAAAAGAAGAATTACCTAACATCTCATTCACCTTTCTTTCTCAATAAAAAATGCTATACCGTTTCATTGACAACAGTATAGCAAAGAAATTTTTATTTTTTTACTACCTAAAAAGGCATTTTGGGGTCATATTTTTGAAAGTAATATATATCTTTTATGACATATTTTGGATATGATTTTTATAAGAATGCAGCAAATTCATCACGACTTACACCAGTTTTTTCAGAAACAATGCGAATTGCTTGTTTAACACCCGATAGGGACATATGAAGTTTTTCGGCGATTTCGCTGTTTTGCAGACCAAAAGAAGCAAGTTTTGCAACTTCTCTCTCTCTTTGTGAAAGTGTTGTGATAATTGTTTTTCCACGAACACATCCACTAAGCTTTGACCACCCTGTATTATATATTTTATAAAGTGATTTGATCTTATTCCATACATCAGGGTCAAGCCGAGTTAATCGATTTTCTAAAAGAGGATATAAAGCACGGCAATACTCTGCAAGTAGTCCATAAAGCTTATCCGGTAGAGCCAATGCTATGGCACGGTCTATATGATAAATTGCCTGCTCATCATTTCCGATAGTATTATATACGGCAGCACAAGTCATTCGTAGATAAATTTCTGCAATAAGAGATTTATCTGCCATCGCTTGAGAAATCATAGGCTCAATGGTAGATGGTATTATAGTCAACAGAGAAAGTCCGTAAACACCCGGCAATTCAATTTGTTTTGTGGCTAAAGCATATCCTACGGCATATAAATACTTCGCATAAAATACCTTTGCAGCAGGGAGAGCATCATCTGGCAAAACCTCAAAACGACCAATTTTAAACCATTCCGGAAATGTTTCAATATTATAGAGCATACTGTCAACTGCCGTAATTGAAAATGCCATAATATCACGGTCTTTATCTGTTTTTCCCGGCGCTTCTGCAATATGCATCTTAGCTTTTCTCCACATATTAAGGTCACCGTGCCAGATAGCACAAAGTGCTAAAAGCATACCTGCAGAAAGAACGGCATAGAAACCAGAGTGCTTGTTTAATAAGTAATTTGCACTTTCATAAACCTTATCAATTTCACCACGGGAATACGCAATTTCTGCAGCAAAAAGAACTTGAGCTTCGTGATTATCAGAAAGTTGTAATATACTTTCCTCAGCGGTGCCGGGGGTGTTGTATAAATCACTCATATAAAGAAAAGGTGTTTTTCTCGGTAGCGGAAGATTTACATTTAATAAATTAAGCGCTTCTTTTCTGCCCGCTTTTGTTCTTCCATCTGTGGGACGATTAGCATCTTTTGGAATCATCCAATCTCTGCCAAAGCGAAATGCACCCTCAACTTTCCCCTGAGAACAAAGCACCTGAACTCTTCGAGTGGATAAACCCCATTTATTCGCAACATCTTCAATCTTTAAATAATCCATTTTTTGCCTCGCAATTGTTATTGTTCGTTTTAACGATTAATATATTATTCGTTATGACGTTATATATTATATAGGACCTAAAACAAATTTTCAATAAGTTATCAGTAATTTAACGATAGGTTGGATAGATTTTCTTACTAATCAAGTAAATAACACATAAAAAGCATTGCAATAGGGGAGCGACATTTCCCCAATGCAACGCTTGATTTGTTTAAATGGCTTAAATACTATATAAAACAACAATATTACTATCTAAGAAATGCGATGGAGTTTGAACTATTGATTTTTGTTGTGTGAATGATATAATTATCTCAATAAACTTAAAGTTTATGAATCGGGATTTATACTAAAAGAGGGTTTATATGAATTATCGTACACCGCTAAAATATCATTTTGCAACCCAAAAGGGCTGGATAAATGACCCAAACGGACTTGTATATTTTAATGGCTATTACCATATTTTTTATCAGCATTCGCCCAATTTTGAAAAGCCTTGGCAGGAAAATATGCATTGGGGACACGCAAGGACAAAGGACTTTTTGAATTTTGAGGAATTGCCGGTTGCACTTTTCCCTGATAAGCCATACGATAAAGACGGTTGTTGGTCGGGCACAGCAATTACCAAGGATGATACACTTTTTCTCTTTTATGCGTCCATTCATGACGGCGTTCAGTCAGTAAGCGTTGCTTATTCAACTGACGGAATCAACTTTGAAAAATATGAAGGTAATCCCGTAATCAGCGGATTTCCAACTGATGGTTGTCCTGATTTTCGCGACCCTGCCGTGTGTTATTCCGATGGCAGATACTATTGTGTAATGGCATCGGGTAACCGTGAAAAGAAAACCGCACATCTTCTTTTATATGAAAGCGAAGACCTGTTTAATTGGGAATATAAAGGAATTCTTTGTGAATGGGAAAACTCAAAATTTGCCGAGTGCCCGTCTTTTATGAAATCAGGAGATAAATATCTGCTTACTGCTTCTGTTTGCAAAGAAGACAGCCACCGTTTTTCTGTAATGTATGGCACCTTTGAAGACGGAAAATTCACACCCGAATACATAGGTGAAGTGGATAAAGGACCTGACCAATACGCAGGACAAGTTTTTCTTGACCATAAAGGCAGAACTATTCTTATTTCTTGGATTCCCGGTTGGAAATATGCGGGATACAAGAAAAAGGACATTGGTTGTATGTCTGTTCCTCGTGAAATCAAATTGATTGACGGCAAAATTTATGGTTATCCGGTAGAAGAAGTACAGCATTTGCTCAAAGACAGCGATTCAGCAGTTATCCGCAACAAAAACGGATTTAAAATCAAACGTGCACACCGTAAGAGTGTTGTTTATGAGGGCGAAATCAATGACCTTAAAATCATTCGTGACGGATATATTTTAGAAGTCTTTGTCAACGGTGGAGAAGAAATCTATTCAGTCTTGCTATAAAAATTACAGAGTAAAGGTGATAATATGAACAGACCATATATTATTTGTCATATGGTAACATCTCTTGATGGAAAAGTTACGGGAGATTTCTTATTCACTCCAGAATGCGAGGGTGCAACAGAAATCTACTATGATATTAACCGAAAACTTAAATGTAACGGTTTTATCTGCGGTCGTGTTACTATGGAAGGCAGTTTCACACAAGGGTATTATCCTGATTTATCAAATTATGAGCCTGTACGTCATGGTATTGGCCATAAAATGGATTTTATGCTTGATTCAGAAGATATGACAGGATTTTATGCAGTTGCTTTTGACCCGAAAGGAAAATTAGGTTGGAAATCAAATAAAATCATTGACCCTGACGAAGACCCGGGTTATGACGGAGCGCAGATTGTTGAGGTGCTTACTGAACAAGTTGATGAAAGATATTTAGGTTATCTTGAAAGCCTTGATATTCCATATATTTTTGCAGGTGAAACTGAAATTGATGTGGATTTTGCATTGTTCAAACTTAAAAATATGATAGGTTGTGAAACCCTGCTTTTAGAAGGTGGAAGTATCATAAATGGCTCATTCCAACGAGCAGATGTTATTGATGAGTTAAGTCTTGTTGTAGCACCAACCGTAGCCGATAAAGATGACAAGCCGTTATTTATGGATAGCACCATTTCAAACTATGAACTCACCGATGCCCAACCTATTAACGGAAATCTTGTTTTGAATTATAAGAGAAATAATAATTCAGTAAAATAACGATTATCAGTAATTTAACGACAGGTAAGAGAGATTTTCTCAGTTATAAACTAAATAACACATAAAAAAGCGTTGCAAGAGGGGCGTGAGATTATCCCAAATGCAACGCTTAATTCTTGTAAATGGCTTAAATACTATATAAAACAACGATACCACCATTGACCTAAACTGTATCAATAGTGGTATCTGATTTGGCATTGACTACGCTATTTAATACAATTCGTCATTTTTGAGATAACGTTGCATCAAAATTCAAAATTATTAAAAGAGGTTTTTCATTACTCTTTAAAGTAATCTTTTGCGTTTTCAAACAATTCAGAACGATTGTTAATGTTAAGCTTTTTGAAAATGCTTGATGTATGTTTTTTGATAGTGCTTTCTGTTACAAAAAGTTCATCGGCAATATCTTTTCGCTTTTTGTTTTGCATAATCAGTCTTAAAACCTCTTTTTCGCGTTGAGAAAGGGAACAAATATCTTCCCAGTTTTCAAAAATAACATCAATCTGATTTTGCTCAAAATACCTGATATTTGTCATTTGTTCATTAGAAACAGTTTGTGCTGTTTCAGTTTGGATTACAACAGATTCGGAAGAAAGTCCTTGAGTATCTGCAAGACCGTAATCCTGTAAAATCCCGTATAGGAATAATATTAAGCCCTCTGTGATTATATATGATATGGACATAAATTCAAATCCTGCATTTATGCTGTTTTCAATAAGCCAGATTGCAATATTGCCGATAACAACAAATGCGAGAAAAATAGAGTGTTTGATAGATACGACAGTCTTTTTAATTGCTGTGTATATGATAATTGCAATCATTGCAGAAAAATATGCAAACAGAAAAACCTTATATAAATTATGTAAGGGACCGTAATCTTTAACAAGAGTACCAACACCGCTTATGATATCAAAAGAAACATTTTTATAGTAAATCGGCAACCATCCGCCACTTGAAGCAATGAAAAACATTATCATATTGTTGCCGATTAAAATACCCGGCAGACACTTCGGATAAGTGAATCTTGACAGATTCATTATCATCATCAGTATGGAAAAAGGCAGAAATATGCTTCCAAAGTACGCAATTCGGTTTGCCCATAAAGCAAAATCAAGACTTTTTGCAACGGAGAGAAGAAAATAACCTAAATCACATACTGCTACACAAGCAAAAAGAAGCAGCAACCATATATCGCGTTTTCTGTCAACTAAAAAATATGCAATAATCATCAAAAGAGAAATAACAAAAATAATACCGTAAAGTGTAGTCATATTATTCCTCCTTTGTCGTCTTAATCTCAATTCCGTTACGCATACAGAATGAATAGAATTTACCCACCATTGCAAGATGCGGTGTTCTGTTTTCTCTTTCCCAACGGCTGACAGTTGCATATGAAATGCCGATTTGCTCAGCAAGTTCAGTCTGTGTCAGTTGTAAAAGAACACGAACAGTTTTAACCTGTTCTGGAAAGTTTAAGTTTTTTATATCAAGTTTCATAGTTTAACTCCATAACTTTATATATCATAATATAGCATAATTTGAATTTTGTGTCAATTTATGCGTTAAATTGTTATATATCTTTTCGTTTATGCAATATGTACAAATGGATAGTTTGCTTTTTGACATGGTAGCCCTAAAGGTAGCCTTCTTTTTAAGAAAGTAACCTTTAAGGCTACTTATTTTAATGAGTTTTAACAAGTAAAATTGTATTGTAAATACTTATATAAGGAGGTTGCTAAAAATGCTGAAAGCTGTAACAAAAAGATTTACTGACAAGTCAACGATAAAGCAGTTTGAGTTTGAGTTCTATTGTGACTGTTGCGGTAAACCAATTAAAACAGATGTTCACGAATTTGTTTCAGGTTTCAAAGATAAAAAGTTTTTAAGTAATGATGAACGAGAAGCAAGAGCAATCATTTACGCAAATGACCACGGAAAAGCTTATGAGCGTGCAAACAATGAAGTACGACTTGAACTTAATAAATGTGAAATTTGCGGAAATATGGTTTGTGAAGAATGCACGGTATATGGGGTGGACCTTCAAGGAGGCCTATGCTGTAAAAACTGTGCTGAAAAATAAAATAGTTAGCTGAAGGGAGAAATAAATATGGGACTTATTAAAGCAGGCGTAGGAGCACTCGGTGGTGTTCTTGCCGACCAATGGAAGGAATTTTTCTATTGTGATTCAATGGACAAGGATGTAATGGTGGTAAAAGGAACAAAGCGTGTAGGCGGACGTTCCTCAAACACAAAAGGAAGCGACAATATCATTTCAAACGGTTCAGGCATCGCAGTTGCTGACGGACAATGTATGATTATTGTTGAACAGGGCAAGATTGTTGAAATCTGTGCAGAGCCCGGTGAGTTTACTTATGATACATCAACTGAACCAAGTATTTTTTCGGGCAAGCTCGGTGACAGCATAAAAGAATCTTTCAGAACAATCGGCAAACGATTTGCTTATGGTGGCGACACGGGAAAAGACCAAAGAGTTTACTATTTCAACACAAAAGAACTTGTTGGCAATATGTTTGGTACTCCAAATCCTGTTCCGTTCAGAGTTGTTGACAGAAATATCGGATTAGATATTGATATTTCAGTTCGTTGTAACGGTACATATTCATATAAAATCAGCGACCCTATTTTGTTCTACACAAATGTATGCGGTAATGTTGAAAGAGAATACACAAGAGAAGAAATTGATGCTCAATTAAAGTCAGAATTTTTAAATGCTTTACAACCTGCATTTTCAAAAATTTCTGATATGGGAATCCGTTACAGTGCATTACCCGGTCACACAATGGAACTTTCTGATGCGATGAATGAAGTTCTTACTGAAAAATGGGTAAATCTTCGCGGACTTTCAGTAGTGTCTGTTGCAATCAATTCAATTACAGCACCTAAAGAAGACGAAGATATGATTAAACAGCTTCAAAGAAATGCTGTTATGCGTGACCCGACAATGGCTGCTGCAACACTCGTTGGTGCTCAGGCTCAGGCTATGCAGGATGCTGCAAAGAATGAAGCAGGTGCTATGACAGGCTTTATGGGTATGGGTATGGCGATGAATGCAGGTGGCGGTATGAATGCACAGAACCTTTTTGCAATGGGACAACAACAAGCCGTGCAGCAAGCACCTGTACAGAATGGTTGGAGTTGTTCTTGCGGTAATACAGTTTCAGGCAATTTCTGTCCTAACTGTGGTGCCAAGAAGCCTGAACCTAAACCTGCGGGAGATAGCTGGAAATGCTCTTGCGGTGCAACGGTAAACGGTAAATTCTGCCCTGAATGTGGTTCACCAAAACCTGCTGATGAAGGCTGGACTTGTTCCTGCGGTGCAGTAAACAAAGGCAAATTCTGTCAGAATTGTGGAGCACAGAAACCTGTAGGTGCACCTCTTTATCAATGTGATAAATGTGGTTGGAAACCTGCTGACCCACACAATCCACCAAAATTCTGCCCTGAATGTGGCGACATTTTCGATGTAAACGATGCTAAATAATTATTAGGAGGAAAATATAATGGGACTTTTTGATAAAAAATATTGTGATATCTGTGGTGAAAAAATTGGTCTTTTAGGCAACAGAAAGCTTGAAGACGGCAATATGTGTAAGGATTGTGCAAAGAAACTTTCACCTTTCTTCAGCGACAGAAGAAGTTCAACTGTTGACGAAATCAAACAACAGCTTGCATACAGAGAGCAGAACAAGCAGGTTCTTGCAGGCTTTTCACCGATGTTCACCTTTGGTGAAGACGATAAAATCTACATCGACCCGATGAAACAGAGCTTTGTTGTTTCACGTCGTAATCCCGGAAGCTGGAGTGACGAAAACCCTGATGTTATTCCGATTTCAAGTGTTACGGGCTGTAATCTCAGGGTTGATGAAGACCGTGAAGAAATCTATACACAGGGCAAAGACGGAGAAAGAGTAAGCTACAATCCGCCACGATACAAATTTACATATGATTTCTATATTGATATCAAGGTAAACAATCCTTATTTCGACGAAATTACTGCAAGACTCAATGACAGCGACGTTGAGGGTATGGGCACAATGGAATATAACCGCTATCAGCAGACTGCACAGCAGGTTATAAACAACCTTACACAAAACGGTAATGCAGGAATGAATAATGGCTTTAATCAACCAATGAATAACGGTTACAATCAGCCAATGAATAATGGCTACAACCAACCTATGAATAATGCTTATAATCAACCGATGAATAACGGTTACAATCAGCCAATGAACAGTGGCTATAATCAACCGATGAACAACGGTTACAATCAGCAACCGGCTTATGGTCAGCCTGTTCAACCGCAAGCACCTGTATCTCAGGCTTGGGTTTGTCCTGCTTGTAATGCTACAAATGAGGGTGGCAGATTCTGTATGGCTTGTGGTACACCACGAGGATAAACAATGAAAAATAAAATTATACTCGCAATAATTATTATTCTTGTAATCATTTTAATCGGAGTAATATATTACGTGAAAAATGTAATGATTGTCCGTGATAAAGACGGAATGGTCTATAAACCCCAAAATCAGATTACTATGAATGATGAAACTTATGATAAAGGAGATGATTGACAGTGCCAACAATTGCTGAACAAAAATGTCCTTGTTGTGGCGGTGGAGTACAGTTTGACGCAGGTGTACAAAAACTAAAATGTCCCTATTGTGAAACTGAGTTTGAAATTAATCAGTTAAATCAAGAAACTGCTGACAATGTTGATACAATAAACTGGTCTGCACAGGATAATCAATGGTCATCAGGTGAAACTGACGGAATGAATGTTTATTCCTGTCAGTCATGTGGTGGCGAAATCGTTGCCGACAGTACAACAGGTGCTTCAAAATGTCCGTATTGTGACAATCCTGTTGTAATGAAAGGTCAGTTTTCAGGTGCTTTGCGTCCCGATTTGGTTATTCCTTTCAAGCTTGATAAAAAAGCCGCAAAGGAAGCATTGAAAAAACATCTTGCTGACAAGAAGTTCGTTCCAAAAGCATTTCTTGACAACAACAGAATAGAAGAAATCAAAGGTGTTTATGTTCCTCACTGGCTTTTCACCTGTGATGCAATAGGAAATGCTAATTTTAAAGCGACACAGGTAAGAACCTGGTCGGACAACAATTACAATTATAAAGAAACATCATATTACGATGTTTACAGAAGCGGAAACATTAGCTTTGACAACATTCCTGTTGACGGTTCAACAAAAATGCCCGATGATCTTATGGAATCCGTAGAGCCCTTTGACTTGTCACAGGCAGTTGATTTCAACACAGCATATCTGGCAGGTTATCTTGCAGATAAATATGATGTCACAGCAGAAGAAAGCATGAACAGAGCAAACGAGAGAATCCGTACAAGTGTAGGAGATGCCTTAGCAGAAACTGTTAAAGGGTACGACTCAATAGATTCACGCATTGTGAATATGAATATTGCAAACGGATTTTATAAATATGCTCTTTATCCAGTATGGATTCTCAATACATCGTGGAATGGTGAGAAATTCACCTTTGCAATGAACGGACAGACAGGTAAGTTTGTAGGTAATCTTCCTACTGATAAAAAAGCGGTTGTGAAGGCATCGTTGTTACTCGGTGCAGGATTAAGCGCAGTTTTATGTGGCTTGTCCTTCCTGCTCGGATGGCTTTAAGGAGGTGTCGGATATGATTAAAAAACTACTGACTATTTTCCTTATTACCGCAATTTGTATCTGTTCGTCAATTTCAGTTTCGGCATATACTGAACAGTATGTTTTTGATTATGAAAATGCACTTTCTTATGAGGAACTTCAGGAATTGGAAAGCACAGCCGAACAGATTGAAAATGAATACGGCTACTGTGTAATGTTCTGTATCACAGCCGAAGACACAGATGAAAACTATGCACAAAACATTTATGACACATACACAGACAATGAAAAAGGTATAATTTTTGTTCACAATACAGAAAGCGAAATGTATCACTACTATGTAACTGAATCTGCAAGCTCAACATTTGATTTTATAGAAATGCAGGATGCATATGATTCAAACAACAGTTATTTCGGTGGAATAGAAGATTTTTACACAGTTGTTGAAAACTCGTTGAGTTACGATGATGCTGAAATAAAAAATACTGACACAAAAGTATATACAACGGGTAACGAAACAGACAGCAGTAAAAGCCCTGTAAAAACAATAATTCTTTGTATTGTGGTTGGTATGGCTATGGGATTTATCATCATTCTTGCCATAGCATCAAAAAACAAGTCTGTGAGGATGCAGAAAAATGCAACGGTTTATACAAGACCGGGAAGTTTTGTTGTAACAGGCAGTTATGACAATTTCCTTTATAAAAATCTTGTTAAAACACCAAAACCAAAGCAAGAAAACAAAAAATAAACATTAATCTTTAAGGAGGGATATCCAATGGGACTTTTTGATTCTCTTAAAAGGCAGGCAGAATCTACAATCAAAAGAGAGGTTTCGCAGGGAATAAACAAAGCAGTGAACAACGCTGCTCAACCAGTTGCAAAAGGAAGAAACTATACTGAAACTTTTACTTTTGCATCACTTCCCACAAGTATTGCTGAACTTCAAGCTCTTCCTGAATCAAATCTTGATTCTGCCTTTAAAACAACGGCACTTACTCTTGCGGTTTTGTGCAATTACGAACATAATCCTGATGCAACAGTAGAAATGCTCAATTTCCTTAAAGGCCCCGGTGAAGTCAGCGGATTTGAAAAGCAGTTTATCAAAGAACATCTTGGTTCTGAGGGCTATAAAGCACGTTCATTTTTTGAGGGTGCAACTCCACAGAATAGCTACAAACCAAATGTTCCTTATAAAATAACGGTTATTGAAAATCCATATTCTTTTGATAACGAAAATTGGGCAACACTCTATGTTCAGAGTGGTGGTGCGGATAACCCAAGACCGATGAAACTTCGCAAGAAGCCTTCAACAGGACAATGGTTCCTTGTTGAAATTCAATGTCTTGCAGATATTCGTGTACCTGTAGAGGAAGACCCTTGGGCATAAAAAGTAAAAAGGAGATATGATTATGAAAAAAATACTTGCAGTTATTCTTGCATGTTTAATGCTATTTTCACTTGCAGCTTGCAGTGATAAAAACCCTGATAAACCAAACGAAACAAAACAGCCTTCAGGCAATGCCGACATCACAACCTCATTCTTTGAGATTAAACTCAGTGACGGTTGGAAAAATATCGAAGAAGACTTCAAGAACGAAGAGGAATACTCTAAAGCGGTTCTTCAGGTGCTTGACCCCGAAGATGAAGAGTATTACTTAGTCGAGGCAACAATCAGCGTTGAAATTGATGAACCTTACGATTTCCGTGAAGACCTTGTTTACTATGGATTCAATCAGTACGAATATGAAGTAAATAAGACTTATGAAACTGTTAAAATCGGCGGCGTTGACCTTCTTAAATACGATGATGGTGACGAAACACTCGTTTATTTCAATCGTGTTGAGAGTGCAAATGCATCTGTTTACATAAAGTTTGATGCAACTGACATCAAAGATGCTCATATTCAAGCACTTCTTGACGGTATAACATTTAATCTTAAGGACATAGGTAACGAAGATGGTCCTTGGGAATGGGAAGGAACACCTTTCTCTGCAACAGATAAGAGTGCAACAGCAGGTTCATTAAATATACAGTCAAAATGGATAAAACCTGATGCACACATTTCAACATTTGAAACATTTGACCATTCTGTTGCAGCAGTTGGTAACAACATTTATCTTCTTGTTGACGGTGAATTGAGAAAATGTGCGTTGGTAGACGGAACATTAGCATTTGTTGAAAAAATAGAACTTCCTGAAGATGATTATGAAAGTGTTGAAGCAACAAGCGACGGCACACTCTGGCTCAGCGGTTCAATGAATGACATTATCTGCATTAAAAATGACAAAATTGCAACAACTTATGAAGATATTGACAATCTTGCAATGCATCCGTCAGGAACTTGGGGTATTAACTACTTTACATCAAGTGAATGTAGCAAAGTAACATTCAACGGTGATTCATACACATCTGTTCCAATGAACTTTAAAGAAGTTAAAACAATTATGCATCTCAATGTTGACGAAAACAACATCTATGTTTGTGGTAGTGCAGCAGATGACAGCGGACACAAGGTTTTCGTTTACAGTACAGATGGCAAATTGCAGAAAACATTGTGTGATGCTGAAGGCGAAGGACTTGGCAGTATCACATTTATGGCAAAGAGTGCAAACGGATATATCGGATTTGACGGCAATATGAGAGATGTTCTTCTTTGGGACAACGATGGTAAGTTTGTTGCTGAAATTTCTGACGGAGATTTGTTCAGCACAAATTATCCTTGGTTCTGCAATTCAGCATTGCTTTCTGATGGTAGCATCATTACAATTATGACTGAAGAACGTGAAGACAAATCAGCAACAGAGCTTGTTGTATTCACAGTTAAAGGATTTTAATAAATATGGATAAGTTTAAAAGAATCCTTTGTATTCTGCTTTCATTATGTATTGTAATCGGCTTTGCTTCTTGTGGAAAAGATAATCCTGATGAAAATGTAACGGACAATCCTTCAACTACGCAGACTTCCAATGAAAACACAAAGGATGAAATAAAAGTTCTTTCTCTTAATAAGGAATACATTTCTCATTATGAGTGGTATGAAGATACTTCTGTAATGCTCGTAAGAAGTGAATACTCGAATGCTACTCTTGACAAATCTATGGAGAAACAATATCCGCTTCTTGCAAAAACTCTTTTAGATACCTCTGCTATGAGAAAACGAGCAATGGAAGACGAAAAGGATAATTATATCTCCTTTGCTACGGAAGAGTTTAAAAAGGATAGTGAGTCCTTCTCGACATATATTTCAACTCTTGATGTTCAGGTAAGACGTGCTGACAGTATTGTAGTAAGTATTCTTGAAGATTATGGCACAGAAGGCTCACGCTCCTTCAACGGAATCAATTATGATACCGAAAGCGGAAAAGAGCTTGGACTTGCAGATGTTTTTACGGACACTTCAAAAATCCCCACAGTTGTTGAAAAAGAGATTATGAGCCGTATAGGTGAAGATGAGCCAGCTGGCGATACTGCCGTTATTGAATATTTTAAAAATACTCCTGAGGACAGTATCACGTGGACTCTTGATTACAACGGCGTAACATTCTATTTCAATTCGGGTGATATTGCACCAACTAATTTCGGTGTTCAGGTTGTAACTGTAACCTTTGCAGAATATCCCGATTTGTTCAATAAGAAATATACCACCGTGCCCGACGAGTATATTGTAAGTCTGCCTGTATCAGCATCGTTTTACATCGATATTACAGGTGATAAAAAAGCAGAAGAACTTATCGTTTCAGGTGATTATGATGACGACACTAAGTTTTACCATGCCATCAGCATAAATTCTGAAACCTCAGAATTTGAAACAGAGTGGTTCTCATATGTTGAACCGTATTATGTCAAAACAGCAAACGGAAGAAGCTACATCTGTGTTTTCAGCGTAAATAATGAAGAAGAGGGTAAAGAATTCACACTTAGTGTTTATGAACTACAATCTGGTAGAGCTAAACTCCTCAGCGTATCAAACACAGGAATGGAATGTAAAGGTGAAAATGTATTTGCCTTGCCAACTAACCCGTCAGAATTATTGTCGGTCGGATAATAAAATTAATTGTTATCCAAGTTTTAGTTAATACTTACTAAAATAGCGTTGCAAAAGGGATAACAAAATCCCAAATGCAACGCTTATGCTTTCTAAATGGCTTAAATACTATATAAAACAACGATACCATCTCGTATAACTTGATGAGTTAGAATTACAGTTCAATCCGGCACTATGGCACACCACCATTGAGCATGTAACTGTATACGCAGATGAACGATTGGTGTTTCATTTCAAGAATGGTAGTGAGGTTGAGGTGAATAAATAGGATTAACACACAGAACTATCTTATACTATATGTTCTATTAGAATTGAAAGAATTAGTGAAATGTGATATAATGAAAAAAAGATTATTAATTATATGAAGTGATAAATAAAATGACTTTATTAAAGAACTATTACAGCATTTACTCTACAATTCATAACGATATTAAAGATTTGATCAAATCAGGTAACTATGAGAGAATTATTTTAGATTTAATGAATGCATCTAAAACAATTTTTCCTGGTCACTATATCCATCAAGATAATCAAGCTCGTGGCGAGTGTGATTTTGTCGGTGCTGTAACTGGAGAGAAATTTGATGCTAAAATCCCTATTGATAAAAGACAAGGGAAAATGATTGGCAGTCGAAATGGTGATGTTGGTGCATTAACAACTGAATTGCGCAAAGAAGCATTAGAGTTTCAGTACTGCTTTTTGGGAGATCATAAAAAGCCAATCAGAGAACTTAATTTATTCAAAAAAATGAAGAACAATATCAATAAGACAAAAGCAGAGGAAAATGTAATATTTTTCATTCCATATCCGATTGTTTTTGACTTTGAGAATTTTCCACTTATAGGAGCATCTGACCTTCTGAAAAAGATTTATCAAGAATTAGCTACTGACACTGATATATCTAGGAAACACTTATATGCAATTTATATTTCATTTGACAGGAAAATGGTTCTTCGGAATTTAGAAACAGATAAAAGGGAATACATTCAGTTTCCTGAAATTCAGCATTATATTGATTACGATATAAAACATATTGAAATAAACTAAGAGGGGTTGAGTAAAACTATGTCAGAAAAACATTATGTATCGGAAAATGCTCAACTTATGGCTGAATGGGATTGGGAGAAGAATAATAAACTTGGTCTTTATCCAAACGAATTAACTCATGGTAGTGGCAAAAAAGTATGGTGGATTTGTGACAAAGGACATTCTTTTGATGCAACGATTGCAAACAGGGCTAATGGCAAAGGCTGCCCAATTTGTGCTGGAAGAAAAGTATTAGTGGGTTATAACGATTTAGAAACATGGTGCATAAAAAATAATCGACTTGATTTAATAGAAGAATTCGACAAGGATAAGAATACTTTTTCTATGAAAGAAATCACCAAAAGTTGTAAGAAGGAAGTTTGGTGGTTATGCCCTAAGGGACATTCGTATAGTGCAACATTACATCATAGAATTAGAATGAATACAGGCTGTGGTGCATGTAGTCATAAAGTATTTTTGAGCGGACACAATGATTTGCAATCTACGAATCCTGAAATAGCAAAAGAATTTGATGTTGAGAAAAACGGTGTCACCCCAGATCAAGTTATGGCTGGAAGTAACAATAAAAAGTATTGGTTTTTATGCCCAAAAGGCCATAGTTATTCGGCAACACTGCTTAACCGTAAAAAAGGGAGAAATTGCCCTATATGTGCAAAAGAGATGCATGTGTCATTCCCTGAAAAATCTATATTCTTTTATTTAAAAAAATACAATTTTGAAGTTAAAGAGAATTATCGTGCCCCATATCTTAAAAACAAAGAATTTGACATCTATATTGAGAATATTAATTTTGCTATAGAGTATGACGGAAAGGTGTGGCATAAGAATATCCAAAGAGATATTGAAAAAGATCGTATAGGTGAAATAAACGGTATTCAATTAATTAGAATTCGCGAAATCGGATGTCCAAATTACGATAGTGCTTCAATAAAATATTATGTTACAGCAGAATCAATTAGCGAATTAGAAAATGCAATTCGTTTTGTAATAAAAACAGCAAATCCAACTATTGAATCGAATGGTACACTTGATATAAATATAGAACGAGATAGAGCTTCAATATATGAATTGATGGAATTGTCTGAAAAAAGCAATTCTATTTTAAGTAAGCGACCAGAGATTGAGCAATTTTGGGATTACGAACGCAACGGCATGCTAAAACCAAATCAAGTGTCTTTTTCAAGTTTAAAAAAAGTAAATTTGATTTGTCACGAAGGACATCGCTGGGAGAGTAAAGTTAGAAATTTTTATGCTTCACCAAAGTGTCCTATCTGTTCAAAAAAAGAAGTTAAAATAAGAAAGCGACAAATTAATATGTATAATGCTACCACATTTTCGTTTATAGGAACATTTGATAGTATAAAATCAGTATGTGATTACTTAGGAATTGATTACATGAAAATGCATCGTAAAATTGCACGTGTGTGCAACAGAGAGCAAAAAACATTAATGAAAAAGTATATTTTGAGGGATGCAAATGATGATGAGTTTAGTACTAAATAGCATTTCTTCAAGGTATAAAGTTTGGCATAAGAATCACAGCTGAAGCTTTTATTGATGAGTCAAAGAATTTTAAAGATATTTAATTGCAATTCAGCTGTTTAACGATTATCAGTAATTTAACGATAGGTTAGATAGATTTTCTATGCAATCAAGTAAATAAGCAATAAAAAGCGTTGCAAGAGGGGAGTAACATTCCCAAATGTAACGCTTACGCTTTTTAAATGGCTTAAATTCTATATAAAACAACGATACCACTACTGGCACAAATTGTATCAATAGTGGTATCTGATTTGGTACGAGTGTTGATAACGGATTCAATTTTTCATATCAGTTAACCGACAGTCAGACACATATTCTTGCTTGTATCAGAGAGTTTTATAGTTTCTTCAATAAATCAAAAACGACACATTTGTTAAGAATATGAAAGGATAATGCAATTATGAAAAATATTACATACAGACTGGTTAATGATTATATGATACCAAATCTCACACTCCCACCCGAAGAAGCAAATATACGCCTTGGTAAATGGGGCATGTTACATAAAGATTACCTGTTTAAACACAATAAGGTGTTATTTACAACCCTGCTTACTCAAGGCAAACTTTATCAACACTGTGCCGAGGTTGAAAAGCAGGCAAGAAATATATTTGATACTCTTGTTGAGCAGATGAAAAAGGCTAAGGGTGTTACCGAACAACTGAAAGCAGAAAACCAAATGATGTGGGTGAATAAATTGAATAACATTCAATCGCAAGCAAGAGAAATAGTTTGTAATGAACTAATATACAAATAAATGATTAGCGGTAAGGTGTCAATCCCTTACCGCTATTTTTGTTTTTCAAATATTGTGTCGGTTTTCGCCGACACCACGAGATGTTTAATAGGTTGTTTGTGTAAATTAAATTTTTTCTTTTATTTTTTTTATCTCTTTTTTCAATCGTGCAAAATTCAGATCTTCCCAAAGAGGTATGGTATGGCCGCCTTTGAGTCTCATTGATACTTCAAGCATTGCACCGTAATAGGCGACCCTAAAATCAGCAAATTCAGAAAGCGGATACTTTCTTTTATAGGTTTCATAAAGACCGTAGGCATCGCCCCACATATTGCGAAGCTGAAACAGGTCGTATTCTCTGTCTGCCCATATGCTACCGCATGGATCTATAAATGCAGTAAGCATAAATGTCTTTGTGTCAGCCATTATATTCATAATATTAAGGTCGGCATGAATAAGTACGGGAGTAGTGTTTTCCTTAGGCAAAGAGTTAAAAAGCTCCGTTGCATCATAAAGAAGCTGCATTTTCTTTCTGCTGAATTTCCCGTTATCACTTAATTTGTTCAATGCTTTAAGCCAAGGCTCCTGTTTTTCTGTTTTATAATAATCATACCAGCTATCATAGGTCGGATTTGATAAAGAACCAAACTTGTCATTTGTAACACTATGCCATTGGAGCATACCTGCAATAACCTCATCAGCAAATCGTTGTTTTTGTTTTTTGCTTTTTAATAAATAGATGGGATTTAATACATTTTGCCCCTCAACAAAGCTCATGGCTAAAATTGCAGTATCATCATCTTCATATGCAAAAAGGACTTCCGGCATTTTAATACTTGTATTTTTTGACAAAAAATCAAGTTGATAGGCTTCTTCAGTGTGCATACCCTGAAGTTTATAACCCTTGACTGCAATGCTTTCACCATCGGAAAGTGTTGCTTTATAAACTCTGCCGTAGCTTCCGCCACCGATAAATCTGATTTTAACAGCTTCTTTGTTAAGCTTTTCTGAAATAACACCGGGTAAGATTGACATCAAATGTTTGTCACTATTATCTATATATTTCATCAGATTTGCTCCTTGCTTTAATACATTATCGTTTCACTTTATATATTCTCGTTTCTGAGCGTATCGACCGTGTTTTCCTTGTTCACCTTTTTGATTGAATAAATCATACTGAGTACAACGATTATGAATACGCTTGCGATAGCTATAATAAATTTGTCCCACGGGATATAAAACGGCATTTCGTAACCGCTGTCCGAAGCTACAAGATATACGAGATATGTCGTTCCCAATGAAACCGGAAGCGAGAACATAAGACTCTTTACGCCGTAAAGGATAGATTCAAATGTCATCATCTTTCTCATACCCTTGCTTGTAAGACCGACGGATTTGAGTGTTGCAAACTCCCGTCTTCTCAGAGAAATATTGGTTGAAATTGTGTTAAAGACATTTGCTGCGGCGATAGCGGAAATGAGGATGATAAATCCGTATGCCATAACCTTTGCGATAGTTACAAGCGCTCTTATGCTTTCAATTTCTGCTGCGTAATCGGCAACACTGATGTGGTTTCTGTCTCCGCCGATATCCTTGATAAGTCGGCTTACGTCACTTGCAACCTTGCTGTGGTCCTCGCAAAGAATAAAAGCGTGTGTCTGGCTGTATTCATCAAGCATTATGCCTTCTCTTACAGATTCAGGGTAAATAAGGTTTGTGTTATGGTCTGCAAAATACGGCTTTTCGTCGATAACCGCACCGATTGAAATCTTAATGTTATGTACGGCCTTTTCTTCGGGCAGGTAACGCTTTGTTGACTCGTCAAATTCTTCGCCCTCGTCACGGCCGATATCATAAACATAATATGTTACACCGTCTTTTACCGTTGTTTCCCCTATATAATGGTAGTCTACATCATTCTCTGTAAAACGAGGAAGGATATTTGTTATCTCAATATTTGAAGAAATATCGTCCGTATTAAGGAAAGGTATTATATAAACCTTTTCTTTGTTATCGTTCTGGTAGATATAGGTACCCATATCATAAACAAGGGCTTTCGGATTTTCTTTGTCAAAGTATCCCTCTTCGTTGAGACCCTCCTCTTTGAGAATCCTTCGGAAAGCGTCATCATCGATAAAGATATATTTGAACATTCCGTAATACTGATTTTGAACTTCATCCGAATATCTCTCAACTTCCTTTTTCATCATATCAAGGTATTCTTCCGAAATATATTTTTTATCAAGGTTATATTCCGTGGTCATCTTTTCGGTAAGTGTAAACTCATCAATTCCTTTAACGGATTTCAATCCGTTATACAGCTTGTTTCTGAATTCATCTGTTTCATATAAAGGATTATAGTCATCGTCGTAATTGTAAATGTTTATGGCAACATCATAATTCATATCCTGACTTTCGGCTGCAACAATATCGGTAAAATACGTCGAAAGTGAAGAAGCGGAAATGAACAGGACAACGGAAACAAAAAGTGAAAAAACTGTAGCACGGTATTTCTTTTTGTTTCTTTTAAAATTCTTTGACGACAGTGTTGCTTCAAAGCCGAAAAGCTTCTCGGTAAGCGGAGATACCTTAATACTTCGACGGTTGACCTTAATCTCATTTGACTGTCTGACAGATTCAATGGGGTTAATTTTTATTGCCTTTTTCGCAGGAATATATGCTGAGATGATTACTGTCACAAAGCCTATTACGCTTGCGGCAATGATTGCCACAGGCGAGAACACAAACCGCATTTTAAGGTCTGTAAGCTCTGCAAGGAAGGTTGCGATTGAATCACTTAAGAAGTAGAATGTTATAGCAATGCCCAAGCAACCTGAGATGAGACCTATCGGTATGCCGATACTGCAAAGCACCGATGCTTCGTAAAGAACAGATTTTCTTATCTGCTTTTTGGTTGCACCTATACTTTTGAGAATACCGAACTGCTTTGTGCGTTCACTTACGGATATTGAAAATGAATTATAAATAAGTGAAACTGAACCGAAAACGATAAGCCCTATAAGAAGAGAAAGCAAGCCGATAACAAGGAAGGGAAATGCCGAATCAAAGCTGTTGAAGCTATACATAAGCAGGTCATAGTTTATGCAGGAATTAACCTCGAGCTTTTTTGCCATATCAAGATTGAACTTGCTGTAATCCGACGGCTCAGAAATAATTGTATAAACAGAAGTAAGGTTTGTGTTTCCTTTTTCGTTTATGGTGTAAGCGGTATAGCCCGGTGCCGAAATAGGCTCGATAGTGGTTTGCTCGGGTCTTACGCAAAAACCTACGACGGTATATGTTTTTTTCGTTGTGTTGGCGATTTGTTCTCTTGCTTCTTCGCCTTCATTTTTTAATAAGGGATATTCCTGAGTAAGCTTCGCCCACGAGTCACCGTCAAGTTTTTCATACTCCTCGTCCGAAATATTCACAAGCTCGGACCATTGTCTTTGACCGACCTCAAGAGTGATTTCTTGACCGAGTTTAAGCTGTACCGAGCCGTTGGAATAAAGATGGTCGGAAACAACAATCTCGTTACTGTTTTGGGGCAGTCTGCCCTCTGTCAGATGTATCGGCATAATATCTGTAAAGTCAGATGGTATGCCTGCAATATACAGATACGGCTTGTATTCATTTGACGAGCCGATTTCAGCATAGCCTATCTCCTGAACAAAGGTATATTTTTCAACTCTTTCATCCTCGGTGATTTTTGAAATGTCATCGTGCGGGACATCATAAAAGCCTACATGGTATTTGCCGTTATACATTTCTGCATAGTTTATAAGGTAATCCTGAACGGTTACAAAAGCCTCTATTGTGGCAGTAAACATTGCGACGGAAAGGATAATGCCGATGATTGTAACAAGAGTTCTTGTTTTGTTCTCTTTAAGTGAGCGTTTGGTAAACTGTTTAAAGATATTCATTGCGGTCACCTCACTTAACGAGAAGTCTGTCACTCGCAATTTTACCGTCGTTTATGGTGATAATTCTGTCTGCCTGCAAAGCAATCGAATCATCGTGAGTGATAACGATAAGTGTCTGACCGTATTTTTTGTTAGAGAGTTTAAGAAGTTCAACGATTTCGTGGCTGTTTTTCGAGTCA
>JAGAMK010000003.1 GCA_017624735.1 Clostridia bacterium
AAATGCGTAGCATTTGACTGAGGGGTTTGTTCGTTTTACACCTTACTAACTGAGGCTTTTTTCGTAACCCCTCTGTCACTCCGTGACATCTCCCCTTTCAGGGGAGACAAGAAACTAAAAGAACTCGACAAATTCAAATTTAAATAAATGAATAAGCGTATAAAATAAAAAAAGACGGAAGCGTTAACTTCCGTCTAATTTTTTGTTAAGTTCTACTGATTATTCAGCATCCTTTTTTCTTGTAAGAACAAGAGCTGCACCAGCAACAAGAGCAACAGCGCCTACAGCGATGAGTGAATTGTCACCCAATGGTGGAACGTCTTCAACAACTTCTGTTGTTGTTTCTGTTGTTGTAGTTGTTGTTTTGAAGCAGTAATCTGATGTGCTATCGCCGAAAAGTGTTGCCACGAGGTCGCCGATTACACCGAAGATTGAATCGAAGATGCTTCCGAGAGTTGATTCAACACAGCTAACTTCATCTTCTGGAAGGAAGTCAGGAAGAGATGGAGCATCAGTAATGCCCATGAAATCCAAAACAGCCTTGAAAGTTGAAGTTGCAATTTCTGAACCTACTGCAAATGAAGCTGCTTCGAGAGCATTCAATGCAACAGTCTGGTCAACTACGCCATTTCTTACGTCAGCAACTACTTCAGCAGCAAGGTCGATTGGGTCTGCTTCTGCTTCTGTAAGGAGTTCTGTGTAATATGCAGTCCAAGCTGCTGTATCTGCTGCGTCTGCAGGTTTCTCAGCTGCGAAAACTGAAACGCTCATTACAAGAACCATTGCTAATGCAAGAACAACTGCAAGAGTCTTTTTCATGAAAATCATTTTCCTTTCGTAAATTAATTTTTGCAAAAATTAGGCATAAAGCCTCATTTACTCGTTCATTATATCTAAAATCCAAAAAAAAGTCAATAAAAATCTTACAAAATTCTTCATTTATGGAAATCTTGAACACTTTTTATTGCAAGTGGATATTATTGTTGTGTTTTATTATGCTCATTGATGAAAAAATATTCATATAGGAGGTGTTAATATGTTTTTTAACAAACAGAAGAAAAAGGAAAAGCAGGAAGAAACAAGAAAAAAGATTGAAAAAATAAGTGAAGAAATATCAGAAATCTGGAACGGTGAAGAAAACGCCAAGCAATATGACGCAAATGGCTGGTACACAGGAAATCCAAAAGGATTTGAGATTCCGGAACAAGACCCGGACGACCTTTGATAAGTGCAGAATTATTTAAAAATTCACTCACTATTGTTTTCACATTTAATGAAAAAAATTGGAGTTTGTCTATTTCTTTTGGGTTGTTTTTCGGCTCCCTCTGACGAGGGAACTGTCGAACGAAGTGAGACTGAGGGAGAGATTTAGCGAACAATAAACCTATCTCTCCCTCCGTCACTCGCTATGCTCGTGCCACCTCCCTCGTTAGAGGGAGGCGGCACAATTGCAACGCAGTTCCGACGTTTTACACTTTGCACTTTGCGTTTTGCACTCATTATTCATCCCGACAAATTCAATTTTGTGGGTGTGAATGGAGAATTATATATAACAGTATATCAATTTCCAAAAAATGCTTGATTTTATTATATTTATATGGTATTATTCTCTATGGTAAGAATATCCGTATTGACAGAGAGTGGGGCGACCCGCTCTCTTAAACTTATATGGATGTTTTTCAATGACAATTTAATATTTTTTAGGAGGTTCTATGAAGAAGAACACAGCTTCCGTAGTATGGGATATTGCAAAGCCCATCGCAGACGAATTAGGTCTTATTCTTTGGGACGTTAAATTCGTTAAAGAAGGTGCAAGATGGTATCTTCGCATCACAATTGACAAAGAAGGCGGTGTAGGTATTGACGATTGCGTTAATATGCACCACGCTATTGACGGTCCTCTTGACGAGGCAGACCCAATTGAACAAGCATATAATTTGCAAGTTCAGTCCCCCGGCATTGAAAGAGAATTATCACGTGATTTTCATTTTGATTGCTATTTAGGTGAAAAAATTCAAGTCAGACTTATCAAAGCATTTGAAGGCAAGAGAGAATATAAAGGTATTCTCATTGACTACGATAACGACAGTATTACAATTGCTGTTGATGAAGAAACTGAAATGAATATATTAAAGAAAGAGGCGTCTTGGATTAAGGCGGATGATTTTGGAGGTTTTACGGAAAATGAATAAAGAATTTTTTGAAGCAGTTGCTCTCATGGAAAAGGAAAAAGGTATTCAGGCTGAATATCTTTATGATAAAATCAGTGAAGCAATTGTTAAGGCAGTAAGAAAAGACTATAACAACAAGGACGTTGTTGCTTGTGACATTGACCCAGAAGCAAAGACAATGAGAGTTTATGTTCACCTCAACATTGTTGAAGAGCTTGAAGACTGGGATACAGATATTCTTGTTGAAGATGCACAGGAATACCGTGCAGACGCTAAAGCAGGCGAAACTCTTGAAATCGACCTTGACACAATGAAATTCGGCAGAATTGCTGCACAGACAGCAAAACACGTTATCCGTCAGGGTATCAAGGATGCTGAACGTGGTCAGATTATCAAGGACTTCCAGTCAAAGACAAAGGACCTTATTTCTGCAAAGGTTGGCAGAATTGACCCAATCAACGGTAATGTTACACTTGAAATCGGCAAAGGTACTGCAGTTCTTCCAAAGGCTGAGCAGGTTCCGGGCGAAACATTCACAGAAGGTCAGATGATTAAAGTATATATCAGCGAAGTTAAAGAGACAGAACGTGGTCCTCGCATTATGATTTCAAGAACTCACGCAGGTCTTGTTAGAAGACTTTTTGAACAGGAAGTTCCTGAAATTTACGATGGTATCGTTATGGTTCACTCTGTTTCTCGTGAAGCAGGTATCAGAACAAAGATGGCAGTTAGCAGTAAGGACGAAAACGTTGACCCAATCGGTGCTTGTATCGGTCAGCGCGGTGCTCGTGTCAACAACATTGTTGAGGTTCTCGGCGGAGAAAAAATTGACATTGTTAAATACAGCGAAGACCCTGCAGAATTCATTGGTGCTGCTCTCGCTCCTGCAAATGTTCTTGAAGTTGAAATTATCAGCGCTGAAGATAAAAAATGTCAGGTAACTGTTCCCGACCATCAGTTATCTCTTGCAATCGGCAACAAGGGCTTGAACGCTAAGCTTGCTGCAAAACTCACAGGTTGGAAAATCGATATCAAACCTGAAAGTGGTTTCTACGAAGGTTAATTTTATTAATACTTAACGACAGAAAGGAGATAATAGTTTTGAAGCAGAAGAAAATTCCAATGCGTCGTTGCAACGGATGTAACGAGCAGAAGGCTAAAAACGAACTCATAAGAATTGTCCGCAGTCCAGAGGGTGAAATCAGTCTTGACCTTACCGGTAAAAAGTCAGGTCGTGGAGCATACATCTGCAACAACATTGATTGTCTCCGAAAGGTACGTAAATCACGCAGAATTGACAGGACTTTTGAAATAACAATTCCTGATGAAGTATATGATAGTCTGGAGGCACAGATTAAAGAAAATGATAACGGATAATTTAAAAGGTCTTTTCGGTCTTTGCCGCAGGGCAGGAAAAATGTCGTTAGGACATGATGCCGTTGTTACTTCAATCAAGAAACGCAAAGCACACCTTGTAATTACTTGCAATGATGCTTCCGAAAGACTTAAAAGAGAAATTAAGGACGAATGTTCCTTTGACGGACGTAATATTAAATATATTGACGCACCGTTCAAAAGAGAAGAACTTGCTCTTTGCATTAGTTCAAAGGCAGGGGTTATTTCAATCGACGACCAAGGGTTTGCAGAGAAACTCATTACGATTTTAAATCAAGATAACTGAAACGGAGGTTATGAGAATGATTAAAAAGTACAAAGTACATGAAGTCGCAAAGGATTTTGACATCCAGAGCAAATTTATTATAGAAAACCTTACAAAGCATTTTGAGGGTGAAAAGAAATCTCAGACAGCACTTGAAGAAAAAGAACTCGACTTTATCTTTGATGTAATCACAAAGGAAAATTCAGTTAAGAACTTTGATGACTATTTCAATGCTGTTCCACAGGAAAAAGCAAAACCAAAGGCAGAAGCAAAAGCAGAACCTAAAAAGGAGAAAGCTCCTGCTAAAGATAAAAAAGACAACAAGCCTGTTGACAACAAAAAGCAAAATGCTCCTGCAAAGCAGAATTCACAGCCACAACAACAGCCAAAGAAGAAAGAGAAAGACCCTGACAAGCCAATGCAGGCTCGTACAAAGGGCGAAATGCGTCACATTGATACAAGAGCAAACTCTTTCGATGCTGAAAAGTACAATGAAAAATATGAAAATATCGCTCCTGCAAACGCACACCAGAGCGACAATATGGTGAAAAAGCAAAAGCTTAAACAGAAGAGTCAGCAGTACCGTAAACAAGGTATGAGAAGTGGTAAAAAGGAAACTGAAGCAGAAAGACTTAAGAGAATTGCTGCAGAGCGTGCAAAGAAACCACCTGTAATCACAGTTGGTGATGAAATCACGGTTGGCGAGCTTGCATCCCGTCTTAAAATGACTGCTGCAGAAGTTATCAAAAAACTCTTCTCTCTTGGTATGATGGCAACTGTTAACGAAGTTATTGACTTTGACACAGCTGAAATCGTTGCTACCGAACTTGGTGCAAAAGTTAACCGTGAGGTTGTTGTTACAATTGAAGAAAGAATCATCGACGACTCTGAAGACGATGCAGAAAATCTTGTAACACGTGACCCTGTTGTAGTTGTTATGGGACACGTTGACCACGGTAAAACTTCACTTCTTGACGCTATCAAGAATACAAATGTTACTGCTACTGAAGCAGGTGGTATTACACAGCACATCGGTGCTTACAGAGTAAATCTCAATGGTCAGTACATCACATTCCTTGACACACCTGGTCACGCCGCTTTCACATCAATGCGTGCTCGTGGTGCAAAAGCTACTGACGTTGCAATTCTTGTTGTCGCTGCTGACGACGGTATTATGCCACAAACAATTGAGGCTATTAACCACGCAAAGGCAGCTGAGGTTGACATTATCGTTGCAATTAATAAGATGGATAAACCAGGTACAACAGTTGACAGAATTATGCAGCAACTCACAGAGCATGGTCTTGTTCCTGAAGAATGGGGCGGTGACATTATCTGTGTTCCTGTTTCTGCAAAAACACATATGAATATTGACAAGCTCCTTGAAAATGTTCTTCTTACTGCTGAAATGAGAGAACTCAAGGCTAATCCAAACAGAGCTGCAAAGGGTATTGTTATCGAAGCACGTCTTGATAAGGGTAAGGGTCCGGTAGCAACTCTCCTTGTTCAGAATGGTACACTCCATTCAGGTGATATTGTTGTTGCAGGTACTGCAGTTGGTAGAGTTCGTGTTATGGTTGACGACAAGCACCGTTCAATCAAAGAAGCAGGTCCTTCTGTTCCTGTTGAAATTATGGGTCTTGACGAAGTTCCACAGTCAGGTGACGTATTCAATGCAGTTTCTGACGAAAGACTTGCTCGTGAACTCGTTGAAAAGAGAAAGCAGGAAAAGAAAGAAGAACAGTTCAATCAGTATCAGAAAGTTACTCTTGATAACTTGTTCTCATCAATCAATGCAGGTAAAATCAAGACTCTCAACATTATCGTTAAGGCTGACGTTCAGGGCTCTGTTGAAGCAGTTAAACAGAATCTTGAAAAACTCTCTAACGAAGAAGTTCAGGTTAAGGTTATCCACGGTGGTGTTGGTGCAGTAAGCGAATCAGATATTATGCTTGCAAACGCATCAAATGCAATTATCGTAGGCTTCAACGTTCGTCCCGACCCGGTTGCATCTGAAATCGCAGAGCGTGACGGTGTTGATATGAGAATGTATCGTATTATCTACGACTGTATTGAAGAAATCGAAGATGCTATGAAAGGTATGCTTGCACCTAAATTCCGCGAAGTTCTTCTCGGACGTATTGAGGTTCGTAACGTATTCAAACTTTCTTCTGCAGGTACAATCGCAGGTTCTTACGTTCAGAATGGTAAGGTTACAAGAAACGCACAAATCCGTGTGGTTCGTGACGGTATTGTTATTGCCGAAGATTCAATTTCATCACTTAAGAGATTTAAAGATGACGTTAAAGAAGTTGCAAGCGGTTACGAATGTGGTATCGGTCTTAACAAGTTTAATGACGTTAAGGAAGGCGACATTTTTGAAGCCTTTATTATGGAGGAATACAGAGACTAATGGCAGGATATAGAGTAGGTAGAGTATCGGAAGATATTAAGCGTGAAATCGTTGCCGTTATCCGTGAATTAAAAGACCCAAGAGTAAGGGATAAAATTCTTACTGTTGTTCGTGTTGATGTAAGTTCCGACCTTTCTTTTGCAAAGGTTTATGTCAGCTCAATGAGTGGCATTGAAGATGCAAAGGAGGCTGTTAAAGGACTTACATCTGCAACAGGTCTAATAAGACGTGAAGTTGGCAGTAAATTACATTTGAGAAAAACTCCCGAACTTAAATTTATTGCCGACGACTCCGTTCAGCACGGTATGGAAATATTCAAGAAAATCGAAAGTACAATAGTTACAGACGATATTGAGGAATAATTTATGAAAAGAATTGATGTTAAAGAATGTGCATCACTCTTAAAGGAATTTGATAATTATCTTATTCTTTCACACAGAAATCCCGACGGTGACACTCTTGGCAGTGCATTTGCACTTAAAAGAGCCTTGGACTTGTTGGGCAAAAAGTCAATGGTGCGTTGTAATGATGAGATTCATCCAAAGTTTTCATATCTTTGGGATGGGCTTGACAACAGCGACATCGAATTCGACAAAATAATCGCAGTTGACGTTGCCGACAGTAAGCTTCTCGGTGCAGAGTTTGAAGCAAAATATGGCGACAATGTGTTTTTGTGCATTGACCACCATATGTCAAACCGTGAATATGCAGAAAATCTGCTTTTAAGAGATAAGGCTGCTGCGGCAGTTGTGATTTACGACGTTATCTGCCAGTTGGACGTGGAAATTACTCCGGAAATGGCAAGTTGTGTTTATACAGGACTTTCTACGGACACAGGTTGCTTTATGTTTTCAAACACAACACCAACTGTACACAGAGTTGCTGCCGAAGTTATGGCAAAAGGTGCTGATTATACAAATATTAATCGTCTTATGTTTGAGACAAAGACATTTTCATATATGAAACTTGAACAGATGGCTGTTTCTTCCATTGAAACTTATTTTGACGGAAAAGTTGCATTTATGAGCATTACTCAGGATATGTTCAAAGAAAGTGGCTCAAACGAAAGCGAATGTGACGGAATCGCATCACTCCCACGAAAAATTGAAGGGGTTAAAATCGGTGTGACAATCCGTGAACAGAAAGACGGAAGATATAAAGTTTCCTTACGCACTATTGAGCCTTATGATGCGGCGAAAATCTGTGCTAATTTCGGTGGCGGCGGTCACAACCGTGCTGCAGGTTGCGAGTTTGATTGTTCACTTGAGGAAACAAAAGAAAAATTATTGAAAGTAATAAAGAAGGAATTTTAATGACCGGCATAATTTGTCTTGACAAGCCCTGCGATATGACATCTTTTATGGCTGTTAAAAGAGCATCCCGTATTTTAGGTGTGAAAAAAGCAGGTCATACAGGCACACTGGACCCTATGGCTACCGGTGTACTTGTTATTATGCTCGGTCACTGCACACGTTTTATTGAACTTTTACCCGAACACGGAAAATCATATTCTGCAAGGGTAAAATTAGGTCTTACAACTGACACTCTCGACATTACAGGCGAAATTCTAACCGAAAGTTCTGTTAATGTGACGGAAGAACAGTTGTTGAATGTTGCAGAAAACTTCAAAGGCGAGATTTCTCAAGTTCCACCAATGTATTCTGCAATCAAGAAAGACGGCGAACGTCTTTATGACCTTGCAAGAAAAGGGATTGAAATAGAAAGAGAAAGCCGAAAAATCACCATTGAGAAATTAGAGATTTACGATTATGACGGAACAGAGTTTTCAATGGATGTGACTTGCTCGGCAGGTACATATATTCGTTCTCTTTGCGATGATATTGGTAAGGCTTTGGGTTGTGGTGCAGTTATGACAGAATTACGTCGTACTGAAGCTAACGGTTTTTCTATTGAAAATGCCGTAACTCTTGAGGAATTAGAGAAACTTGTAAGTGAAAACAAGTTGGAAAGTGTTATTACATCTGTTGAAAAGGCACTTATGACTTATCCCGAAATTTCAGTTACTGCCCCACAGGCAAATCGTTTCCGTAATGGTGGTGAACTGGGTTACGAGCGACTCCACGGAGATTATCCTGTTGGAATTTATCGTGTTTACTCCCCCGAAAGAAAGTTTTTAGGACTTGGGGAAATCCTTACTGAAAAAAGCGACCTTACAGTCAGGAGGGTGTTTATAGATGAATAAATATGCTCTTGCCTTAGGCACTTTTGACGGACTCCACAAAGGTCACTTGCAGGTGCTTAAAACCACAAAGGAATTTGGCAATCAGGGGCTTATCCCTGCCATGCTCATGTTTGACTGTCACCCATTAAAGGCAGTCAAGGGTATCAATCCCCCACTACTCATCACCCAGGAAGACAAGGAAAGGCTCGCGAGAGAATTCGGTGTTTTGCCTATTCCCATTAAGTTTCAGGACATTCGTGACCTGTCTCCCGAAGAATTCGTTACGGAAATTCTTGTTAAAAAATTTAACGCTGGAGCAGTTGTAAGTGGTGAGAATTTTCACTTCGGAAAAAATGGTGAAGGAAACAGTAAAATTCTCTGTGAATTATGCGAAAAGTATGGTATAATTTACAAAGTGGCAGAAAGTACCATGTACAAGGGCGAAATGATTAGTTCAACACGAATTCGTGAGGCTTTAAGTCAGGGTGACATAATCTCTGCCAACGAGATGTTGGGACGAAATTTTTCCTACGATTTTTTGGTTGTTGAGGGTAATAGAATTGGAAAGAAAATTCTTGGTTTCCCAACTATAAATCAACATTTCCCCACAGGATTTATAAATTTAAAGCATGGTGTTTATGCTTCACAATCAACTGTTGACGGAAATGTTTATCCGTCGGTTACAAATTTTGGTTGTCATCCTACAATCGGTGGGGAGCAAGTGCTTTCTGAAACTTGCATTTTAGGGTTTGATGGTGATTTATACAACCGAAAAATCCCCGTTGAGCTTCTTGACTATTTACGAGCAGAAAAGAAATTCAATGGCAAGGACGAGTTGAAAGCACAAATCGACAAAGACAGTAAATCAGCTATCAGGATTTTTGATAGTAAAAATACAAAATAATAAAATCAAAATGAAAGGGACGATTTTATGAATCAATTTTACAAAGCTTATTGCAGAGTTTTCCAGAAAGTAATGTTTATTGCAGAATGCTTTATGCCATGGGGTGAGCCATTCAAGCTTACAGGCCCTGGCAGTATCAGAAAACTCCCTGCCCTTATCAAGGAAAAAGGACTTAAAAAAGTTCTTATCGTAACTGATAAAGGTCTTACATCTCTCGGACTTCTCAACGGTCTTTATGAAGAAATGGATAAAGCAGGCGTTGAATACGTAGTTTACGACGGCACACAGCCAAACCCAACAATCGAAAACATTGAAGAAGCAAAGGATATGTACAATAACAACGGTTGTCAGGGTATTATCGCATTCGGTGGCGGTTCACCAATGGACTGTGCAAAGATTGCAGCAGCAAGAGTTGTAAAGCCAAATCAGCCGGTTGAGAAAATGCGTGGACTTATGAAAATTCTTCGTCCACTCCCACCATTCTTTGCAGTTCCAACAACAGCAGGTACAGGTTCAGAATGTACTCTTGCAGCAGTTGTTTCTAACTCAAAAACTCACGAAAAGAATGCTTGTAACGACCCATTCCTTCGTCCAAGATATGCAGTATTTGACCCTGAACTTACAGTTGGCCTTCCACCACACATCACATCAACAACAGGTATGGATGCTCTTACACACGCTGTTGAAGCTTACATAGGTAAGTCAAATGTTAAATCAACAATTCAGTATGCTGAAAAGGCTACAAAGATGATTTTTGAAAATCTTGAAACAGCATACACAGATGGTAAGAACATTGATGCAAGAAACAATATGCTCCTTGCATCTTACTATGCGGGTATGGCATTTACTCGTGCATATGTTGGTTATGTTCACGCAGTTGCTCACAACCTTGGTGGTCAGTACGGTATTCCTCATGGTCTTGCAAACGCAGTTATTCTTCCTGTAATGCTCGAAGCTTACGGCGATGCAGTTTATACCCCACTTGCAAATCTTGCCGAAATCGTTGGCATCAAGGGGGACAGCGACGAAGAACTTGCAAAGGCATTTATTGCTGAAATTTACGCTATGAACGAAAGAATGAATATCCCAACAGGCTTTACACAGATTAAAGAAGAAGATATTCCAATTATCGTTGAGCGTGCTCTTAAAGAGGGTAACCCACTTTATCCAGTACCAGTAATCTTCGGCGAATCTGAAATGACAGCAATCGTTAAGTCATTGATGATTAAGGAATAATTGAATATAAAAATGACCTCTCGTAATGAGAGGTCTTATTTTTTGCCCTCCCCTTGAGGGGAGGGCATTTCCGTATAAAATTTATTTATTCTGTATTTTTGCGATACTTTCTTCAAGCATTGTGAGTTTTTCGTTGTATTTTGCGAGTTTTTCGCGTTGCTCGTTTACGAGTGCCTCAGGAGCTTTTGCAACGAATTTTTCGTTGTTGAGTTTGCCCGAAACAAATGCGATTTCCTTAAGCACACCTGCTTTTTCTTTTTCGAGTCTTTCGAGCTCTGCTTTGAAATCAACAAGCTCGTCCATTGGTATAAAGAGTCTTGCATCTTCTGTGATGATTGCAACTGCCTCATCATTTTCATAACCCTTAACGAGTTCCACCTCACTTGCAGATGCAAGTCTTACAAAGAAGTTTGCACCCTCGGAGAATGTCTTTTCATAAGATGTTTCAATGAAAATCTTTGCTTTCTTTGATGGCGGAACATTCATTTCTGCACGGCGGTTACGAACAGCCTTAATTGCAGTCATAACTCTTTCCATTTCTGTTTCGTCAGCCTTGAATGAAAGTTCATTAGTAAATACTGGCCATTCTGAAATCATAATCGAGTCACCATCGTGTGGAAGTGTCTGCCAGATTTCCTCTGTAATGAATGGCATAAACGGATGTAAGAGTTTGAGTGTGTTTGACATTACATAAACGAGAACTGCTTTAACAGTTGCTTTTGCTGTTGCACACTCACCGTTAAGACGGATTTTTGCGATTTCGATATACCAGTCACAGAATACGTCCCAAATGAAATCATAGAGTTTCTGTACTGCAAGACCAAGTTCAAATTTTTCAAGTGAATCTGTAACGTCTTTTACAAGGTCATTGTATTTTGACAAAATCCATTTATCTTCAATCGAGAGATTCTTTGGAACATAAGGTGCATATTCGTTTTCATCAAGGTTCATAAGTATAAAACGTGCAGCATTCCAAATCTTGTTAGCAAAGTTTCTACTTGCTTCAACCTTTTCGTCAGAGAAACGCATATCGTTTCCGGGACTGTTACCGGTTGCAAGAGTAAATCTCAATGCGTCTGCACCGTACTGGTCGATAATTTCAAGTGGGTCAATACCGTTACCGAGTGATTTCGACATCTTTCTACCCTGTGCATCACGAACAAGACCGTGGATAAGAACTGTGTCAAACGGAACTTGTCCTGTATATTCAAGAGCAGAGAAAATCATACGTGATACCCAGAAACCGATAATATCATAACCTGTTACGAGTGTGTTTGTTGGGTAATAGTGTTTCAAATCCTCTGTCTGCTCAGGCCAACCAAGTGTTGAGAATGGCCAGAGTGCTGATGAGAACCAAGTATCAAGTGTATCTTCATCCTGACGGATATTCTTACTTCCGCATTTTGGACAAGCACTAATGCCGTCCTTTGTAACAACTGTTTCGCCACAATCGTCACAATACCAAGCAGGGATTCTGTGTCCCCACCACAACTGACGAGAAATACACCAGTCACGAGTACCGTTCATCCAGTTGAGATAGTTCTTTGTAAATCTTTCAGGAATGAACTTTGTTTCGCCCTTTTCTACTGCTTCAATAGCAGGTTTTGCAAGAGGTACCATACGAACAAACCACTGTTTTGAAACCATTGGTTCAATTGTATTATGACAACGGTAGCAAGTGCCAACCTCGTGTTTGCGTGGTTCAACTTCTTTGAGATAACCGCCTGCTTTAAGGTCCTCAAGAATTGCTTTTCTTGCTTCCATTGTTGTCATTCCTGCATATTTACCGCAGTCAAGAACTTCAGGCTCGTTTTCAGTAGCTCTGCCACTTGCGATAAGTTCGTCGGCAATTCTCTTATCTTCTGCACCTGTGAGGTGACCGTCATAAGTAAATGTACGAACAATAGGAAGATTATTTCTCTGTCCAACCTCAAAGTCGTTAGGGTCATGAGCAGGAGTGATTTTAACAACACCTGTACCCTTTGTCATATCTGCATGTTCGTCACAAACGATTGGAATTTCTTTGTTAAGTAATGGTAATATTACGTGACAACCGTGAAGATGCTTGTATCTTTCGTCAGCTACGTTAATAGCAACGGCAGTATCACCGAGCATTGTTTCGGGACGAGTTGTAGCGAGTTCAAGTTTTTCGCCTGTTTCCTTAACTGTGTAAAGAAGGTGCCAGAAGCTACCGTCCTGCTCTTCATATTCAACCTCTGCATCAGAAATTGATGTATTACAGCAAGGACACCAGTTAACCATACGGTTACCACGATAAATAAGGTCCTTTTCATAAAGACGGCAGAAAACCTCGTTAACTGCTTTACTGCAACCCTCGTCAAGGGTAAATCTTTCTCTGTCCCAGTCACAAGATGAACCGAGTTTTTTCAACTGTTCAATAATTCTGCCACCGTACTGCTTTTTCCAGTCCCAAGCACGCTCTAAGAATCCGTCACGACCTAAATCTTCTTTGCTGATGCCTTCCTTACGCATTGTTTCAACGATTTTTGCTTCTGTTGCGATAGATGCGTGGTCAGTACCGGGAAGCCAAAGTGTGTCATAACCAGCCATTCTGTGATAACGGATAAGAATATCCTGCAATGTGTTATCAAGAGCATGGCCCATGTGGAGCTGACCTGTGATGTTTGGTGGCGGAATTACAATAGTGTAAGTCTTTTTGCCTTCCTCACGTTTTGCGTGGAAATATTTTTTGCTGAGCCAGTCTTTATATATTCTGTCTTCAACATTTTTCGGATTATACTGTTTTTCAAGTTCCTTGGACATATATTTCTTCCTTTCGGTTTATTTATAAAATAAAATTCGTCCCATACGATTGTATGAGACGAAAAATTTCCGTGGTACCACTCAATTTGCTGTTTTTTCAACAGCCACTTAAAATTCTTAACGGGAATTACACGTTTTCACTTAACGGCATTGTTGCTTTAGGCGAAACCACTCGAAAGCTACATATCGATTTAAAGGCTGTATTGTCTTGCACCTGACGACAACTCTCTGAAAGCTAACACAATAAATCTTACTCTTTGTCATAGTGTTTAATATATTAAATTAAAAAAGATTTTAACAATAAAACCTTTAATTGTCAAGGCTTTCTGCGCAGTTTTCTTTTATCATCAAACCGTCAATGATGTAATTATGCTTGAATACACCTTAACAGGGTCGTTGATGAAATTCTGTTTTACCTGCTCCAACTGCAAACTGTCAACAACATAGATTGACAATTTCATAAGTTCAGTTCCTCTGTCAAAAAGAGTGAATGTGATTGTATATCCACCGTCGTCCTCTTTTTTTACCTCGATTTTGTTTTCTCTTTCAACCTTTGCACGGGTAACGAGTCTTATTGCAGAATTGACCGCTTTTTCACGGACAGTACGTGGAAGGCTTGTCTGCAAAAGTTCTGCTGCTTCCCTACCCTTTTCCGTTACTGTAATAACTTCGTCTTCATCGAGAATATCGGCAGTAATATTACCTGTTTTTAAAAGTTCTTCAATTGCCTGACCAACTTCAAAAAAGTTTGCAAGACCATCTTCCTGCATAGCGTCGTTGAGCATATCCCTTGTCATTGGAGCATCAACGCTTTTAAGAAGATAACATATGAGAAGTCTTATATCGTCACGGCTACGAAGTCCGCCAAGTTCAATTCCCGCATCAAATGCATCGTATTCCATAACTTTTACTCCTGTAATTCTTTAAGTATTTCTTTAATATCCTGACGGACATAAGTTGGTTTGATTTCGCTGTTTTCAATGTCACTCATTGTGCTTTCGCCACTTAAAACGCAGATTGTGTCAACTCCTGCATTTACACCTGACGCAATATCAGTATAAAGTCTGTCACCGATTACAACAGTTTCTTCCTTTGTGAAAGGTGAACGTTCAACAGAGAAGTCAATCATAAATCCGTCGGGCTTACCAATATAAAGTGGTCTGCGATTTGTTGCGTAATTGATTGCCTCGCACATAGCAAAGCAGTCAGGCACAAGACCAAATTCAGTCGGGCATCCTCTGTCGGGATTTGTTGCGATATACGGAATATCCTTTTTTGTCTGCAACAAATATGACACATCCCAGAGTTTTTTATATGTAAGTTCGGTGTCATAACCCACACAGATACAGTCGGTATCCTCATCGGCTTCGGTAGTAATTTCCACACCATACTTTTCCATTTCCGCAATCATTGACTTTGTACCCATACAATAAATTTTCTTGTTAGGGAAATGCTTATTGAGATACAATGCAGTTGCTTGAGATGAAGTGAAGAAATTATCTTCCGTCACCTTAATACCCATATTTGAAAGTTTTATAACATAATCCATGACCGAACGTGAGGAGTTGTTTGTAATGAACACATATTGTCCGCCAACACTTTCAATATGTGCCAAAAATTCATTGACACACTCGAAAAGACGAGCACCCTCGTAAATTGTTCCGTCCATATCAAGCAAAAATAACTTTTTGTCCTTTAACGACATCTTAAAAATCATCCTTTTTTGGTTTTCTTCTTTACAACACCTAAAAGCAAAGTTAGTAAATCTTTAAATTCACTTGTTCTTGCAAAAACAACAACGTTAATAAGATTTGGAATTGCAACGCAAAGTACACCTCTTACAATCAACTCAACAAAAAGATTGCTGATATTTCCTGTAAGCTTATTTGCTACAAGGCTTGTTACAACATAAAGACCTGCTGTCATAGCAAAATAAATCACATATCTTACATAATATCCGATTAACTTTGCATGGAGAACATATTTATAAACCAGATATGGTTGAGTCCATAACGGTATAATAAGCATACTTAAAATGTTTGCAAGGATTATTCCGTCAACGGATTTGAACCAGAGTGTAAATACAACGGACATAATGATATTGAGAACTGCTTCAACAACTGCAAACCACTGGTCCTGACGATAAAGTCCTGCACTGTCCTTTGCCATAAGAACTACTCGACGTATTCCGTAAACATAGAAATAGCAGAGCAAAAGTACAACTGTTCTGTCGGCAAAAAGACTATTTGGGTCACCATGCATCCAGAGCTTCATAAATGGCTGAATAATCACGCCAACGGACACGGTGAAGAATGAGAAAATAAGATAATTGAAGAAATATAAGAGTTTAAATCTCTTGTAGATTGTTTCCTTTGACTCAACGGTGATGATATTACCGAAGCTTGCAGTAACACCATTGAACACTTGAGTTACAAGCTGCAAAAGTGCAGTTGTAATAATAGTATAGTTACCATAAATACCCGCCTGAACAGTACCCAGTATTTTTGAAATAATTGCAGAGCCTGTTGCAGTAACGCTGACACCACCAATTCTGTGGCAGAGCATAGCACTCATATTTTTAATAAGTGACTTTTTCTCGTCACCCGTAATTGTTTCCTTTGATTTATCCTTTGCAATTTCAGGATACATCTTTCTGAATTTATTGCCGATAAATGATGCACCAATCAGACGGCAAACAATTTTAACAACGGCATAAACAATAAAGCTCTTTGTAAGATAAAGAAGAGTAACCTGGCTGACAAGGGTAATGAGAGATATAAAAGCATCATTTCTGTTGACGATGTAGTTGTTCTGGTCGGCAACTATAAGCGCTTTACGATTTGCGAAAAGATAGGATGCAACCGTGTCGGAAGCATAGAGAATGAAAAGCACGGAAATATATAATGGTGATTTATCCGTATCTTCAACAAAGAAATTCACTACAAAGGAAAGGACAACTGCACCACCCATAAATATTGATGCAATCACCTTATAAGCCTGCTTGTAGAAATTGAGAACCTTCTTTATTTCTCGGTTATTCTTTTCTTCAATTGGTTTATAAAGCTTATAGAGCAAACCAGTGCTAAGACCTAATTCGGCAAGGGATAAAACCTGCAAAAAATTCTTGAAGGTGGTATCAACACCTGCCATACTAAGCCCTAACTGGTCAACGAATACGGAACGGGTTATGAAATTACTGAGCATAAGAATGGCATAACCCGCCATACCGAATATTGAATTGATTAAAACTTTTTTACTTCTCATAACAGTTATCTTTTATTTGCGATTACTCCAACTACTTCTATTTTGTTCTGTTTAAACACTTCTGCTCCTTTTTCAAGGGAGTTAAATGAGGTCTTTCCATACCCTGTGCTTAACACTAATTTGTTGATTTTACCGTCACAATCGAAAAGTCTTTCGTTACCAAGAACAGGTTTAAGGTTTACTAATGCCACCGTATTCTCGGGAAGTTCAACCTTATCAAAATTGTATGAAAAATCATCACAAATCTTCGTAGCATCAACATCAACAGGACCTTGATATGAGCTGTCATAATTAACAACAGCAATTTTCTTGTCAGAATTTTTCAGTGCTTCTACTACCTGCTGAAAATCAGCATTTTTAACTTTATGTTCATTCTGAGCTAAACATGAAAATGCAATAATATTATAAGTGCCTGATAATGTAAGAATTTGTTTTGCAATATATTTAACGTCACTTCTCATTTCTTCAACCCCTTACTTCTTTTCCCAAACCGGAACTTCAAAATAAGCCTTAATGTCTTCTGTTGTATGTACCTTAGGTACAAATACTACAACAAGAAGAACTGCTGCAAGATATACAAACTCAAATGCAACTGCAAAAATAATTGTTTTAACGATTACATCTTTTATTATCTGAGACTTGCTAACACCCTTGAACTGAACAACTTCTTCGGTATATGAAGTACGGTCAATTTCAACAAAAGTTGCTTCTCCAAGTTTTTCCTGCAACACGTTTTCCATATATGGAATCAAAGAGTTCAAAACCTGTTCACCAATATTGTCGTCGTTACATTTAATTGAAAGTTTGATAGATGTAGATTCGTTGATGCTTTCAAAAACTAATGAATCCATAATTGCTGCAATATTTTTGTCAGGGATTTCTGATTTTTCTTCGTTCTGTGCAACAAGGAAATCACCGATTGGTTTTTCTGAAACAATGTTCTCCTGAATATATTTTGCGAAATATTCTGTCTTACAAGATGCGAGATAACTTGCTCTCAATTTCTGTGACTGACCAATCATATCATAATAAGGTGATTTGTTTTTAGCATCAATATTAACAAGAATTGTTTTTGCGTAAACAGTTTTTGTTTTAGTTTCATTCTGTGTTTTATTCATTGCGTCATTACCAACAAACACGCTCAACACGGCACAAATCACAGCAAGAACAGCCAAACCAATAATAATAAATTTACGATACCAGATTTCTATGAAGATATCTTTTAATCCTAACTTTTGAAACATAGTCCTAACCTCTTTTATCTTTATAATATTTTTTTTGCATTAAGAATGTAATCGCAAATATTGCCACAACCATCAGAATTGCCGGAATGTATATTAAAAGAACAATCCAACCTGTTGATGTTGAACGTGGTAACATAAACAACTGAATCATCAAAACCAAAATACAATATGATTTTAAGCAATTCTTGCCAAAGTTTTTGGTTACCCACATCAAAAATATACCCAACACAAACGAGAGAATGGCTACCCCGACATAACCATAATCTATAAAAAACTCTACTATGAATGACGAACCCCAACCAGCACCCTTCAAATATTGTTCGCCTAAATCAAGGTAACTGATGGTGTCTCCCAAACTATTGCCATACAAAGCCGATTCAACTGTTTGCGATACAGGTTTTTCAAAACCTAAAAAGCTACCAATTACATTCCCCTTAAAGTAATTAATTATTTGACCAAAGGTGTAACTGATATTGGTGGTTGGGAATTGGTCCAGGTATTCCATACACTTACAAATGACATCATATGTAATACCCTGCGTATAAAACAAATCTGAAATTGAACTAAACAACTTAACAGATTTTACCGGCAAGCCTAATCTTATGGATTCATATATTGATAAGAAAGCAAACATAAATGGCATCGCTATTGCAATTGCTGTTCCTTCAAATTTACCAAACCATTTTTTTATTTGTTTCCTATCCTTATTCTCTTTTAGTGCTAAACAGTCTCTAAAAAGATAATAACAGACTGTAAAAAGAGCCGCAGAAATAAACTGATTTCGTTGTCCTACTATAAACACGGGGATTGTTGATGCCACATAAACCCCCAAAGCAATAAAGCCGAACATTTTTGACGGTAAGGTTGCAAGGAATAAACAAAGTGCAAATTTTGCCAAAGCTGCAAGACTAATCACTATACCGGGAAGAGAGCTTTGATAATTATAATAGTATTCTGTATATGCAGCGCCTTTTAAGCGAATTGGTTTTTCAATCTCTACAAGTAGCATGAATACCGCCAATACCATATAAACTATAAAAGTGATTATTTGCAGATTTTTTATAAATTCTTCTGTTTGCCATATTCTCTTCCTGACAATTACAGGTTTTATATTGACTTTTTTGTTTCGGAATTGCCCAAAGAATATTGCGCCAAACAACAAAAATAACATTGATACATATATCATGGTTATTGTTTGATAATGGGCTTGTGTGGAATAATCACCCTGCCAGTTATCCTGCTCTGTTATACGGATTAAAGTTCTGCCGTATAAAAAGAATATACAGGCAAAGTTGAAAAGGAAAAATACAAATCGCTCACGCATCTTTTCGAGACCATAGGCTAAATTTGCAAGGAAGAGAAGACCCAATGAAAAGAATAACTGTATGTTGTCATGATTAACTTGTCCTAACACAAACAAAAACATCGAAAAAGCAAACACAATAATCTGCAAATACCTGAACAAGGCACTGCCGAGTTTGTTTGTCAACAAATTATCTCCCTCCCCTTATCTTTTTGCTTTGACTTAAAGCTTTTCTATTGCTTCATAATTTCTTCTGCAGTTTTCGTTGTCTCTGTATGTAAAAAAAGCATCTACTCTCTGCTTATAAAGTTCATCCATTTCAAAGCCGTTTTCAAAACTATTGATTAAAGCATCCACTACTTGGTCCACTGTTTGGACAGATGGTCCAAATCCGTCTTTATCATATTCAAAATACCCTTTAGCATAATGTTTTTCAGAATACTCTTCATAATCGAACTGAAAATATACCAAAGGTTTTTTCATATATGCAAAATCAAAAAATATACTTGAATAGTCTGTAATCAAAAATGCTGCGTCTTTTAATGCCTGTTGAACATCATATTCTGTTGCTTTAGCACAGATAATTCCCGGGCAAGTCTGTCGAAATTCATCGAGGAATGGCTGCATCTGATTATGTGGAAAATATACAAACTCTAAGTTATTTTCTTTGATAAATGATAACAATCTTTCATTTGAAAATAATTCTTTAAAATTTTTATAGTACTGTGAGTTTCTTATTTCTTCAATCACATCTTCATTTTTCTTGCCGTATTCCGGATAAAGCCACCAACGCCATGTTGGCATAATCAATATTCTGTTTTTGATGACTTTTACATCATTTAAATTATCATATCTGCAAAGTCCCAACAATTGTACTGTTTCATCAGGGTATTTTAAAGCATCAATAATATACTGTCTTTCTCTATCTGTACTAGTTACAAATAAATCAAACTTGTTTTTATCTGATTCCAAGAAACCGGTATAATCTTTGATTATTCCATGTTGTAAAAACGCCACCTTAAACTTGTAGAAACCACTCATAAGGAATAAGCGACACATAAATGGTGCCGGAAATCCGTTGCCTACATGTGGGCTTATATATTTTGTTGTTGCCCAGAAGTAAACGTGATGCTTAAAACTGCCATATTTTATTGCATTACCCAAGGGTTTGATTCGTGATTCATAGTCAGGGCAGTCAAATGAAATAGCATAATACACATTTTTTTCAGGATAATTCTCTCTTACATACTTGTAAAACCAATATCCGTTATCATGCGCATCGTTTTCACGCTCGGCAACTAACCAAATTTCTTTTTTTATTGCTTTCAGCACCATTCCCGGCAAAAAAGCAAGTACTATTTTAACAAAATCAACGATGTCGTTAAAATGAATATATTTCAATTTATTAAATGCAAATTTCATATCAGAGCACCATCTCCCCTGTCAGGTAAAACTCCTGCATTCTACGAGCAACTTCAACAATGTTATATCCGTTTTCCGTTATTTCGTCATAACGGTTTGTTCTTTCTTTCTGACAAGCCCTTTGAATTGCGTCGCACCACACAGAGTTTTCTTCCCCAAGCGCTACAAACTCAACAAGGTCTGTAAATGCGGTTTTTTGTGAAACTGTATCAGAGAGAATAATAGGAAGTCCCGCTGACTGTGCTTCAACTGTTACAACCGGTAAGCCCTCAAAACGAGATGGCATCAAGAAGCAATCCATCGCCTGCATATAACGGTTTATCTCGTTATTTGGCTCAATAAATAAAACATTATTTTCTATTCCAAGGTCCTTCACCATTGTTTCAACGGATGATTTGGTTTCTCCCGAGCCTATCAGCATCAAAAGAGCCTTACTGTTATTCTTTAAAAATTCGTTGAATATTTCAATTATTTTTTCGTGATTCTTCTGGTAGGAAAATCTTCCTACATTACCAATGACCGTAACATCATCTGCTATATTTAATTTTTCTCTCATTTCATTTCTTATCTGTTGAGAGAAAATAAATTTTTCCACATTGATTGCGTTGTTGATTACGGTGAATTTTTCGTCACCATATAACCATTTACCTGCCAAATCCGAACAAGCCAACAGATGAGTTGCGAATTTAGCAATTTTTTTCTTTTCAAGACTGTTGAAAACCTTTTTAACGGGGTTTGATGTCTGTGTTGCTGTGTTATGGCTGTGTGATACTCTTGTGGGAACGCCCAAATCCTTTGCTATTTTAAGAACGTGTGCATTTCCTGCGTCAATGTGAGAATGGACAACATCGTATTTGCCATTTGAGATAATCTCTTTTATCTGTTTTGTATTCTCGCTGTAACTCTGTCCTTTTGGCACTACGTGAAATATTTCTCCACCTGTGCCAAGGATTTCGTCGTCATAAACACCTTCTCCGAAACCGTGAAGCAAGAAATCAATCTGAACCTTTTCACGACTGATATTACGATACAGATTCATCATAACTGCTTCTGTTCCGCCTGTGGTCAGCAAGCCACCGTGTACAAATAAAACTTTCTTCATTATCTCAGCTCCTGAAAATCAGTCATTTAAAATGCTCTTATAAAGCTCATAGTACTTGCCGTACTGCTTATTTCTTTCAAAATCCTTTGCTCTTTCAATGCAGGCTTCTTTGGGGAACTTCGCATTGTTAATTGCACTGTACAAAGCATCAATATCCCCTGTTTTTACAACAATTCCGCAGTTTTTGTCCACGACCTCGGGAACTGCAGTTTCATCACAAACCACAGCGTGAGTTCCACAAGCCAAGGCTTCAGCCGTTGTAAGACCCATTGTTTCTTCCTTGCTTGGATTCACAAAAACATCTGCAGTTGAATAAATCTCTGCCAATTCCTTTATACTTTCCGTGCGTTTTATACCAATTATGCCTTTGGGCAGTGTTGCAATCTGACTATCGCTGAGTCCCACAAGAACAATAACCTGATTATCTCTCAGTTTTTCATTAAGACTATAGAAATCTGTTAAACCCTTTTTCTCTGTCCAGACATTTGCAACACCTAAAATAATCTGTTTGTCTTCAAGGTGGTTCTTTTTACGGAAATCACTTTCAGTTGGTTTAAATTCATTTAAATCCACACCGTTGTAAATAACGGTTACAGGATATTTACCCATAAAAGATTCCCTTGTAACTCCTGCCAACCAATGGGATGGGGTAACAATATTAAGGTCCTTAAGTGCCGTTATATATTTTTTCTTATCCGCAAAGTTTTTTCTGGAGTTTTCCATCACCAGACTTGTGGGATACTCTTTTTTTAATGGACACGAGTAACATTCAGTTCTCCATTTGTCGCATTTTTCATAACTGAAATGTGCACAATGTCCTGTAAATGCCCAGCAGTCGTGGAGAGTCCAGACTATTGGCTTGTTATATTCTTTTAAAAACTTTAATAAAACTGCAACATTGAGATAGTAGCCGTGAATATTATGAAGGTGAATTATATCCGGATTGTATTCCTTGATTTTTTCAATCAGTTTTTTTGTTGCAGATGTCCCATAAAAGCCCTGACGGTCGGTAATTCGAGAAAGTACACCGTGAATTTTAACTTGGAGGTCGGAGCCTATTCTGTAAGAATTCACGTTTTCAGGTGCAGAGTTTCTGCCATAGGCAATAATTCCCTCGCCACCGTTTTTCTCAACTTCTTTTAAGATGTCAACTGCAATTCTTCCTGTACTGCCATAGCCACAGGTGGAATTTATCTGAAAAACCTTCATAGCTTTCTCCATTTATTTCATAATACTCTGAAAATAATTTTCAAGGTCACTAATGTATTTTTCACGGGTAAAATTCTCGTTATAATACTTTTTACCGTTCTGCTCACAAGAGCCGAATTTCTCACGATTTTCTACAAAGTACTTCATAGCATCTGCCAAAGCCTTGTGGTCGTCAGCAGGAACACAGATTCCACATCTTGACTCCTCAATAATCTCTTTTGCAGCACCATCAATGGATGCAATAACAGTACGACCGCCTGACATATATTCCTGAAGCTTTGCAGGAACAGTCTGTCCGATAATACCCTCGGGTTTAAGTGTCAACAAAAATGCATCTGCATTGTTATATCTCTCTTTAAGCTCGTCCCAGGTAACTCTGCCGAAGAATGTAATTTTCTCGTCTGTGCCGAGTTCAGCTGAAAGCTTTTTGCAATTTTGGAGTTCGCTACCGTCACCATAAATCTCAACGGAATAGCCGTTCAAATCACGGATTTCCGAAACTGCACGAATAATACATTCAATATTCTGCACCGCACCGATATTACCGCCAAATGCAAAAACTGTATTGTCGCTCTTTGTTTTTTCTTTAAGGTCAAGACTTTCAGCGTGTTGCGGAAGGTAAACCATCTTATCCATTGGCACATTGTTTACCGTGTGAAGATAATTCATAAACGGCTTTGATGTTACACCCACCAAATCAGCACTGTTATAGATGCTCATTGAATATTTATTCATAAGCTTAAATAAGGGGTTACCCTCGCCAACATGCCAAGCCTTTAATGACTCCGGCCACAAATCAAGACAGTAAACAAAGAAAGGAACTTTATTCTTTTTAGCATAAGCCTTTGCACCGTTTGCCATAAGCACAGGAGATGTCTGGTAGCACATTACAACATCAAATTTTTCCTTGAAACTCAATGCCTTTAATGTTGACGTAATGAAGAATGAAACATAGTTGAGCATTCTGAATATAAGTCCGCTTCTGCGAGAAACGGAGAATGAACGGACAACCTTTACACCATTCCATTCCACTTTTCGATTTTTGAGCCCCTTGCAATCAGCAGGAACTTTTCCCGTTGCATAGTCGGGCAAAGAGGTAAGCACAGTCACATCGTGACCTTTTGCCACCAACTCTTTCGCAATATCATTTACACGGAAGTTATCCGGATAAAAATGCTGTGATACAAGTAATATTTTCATACTATCACGTCCCTTTTGAAGTGCAAAGTGCAAAATTATTTAAAAATTGTAGGTAAAATAGATGTAGTTTTGCTTTTATAATTGTAGTTATTTTTGATGAAATTCTGTTTTTGAGACCGAAGGCTTACGAGTGTAAGTCAAAATCCAAGACAAAAATCAAATTAACTTATTTGAGAATTGCAGGTAAAATAGATGTAGTTTTGCTCTTTGAGGACGAAGGAATACGAGTGTATTTCAAGTCCGAAAAAGTGAAACTACGCTATTTTAACACAATTATCCCTCGTAGTCGTCCTCGTTTTCCCAGTTATGATAAACATTTTGTACATCATCATTCTCGTCAAACATTTCAAGCATTCTGCCCATGTTTTTGATATCGTCGGGGTTTGAAAGTGTTGTGTATGTGCTTGGAACATATTCAACTTCTGCTGAAACGAATTTGTAGCCCTTTGCTTCAAGGTCATCACGAATAGCGCCCATATCGTTTGCTTCTGTACGAACATCATAGATTTCGTCTTCTGCAATAAAGTCAATAGCACCTGCTTCAAGTGCATCTTCCATAAGCTGGTCTTCGTCAATACCTTCTTTTTCGAAGATAATTACACCCTGACGGTTAAACATGAATGAAACGCAACCGCTCTGACCCATATTGCCACCAAACTTATCAAAGTAGTGACGAACGTCAGCTGCAGTTCTGTTTCTGTTATCTGTGAGTGTTTCAACGATTATTGCGATACCTGATGGGCCATAGCCTTCATATACGATTTCATCGTAGTTTTCGCCGCTGCCTTCACCTGCCGCCTTTTTGATAACTCTTTCAATGTTATCGTTTGGCATATTTGCAGCCTTAGCCTTTGCAATTACGTCCTTGAGTTTTGAGTTACCTGCCGGGTCCGGACCGCCTGCTTTAACTGCAACAGCGATTTCACGACCAATTTTTGTAAACACTTTTGCTCTGGCGTTATCTGTTTTTTCTTTCTTTCTTTTGATTGTACTCCATTTTGAATGTCCTGACATAAAATCATACCTCTCGCATTCTAATTATATTCGTACTATTTTACCACACAACGCTATATTTTTCAACAGTTATTACAGTTTTTTAACCATTTTAAAATGTGATTTTTTATGTCATTCTGAACTCAGTGAAGAATCTCAATGAATAGACCCTTCGTTTCACTCAGGGTGAGTTAATTTTTAAACAATTACGCATTATGAATTTTACGCAAATAACTCGCATACACTTAACTGAATAGTCAGGTTAAAAAGGAGCGAGAATGATGGAATTTAATCTTTTAAAGGACAGTGTTAACCTTTGCGAAACAATTTTTGGAGGAAGCGGAGAATGTGCTGTTGACTGTGATATTACCTTGCCCGAATATCTTCCCGATATGGTGAGAATTCTAAAATGCAGTTGCATTCCCAGCATACAATCCCATCGTGTGAACGGGGACAGACTTACGGTTGAATGCGACTGTAAAGTGAGAACGCTTTACATCTGTGAAGAAAACAAAATCCGTTGTCACGAACAGAATATTCATTTTTCAAAGCAGATTGAACTAAAATCGGGTGAAATTCCAACGGATTACTTTGTGGGTGCAAGGACGGATTATGTAAATTACAGGGTTTCGGGACAAAGACGCTTTGAAATTCACGGTGCGGTTACGATTTTTGCAAAGGGGAATGCACGCAAAAAGTTCGAAATGGTTATGGGTGCAAATGGCGACGGAATCGCTTGTAAATGCGAAAATTACAATGCTTGTAACCTCGTCTGTCTTGTGGAAAAGGCTTTTAATGTGAGTGAAACCTGTGACGCAGGTGTACTCGACGAGCCTATTGGTGCAATAATTTCCTCCTGCGGATACGGAATAATTGACGAGATTAAAACCGTCAACGACAAGTTGTTTTTAAAGGCTCAACTGATTTTGCACACCACCTTTACAAGTGCTGATTCATGCGAGGTGAAGACACTTGAAAACATTGTCAACATCAATCAGATTGTGGAAGCGCCCGACATCAACGAAAATTGTCAGATTGACTCCCACCTGACAGTTACAGGACTTGAAATCAAGCCCCGATTTGACTCGGCAGGAAATAAAAATCTCCTTGATATTTCTGCAACCCTTAATCTTTCGGCATATTGCTACGAAAACAAGAATATTACTGCAATCCGTGATGCCTATTCGGTGAAATACGAGACGGATTGCAAGAAAAGTGTGATTTATCTTTCAAGCCTTAAAGACAGAATTGAAGACACATTTCTTTGCCGTGGTGTGGCAGATTTGAATAATACCGGAGTTTCCAAGGTGTTGAGTCTTACCTGCCCCGAAATCACATCAGCGTTTTCTCTTACGGAGGATTCAACATCCGTCAATGGTGAGGTTACAGTTGAAATCATCTATGAGGACATAAAAGGTGAAATCTGTTTTGCACATCGTAATGTGCCTTATGAATACAAAAAAGCCATTGAAAATGACGGTGCAATTCTCACCTGCCGACCAAACTGTACAGTTTCTGCCCACAGCTATATTATCTCCGACTCAAACACTCTTGACGTACGAATTGAAATAAATGTCCGTGGCTTTATTTTCTCCGAAAACGAGAAACTGATTATCACGGATTTGACTATAAACAAGGATAAGCCGAAGACCATCAAAACTGCATCTCTCACTGTGTATTTCTGCGAAAAGGGTGAACAACTCTGGAATATTGCCGAGAGATACAACACAACGGTTGATGCCATCATGCGAGAAAACAAAATGACCGATTCAACTGTTAAAGAAAAATGCAAATTACTTATTCCAAAAATGTAAAGTGAGGGATAAAAATGAATAATTCAAGTATTTACAGCGATATTGCCACTCGTACAGGTGGCGACATTTACATAGGTGTAGTAGGACCTGTAAGAACAGGAAAATCCACATTTATCAAAAGATTTATGGACTCGGTTGTGCTTCCCAATATGGAAGACGGCAGCATGAAAGACCGTGCCACCGACGAGCTGCCACAATCCTCCGCAGGCAGAACAATTATGACTACCGAGCCGAAATTCATACCCGAAAATGCCGTTAAAATTACTCTGCCCGACAATGCAAGTTTTAATGTGAGAATGATTGACTGCGTCGGCTATATTGTGCCATCTTCTTTGGGATATATTGAGGGTGACCAGCCACGAATGGTGCGAACCCCTTGGTACGAAAACGAAATTCCATTCAATATGGCAGCTGAAATCGGCACAAAAAAGGTAATTACGGAACATTCAACAATCGGACTTGTAATCACAACTGACGGTAGTATCAGCGACATTCCAAGGGACGAATATGAAGAAGCCGAAGAAAGAGTTGTGAATGAATTAAAGGAATTGGGCAAACCCTTTGTGGTACTTTTAAACTGTATGTCACCACGAAGTGACTCTGCTCAAAAACTTGCAGATGAATTGTCAGGAAAATACTGCGTACCCGTTATGGCGGTCAACTGTCTTGAACTGAATGAGCAGGAAATCAAAGAGATTATCACACAAATTTTATTTGAATTCCCCGTTAAGGAAATTGGTGTTGATTTGCCTTTATGGTTGGTTACCCTCCCCGAAAACCATCCGCTTAAAACCGAAACCTACAAATATGTTTTCAAGTCCATTGAAGATGTGCAGTTCGTCCGTGACATAAGCCAGATGACGGACACTCTTTTGGGCTGTGAGCATATTACGGATGCGAGAATTACCAATATGGATTTGAGTGTTGGTAGTGCTTGGATTACAGTAGGAATGAACAACGGTCTTTTCTATAAAATTCTCCACGAATCAACGGGTGTTGCCGTTGAAAATGAGCAAGGCTTACTTGCTTGTATCAAGGAATTTGCAGAAATCAAAAAAGAGTACCAGCGAATAAAATCTGCATTGGAAGAGGTGCAAACCACGGGCTACGGAATTGTTATGCCAACCATTGATGAGCTTACTCTTGAAGAACCTGAAATAGTAAAACAAGGCGGAAAATACGGTGTTCGCCTTTGTGCATCTGCACCGTCAATTCATATGATGAAAGCAGATATCAAAACAGAGGTTGCTCCAATTGTGGGTAGCGAAAGTCAGTCGGAAGACCTTGTTAAATATCTTCTTGAAGGTTTTCAGGATGACCCGAGAAAAATCTGGGACTCTAACATTTTTGGCAAGTCACTTAACGAGCTTGTCAACGAGGGTGTTCGCAATAAACTTTACCATATGCCAACGGATGCACGAATGAAATTCCAAGAAACTCTTGAAAGAGTCATCAACGAGGGTTGCAACGGATTGCTTTGCATAATTTTATAAACAAAAGATAAAGGACGCCCTTGGCGTCCTTTTGTGTAAGCATGTTTGTTAAATTGGGGTTTGTCGGGATGATTTACATTACAGCAAATGGGTTAATTATCATTCTGAGCGAAGCGAAGAATCTCTTTATCAAACTAGGAGACCCTTCACTGCGTTCAGGGTGACTCAAACTTTAAAGACCCCGACAAATTCAAATTTATCTGCACGAAGCATTGTCATAAAGCTACCTTTATTTTGCTTTTATTCTGATAATCTTATGATATCCCATGCCTCGTATTGTCATTGGAATTCCTACATTTTTAAGATATGCACCTGTTTTTTCATACTTTGTCTTATCAATTTCAAAGGTGTAAACCTTGTCATCATCAAGACCTTCGAATTTCATCCCAATCCTCTTTTTCATATACTTTGTAACAACAGAAGAAATGAATGCAACTGACTCTTTTTTATCTTCACTTACATAGTGATTGAAGAGAATTTCGTCCTTTTCAGGGTCAAGAATCCTGTAAAGGTCACCAAACTGAACAAGATGGCGGATTTCTTTGTAAAGTTCAATATTCTTCTTTGCAATTTCCAAATCTTCTTTGTTGTACTTTGTGAGATTTCCGCCAACACCCAATGCTCCCTGCATTGCCACATGGAAACGGAAATCAAGGCTCATTGGTGGATTGTACCAGTTAATATCAGTCACCCAAGCACGCATAACCTTTGTAGGTCTTAAATACGTAAACCACTTTTGCATCATCATACGGTCAACAGAGCTTGTGTTGTCACTTGGCCATACTTGGTCAAAGTGAAGAAGTGCACCATAATCACTTCTGCCACCACCTGACGAACAGCTTTCAATACAAACATCAGGATGCTTTTCTTTTAACCTATCAACAATATTGTAAACTGCCTGAGTATGACGATACCACACCTCTTGTGGGCAATCCAAGTTTTCTGCACCTGTTTCAGAAAGTGGACGGTTCATATCCCACTTGATGTATTTAATATTATGATTCGTGAGCATTTCATCCATACAGTTGAAGATATAATCCTGAACGTCTTTTCTTGTCATGTTAAGAACCAACTGGTGACGGAGAGTGTGTGCTTCTCTTGTATCATAATGATATGCCCAATCAGGGTGTGCACGGTATAAATCGGAGTCAGGGTTGACCATTTCAGGCTCGAACCAAAGGCCAAAATCCATACCCAACTTGTTAACATTTTTAATGAGTTCATCAATACCACGTGGAAACTTGTGTTTGTTTACAAACCAGTCGCCAAGACCTGCTCTGTCATGATTACGTTTGCCAAACCAACCGTCGTCCATAACAAAAAGTTCGCAACCCATCTTTGCCGCACGCTTTGCAAGTTGAGTCTGATGAAGCACATTAACGTCAAATTCTGTTGCTTCCCAAGAGTTATAAAGCACGGGGAGAATTTTGTCGTTAAACTGTTTTGGTAATACGTGATTTATAGCAAAACGATTCATTTGACGGCTCATTTCGCCAAAACCGACAGTATATCCGCAGAAGAATTTAGGAGCAACAAAAGTTTCGCCACTCCTTAATTCATATTTGAAGTCGTGGTCATTAAGACCCATTGAAACCCTTGTTTTATAGAACAAGTCACGAGTGCAAAGCACCTTAAAACTACCGCTATAAGCCAACGTACCAAAATACACATCACCCTGATTTTCGTCAGCATTCTGATGTGCTATGAAATAAGGTGACTGGTTATGTCCGGTTGTTCCACGTTTGCTGTCAAACACAAGTGCTCCACCTTGAAGCTCGGACTCCGTTTCAACATACTCACCACCCCAGCTACCATTTGTATTCTTGAATTTATATGGTTTATGTGATGGTAAAGTGAGTTCTCCACTAAAAATTCGGTCAATAACTATTTTTTCTTCGCCCTTATTTGTAACTTCTACCCAACGAGTGATAATGTCGTCGTTGTCGTTCACCTTGTATTTGAGTGCAATCTGCAAAGGATAAACTTTATCTTTAAAAATCACAGTCAACTCATTGTCGTTCGACTCTGCGTTTACAAATTCCAAGTCTATTTCACGGCATTGGTCAGGGAAAACCACCTTCAAATCGCTTTCACGGTACATTGTTCCGCCAAAAACGGTATATTCCTGACATGCCATATCAAGTCTTGTGTGGTTGGAGTTTTCATCCCAGATATCAGTAGTCTCATAATCCTTTACGTTGCATTTTTTACCCCAATGAATGTGACGATTATAGCCATATTTATCAATGCCCAACACGTAATGGGTGTTTTTTGTTGAAAGCACAAAAATATTATTTTTAAGTATGTAAACTGCCATATTTCTTCCCCCATTTTAAAGAGCTTTCCTTTTGGTTTAGTATAGCAAGAAAAGAAAAGAAATGCAATAAAAAAGCAGACATTGAAGTCTGCTACTACATATTGTTACAGCCCTTTGTTTTAACACAGGGTTTTTCTTGGTTACAAAAGAAGCATACAGCTTTTCTGAATTCTGCATCCTTTTCAGTTAATTTCTGTCTATGTGTAAAATTATAATGTTCAAGACAGAGATTTTCTTCAACATCAGCAAGAAAGAAGTCACGATGCTTATTTATAATCTCTATTATTTTTTCATCAGTTAGTTCTCTCATTTTCTCACCTGCATAATTATATCATTTTCTATTATTTTATATCAGTTTAAAACATATTGCAATACTTTATCATATAATAAAACTATAAAAATGAGGAGTGGTTTATTATATGAAGCCCTTAAAAGAACAAATCAGCATAACAGTTGACTCTGACATTATTGAAAAGGCAAGGGAATTAGCTGAAATGGACGACCGTTCACTTTCTCAATTCATCAATATCGCTTTGAAAGAATATGTTAAAAAGTTAGAGAATAAGAATTGATTTTACTTGTGGGACGCTGAAAAGCGTCCTGTTTTTTTGTGGAATTTGCTATACAAATTGGAGTTTGTAGAATTGTTTAATTGAGTTATTCTCGGCTCCCCTTTCAGGGGAGCTGGATTGCCGAAGGCAAGACTGAGGGGTTTATTTGCACATTATTATAACCCCTCTGTCACTTCGTGACATCTCCCCTTTCAGGGGAGACAAGAAACTAAAAGAACTCGACAAATCCAAATTTTACAAAAGAGTAAAAAAATAAAAGCTCAAATCCCTAAAGATTTGAGCTTTTGGTGCGAGAGACGGGACTTGAACCCGTACGGGATTACCACACGCCCCTCAAACGTGCGCGTCTGCCGATTCCGCCACTCTCGCATATCGGTCGTTCTCTCGAACGCAAGAGACATTATAGCAAAGGATTTCGGCAGTGTCAAGTATTTTTTCAAATTTTTTAAAAATATTTTATATTGAACTTTTTTTGATATGTTTTACAGGTTTAACCGTGGGCTTTTTTGCTTTTTGGGGTAATCCTTGTGCGATTGTTGGAAACTCGTTATCAATGTCATTTGTTGGCTGGATTTCATAAGTTCCGTATTTGTTCACCATTTCCCATGGCGTTTCAGGGTTATCGGGAATTTGTGTAACATTTTCTTCCAGATGGTTTATATAATTTTTATCTTTTTCCATTTTTATCACCGATTTTATTATGGATAGGGAATTATAAAAATATGCATATAAAAATGGCGGAGTTTGACTCCGCCCTAGTTTTATTTAAGAATTGATTTATAAAGTCTGATATATTCGTTCGCAGATTTGCCCCAGCTATTATCACATTCCATAGCGCGTTTAACAAGAATGTTCCAGCCCTCTTTATTGGAGTAACCCTCGATGCCACGACGGATAGTATAAAGCATATCGTGTGCATTATATGTTGAGAACGTGAAGCCGTTGCCCTCGTTGTCGCCACTATCCTTGATACTATCACGAAGACCACCTGTTTCGCGGACAATCGGAATTGTACCATAACGAAGTGAAATCATCTGTGAAAGTCCGCAAGGCTCACTCTTACTTGGCATTAAGAACAAGTCACAGCCTGCATAGATTTTCTTTGAAAGTGATGGGATAAAGCCAAGTTTAAGTCCCATTTTGTCAGGATATTTGTCAGCCATCTCCTTAAAGAAGCTTTCATACTGCCATTCACCTGAGCCAAGCACTACAAACTGAACGTCGGTTGTTGCGAGCAATTCATCAAGGACTGCCTTAACAAGGTCAAGACCTTTATGACCAACAAGACGTGTAACCATACCAATCATCGGTACGTCCTCACGTACAGGAAGTGAGAAATATTCCTGCAATTTTGCCTTATTAATCTTTTTCTTGTCCTCAAAGTCTTCGGCTGTGTAATTAACCTCAATATCCTTGTCTGTTTCTGGGTTATAGAGAATCGTGTCGATACCATTGAGGATACCGCTTAATTTCCATGAACGCTGATTAAGAATTGGGTCAAGACCATGTGAATACCAAGGGTCAAGAATTTCGTTTGCGTATGATGGACTGACTGTTGTAACTCTGTCGGCACACTCAATAGCACCCTTCATAAAGTTGCAGTCACCATCATATTCAAGGAGTGATGCAGCACTTTCAGGAAGTCCCACAACGTCGCCAAGAAGGTCCATACCATAAGTACCCTGATACTGAATGTTATGAATTGTGAAAACGGTTTTGATGTTTTCATAACCTGGTCTTGTAGCATAAAGTGTATTGTAATAAACAGGAGTCAATGCAGACTGCCAATCGTTACAATGGATAATGTCAGGCTTGAAATCAATGTGTGGGATAATTTCAAGAACTGCACGTGCAAAGAATGCAAAACGCTCTGCATCGTCATAATATCCGTAAAGTGTATCACGCTTGAAATAATACTGATTGTCGAGAAGATAGTAAATTACTCCACCTGCTTTTGCTTCAAAAATACCGCAGTACTGTCTTCTCCATGCAACAGGAACAGAAATACTTGTCACAAATTTCATTGTGTCCTTAAGTTCCTGACTGATTGTGTCATATAAAGGCATTACAACCCTTGCGCCGATAAGTCTTTTGCGAAGTGCCTGTGGAAGGCTACCTGCAACATCACCTAAACCGCCACTTGCTTTAAAGGGAAGTGCCTCACTTGAAACGTATAAAACTTTCATATAGTTTATTTGTTCCTTTCTGTATATTTGATAGTCATTCTGAGCGTAGCGAAGAATCTCTCCCAAAATAGTATGTCAACTAACAGAGATTCTTCGTCGTTACACTCCTCAGAATGACATTGCAGGCGTAGAAGCCTGCCTCTACGCGAACCACTAAATGCTTGAATTTTTGATGAAATTTTGCTTTTGAGACCGCAGGCTTACGAGTGTAAGTCAAGGGTGAAAAAGTGAAATTTCGCAAAAAGACTGCATTTAGATTACAATTTCCTTGCCGATGTAAACAGGGTAATTTTTTGCACCTGAGAGAGTCTTATTTGGTGTAATAACAACACTCTTATCTGCAACAACGCAGTTGAGAGTAGCATTCTGTGCTACGAAAACATCCTGCATTACAATAGAATTCTTGACAACTGCACCTTTTTCAACTCTTACGCCACGGAAAAGAATTGAATTTTCAACTGTGCCTTCAATGATACAACCGTCGGCAATAAGAGAATTCTTAACCTTTGAGCCAAGACCATAAATCGCAGGCATATCGTCACGAACCTTTGTATAAACAGGTCTTTCTCTATTGAAAAGGTCGTCACAATTTTCAGGATTAAGAAGTTCCATATTAACATTGAAATAACTCTGTAATGACTCAATAACTGCTGAATATCCCTTTGCTTCGTAGCCATAAACTTTGAGATTATCAATATTTCTTTGAATAATATCGGACTCAAAATCCTTATAGTTAAGGCTGATTGCTTCGTTAATAAGTCTTTCAAGAAGGGCTTTTTTCATAAGAATTACATTGAGTGAGAAATTAACATCACCGTCAGTAACAGGAGAAATTGAAACCTTTTCTGCCTTGTTATCTTCATCCAAATCAAGAACAATTACGTCTGTGAGATTTGGCATTTTTCCGTTTTTATAAACGATTGTCATATCGGCATTTTTCTCTGTATGGTAGTCCATAAGTGCCTCAATATCAAGGTTTATAACTGTGTTACAGTCTGTGAGAAGAACATATTCTTCATCTGAACGACTGATAAAGCCCATGCTACCCTTTAAGGAAGCAAGTTTATCACGGTTTCCGCCTGTTTCGTTAGTTGAGAAAGGAGGAAGAATGAAAAGACCGTCATTTTTACGGGATAAATCCCAAGGCTTACCTGTACCAACATGGTCCATAAGTGACTGATAGTTACTCTTTGTTAGAACACCAACTTTTTCAATTCCGCTGTTTACCATATTTGAAAGAGCAAAGTCAATAAGGCGATAACGACAAGCAAACGGAACTGAACCCATTGTACGGATACCTGTAAGTTCACTTACACATTCGTCATAAGCATTTGAGAAAACAATACCAACAATATTCTTACCTGTCATCTTATTTTGCCTCCTTTACTACATCTTCGCTGACCTGTGATTTTGGAGCAACTGCTGTGCCCTCGTGTACTGTAACACCTGCACCGACAACTGCAACGCCCCAGTCATCACGATTTGAGCAATCTTCAGGGCTTAAACCTACAATTGCACCCTCTTCAATAACTGCATTTTCTGCAACCATAGCATACTGAACAACTGCGCCCTTTTTAATAACTGTACCCGGCATAATGATTGAATATTTAACCTCTGCGCCCTCTTCAATAGTAACATCATTGAAAAGAATTGAGTAGTCAACATCACCATATACTCTTGAGCCCTCTGAAATCATTGAGTTCTGAACTTTTGCCTTTTCTGAAATATAGTGAGGTGGTGACGCAGGAGTTTTTGCATAAATTCTCCAGCTTGTATCGGATAAATCAAGGTCAACCTTAGGATTGAGAAGGTCAAGGTTTGCCTCCCAAAGGCTGTCGATTGTACCAACGTCTTTCCAATATCCGTCAAAGAGATATGCAAACATCTTTTCGCCATCTGCATGCATCTTTGGAATAACGTTCTTACCAAAGTCGTTGCTGGAATTAGGGTCATTTTCGTCGTCAATAAGATACTGACGAAGTTTGCTCCAAGTAAACACATAAACACCCATTGATGCCTTGTTACTTCTTGGATTCTTTGGTTTTTCTTCAAATTCACGGATGGAATTGTCGTCATTGAGAATCATAAGACCGAATCGGCTTGCTTCTTCCCAAGAAACCTCAAGCATTGCGATTGTACAAGCAGCACCCTTTTCCTTGTGGTACTCAAGCATCTTGTTGTAGTCCATCTTATAGATATGGTCACCTGAAAGAATCACAACATATTCAGGGTCATAACGGTCAATGAAATTGATGTTCTGATAAATTGCGTTTGCAGTACCCTTATACCATTCTGTACCCTTAATCTGCTGATAAGGTGAGAGAATATGGACACCGCCATTAGCACGGTCCAAATCCCAAGCCTGACCGTTGCCTATGTAATCATTAAGTTCAAGAGGTTGATACTGTGTTAAAACACCAACTGTAGAAATACCGGAGTTTACACAGTTAGAAAGTGGGAAGTCGATAATTCTGTATTTACCGCCGTAAGGAACAGCAGGTTTAGCAATGTTCTTTGTAAGAATTCCAAGACGGCTTCCCTGACCGCCTGCAAGAAGCATTGCAATACATTCTTGTTTTCTTGCCATATTTTTTCCTCCTTAAATGGATGATAGTATATTTTATTATCTTGTCTTTTTAAGATAAATTGTTGACATTGGTGGTAAATCAAGAGAAATACTCTGTTCAAAACCGTGCATTGGAGTCTTTTCCCACTTGATTTTGTCTTTTTGCCCTTTTCCCGAGCCACCATAACACTCGTCATCGGAGTTAAAAACTACCTTGTAGTTAGCCCTTGCGGGAACACCGATTCTATATCCGTTACGTTCCACAGGAGTAAAGTTGCAAACCGCAATAATTTCCTTGCCTTTTTCGTCAATTCTGCGGAATGCGATTACTGAATTATCATTGTCGTCCGCTGAAATCCAAGAAAATCCTTCCCATGAATGGTCAACCTGCCAGAGTGGAGCATTATCCTTGTAGAAATGGTTGATATCCTTAAAGTATTTCTGCAACTGACGGTGTGCATCATACTGCAAGAGCAACCAGTCAAGCTCTTGCTTATAATTCCACTCAATAAACTGACCGAATTCGCTACCCATAAACATAAGTTTCTTTCCTGGATGAGCCATCATATAACCCATAAAGGCACGAACACCTGCAAATTTTTCCTCATAAGTTCCGGGCATTTTATTGATGAGTGAGCATTTACCGTGCACAACCTCGTCGTGGGAGATTGGTAGGATAAAATTCTCTGAAAATGCGTAGAAGAATGAGAAAGTGATACAGCCGTGGTTACCTTTTCTGTAAAGTGGGTCCATTGAAAAATATCGAAGAATATCGTTCATCCAACCCATATTCCATTTGTAGTTAAATCCAAGACCACCCATAAATACAGGCTTTGTAACCATTGGCCATGCAGTACTTTCTTCTGCTATGAGCAAACTGCCGTGATAGTCACGGAAAACATTCATACTGAGTTTATTTAGGAATGCGACAGTTTCAAGGTTCTCAACCCCACCGTCTTTATTTGCTATCCAATGACCGTCGTCCCTGCCGTAGTTAAGATAAAGCATTGAAGCAACTGCGTCAACACGGAGACCGTCAATGTGGTATTTGTCAAGCCAGAACATAGCACTTGAAATAAGGAACGACTGAACCTCATTTCTGCCAAAGTCGAAAACCTTTGTTCCCCATTCAAGATGTTCACCTTTTCTGATATCTGCATATTCGTAACAAGGAGTCCCGTCAAACTCATAAAGTCCGTGAGCATCCTTTGGGAAATGAGCAGGTACCCAGTCAAGGATTACGCCTATATTATTCTTGTGGCACATATCAATGAGATACATCAGGTCGTCAGGAGTACCATATCGTGATGTGGCTGCAAAATAGCCTGTTACCTGATAACCCCACGAACCGTCAAAGGGAAATTCTGTAAGTGGCATAAACTCAATATGAGTATAACCCATTTCCTTAACATAAGGAATAAGCTCATCTGCCATTTTACGGTATGAATAGAAATTTCCGTCTTCATACTGCTTCCACGAACCGAAATGAACCTCGTAGATATTGACGGGCCTGTCATACTGTGCCCTTTCTCGTTTTGCCTTTTCCCATTTATCGTCAGTCCATTTGTATGAACCTAACTCATAATACTTTGTAGCATTGTCGGGACGAGTTTCCATATGGTAACCGTAAGGGTCACTCTTCATAAGTTTTCTGCCGTCTTGTGTGGTAATGCAGAATTTGTATGAATCATACAATTTTACGTTTTTAACATAAACTTCCCAGATGCCACCTACTGTGATACGTTCGGCCTTATCAGCCTCGTCATTCCATCCGTTAAAGTCACCTGTGACACTAACCGAAACTGCATTCGGAGCCCAGGTTCTGAAAACAACTGTTTCATCATCCACACGATGAGCACCCATGTATTCATAAGAACGTGCATTATTTCCTTGATGAAAAAGATACACAGGAACTTGTGCTTCAAAAGATTTTTGAACTTCCGCCATTTCATCACCTCACATTTATACTTATACAGATACATTCTATCACTACAAAAAAATGATTTCAAGTGTTTTTTGCACAAAATAGTCAAACTGGTAACAAATTTCATTATAAGCATTTGTGCAGTTTGTTACAAAATATTACAGAAAAATCTCAAAACAAACAGAATATATCAGGAATGTTTATTATAAATGCGAGATTAGAAATTAAATTTAAACAAATTGGAGTTTGTCGGGATGATTTACACAACACCAATACGATAGAAATGTAGGGGACGATGCCCACATCGTCCCGTTGTGGTTTATTTGTATACTTTGGTGCGGGACGATGTGGGCATCGTCCCCTACAAATTGTGTTGAAATTAATAATTAAAAGTGCCCGACAAATTCAAATTTGTATTATAAAATGACAACGGCGGGGTCAAGACCCCGCCCTACCGTAGTTTATTTGATTTTTGTGGAAAAAGAATCAATACCTGAAATTGAATTATTTTTTCGCAAGACAATGTGTCCGAGGCGAAGCCGTATCAGGTATACTGCGAGCCGACAGACACGCAGTATTGCGGAAAAAATCAATTTTCTGAGAAATTACCTGTATATAGCTGATAGTATTTTCCCCTTTGCTCAATAAGGTCGTCATGGTCACCACGTTCGATAATTCTACCGTGTTCAAGAACCATAATCGCCTTTGCGTTGCGGACGGTTGAAAGTCTGTGAGCAATAACGAAAACTGTTCTGCCCTCCATAAGTGCATCCATACCCTGCTCAATATGCTTTTCTGTTCTTGTGTCAATTGAGCTTGTTGCCTCGTCAAGAATGAGCACGGGTGGGTCTGCAACTGCTGCACGAGCGATGGAGATAAGCTGACGTTGACCCTGCGAAAGGTTCGAACCGTCACCTGTAAGCATTGTGTTGTATCCATCGGGGAGATTTGAAATGAATGAGTGAGCATTTGCGATTTTTGCTGCCTCAACAATCTGTTCATGGGTAGCACCGAGATTACCATAACGGATATTGTCTTCAATTGTACCAGTAAACAAATGAGTATCCTGCAAAACGATGCCTAATGAACGACGCAAATCGTCCTTTTTGATTTTTTGAATATTTATGCCATCATAACGAATTTTTCCTTCGTCAATCTCGTAGAAACGGTTGATAAGATTTGTGATTGTTGTTTTACCTGCACCTGTTGAGCCAACAAATGCGATTTTTTGTCCCGGCTTTGCATAGAGTGAAACATCATTAAGGACAGTTTTCTTTCCGTCGTAGCTGAATGTAACATTCTCAAACACGATGTCGCCCGCAAGACGAGTGTAAGTGATTGTACCGTCACCGTGAGTATGCTTCCAAGCCCAGATGCCTGTTCTCTTTTCAGTTTCACGGATTTCACCATTTGCATCTATCTCTGCATTGACAAGCATAACATAACCCTCGTCAATTTCAGGTTTCTGGTCGATAATTTCAAAAATTCTCTCTGCACCTGCAAGAGCCATAAGTGCGTTGTTAAACTGTTGTGTGATATTTGAAATTGGCTGAGTAAAGCTTCTTATGTATTGTAAGAATGCAACGATATCACCGGCTGTCATAGCTCTTTTGATTGCTAAAAGTCCACCAACAGCAGCGGTAAGGGCATAAGTGATATGTGAAAGGTTATTCATAATTGGTCCCAGCATATTTGCAAAGGAGTTTGCACTTGTTGCTGACTTGCGAAGTCTTTCATTGATTTCGCTGAAACGAGTTTCAACTTCACCTTCGTGGTTAAAGACTTTAACAACCTTTTGCCCTTCGATTATTTCTTCAATATACCCGTTAACCGTACCCAACTCTTCTTGTTGTTTCTTAAAGAAGAATGCACTCTTTTTTCCAAGCGTTTTTGTAACGTATACCATTACAATCACCATAGCGCATACTATAAGTGTCATCTGCCAACTCAAAAACATCATTATGCAGAATGAACCGATAATCATAACACCTGATGAAATAAACTGTGTTACACCTTGGCTTATGAACATACGGAGTGTTTCAACGTCATTTGTAAAACGGCTCATAATTTCACCGTGAGGTCGTGAGTCAAAGAAACTGATTGGCAAATCTGCAATCGCATCAAAAAGGTCTTTTCTCAAGGTGTTAAGTGTGCGTTGAGTAAGCCATACGGAGCATTTTGACTGTCCATAGGATGCTAATGCACCAAAAAGGAATACACAACCCATAATGCACATCATTTTAATGAGTGGCGCTATAAGTTCACTTGTGAACTCTTTACCAATCATAGGTGTGAGATAGTCGTCAATAATGGGTTTAATAAACAATGAGCCTGAAACGGATGCAACTGAGCTGATTGCTGCGAAAATGAGCATACCAAAGAACAAACCTTTATGCTTTAAGATATAGCTAAAAAGTCTTTTGATTGTACCCTTTGTATTTTTGGGCTTTTGTACTGGTCCTCTTGGACCTTTTCTGCCACCACCCATTGGTCCTGCCATTATAACGCACCTCCCATCACGTCAAAATCGTCACTGCCCTTTTGCTGGGAGTTATAAATATCCTGATAAATCTCGTTTCTCAAAAGCAATTCTTCGTGATTGCCTATATCGTTAATTCCACCCTCATCAAGAATGATAATCTTGTCACAATCAGAAACGGATGAAATTCTTTGTGCAATAATAATCTTTGTTGTGTCAGGAATACATTCACGAAGTCCTTTACGGATTTTTGAATCAGTAAATGTGTCAACTGCACTTGTGGAGTCATCAAGAATAAGAATTCTAGGCTTTTTAAGAATTGCACGTGCAATACAAAGTCGTTGTTTCTGTCCGCCTGAAACATTTACGCCACCCTGACCTAAATCAGTATTATATCCGTCGGGGAATGAGGATACAAACGAGTGTGCATCAGCAATTTTACAAGCCTCAATGAGTTCTTCGTCAGTTGCATTTTTGTCACCCCAACGAAGATTATCTGCGATTGTACCCGAGAAAAGAACATTCTTCTGAAGCACCATACTTACTGCATCACGAAGATTGAAAATCTTATAGTCTTTTACATTTACACCGCCAACAAGTAATTCACCATCGGTAACATCATAAAGACGAGGAATTAACTGCACAAGGCTTGTTTTGGCAGAACCTGTTGCGCCGATAATACCAACCATTTCGCCACTTTCGATTTTGAAGGTAGCATTGTTGATTACATTATTCTGTGCCCCTGCATATTTAAAGGAAACATTCTTAAATTCGATTGAGCCGTCTTTAACCTCTGTAACTGTTGCATTATCATCGTTTATATCTGGATTTTCTTCCATAACCTCTAAAATACGCTTTGCGCTTGCCTGTGACATAAAGAACTGAGCAATAAGCATAACAATCATAAGGAAGTGAATTAAAATCTGCATTATATAAGTGAAGATTGCAGAGAAATCTCCAATGAGCAAGGTTTCCTGTGTAATTTCTCTTGCTGCAATATAGAGGATTGCAAGGATTGTGCCATACATAATAATCGTGAATGTCGGCATACCCATAATCATGAGCTTTTCAGCATGTAATGCAGCATTCATAAGGTCGTCGTTTGCCTTTTTGAATTTTTTCTTTTCAAAATCTGAACGGACAAAAGCCTTTACAACTCTTATGTTGGTGAGATTTTCTTGAATTGAAGCATTGAAGGAGTCAAACATGGTGAACATCTTCTTAAATCGTTTCAATGTAATTGGTGCAAAAATTATAAGAATAATTGCAATAAGTGGGAGTGCCACTGTAAAAGGCATAGCCACCTGACGACTTTTTGTGATTGTGATTGCCAATGCTACAACAAACATAACAGGTGCACGGAACAACATTCTAATCATCATAACAAATGTATTCTGCACAGAGTTTACGTCAGTTGTGATTCGTGTAATCAAGGATGCCGTTGAAAAATGGTCAATGTTGGAGAAGGAAAACTTCTGGATTTTACCCATAATTTCTTCTCTTAAACTTGCACCAAATCCCATACCTGCAACCGCAGCCATTCTCGCCGCCATAGCACCACAGAAAAGGGAGCCGATTGCATACAAGAGCATTTTTAGTCCAAGACGGAGAATAACATTCATACTATCTTCTGTCATTCCACTCTGCACAAGGTTTACAATGTCCGCCATAACAAGTGGAATCAAAAGTTCTAGCACAACCTCACCAATCATTAAAACTGGCGAGAGAATTGTAGGAACAATATATTTCTTCGCATGTCTTAAAAGTTTAAACATTGTTATCCTCCTTTCTAAAAGTTGTCAGATTATCATTCATTCGTTTAACGAAGGATGACAAAAGTTCAATCTCATCCTCCGTAAAACCTTGATAAGTTACATTGTCAACATTAAGGAAATAGTCATCAGCAAATTTCTTAATTTCCTTACCTTTTTTTGTAAGTTTTAATTTATGGCATCGTGAATCGTTTTTATTTTCAAAACGGATGATAAGACCCGATTCTTCCATCTTTTTTAGTGACTTTGCAACGGCAGGTTGACTAATATTAAAATAATCTGCAATTTCTTTCTGTGTAGCATCTTCGTTGTCACTCAGATATTTAAGTATTGGTGGCTGTCCGCAGCCTAATCCGTATTCACGGAATTTCCCATCTATTATTTCACGATGCACGATATGATATTTTTTAAATTCAGCATCTAATTTTTTTACCTTTGAAATCAACTTTTCACATCCTTTTGATACAATCAAAAATATATAACCAAGTTATTTAATAACCGGTTATATATTTTATATTATATACCTTTTTTTACCTGTGTCAACACCGTAAAATCGGGTCAAATGTGAACAATTTGTAAACAATTTGCCCTTTTTTCAAAAACGTCCCGGAAATCCTGGGACGTTTTTGCCATTTGGGACTATATATGGAGGTATTTTTTTCAGAAATGTCTAAAAAATCTTTCCAAAAATCAGGTTTTAGTGTCATTCTGAGGAACGTAGTGACGAAGAATCTCTGATAATTTTATTGCTTTTTAGGAGAGATTCTTCGCTTTGCTCAGAATGACCTATTATCTGATATTTTACAAGGAGGTCCAAAATGAACACAAAGAAACTTACAAAGAAAGAAACGGATTTTTGTCGTATGTATGTACGACTCCGTAATCCACGGGAGGCAGCCGTGAGAGCAGGTTTTACCACTCTGCCCGAATGTCGTGCTGTAAGCCTTTTATCCAAAAAGAATATCTGCAAAAAGATTCAGGAGCTTGAAAAAGAAGCCCTTGCAGACGAAGCGCTTATTTCTGCAGGACTTCAACGCCTTGCTTTCGGCTCCGTTTCCGATGCAGTTAAACTTATTCTTTCCGCTGACAAAAACACTTCCCCCGACATTGATAGTCTTGACCTTTTTAATGTGTCAGAAATCAAATTTACAAGCGGAAAGGGTATGGAGATTAAATTCTTTGACAGATTAAAAGCTTTGGAACGACTTTCTCTCATTTCTCAAAACGGAAATGATTTGGGTGCATTGTCATTCTACGAAGCGCTTGAAAGAAGTGCTAGTAAAACGGAGAGTGAAGATAATGTCACAAATTAACTTTCATTCCTTTTCACCTAAACAGATGACAGTGCTTAACTGGTGGTGCGAAAGCAGTAAGCATAAAACCTATGACGCAATTATCTGTGACGGTGCTGTCCGAAGCGGAAAAACTCTTTGTATGTCACTTTCGTTCATTCTTTGGTCCTTCTATCGGTTTTCAGACTGTTCCTTTGCAATCTGTGGTAAGACAATCACATCTCTTAGGCGAAACGTAATCACTCCCCTGTTACCGTTGCTTAAAGATTTAGGTTTTACCGTAAAGGAGACAAAGTCAGCAAATGTAATAATTATCAGTAAAGGAAAAATCAGTAACAGATTTTATCTTTTCGGTGGCAGGGATGAGTCTTCGGCATCCCTTATTCAAGGTATCACCCTTTGCGGTGTGTTGCTTGATGAGGTTGCTTTGATGCCCCGTTCGTTTGTTGAACAGGCTTTGGCAAGATGCTCCGTAAACGGCTCAAAGCTTTGGTTCAATTGCAATCCCGAAAATCCACGCCATTGGTTTTACACCGAGTGGAAAAAAAAAGCAGACTCTAAAAATTGCCTCTATCTTCATTTCTTGATGGACGACAATCCATCCCTTTCGCAAAAAATAAAAAACAGATACAAGAGTCTTTATTCAGGGGCATTTTATGAACGCTTTGTGCTTGGCAAATGGGTTGCTGTTGATGGTCTTGTGTATCCTTTTTTCAGCGAGAAAGAACACGTGACCGACACACTCCCCGAAAACTGTAATAAGTATTACATTTCCTGTGACTATGGAACAGTTAACCCTGCCTCATTCGGACTTTGGGGTGAAAAAGACGGAATATGGTATCGCCTTCGGGAATTCTATCACGATTCAAAGCAGAAAGGCTTTCAGATGACCGACAAGGAATATTACGACAAATTAGTAACCCTTGCAGACGGAAAAAGAATTGAAGCGGTGATAGTTGACCCATCTGCTGCATCCTTTATGGAATGTATTCGTAGAGAGGGCAAATTCCGTGTGATTCCTGCAAAGAACAATGTGGCAGACGGTATCCGAAAGGTTTCCGAAAAACTGAAAACCAAAAAAATTATTATCGGCAGTTCCTGTACGGACACATTGAGAGAATTCTCCCAATACCGTTGGGACTCAGGCAGTGTTAACGACACTCCAAGAAAAGAGTATGACCACGCTATGGACGATATTCGTTATTTCGTGGCTACAGCTCTTTCATCTACGGACAATTCATTCTTCGCATTATCCGTAGAGAGAAATTAAAAGGAGGTAATTACTTGTCCATATTTGACAAAGTGGGTAAAAGAAAAGTCTGCGCTACCGCACCACAGACATCTTATTCCCAACCCTTTGAGAGTTTGTGCAACTTCTTCCCTTCAAACATCAATCACCCCGACCTTTATCGCAGTCTTCGTGAGGCAATTCCCATCATTGATACAGCAATTTATAAACTTGTCCGTCTTACAGGTGGTTTTTCTGTAGTGTCAAACAACGGTAAAAATCAGAAACAACTTGATGACTTTGTTCGTAATGTAAATGTTGGTGGTGCAGGAAAAGGGCTTCAACAGTTTATTGACACTTATTTTGAGCAACTACTCACTTTCGGCACATCTGTTGGTGAAATTGTGACGGATTGTGATGGGATTAACTCACTTTACAATGTCCCGATTGAAAATATTTCACTTAAACGAAACCCTAAAAACTTCAATGAAGTACTGATTTGTCGTCCCGACTCCCTTTCAGGTACACCTATTAAATATCAGGATTTGGTAATGTATTCCACACTCAATCCCGAGGCAGGCAGCATCACGGGCAACTCAATTTTGAAAGGACTTCCTTTTGTAGCATCCATCCTTTTAAAGATTTACAATTCAATGGGACAGAATTGGGAGAGAGCAGGGAATCTTCGATATGCCGTTACATATAATCCCGGCTCGGATATGCTTGACCGTGCTTATGCCAAAGAGCGAGCAACACAGATTGCAACCGAATGGTCAAACGCTATGAATGGCAGTAGTGTCAAGGATTTTGTTGCTGTTGGAGATGTTCAGATTAAGGTTATCGGTGCTGACGGACAGATTTTAGACAGTGAAATCCCTGTTAAACAGATGCTTGAACAAATTATTGCAAAGCTCTCCATTCCACCATTTATGCTTGGTATTTCGTGGAGTACAACGGAGCGAATGTCATCACAGCAGGCAGACGCTCTCACAACAGAATTGTCTGCATACAGACGAATTCTCACACCGGTTATTGAAAAGATTTGTTCGCTTTTTCTTCGTTTCTGTGGCAACAGCGACGGAGTTGAGGTAGTGTGGGATGAAATTACTTTGCAAGATGCAGTTGAACAGGCTCGTGCAGACCTTTATTCTGCTCAGGCAAAGGCTATTGGAGGTGATAAGAATTGATTAAAAAATCTTATACTACAACAAAGGATGTAGGAGTTCCAACTGACGAAGATATGCTTTTAATCAACGAGCATACTCTTAAAAAGTTAGAAAAGGAAGATGTTTTCACATTCAGTGTCAACCTCTGTGACAACGACATTGACCGTGATTTTGAGCGATTTGATGAGGACTCTCTTAAAACTCTTGAAAAACTTTTCGTGGGCAAAACGGGAATTTTAAATCACAGTATGAAAAGTGAAGACCAGAGTTGTCGCACATACAAAACGCAAGTAATTTGCGACAATACAAGGAAAACTGTTGACGGCAGGGCTTACACCTATCTCAAAGCGTGGTGCTACACAGTACGTAGCGAGAAAAATGCGTCACTTATCAAGGATATCGAAAGTGGCATCAAAAAGGAGGTCAGCGTCAGTTGTGCATCCGAAAGCAGAATTTGCTCAATCTGCGGTGAGAATCGTTGTAATCATATTGCGGGACGAAAATACAATGGTGACATTTGCTACAAGACGATTTCAGACATTACCGATGCTTATGAATGGTCCTTTGTGGCAGTTCCTGCACAGAGAAATGCAGGTGTTACCAAGTCATTTAAAAAGGAGAAATCTATGGAAAACATCTTAAAATCCATTAGGGAAGAAAAAATCCTTACTCTCAATGAGCAAGACCTTAATAAACTTTCAAACTATATGGATTCCCTTAAAGCAAAGAGTCTTGACGGTGAAAAATACCGCAATTCTCTTATTCAAAATGCAAAGAAGAATTTCGCCTTGACCATTCCAACTCTTAAAGAAGAATGTGTTGACGAAATACTCAAAAATCTTTCATCGGAAACACTTGAAAATCTTTGCTCATCACTTACAAAACAGGCTAACAAGGTTATTCCGCCTGTCAGCCAGCTTTATACAGAAGAAAACCATAACAACAACTCAAATAATGAGTTCAAATTTTAAGGAGGATTTAATTTATGGCTAATTTTGAAACAATCAAACTCGACAAAGGACTTTATGGCACAAGAAAGGGTTTTCTTTCAGAGCTTGAAAGTATTGACCCAAGTGAAAACTACAAGGGCACAAGCCTTGAAGGTCTTGACGCATTTGAACGTCAGTTAAAGCGATTCGACATCAAACTCAAGGGTGAAGGCAGTTCAACAGTTGACAAATTCTTTGCAACAACTGACTCTGCCGTGCTTTTCCCTGAATATGTTTCTCGTGCAGTCCGCCAGGGAATTGAAGAAGGCAAGCACCTTGATTCAATCATTGCAACAAAGACAAACATTGAGGGTCTTGATTACAGAACAATAACATCAATCCCAACGGCTGACGAAAAGGAACTCAAAGAGGTTGCAGAGGGTGCACAGATTCCTGAAACAGTTATCCACACGCAAGAAAATCTTGTTACACTCAAAAAACGTGGCAGAATGCTTGTGGCATCTTACGAGGCAATCCGTTTTCAGCGTCTTGACCTTTTCACAGTAACACTCCGTCAGATTGGTGCGTATATTGCTCGTTCACAGTTCAAGGATGCAGTTAATGTTCTTATTGATGGTGACGGCAACAACAACCCTGCAGAGGAAATTGCTCCTGAAACATCGGGTTCAATCACTTATGCAGACTTAATCAAGCTTTGGAACAGTTTTTCACCTTATGAGATGAACACACTTATTGCATCTCCTGATGTTACAGCAAAGCTTCTCGCTATGCCTGAATTCCGTGATGCTCCTGCAGGGCTTAATTTCCACGGTAATGGTTCAATGATTACTCCACTCGGCGCAAAACTTATTAAGTCCAACGACCTTAGTAAGAAACTGGTTGCACTTGATAAGAATTATGCCCTTGAAATGGTAACTGCTGGTGGTGTACAGACAGACTTTGACCGTCTTATTGACCGTCAACTCGAACGTGCAGCCATCACACAGATTTCTGGCTTTGCAAAAATCTTTGCAGGCTCTGCAAAAGTTATGAATGGTTAATTTTAGGTGACTGCCATGATAAATGTATGGTCAGTTTGCCAAGTGCTTGAAGATACAGGTGCACTCACCTCAGAAGAAACAAAAAAAGCTATGCCATTCTGCCTATCGGCTTGTAGTCAGTTGTCTAAAAGACTTAAAAATGTGAAAAATGAAGATGAACCTGCTGTAATCAATGCCTGCGCAGGTATTGCCCTTTATAATTACTCGCTTTTACAATGCTCAAAAAGTGAAGATTTCTCGTCCTTTAAAGCCGGTGACATCACCATAAGCAAAACTAAAAACAGCACCTATGAAAGTGCCGTTAAATTCCGTGACGAGGCACTCCTTCTGGCATCAGAATACTTAACAGACGTGGATTTTGTGTTTAAGGCGGTGGAAGTATGAATTTCAGTTCCCTTTTTTCTGCCCACGGTAGCACAATTTATTTGAGTGGTGCAGACGGTTGGAAAAGTCCTGTCTTCAAGGCTTTTCTTCAACCTTTAAGATACAAAAACAAACTCTATCAGCAGGGCGAACACACACCCATAGGCATAAACAAAAATGATGTTTATCTCTATTTAGGTCCTGCTGACCACGACCTTACAAAACTCAATAGTTTCCACAGAATTCACGATAGCGACGAAAACAAATATATGATTGACCGAGCAGAAAAGATTATTTTTGATAACAAAACTCTTTACATCTGGGCAATCATCAGAAAAACAACGGAGGGTAGTTTATGACCGTAAATGCAAACTTTGTAAATAATGTTTATTCAAGTTTAAAACAAGAAACTATGTTTAATGACTTAACCTTCGTTATCGCTCACGAAAACGAAATCAAACCAACACCTTTGGTGAAACCCATTGTTGCTCTTTCGCCAAAAGGTTGTGTAATCGGAGATAAGTTGACCAAGACAAATGATAATGGTGAAATTATTGTAACAAAAAAACGTGAAGTAAAATCAACTGTCAGCATTGATATTTACCTGCCCTACTCTATGGGGGGTATTGAGGGTCACAGAATCTTTGACCAAATAGCAACGCACTTGCTGTTTACCCAAAACCTTACAATCAGTGGTGCAACCTGCTCGGAAGCAGATTACGACGCATCTTGTCAAGCAATAGTTTTAAAATCTTCTTTCGTTTTTACCAATGTAGTTGAGAGTTAAGTATGTGCGGGTAATACTGGCTTCTCCCTGAGGAAAAGCTGTCACGAAGTAACTGATGAGGTGTTGTAGGGACAGGTCTCCGTGCCTGTCCGAAAATAAGGCAACAAAAAAATCCCACCGAGGGAATCAAGGGTGTCTCACATAGGAATTTAATAGGTTTTAATCCTATTCTTTCCGTTAATACTTCACGAAAAAACCCCACAAGGCATTAGCCTTGTGGGGTTTTTGTCATTTTGTCTAAACGAAAATTATATGGATTAAAACTGCCTTGCACCTTAAACCTTATAAGTTTGGATACAGAGCAAGGCATAAATGTGAAGGAACCCTGACGGGTTTCAAGCATTTTAACGATGCTCTGTGCCAAAATCATTGGTTTAAGGCTGTTAAATCCCTATGCGAGACACCCTTTTCGGTGGGTAATTTTTTTGTATTTAATTAGTCGGCATTTTCTTCTTCAATCTTATCAACGATTTCCTGTGGGATTGCCTCACCATGTTTAACGAAAAGTATCATCAAAATACCTAGAGCGAAGCAAACCGGGCTATAATAGAACAAGGACATATATGTTCCCGCAAACATTCGGATAAAGCCATAGAGGATTGGAGAAGCAATCTGTGCTGAGAATGTTGCTGTGTAGTAGTAGCCTGTGAATGTACCAACCTTGTCAATACCACCGATTTCAAGAACAAGTGGTAATGTGTTAACTGTGATGAACATATTTGCAGCACCACCAAGGATAAGAACAGGATAAATAAGAACACCTAAAATCTTTGTAACATTATTTACAGATTCGTTAACTGTTGCCATTGCTTTTACAAAGGTTTCGTTTCCTTCTGTGCCATAAACCTCACCTGCAACCTTTATGATATCATCATAAACTGTTGCACCTGCATTTTCAGCAAGATATGCATCGAATTCAGCATACGCATTTGCTTCTGCACCGGTCTCAAGATAAGCAACGTATCCGTCCATTGTGAGAAGCTTAACCTCTGTATTGTTTGCCTTTGCTTCCTCTGAAAGAGCAGCATTGAACTCGTTCATCTGATTATCAATAGCAATATATGCATTATTTGCTTTAACATATTTACCTATTGTAAGATTCTGATTTCCAAGCATTACCATAAATACTCCGAAGAAAACTACAAAGGCAGCAAGGAAGATTGAAAGACCCATAACAATTGTCTTTTTTCTACCGATTTTTGTACCCATTTTACCTGCAGGAATTGCTGCAACAGCGGAGCAAACTGCAAAAATAAGCATAATGAAGGTTGCTTCTGAAGCAATCATATGAAGAATTTCCTGTGCGAACAATGAGAAGAAAGTTGTAATCGCATTTGCACCGCAGAAAAGGAAGAATAAGCAACCAAGCATAAAGAGAAGACTCTTTCTTTCGCCCTTTGAAAGCTTAACTGCTTTTCTTGCAGCTTTTTCAGCCTTTGCAGCAGCTTTTTCGGCTTCTCTCTTTGCCTTTGCATCTGCATAAGCATTAGCCTCAGCCTTAACAGCAACTCTTGAATCAGGCTCCTTAACAAAGAAACGAACAATGAGCATACCGATAATCATAACAGCTGAACCGATTGCGAAAACATAAGGGAAGGAAATCTGTTCGTTTGCCTTAATCTGCTCTGATGAGAAGCCTGTGAAAAGACCACAGAGGATAATTGCAAGAGTACCCGCAACCATACCAACAGCACTACCAACACCACCCATAAGGTTGATGATTGCATTACCCTCTGAACGGAGATGTGGCGGAGTAAGGTCAGGCATCAATGCAACTGCAGGAGCACGCCAGAGTGACATTGAGAAAACGAAAAGAATAACTGTAATCATTGTTGCAGGAAGAGTCCATGTTCCCTTAACATTGAGAGCCACCAACGGAATAAGCACAAAAAGAAGTGCTGAAATCGGAGCAACACCAACAATGAAAGGACGACGTTTACCAAGCTTTGAATGACAGTTATCTGAAAGCTTACCGAATGCAGGTTGGAAGATAACGCCGAAGATGTTATCGAAGGTCATAATAAAACCGATAAATAAAGGTACAAGTGTAAATCCACCTGTAGCGGAAACTGTGCTTTCACCCTGAGAAGCAGCAAAATCGCCAATCCATGGGATTGCTTTTGCTAAGCCTTTACTGAGAGAGTCAATCCATGCACTTTCTGAAAGAATTTTGTTAAGAATTCTTGTTACATATGGGTCATAAATTGCCCATGCGATTGATGTTGTGAGAAAAGCGAAACCTGTGATAATGGTATGCCATACGTGGAGCTTACCATTTTTCTCGCAAAAGAGTTCTTGTTTGCTCATATTTTTTCCTCCAAAATGTAATCAAAATTTTACACATTAATTATACACAATTATTTTGCAAATTGATATGCTCAAATATACTAAATTATCCCAATTTTTTTGTACAGAGTGTTGAAAAATAAATGGAGCAGAAATCTCTGCCCCAAAAAGATTCTATTTTACCACTTGTTTTCCACGTATTCGCACCAAGCGAACATATCCTTGATTTCAATAACCTTGCCGTCGTCGAGTGTAACTGTACCATTCCACAAGCCCTCGACCTGATGACAATGCATTCTTGCAACATCGGCAATTCTTGTGTCAGAGTGGTTGTCGAATTCAGGAGTCATTGTAAGGTTGAATCTGCCGTCATCAGAAATAAACTCCCAATCCTCCATAAATCTGCCCTTAGGGAATTTTTTTACGTCAACAGCACCGATTTTGTGTACCTTACCATCCCAGAAAAGGCAGGTTTCGGTAGCATTACTCTCGTCACCTATTGCCCATGTGATTTCAAAACCGAAAAGATGCTTTTCGCCGTTTTCATCATAAATATACTGATTACCTGTGCCCCAGTACCATACCATTTCATAAGGAGCGTTTACTCGTCCCCAGTCCATATAGCAGAAGGTGTCTTCCTTAGAGAATTCATAAACCTCGTTACCAAATCTGTATGTACCGCTACAAGGCATATTAAGCTGTTTTGTTGTCATGAAATATCTTGTGGGTTCGTCCTTGAACGGGAGAACTGTTGTGATATTCTCAAGTCCCGGCATAATATCCATATGGAAATTACACTCAACAACCTTTTCATGGTCAAAGCCTCTGAACCACAATGTTCTGTATGTTTCGTGAGTGTCAAATTCCACCTGTGCATCTCTGACATTGGCACGGAAATAGTTAGGCACGTCACCCTTCGGATTCATCGGATATTTTGATTCCTGACCAACATAGATATAATTAGCCTCTGCTATTATTCTCTTTTCCTCAAAACTTATAAGCTTTGCACACACGTAACCACCGATTGAAATATTGGCAAAACTGAGTTCAACCTGATATTTTCTGTTTCTGATAACATAAAAATCCCACTCTTTTTTACGCCAATTAGGATTTGAAAGTTTTCTGTCATAAGTAAAGACGTTTCTTCTTGCCCAACCTTTTGCAAGCAAAGTTCCGTCTTCTCCCAAGAGTGGAGTTTCTTCTGTATATTCAGTCTGTTTTGATTTTTCTTCCCACTCTGTAAAACTTTTATAGGTTCTTGCCAATTCCTCCATAAATACCCACTCTCCTTACAATTTATATTATTATATCAATCCAAAATAATTTAATCAACACAGATATAAAGAAAAGTTCATTTGCATCACGACAAAAATTTTCTTTTGTTTTTGGTTATTTTCCATAAGTTGGTGAATATGAAAAAGGCATAACCCGAAGATTATGCCTTAAAAAATTCAGTTTTTATTCAAATGGGAATGGGAATGATGACTCATTTGTGCTTTGCTTTTCGCTTATTGTTGTTTCATCAACCAATTTTACAGTTACATCGAATTTTGAAACCTTATAATTACCGTCAACACGTGCAATAGTAAGAGTCAATTTATCACCAACCTTACCATTTTCAATAACTTCCATCAAAACATCGTAGGAATCAAGATTTTTGCCGTTTACAGCAATAATCATATCTCCCTCTTTTACTTCAGTATTAAGCAAGTCACTACCGTTTGAAATTTCTGCAATAACGATTGCTCCTGATGGCAAATCATTTGCTCTCACCATAATTGAATATACTTGATTATTTGTTGCAGGACTGAATTCGATACCTAAAACAGGTCTATTCATTACCTTACCGTTTTTAATGAGTTCATCAACAATCTCTTTTACTGTAACGGATGGTACTGCAAAGCCCATGCCTTCATAATCTTCTGCAGCAATTTTTGATGAGTTGATACCAACAACCTGACCATACTGGTTTACAAGAGCACCACCTGAGTTACCAGGATTGATTGGAGCAGTGTGTTGAATACAGGAAACCTCATATCCTACCGGACTGTCAACAGGTCTGCCAATAGCAGAAACCATACCATTTGTAAATGAACCAAAGAACTGTGTGCCACCCGGATTACCGATAGCGTAAACCGGGTCACCTACTTCAAGAGTTGATGATTCTGCAAAATCAGCAGGTTTTAAATCCGTACTGTTAACACGGAGAACACCAATATCAGTTTTTACATCCAATCCCACAACATATGCGTCATATTGCTTATCGTCTGCTGTCTGAACAATTATTTTAGGATTTTTTGTGTTTATTACGTGTGCACATGTGATAATGTATGTTGCTGTGTTATCAGAATTATATCCCATAACAATTCCTGTGCCTTCGGACTGCACCTGAGTTGCATTACCTGAATATACAATAACACCAACTGAACTATCATTGACCTTTTTGTAGATTTCCTTCGCTGAAAGCGGTCCGTCGATAGGAGTTTCGTTATCAACAACAGGAGGTTTTGATAATTCTAACTTTGTATCGTCCCCTGATGGAGTTTCTTGAGATAACGGATAATTGAGAATTTTGTATCCGATAACCACGGCAGAAAACGCAAGAGTTAACACAACTATAACAAGAACTACCAACGAGCCTTTTTTCTTTTTCTTCTTTGGTGGTTGAGGTTGTTGTTGATAATAATTGTTAACAGGAGGTGTGTAATTTGAATAGTATCCGCCTGTTGGTTGTGCATTATAAGATGATGCTTCTTCCTGAGGATTAACATCTTTATTCATATTTTCGTCCATATTTTATCCTCCCTTTGGAATAAAAGGATTTATTTTTTCTTATCACTTTCAAGCTCAAAGGTAAACTTTGTGTATTTGCCTTTTTCGCTTTCTGCGGAAATCTTTCCGCCGTGCATATCAATAATCGTCTTACATAGATAGAGTCCAAGACCCGCACTCTTAATATCGTAGCTTCGGGATTTATCCACCTTGTAAAAACGTTCAAAAATTCTACTGATTTCTTCGGAGTCAATTCCATCACCTGAATTCTTAATGGAAACAATTACATTTCCGTCAATTCTTCGGTCAACAGAAACCGTGATTTCTCCGTTTTGTTGAGTGAATTTTACTGCGTTATCAATTAAATTATATACAACCTGATAAATCATATCCCTATCTGCACAGACAACAGTATTTTTTATGTCTTCAAAGCCAGCGATATTGATTTCTTTTTTCTCAATTTCCTGCTCAAATGTCAACATACAGTTAAGTAGCAGGTTTGAAATATCGAATTCCTTGTATTTTAGTTCCAACTGCCCTGCCTCGATTTTTGAAAGATTAAGCATTGAAACCACAAGTCGTGAAAGTCGTTTAACTTCGCTTGATACCCTTTGAAGATATTCTTCACGTTGTTCTTCAGGAATTGTACCGTCAAGAATACCGTCAATAAAACCGCTGATTGTTGTCATTGGTGTTTTCAACTCGTGGGAGACATTTGCAACAAAGCTTCGTCTTGATGATTCCAACACAGAAAGAGCCGAAGCCATTTGATTAAAGGAATTACAAAGCTCCGCCAACTCATCCGAGCCTCTCACCTGAACACGTTTACTGAAATCACCCTTGGCATAGGATTTTGTAGCATTTGACATCTGACGTAAAGGCTTTGTCATTTTTGCAGTAAAGGCATAGATTACAAGGAATGAAAGAGCCGCTGCAAACAGGGCTGATGAAAGATACATTCCCGCCATACTCATTGTATATGCTCTCAAACCTGATTGAACAGGCTTGACTGCAAAGACCATACCTATTGTATTTCCCCTGACTTTCACTGGATAGGATGCCATAAAGAAATATTCATCCATAACCTTTTCATCTTTATTCCTTAAAATCAAAGGCTCTTTTTTTGCTTTTTCAATAACATCATTTGAAAAATAGTAATCTCTGTGAACAGGACAATTTTCGCTTGTGGGCGAATACCCGTAGTCAAAGTCTTCACGGCAAAGAAGAACTTCACCCGATGAGTTACAGAAGAACACATCCGCATCAATAGCAGTAGCAGTTATGCCGATGTTATTACATACTATTATTAAAGCATTGTTAAATTCTTCATTAGTGGTACATTTCGAAAATAGATTTTCACAATATTCTGCATTTTGCTTAACATTCTGATTTAAAAGTGCCTCTGTTTCCTTTGTCCACTTTGTAGAAAGGAAAACTGTCAAAGCAGATGCCAAAACAATGTAACTCACCAACATTAAGCTTGTCATAATGGTAAGGTACTTTGCAAACAATGGCAGATGTGTGAAAAATTTACCTATTCTATGCACTCTTTTTTTTAAAAAATTATTTTTTTCCATGAGTTTCAAACTTATATCCGACGCTCCAAATTGTTCTTAATTCCCATTCGTCAGAAACGCCTTTAAGCTTATCACGAAGACGTTTTATGTGCACGTCAACAGTACGACTGTCACCATAATAGTCAAAGCCCCAAACAGCATCAAGCAACTGGTCACGTGTGAACACTCTGTCAGGATTACTTGCAAGGTGATAGATAAGCTCCAGCTCTTTTGGTGGTGTGTCAACTGCAACACCATCAACTACCAACTCGTAATTTGAAAGATTAATTGAAAGTTTATCGTATTTAACCTCTTTTACATCTGTTTCCTTAACCTGTGATGTACGACGAAGTACAGCTTTGATTCGAGCAACTAATTCCTTTGTGTCAAAAGGCTTTGTCATGTAGTCATCAGCACCAAGCTCAAGACCTAAAACCTTGTCAAAAACCTCATCCTTTGCAGTGAGCATAATAATTGGTTTTTCGCTTGTCTTTCTGATTTCACGGCAAACCTGCCATCCGTCAAGCTGTGGTAACATAATATCAAGTAATACAAGGTCAGGATTTTCTACATTAAACATATTCACAGCGTCAAGACCTGTGTGAGCCATTACAACTGTATATCCTTCCTTTTCAAGATACATTCTGAGTAAGTCGCAAATATTTTTCTCATCATCTACAATAAGAATTTTTCCTTTTTGCATAAAAACCCTCCTCTTTTTTCATTTATTATAAAATGAAAATTTTAACAAAATAATAACAAATCATTGTTTATTTATAAATTATTTATGGTATTTTCCGTTGTTACTTATTGAAAATCCCCTGTAAATCTGTTCTTCGAGCATTATTCTTGCAAGCTTGTGTGGGAAGGTCATTTTTGACATTGAAAACTTAAAATCGGACATTCTTTTTATCTCGTCCGAAAGTCCAAAAGAACTACCAATTATAAAAACTACTGAACTTTTTCCTGAAAGAGCAATATCATCTATTTTTTGTGATAGTTCCTCCGAAGACATCTGTTTCCCCTCAATGCACATTGAAAATACATAAGAATTCTTTGGTATTTTTGCCATTATCATCTGTGTTTCCTTGTTTAATGCATTGTCAATCTCGCTTTGTGAAGGATTATCCGACAATTTCACAGGTTCAAGTTCTGTAACAGTCAATTTACAATATGCTGAAAGTCTTTTTTCATATTCGCTTGAAAAGTCCTTCATATATTTTTCTTTTAGTTTGCCCAGAACAATGAGCTGAACATTCATCATAATATCAATGCCCTTTCATCCCATACGGGTTTTGCAACTCTTATGTAATAGTCATCACCCTCCTGTGCACCTGCCATTGAGAGTGCACAAACACTTGTCTGATAAGCAAGTGTAGGAAGATTATTTTCCCTGCTTAAATGTCCTAAAAAGAATCTTGTTGTTCCGGTTTCCAAAAGCTTTGCAAGTGTTTCGGCACAGGCATCATTTGAAAGGTGTCCTTTGACTCCTAAAATTCTTCTCTTTAACATATATGGATATCCACCACATTGAAGCATGTTCACATCGTGGTTTGATTCAAGCATTACAAGGTCAGAACCTTTCAACGCATCAAAAACTGTATCCGTCATAATTCCAAGGTCAGTTGCAATTGCGATTTTTCTGCCATTAGCCATTTCAACAGTATATCCGCAAGGCTCAATACAGTCGTGGGAAATTGCAAAAGGCTTTATAAACATACAACCAACATCTGCACCATCTTGGGTAATTATCCTACATTCGTTCACATTATCAAGTGCATCAGTCTTTGCAAGTGCCTCATAAGTCCCTGCAGTCATAAAAACTCTCGCCTTATGTTTTTTTGTAAAAACTTTAAGGCCCTTAACGTGGTCAGAATGCTCGTGAGTAACAAAGATATTACGGATGCTGTCCGCATCAACACCAATACCAAAAAGGGCTTGTTCAACCTGTTTCGCAGTCATACCTACGTCGATTAAGATTGAGTCTTCCCCACCGCCAATATATATTGAATTGCCCGTTGAAGATGAAAACAAGGGACAGAATTTTGCCATAAATTATACTCCTAATTGGATTTGTCATTCTGGGCGTCAGCAAAGAATCTTTTTGTAGGCAACATAATTATCAATAGAGATTCTTCGTCACTTCGTTCCTCAGAATGACCTTTTTTGTTTATATTAAAAAAGGACGGTTTAAACACCGTCCTAAACACTTAGCCTACACTTAATACGGTTTTTTCGTCATCAGGACTGTTTCTTAATTCGATATCCGCACCTAAGCTACGTAATTTTTCAATTATGTTATCGTATCCACGCTGAATGTGGTGAATTTCTTCAATTTCAGTTGTGCCTGAAGCTACAAGACCTGCAATAACCATTGCTGCACCTGCACGAAGGTCATTAGCAATAACAGGAGCACCCTTTAAGCCCTCAACGCCTTCAATAAAAGCAGATTTTCCGTCAACAGTAATTTTTGCACCCATTCGAAGCAACTGCTCGATATAACGGAAACGATTATCCCACACACTTTCACTTACCATGCTGTTACCTCTTGCAACGGATAAAAGAACAGAAAACTGAGGTTGCATATCTGTTGGGAAACCCGGATGTGGCATTGTCTTTACGCTACAATGGTTTGGACGGCAATCGGAATAAATTCTAATTGAGTCATCATTTTCCTCAACCACCACACCACATTCAATAAGCTTTGCAGTTATTGACTCAAGGTGTTTAGGAATAACATTCTTAATAAGAACATCACCCTGTGTTGCAGCTGCCGCAACCATATATGTTCCTGCCTCAATCTGGTCAGGAATAATTGCATATTCGCAACCGTGAAGCTTGTCCACGCCACGGATTTTAATAACATCAGTACCTGCACCACGAACGTCAGCACCCATTGAGTTTAAGAAGTTTGCAAGGTCAACAATATGTGGCTCTTTTGCTGCATTTTCAATAATCGTAAGACCCTTTGCCTTAACCGCAGCCAACATTAGGTTGATTGTAGCCCCTACTGATACAACGTCAAAGTAAACAGATGCTCCCAAAAGACGTTCAGCTTTAACGTCAACCATAGCATTTTCTTCCATTCCTACAGTTGCACCAAGTGCCTCAAAGCCTTTGATATGCTGGTCAATAGGACGAACACCAAACTGGCAACCACCCGGCATTGCAACTCTTGCGTGGTTGAATTTGCCTAAAAGTACGCCAATAAAGTAATAAGAAGCACGCATAAGTTTTGACAAATCATGCTCAACAACATTAGTACGGACATGAGTAGTGTCAATCTCCAATGTACTCTTGTTAATCATCTTTATTTCAGCGCCCAAGTGACGTAATATTTTAATCATAGCAGAAACGTCGCTGATATTGGGAATGTTCTCAATTCTGCAAACACCTTCTGCGAGAATAGTTGCCGGAATTATCGCAACAACAGCATTTTTAGCACCGCTTATTTCAACTTCGCCGACTAATTTTTTGCCGCCGTTTATTATGATTTTTTCCAAGGCTAACTTCCCCCTCAAAATCAAATAATCTATCGTTTAAGCTTAATAATCACAACAAAAAAGCGTTTGATATATCTATTTTTCAAAAAAATGCTCAAACGCCTTTAATAGTATAACACAAAACTTTGAAAAATAAAAGAGTAAATTACAAATTTTACTGTATTTTTTTGGTAATTTTGACGAACAAATGTTTGTTTATATGTTGACTAAAAAAGTATTTTATTGTATAATGATATACAATAAAGTTGGAGTTTATCGGGATGCTTGAATATGTGACCTTGCCTCCCTCTGACGAGGGAGGTGGCACGAGCATAGCGAGTGACGGAGGGAGAGATAGGCTTGTTGTTTATTAAATCTTTCCCTCAGTCTGCTTCGCAGACAGCTAAGTCTCGCCTGCCGGCTCGGTCGGTGCTTCTGCTTTGCAGAGGTCTCCACCGGAGACCCGCACCTCGTCAGAGGGAGCCGAAAAAAGATTAAGTCAAAGACCCCTACAAATTAAAACTTATCTGTTTATTTCAAAATCCCCCTATGTTGTAGTCCACAGTGAAAGGAGTTTGTTATATGGTTTATTATCTGGAAAACGAATTCTTAAAAATTGCAATCGACACTCACGGTGCCGAGCTTTCTTCAATCTTCAATAAAAAAGAAAATAAAGAAATGCTCTGGCAGGGTAATCCTGAATTCTGGGGCAGAAAAAGTCCCGTGCTTTTCCCCGTTGTGGGCAAATATAAAAATGGCAAAACAACATATAACGGAAAAGAATATTTTCTCGGTCAGCACGGCTTTGCAAGGGATAGCGAATTCACTCTCATTGAAGAAAATGAGAATAAACTTTCCTTTGAGTTAACAAGCAACGAAGAAACACTTACAAAATATCCTTTTGAATTCCGACTTATTTGCTCATTTGAACTTAAAGATGACACAATTACTGTCGGCTGGAAAGTTGAAAACACAGACGATAAAACAATTCATTTTTCAATTGGTGCACACCCTGCTTTTTATTGTGAAAAGAGTAAAACTGTGCTGACAATGAACAGCCAAAACATCAAATACAGTCTTGTCAATTCCAATGGTCTTTATACACCAAAAAAATATGATGTTGAGTCGAGTTTTGTTCTTCACGATTCTGTTTTTGACAATGACGCACTTATTATTGAAAATAGTGGTGTAAATGAGATTTCACTCGTTGATGATAAAAAATATATAACAGTAAAATTTGATGCACCTCTTTTCGGAATCTGGTCACCCACAAAGAAAAATGCACCTTTTGTTTGCATTGAGCCTTGGTATGGCAGATGCGATGCAGAAGATTTTAACGGTGACATTACAGAAAGAGAGTGGAGCAATTCGCTCGACATTGGCAAAACCTGGTACAAGGAGTATGAAATTATAATCCATGAGTAAGTTTAAATATATTTTATTTGATTTTGATGGAACACTCACAGACTCATCAGAGGGAATTTTTAAAAGCCTTACCTATGCCTTTGAAAGCTATGACCACGGCACTCCACCCAACGATTTGCTTAAAAAGTTCATAGGTCCACCACTCTATCACAGTTTTACTGTTTTCTGTGGGTTCGACGATAAACACGCGTGGGAAATGACGGACAAATACCGCGAAAGATACCGCAAAATCGGTTATCTTGAAAGTAAGCTTTATGATGGTGTTGCCGACACATTAAAAGCACTTAAAGAGCAGGGCTACATTCTTGCAACTGCTTCTTCAAAGCCTTTGCATTTCGTTGACCAGATTTGCGAAAATCTTGATATCAAAAAACATTTTGATTTTCTTGGTGGTACTGAATTTGACAACACAAGTGAGAGCAAGGCAACAGTTATCGAAAATGCTATGAAAAACATCGGTGCTACTATGGGAGAAACACTTATGGTTGGTGACACCAAGTTTGATATTGAGGGTGCACACGCAGTCGGTATCCCTTGTTGTGCAGTAACTTATGGTTTCGGCACTTTAGAGGATTTCAAAGAGTATAATGCCGAGTATATTGTAGATAAAGCAGAAGAAATTTTAGATATAGTGAAGTGAGATTATGTCAACCCCATTAGCTGACAGACTTCGTCCGCAAACCATTGACGATATGGTGGGACAACGCCATCTTTTAGGCGAAAATATGCCTTTACGCAACATTGTTGAGTCAGGCTATCTTCCAAACTTAATATTTTACGGTCCGTCAGGTACGGGTAAGACCACACTTGCAAGGATTATTGCGAAAAACACAAATCGCAAACTCCACCATATTAACGGTACAAATGCAAGTACGGCAGACATTAAGGCAATCGTAAGTGAGCTTGACACTTTTGCTGCACCTAACGGCATACTTTTGTATCTTGACGAGATTCAGTATTTCAACAAGAAGCAACAACAAAGTTTGCTTGAATATATTGAAAGCGGACAAATAACACTTATAGCATCCACAACGGAAAACCCGTATTTTTATATTTATTCGGCTGTACTTTCCCGTTGTACTGTTTTTGAGTTTAAATCAGTTACACCCGAAGATGTTGTCCCCGCAGTAAAACGCGGTTTTGACTTCCTTGAAAGTGAAACAGGAATACCACTTGAAATAGAAGACGGTGTTTGTGAACATATTGCAACAGCCTGTGGCGGTGACGTGCGAAAATCATTGAATTTCGTCGAACTCTGCGTGCTTTCTGCAAGTGTTGTTGACGGAAAAAGAGTGATTACCCTTGAAAACACAGGTAGTCTTACAATGAAAAACACCTTCCGTTACGACAAATTCGGTGATGAGCATTACGACATTCTCTCTGCTTATCAGAAGAGTATGCGAGGTTCTGACCCCGACGCAGCACTTCATTATCTTGCAAGACTACTTGAAGCAGGAGATATGGTTTCGGCTATTCGCAGACTTTTGGTTTGTGCAAGTGAAGATGTTGGACTTGCTTACCCACAGATTTTGCCCATTGTAAAGGCAGCTTGTGATATTGCTATGCAGGTTGGAATGCCCGAGGCGGCAATTCCATTGGGCGATGCAGTGGTCCTCGTTGCAACAAGTCCTAAATCAAACACAGCACACGACGGAATTTTTGCTGCCCTTGATGATGTCAGAAAAGGAAATTACGGTAAAATTCCGCGTCAGCTACAAAATAAGCATTTTGACGGTGAAGATGCAAAAGTCAAAGGACAGAATTATCTCTATCCACACGACTATCCTAACCGTTGGGTTAAGCAACAGTATCTGCCCGATGCTATAAAAAACAAAAAATATTATGAGTTCGGTGACAACAAAACCGAACAAACAGCAAAAGAATATTGGAAAAGGATAAAGGGTGAATAAAATGGCTAAAAGAGAAGATTACATCAGTTGGGACGAATATTTTATGGGTATCGCTTTGCTTTCTTCATACAGAAGCAAGGACCCGAGCACACAGGTTGGCGCTTGTATTGTTGACGATAACAACAAGATTATGTCAGTTGGCTACAACGGTTTCCCGCACGGTTGTAACGACGACGAATTCCCTTGGGACAGAAGCGGTGACGAATTTGACACAAAATATCCATATGTCTGCCACGCAGAATTAAATGCAATTCTCAACAACGGCGGCAGAAACTTAAATGGATGCAAAATTTATGTTGCACTCTTCCCTTGCAACGAATGTGCAAAGGCGATTATTCAGAGTGGCATCAAAGAAGTTGTTTATATTTCTGACAAATACAAGGACACAGTCGGCAATCGTGTTTCTCGCAGAATGTTTGATGCAGCAGGTGTTAAATACACAAAAATCAAGCTTAGCCGTGATGAACTTAAAGTAAGTTTCAGAGAAGAGGATATCTGATGGGTACAAACGACTTTTTCGCTTTCACTTCTCGCACCAAGTACATAAATCGTTGGGCGTTGATGCGAAATACAAGATATGAAACCTTAAGTGAGCATTCTGCCGAGGTTGCTCAGCTTTGCTATGCCCTTGCAGTGATTGGTAACGAGAGATTGGGCAAGAATTACAACTGCGAAAGAGCATCGCTTTTAGGTCTTTACCACGACACACCTGAAATTATCACAGGTGACTTGCCAACACCGGTTAAATATTACAGTAAGGAAACAAAAGAGGCATATAAAGCAGTTGAAAAGAACGCATCAAAGCAACTCCTTTCCATGCTTCCCGAGGACCTGCTCCCATCTTACGAACCCCTTTTCAAGAAAAAGAATGAAGATAAGGAATTATGGAAGCTTGTTAAGGCTGCCGATAAAATCAGCGGATATTTAAAATGCGTTGAGGAAAGAAAAGCAGGTAACGGAGAATTCTGCGAAGCCGAAGAAAGACTATTAAAGGCTATTGAGAAAAACGAGCTGGAAGAAGTACAGATTTTCGCAACCGAATTCTTACCTTCCTTCCATAAAACATTAGACCAAATGAAGAAGTAAGACATAATGCAAAATGTTGGGACGCCAAATCGGTGTCCCTTTTTATTCCCTGACAAGGTACACAAAAACACCTTTTGATGTTAGATAAATTGAAGTTTGTCGGGATAATTTACATTACAGCAAATGGGTTAATTGTCATTCTAAGCGAAGCGAAGAATCTCTTTATCAAATTAGGAGACCCTTCACTGCGTTCAGGGTGACTCAAACTTTAATCATCCCGACAAGTTCAAATTTGCTTAAATCTTTCTATTTATTAAACAACCAAACAAAAAGAGCAGGTTTTTACGCCTGCTCAAAATTATTTTTTATATGGTTTCACTTCAGTTGTTAATTTAGCAATATAATCAATTGACACATTATAATATTCAGCAAAAAGCTTTATTGTATCAAGAGGTGGAACACGAGTTCCGTTTTCATACCGAATATATGAGTTTTTTGATATGAATGCGATTTTAGCACATTGTTCTTGTGTTAAATCGTGGTCTATTCTCAAATCTTTTAATCTTGTATCCATATATCATCACCACAAAATGATTGTAGCAAATGCTCCGTATGGGGTTGACTAAAATACTCCATATGGGTTATTATATGATATAATGAGGTGATTATTATGGATAAAGATTTTGAATATTATGAATCGTTACCCAAGCCGGAACTGTCAGTAAGGGCAAGAAAGCGATTAAACCGATTGTTCAGAGAAATGGTCGGCAGTTCAAAAATCCCACATCCCGAGGTTGATAATCTCTATGAACGGGTACGAAGCTTACTTGTAAGAAAAGTTAAGGTTTTAATTTTCAAGATAAAAGAACACAAATAGAAAAACAAAAAGAGCAGGTTTTTACACCTGCTCTTGTCTTTATATACTTTTTAGAATTAAAGTTCTGCGAAGTATTTGATTGTTCTAACCATCTGTGATGTGTAGCTGTTTTCGTTGTCATACCAAGAAACAACCTGAACTTCATAGAGGTCATCAGCAATCTTAGCAACCATTGTCTGTGTTGCATCGAAGAGTGAACCGTATTTCATACCGATAACGTCTGAAGAAACGATTGGGTCTTCGTTGTAGCCGTAGCTTTCTGATGCAGCAGCCTTCATAGCAGCGTTGATGCCTTCTTTTGTTACGTCAGCACCCTTAACAACTGCTGTAAGGATTGTTGTTGAACCTGTAGCAACAGGAACTCTCTGTGCAGAACCGATGAGTTTGCCGTTGAGTTCAGGAATAACAAGACCGATAGCCTTTGCAGCACCTGTTGAGTTAGGAACGATGTTAGCAGCACCTGCACGAGCTCTTCTCATGTCGCCCTTTCTGTGAGGACCGTCGAGAATCATCTGGTCGCCTGTGTAAGCGTGGATTGTAGCCATGATACCGCTCTGGATTGGAGCATAATCGTTAAGAGCCTTAGCCATTGGAGCAAGGCAGTTTGTTGTGCAAGATGCAGCAGAAATAATCTGGTCATCAGCTGTAAGTGTATCTTCGTTTACAGAGTAAACGATTGTCTTGAGGTCGTTACCTGCTGGAGCAGAAATAACAACTTTCTTAGCACCTGCATTGATGTGAGCCATTGACTTCTCTTTTGAGCAGTAGAAGCCTGTGCATTCAAGAACTACGTCAACACCGATTTCACCCCATGGGAGTTCTGCAGCGTTAGCCATAGCATAGATTTTAAGTGTTTTTCCGTCAACTGTGATTGTACCTGCTTCGTCGTCAGCTTCAACTGTGTGAAGACCTTCGCCGATTCTTCCGCAGTAGCCACCCTGAGCTGTGTCGTACTTGAGAAGGTTAGCAAGCATTGAAGGTTTTGTAAGGTCGTTGATAGCAACAACATCATAACCTTCTGCGCCGAACATCTGTCTGAAAGCAAGACGTCCGATACGGCCGAAACCGTTAATTGCAACTTTAACTGACATTTTGAATTCCTCCAAATAATTTAATACTAATATTATTTCGCATTAGTGCAGTATTATTTTATAACTTTTCAAGCAAATATGCAAGAGTATTTTTCAAAAAAGTGGTAATATGTGAAATTTTTGTCAATTACTATAAAATTCAAGGAATAATAAGGCAAAAAGGGTATAAAATTTATAGTATGGGGGTTGTTTTTATATGAATTACAAACACTTTTCACAAGTTTATACAAGTGAAAACCAGTTCTCAAGGGAAAAGTTGCAGTTTTTCTTTGACAAAGCCTTCAACCAAAAAGATGAAAAGAACTTACGTTACCTTTATAAAATTTTACGAAATTTAGATTTTTGTTCGGAGTTTGATTTTTCTCCAGAAAACGTAGATATCTCATCCCTTTGTGAAAACCTAACCTCTGCTTTTGACATTTTTGCTTCCCACAACGGCAAGAATTTTATTTATTGTGGGAATCCCACTTGCTTTGTTTATGGAAATTATCGTTTTATTGCAAAAGCCTTTCTCAACTTATTATCCAACGCCTATCTTTACGGAACAAATTCCCTTGTTACAGTAAAGACAATCGAAAATGAAAGTTTTGTGAAAACAGAAGTACAAAGTGGCGGAATTTTCCCATTAAACACCTTTGACGGAAACGGTTTATCCTTTGTGAGAAAGGTCTGTGCAAGACTAAACGGACATTTCCTCATTGAAACCCGGCATGACTCATCAATTGCCATTATGGTTTTTAAGAAAAGTGACTGTATGTCAAATACGAATTGCGAAGAGTATGATTTTACTAATCTTTTATCCAATCGTTTGTCTCCTGTTTATGTTGAGATGTTTGGAATGGATTATCATTAAAAAAGTGGGTAGTTTTCGCTACCCACTTACTTTTTATTTAAAACTTTTTTGTGCCAGCAACAAACTGGAGAACTCCACGAGCATCAATCGCACCAAGTTTTCCGTCACCGTTTATATCAGCAACAAGTTTTTGTGATTCATCAAAATCCTTTGTTAATGCCACGTGCTGAAGAATCCAACGAGCATCAAGTGCACCAACTTTACCGTCACCAGTTACGTCGCCGAACATGCGGAAAAGAATTCTGTCGATTGTCATATCCTCATTGAGCACAATCTTGAGAATTTCAACTTTACCTGTTTCTATTTCTACCACTCTGAAAGTCTTTTCCCACTTGCCGTCAACAAAATTCATATCTTTTGTTTCATATTCATAGGCAGATTCCATAGGCTCAAAAACTTCAACCATACCTGTCTCAGCATTGTATCCGTCAACACCCGTAAAATCTTCAAATGTCACACCGAAAACCCCTTGAAGGTTTTCGTTGATTACATCTGTCCCAAGGTTGTGATAGAAATATGGCTCGTCGATTTCCGGCCAATATTCGCAAAGATAAGTTGACAAAGCTACCATCTGTGTGAGGTCCTGTTCTTCACTAGCACTGTTATAGCCAGTGAAAGTCTTACCAAAGAGTTCTTCACTACCAGTTGCATAAATCAATGAGCTGTAAGCAACTTCGTTAGCGCAAAGCGTTGCATTTAACCAATCAGAATTGTCAAGCTTATTGCTTTCCACACCAAGTACGCTTATATAAAACTCTTCATTATTACCTTCTTCATCAGCATTTGTATAAATGGTGCATTCAATCTCGCCATTAGTGGTAACAATATATGTTTTTTCATAAAACCCTACATATTCTGAAACAACGTCAATTGCTTTGGCTTTAGATGCAGTTTCGTCATCCTTGTATTTAATTTCAATAGTAAGTCCATTTTCTTCTGTAAGGACAACACTCTCAACAGGTGATTCCTGAACCTCAAACACTACCTCAAATTCGTGACCGAGGTAGGACATATTTGCTGTGTTTTCGCCAACAACCCATGGATTTGCAAATTGTTCGGTATAGTCGTAAGTCCAAACGCCTGTTTTCCAATATATTTCCTCGTCAGTACCTGTAAATGTTGAGCCATCTTCATAAGTGATTGTAAACATTGGCTCTGCTTCATAAACGTCGTACCAGAAATACTTTGTTTCATTACCTTCTTCGTCAACATTATTTTCCCAGAAGCCACTATACTTTTCAATAAGGTATGTCATTGGCTCGCCAGTAACACTTACAACAGTATCCTTAACAACCTCAACCGGGAATGAAACTTCGCATCCCATATATACGAATTTAGCAGTATTTTCACCAAGTGTCCAATGGTTATCATACTGGTCGTTAACTATGACAAAATCTTCTCCTGTAAGGAACCAGATTTCTTCAGTTGTTCCTTCAACTACTTCGCCATCCTTAAAAGTAACAGTAAACACCGGAAGAGAATCCACTACTGAATATTCAAAATACTCTTCTGCACCATCTTCTGTTGGTTTCTCAGCCCAGTAGCCATTATAATTTTCATATAATGGGAATGTTGGTACTGCCTCTATGCTTGCAACAGGTGTTTCTACAACTTCAACTTCATATTCGCATTCCACGCCAAGGAAGGATGCTTTTGCTGTGTTTTTACCAACTACCCACGGATTTCCATACTGAGTATCAATATCGTATGGGTAATAGCCTGTCTGGTCACTGATTGCATCATCAAAACCTTCATAAACAGTACCATCTTTATATGTGATTGTATAATATGGGAATGCATAATATGTGTCGTAATAGAAAAACTCTACAGAGTCTTCATCTTCCCAGTATTCTTCCCAATCACCAGTCCAATTTTCAATCAAAGTCTCTGTTGCTTCTACTTTTACAGATTCCACAGGATTTTCAACAACATTCACTTCAGCTTCTGCTGTAAAATATTCGCAACCAACTTCAACTTTGTAAGTACCAATATGATTTTCATCATAACAAACTATGTTGTCATAGAAGAATTCTGTATCAAGGTATCCTGATACTTCCCACATATCGCCACTAAATGTTTCACCATCACTCATTTCCAGTTCAAACCAGAATTCAGCCGCTGTTGTGTCATAAACAAAAAACTTTGTTTTATTTTCTTCTTCGTCGTACTCAACATCCCAGCTACCATCGTAACGGTCAATTAAGTCCCTTGTTGCAGTAACCGTAACATTTTCAACTGTTATTTCAATCTCCTCAGCAAAAGCGGGGAGAATAAACTGTGTAGCAAGTAATGCTATAACAATTACAATAGATAAGACTTTTTTCATAATAAACCTCTTTTCTTAACCCTATTTTTCAAAAACAATTGTTGTAATACTGTTTGCGGGAAGTGTTATCTTTGTTTTCTTTCCCGAATATGTTTCCTGCATCTGCTTGTCCTGAGTTGTTGTGTAAACCGTCATATTTTTACGGTCAACTCTTACTTTCAAATCTCTGTCCTCACCCTCGTTGGTAATAACAGTTACAACCTTTCCGTCAGGAGTAAGATAGGAAACAACATTTGTCACATAATTTGCACCTGTGATATTGCCTGCCCAATCCTTTTCCCATACCATATCGTAAATGTTTTTCTCTGTTGAAACCTTAACGCTACCAACAGGTATAAACTTTGTATAATGAGCGACTGCATAATATCTCATTGGAATTTTAATGTCTGTTATATTGTCATCAGTAGCAACTAAAAGTCCGTCGGAATATTCTCTACCCTCACCGTCAAGACCAATTCCATTCACTCCAACCCATGCAGTCCACGAATCAACATTTGTGAAGTTAAGGTCGTTTGCCATAACTCTTGCCTGCAAAACTGCACCACTTATATCCTCAATAGGTGATGTGCAGGGAAGATGACACCATTCTGACATTTCAACAGGAATCTCTGTAATATTACTTTCGAGCCAATTACCAAAATTAATTTTATTTCTTACATCATTGTCTGTCCAATAGCTGTGATATGCCAAATTACCTAAATAAGGACGGATTTCAGGGTCATTGTACATATACTCAAACCACTCATAAGTTCTGTGGCCGATTTCGCCTGATTCAGGGCCTGAAAGAAGAACACCTTCAATATTCCTTTCTGCCATTTCCTTGGCAAAAGCCTTGTAAACTCCATAAATATCTTCGGAGTTATAGAAACATCCTTCCTGACTGGGGTATCCACCCTCACCCCAAGACCAGTTAGGCTCATTGATTGGGCTGATATATTTAACAGGAACACCTTTTTCAATAAAATATTCTGTTATTGTAAGGAAATACTCTGCATAGGCTTCATAATTCTCTGCAGGAAGATTACTTACCCACCATTCAGAGTTGCCACCTGCATCACCATTGAGGGTCATTGAATAATGAGGTGAGTTTGCAAATAGAACAACTGTGTCAATACAACCATAGGAAAGGCACAAATCAAGCATTGCCTGAGCATTTGAATCCCTTGTGAAATCATAATAGAATTCGCCTGTTGTCTCGTCTTTTACGTAAAAGCTCTCTGTTTCTCTCCATGAACTGTTGATTTTTCCGTCAGGGTCATCCTTTGAACCTGCACCGATGTTGTATCGGTAAATACTAAGTCCAAGACCGTCTTCGCTGTACAGAAGCCTTGCGATTTCTTCAGCATTTTCGCCATTACCTGCAATCTGTGACCACCAGCATGAAGAACAACCGAAGCCTTGGAAAGGCTCATTCTGTTCTTCAAGGTCGATAGTGAGAACTAAATCCTTATCAATTGTTTTTTCTGCATACCATTCCATGATTTGTTGCTCTTTACTTGGTGCAAAAAACAATAAAACTGCAACGATTACTGAAACAATTGAGACTGTTCTCAATTTAATATCTTTTTTCTTTCCTATAGTATTTTTTGATTTCATTTTCGTACGTCCTAATGCTTATAAATTAATAAACGGCAGGGTCTCCCCCGCCGTCTGTTTTTACTTACTCATAATCGGGTTCAATGAGGCCATAGCCTCCGTCATTTCTCTTATAAACAACGCAAATATCGTCTGTTTCGGCATTACGGAACATATAGAACATATGACCTAAAAGATTCATCTGAAGAATAGCCTCGTCAACTGTTTCAGGTTTTAAAACAACTGTTTTAGTTCTTACAACCTCAAGTTCTTCTTCATCATAATCCTCTGCCAGGATTTCGTCAAATGAAACATCACGCAGTTTTTTCTCGATTCTTGTTTTGTTTTTTCTGATTTGACGAATTAAAGAATCAACACACATATCGAGTGCATCCTCTAAATCATCACTACGCTCCTGTGCACGGAAAATCATACTCTTTTTAGTGAGTGTAATCTCACAGATTTTCTGATTTTTCTCAACAGTGGCAGTGATTTTCGCCGTTGCGTCCGGTCCAAAGAATTTTTCAACCTTACGGAGTTTTGTTTCCGCTCTCTCTTTAAAATCTTCTCTTGGAGTACATTTACGACCAACAATAGTAATGTTCACAACGACATCTCCTTTACATTGAATTAGGATAAAACATCAGTATTCTTATCCAACTTCATTGTAGCATATATGCACATAAAATGTAAAGTATTATTTAATAAATTGTCAAATATTTACAAATTTTTACTAATATGAAAATAAGGATGGGCTTTCCCATCCTTTTCTCTTCAATTATTGTCTTGCACCTTTGCGATAACCAGTATTTCCACCGCGACGGTCAGAACTACGTTTGATATCGCTCATTTTGTCCTCACTTTGAGCCTTGAACTTTGCCATCATGTCTTCAAAAGACATTGGTGCGTTTGGCTCCTGTTGTGGTGCGCCCTTCCAACCGCGGTCAGAATTTCTATTATTCTGTGGTCTAGGTCTTGGCTGTTTTGGTTTTTCTGGTTCAGGTAACGCCTTCTTGATTGAAAGACTTACCTTGCCCTTCTCGTTGATTTCAAGAACCTTAACCTTAACTTTGTCACCTTCTGCGAGATGCTGTGAAATATCACTTACATATTCACTTGCAACCTCGGAAATATGTACCATACCCGATGTGCCATTTTCAAGCTTTACGAAAGCACCGAATTTTGTTAATCCGGTAACCACTCCTTCGTGAATTGAGCCGATGTCAATTTGCATAAAACTGCATTTCCTCCTACTTATGCCCCCGGTGTAACGTCATAGAACACTTTTTCATTTGGCAAACCAAAGCCAAGCTGCTCTCTTGCAACTTGTTCAATGTAACCACTCTTGTCGTCAGACTCAACAATCTCTTTTAACTGCTCATTTTCAGCGAGTTGTTGTTCAAGAATCTGCTTCTGTTGTTCTAATTCAGCATTACTTTCTCTGATTTCAATAATGTGACCGATTATTATTATAACAAAATAACCAATCAAGAGAATCAAGCCTAAAGTAAGGATGAAACTGTTTTTCTGTTTTTTCTTTCCTGCAGTTTTTGCCTGAGCCACTGGTCACACTTCCTTTTCGTCGAGATTTTTCTTTGCCGGTTTTCCTTTTTTAACAAATAGATTATACAACAAGTGTTTATTAGGTTTCAAGTGTATTTTCCATTTATTTTCAAGTTTTTTCTTCCTTTTATTTCCTTTTGCAAGAAAACCCTTGATTTTAATAAGTAATTTTTTCACAGGTTTAAAAATCAATTTTAATCCCGACTTAATCCAACCAATAAAAGTCTCCATAAAAGCAACAACTATTACTCCTAAGGATAGACCGTATGCAAAAAAACCGATAGCTTCACCGAGAAGAAGATAAATTCTTATTTCACCCTCGTTGATTGTAATGAAAAAGATGAAAGTCAGAAATGCCAACAGTATACAATATGCTATATCGAAAAAAATCTGTGTCTTTTTACCCTTTGAGATTGCAATTCTTATAATCTTAAAAAAATCGTAAATGGCACCCATAAGAAAACCAAACCCCAAAGAAAATAAAAAACCTTTGGTCTGGGCAGCAAGACTCAGACTGTATATATAATCCGTCATCTGAACACCTTTGATAAAAAGCCCTTTGCTTGTGGACGAACATCAGTATATGTAAGTGATGAAATTTCACCCTCCACCATCAATTCACTTTGCTCAAGATTCAGTCGGGTAATATGAAGATTCCAACCTCTGATCGTCATTTCGCCCTGCTCGGTTATAGCAATTATTGTCTGCTCATCAAAAGAATCTATATCCGTCACTCCCGAAACAGAAAGTTTTTTTCTTTCCTCCATAATTACATTATGTGGCATTTTGGGTATTTTTTTGTCGTCTGTCATAACAAAACCTCCTTTTGGTAATGTATATGAAAGACAAGTTACAAATATAACAAAAAAGGACGGTTTAAAACCGTCCTCTAAAATCGTTAAATTTTAATTATTTGCGCTTTCTGCGAACAACTGTACCTGTTGCAAGAGCAAGACCTGCTGCTGCAAATGCGAATGCCATTGAAGCACTTGTGTTTGGAATGTTTGCTGAACCGTCGTCTGGAGCACTAGCTGTTGGTTTCTTGCTGATAACGCCCTTGTCAACTGTCTTACAAACTTCACAAGTTCTTTCCTTAACACCGTCTTTTGTTTCTGTTGCAGGTGTAATTACTTTCCAGTCGCCGTATTTGTGAGCTACCATTGGGATTTCTTCCTTAGTTTCTACACCACAAACTTTACATTTGCCTGTCTTTTCGCCTTTTTCTGTACATGTTGCTTCTTTTGTTACAACTGCATTTTCAAAGTCATGCTTTGCTAATGGAAGTGCTGTTGTGCCAAGGTCCTTGCCACAATCCTTACATGTTGATGTCTTTGAACCAGCTACTGTACATGTTGACTCTACAACTTTGTCTTCTGTGTTAGCATGAGCACAACCGATTGTGATTGTTTTTGAAGCAATCTGAGCTGTAACGTCAATTTCATCGTCATCACCTGTATCATCAGGTGTGCCCTTATCGTCCACAACATAAGCTTCTTCTACTGCGAACTTAATTGTGCCGTCTGCTTTAAGAACCTTGAATTCTACAGTGAAAAGAGTTGTTTTTGCACCATCGACAGTTGTTGCTGCTGCACCAACATAAACAACCTTTCCTGCTGCTCCTGTGTTAAGAAATTCAGTAGAGAAAGCACCGAATGAGTTGCCACTAACTACCTCAAACTCTGTTGTATCATACTGTAAAGATGCAGTAAATGCACCGAGCTTTGAATTCTTTGATGTGCTAACTGTTACCTTAACAGTATCACCAACTTTTGCTGTGTTTACGTTTGAAACAGCTGAAATTGTTGGAGTACTTACTGCTGCTGAAGCTGTAATAGCAAACATGCTGAAAACAACTAAAACTGCTACAAGAATACTTACGATTTTCTTCATTGTTTATACCTTCCTTTTTTTGGGGGCTTTGCCCTAAGATTTTTGTTGTTGCAAGGTTGCAACTACAACAATGTACCAAAGTACATATTGATAATATATTTATAACACATTGAAAATAGTTTGTCAACATTTTCAAAATTCCAAATAATAGGAATTGAAAAGATTTTTAGACTTTTTTCGTCTGCAAGCTCATAGTTTCACCCATTATTTTGAGAACGTGCCTTTCCAGTCACTTGGTGGAGTGTCATAAATCACACCATCAAGAATTATGTCAAGGATTTCGGCTACCTTTTCAGCACCTTTAATTGGTTTGAGTATTTTCTTAACTCGTTTATTAAACAATGCCCAAAGCACAAGATATTCAGGTGTGTATGGATTATAGGGCTCGTCACCAACAAATACATTTGTAACTGCTTCAATAAGGAAATCCTTCACATTTCTGTCTTTTACAGAGTCAGCAACATATTTGCTGATACCAAACATCTTTCCTATTGTTTCAAAAGTTGCTTTTTGCAAGAATTTACCAAATGGCACAAGAACCTTTTCAAGCTTATATACAATTTCAGGTGTCATACTGAAAGATGTTGAAAGCTCTGCAAGTTTCGGAATGTCATAAGCCATTGAATCAAAAATAGCATTGAGAAACTGTTGAAAATTAGCCTTTGTATATTCATCAACAGTCATTCCCTTTAAATCCCAGTCGAAATTGTCAATTTTCTCACTATCAACAATTACCTCTGTGTCAGTCATAACCACTTTTCGCATAGCATTCGGATAGCCTACTGCAGAACAAGTGTTGATGTCATAGAAATCGTTGCCTTTTGGTGTTGTCATTTTTGCAATATTCATCATGTGAGTATGTCCTGTAAAAATGAATTTCACACCATTGTCTGCAAGAAATTCCGATGTTTTTTCAAAATCGCCAAGCATATCACGACGACTAAAAAGCGGGTAAATCGGAGTTGGTGGCAACACGGGATGGTGTGTTACAGCGAAAATATAATCTCCGCTAGCTTTTGCATCGTCAATTTGCTCTTTAATCCATTCAAGACAATCTTCATAATAACCACAGAAGAATTCGTCACCGTCGTCATTAAGACAGAGTAAACGATAACCCTCCTGCAACTGTACGCAATATGAATGGCTTGGTTTATGTAGTGAAATAGCCTCTGAAATACCGAAATCCTTATAGATTTCTAAAAGTTCATCACGCTCTGTGCGAGTAGCAGTCAAAAGCTCATCACCAACACATTTTTCAGCCTTACCCGTACCATTACCATTTTCCATATAATAGTCGTGCGTACCTGTTGTAAGATAAACCTTTTTCCCTGCGTCTTTAAGTCTTTGCAATTTGGGAATCAAGTCAAAATGACTTTCCTTTGCACCATTACAAGTAACGTCACCTGTAATAAGAACAATATTTGTTTCTGTATCCTCAATGATTTTGTCAAAGTAGGCATCAATCATAGCCCCTGTTTCTGCAAGACATTTTTGGTCGGAAAGACAAATTTTCTCGAATGCCTTACCCTCTGTGCCAAGTTCAAGGGCATAATGATGCAAGTCCGTTATCTGATAAAACTTTAAATCAGCCATAATTATTCTCCCGATGCACGTTTCTCAATAATATAATCGTGAACTTTATCTGCAAGTTCACCATAAACCTTAAATTTGCTACGGAAAACAATCAAAGATGCAAGGAAGAAGAGCATTGGCACACCGAAACAGATTATACCGATACCTGTTTTTGTTGTATCGTTAAGACCAATGCTTGTCATAATCTGCTCATTGTAATTCATAAGTCCAAGACCACCGAAAAGTACGATTGTCTGCATTGTATATGCCATCTTCTGCAAGAAACCTTTCATTGAGAAAGTAATACTTTCGTTTCTTTCACCATTTTTGTATTCACCATAGTCAACAATGTCTGCAAGGAAAATTGTCTGTGACACGAACATTGAAGAAACACCAACAGATGCAAGAATATAGCAAACGTCCATAATCACAACATTGAGTTTAAGAATAGGACCTGTAATGAGCATAAGTCCGTAACCTACAATAGAAGTTACAAGAGAAATTGTGTATGTTGTTCTCTTTGAGAACCATTTTGTAAGGACAGGCACAACCAAAAGACCTAAAACTGAACCAACTGTACCGATTGTCTGGAAAAGGGACTGTAATTTTGAGTTCCCCAAAGTGTCTGTGAAATAGTAAACTGCAGTTGAGCTTGTAAGATACCAACCTGCATTTGAAAGCATAGCAAATACTATGAAAACTACCAACTGGTCATTACTCTTAATAACTGTAAAAATCTGTTTAAGGCTGAATTTCTTTTTCTCGCCATAAACAACATTGGTTTCTTTTGTTATAAGCACACAAACAAGTGCAAAGAAAACAAGTGCTACACCGCAAATTCCTGCCCAACGTGAAAAGCCACTTGCACTATAACCTTTTTCGTCAGTAATTCCGGTTGAAAGGAGTGGGCAAATAATAGGAGTGAGAATTGAAATAATTCCCTGACCAATACCTGAGAATGAACGTGCAACGGTTGCCACGAGATTTCTCTCTTTTTCTTCACTTGTGAAAGATGGCACCATTGACCAGTAAGGAATATCAGCCATTGTGTTGGTCATACCCCAAGCCACATACATAATACCTATGTAAATATAGAGTGGGAGTCCACTCATACCAAAGGATGTAAACAAAAGGAAAAGCACAACGGCATTACACAATGCACCGATTAAAATCCAAGGTCTGTATTTACCGTGCTTTGTTCTTGTATTGTCAACGATTGTGCCCATCATAGGGTCATTGATTCCGTCCCAGATTCGTGCAAGTGGTGTAATGAGAAGCAAAAAGCCTTCTTCAAGCCCTAACACACTTGAAAGATAGTATGAAAGATATGAATAGAACATCCCATAGCTTAAGTCTAGACCGATAGCACCCACACCATAACCGAGCGCAGTGCCAAAAATTGATTTTTTCTTTGCCATTATGCCTTTTTCACCTCTTCAATTTTTGTTTTCATTTCATTTTCGATTTCAGGAAATTCTCTTGAATAATTTCCCTGTTTTTCTTCGTATTTAGCAAGAGCCAATGTTGCAACACCGATTGCAGCAGTCACAAAAGGGATAACCTTTGAAATTGTCTTTGCTGTTTTAACTACTTTTTTAATATCCATTACTCACGAGTCACCACCGTTCCAACAGTTTTTGCACCGATAAACTCGGAAATGATATTGTATCTCACTCTACCGTTGAGAATTGCAATTTCCTTTACACCATTTTCAATAAGATTAATGATATTGCGAAGTTTAGGAATCATTCCGCCCTTTGCAAGTCCACTTTCGATAAGCATTTTTGCCTTTTCCACACTCACCTGTTCAAGTGCAGTCTTTTCATTCTGACTGTCAAGGAAAATTCCGTTAACATCTGTAATATAAACAAGGTAATCTGCACCCAACGCAAGAGCAACTTGTCCTGCAGCATCGTCAGCATTGATGTTCACAGTACCTAACGCATCGCATCTGCCAACAGGGGATAAAACAACTGTATATCCTTTTTCGGAAAGAGTGTCGATAAGTGATGTATCCACTTTTGAGATATCACCAACTCTGCCCAATGACTTACCATTTATATATTTAGGAACCGCCTTTAAAATGTTACCATCTGCACCGCTGATTCCAACGGATGAGATTCCGCTTTGTGAAAATCTTTCAACAATTTTCTTGTTGACGCTACCCGAAAGCACCATTTCAACAACATTCATCTCGTCGTCGCCTGTAACACGATAGCCTTCATAAAATTCGGATTCAAGGTTCATTTTCTGTAAAGTCTTACTGATTTCCTTGCCACCACCATGAACAACCGTAATCTTTGCACCCACCATTGTGAGAAGTGCAATATCTTCCAAAAGATTTTTCATAAGTTGTTCATCGTCAAGGCAACTGCCACCAAGCTTAATTACAACTTTTTTGTTGTGAAGCTTATGGAGTTGGGGTAAAATATCCTGAACATTCTTTATTTTTTCTTCGCTGTCAAGTCCATGTGCCTTATCATACTCTTTAAGTGCTTTGAGAGTGTATTCAACGTCAGTCGGACAATCAATATATTCAATACCACGTTTTTGTCTTGTTTCGTTGCCCTTACCGGTTATAAGAATAACACTATTTGCACCCATTTCGTTGATGGCTGTGCTGATTGCTTCACCACGGTCGTCAATAATCTTATATTTACCACCTTGGGACTCAACAAAGGATGCAACTTCAAGGGAAATCTTCTGTAATGATTCTTCCCCCGGGTCTTCCTCGGTAATATATGTCATATCTGCATACTGACCGCTGATTTCACCCAAGTCCTTACGACGGATAAGTGCTTTATTTCCCGGACAACCGAAAACAATGGCAACCTTTCTGCCTGGATATTCTTTACGTACAGAATTGAAAAGATTTTCAAAACTCATTCTGTTATGGGCGTAGTCAACAATAGCAGTAATTTTCTTATCCGCATTTTCATAAACTTCCATTCGCCCGCTTGAGCGTGCCTTTAAAAGTCCTGTGTAAATGAAGTTTTCAGGAATTCCAAGCTTTGTACAAACTGCAATAGCACAGAGAGCGTTTTCAACATTGAAAAGTCCCGGCATTGTAAGTGTAAAATCACGGTCAAAGTCCTTTGTTCTTACTGTGAAAACCGTATCGGAGCCGTCTTTTCTTATGTTGTAGCCATAAACGTCGGCATTTTCATTCTTTGTACTGAAAGTAATTACCTCGGGAGCATTCTTTGAAGCCTTAATTACATCTTCGCTACGGTCTGTATCAAGATTTACAACTGCGGTTTTACATTGTGAGAAAATCTTCATTTTCGAATTGAAATAATCTTCAAAATCGGGATGCTCAATGGCACTTATATGGTCGATACCAATATTAAGGTAACAACCAATCGTGAAATCAACGCCGAAAACTCGTCCGTATTTCAACGCCTGAGATGAAACTTCCATTGTAAAGTGCTGAATGTCGCTTTTTACTGCGTTGTCAAAATGCTTGTGCAAATCAAATGGCTCTGGAGTTGTTAAATGGCTTTCAATATTTATTACACCATCATAAGTGTCAATTGAAGATACAATTGCACTTTTCTTCTTGCCCAAACTCTGGAGATATTCGTCTTCTATATACTTAATAAAATATGCTGTTGTAGATTTGCCCTTTGTTCCTGTAATACCAACAAGATTTAATTTCTCGTATGCTTTGTCATAATAGTAATTCGCCATAAGTCCCATAGCGAGACGCACATCGGAAACAATTACACAAGGTGCATCCGTGTTATACTTTTTCTCTGCAATATATAATGTTGCACCCTTACTCAGCGCATCAAACAAAAATTCCTCTTTGAAATGTGCACCCTTACAGAGGAAAAATGTATTTTCCTTAATGTCCTTTGAATTATATGAAATATAACCAACTTCCATATTTTCATCAGCAGTACATTCACAGAGTATTGAGTTTTCTTCAAACAGTTTAAGATATTCCTTTAACTTGCCCATTGTAATCTCCCTTGAAGAATATAATTAATCATTATATATCATACCACACAAGAATTTTATATGCAATAAAAATGTAGTATGTATTAATTGCAAAAAATCATCCCGACAATTTGGAGTTTATCGGGATGATTGAATATGTGACCTTGCCTCCCTCGTCAGAGGGAGCCGAAAAAAGAATAAGTCAAAGACTTAGACAAATACAAATTTTATAACTTGACTACAAAGAATAAGAGCAGACCGAAATCTGCTCTGAAGAATGTAATACTATATTAAAATCCAAATCTTACAAGAAAATATTGCCCCACAACATAAAATACGGGAATTAACAATGCAGGTAATAAGTTGCCAACTCTAATTTTCTTGCCGAATGTAATATTAATACCAACACAGAAGATAAGTGCCGAGCCGATATATGAAAGATAACCAATAAGCACATCACTTATAATGTTTCCTGCAAAATGTCCAAGGAGCGTAATCGCACCCTGATAAACAAAAATAGCGATTGCCGAGCAAATTGCACCAAGTCCGTAGGTTGAAGTCATAATCACAACAATAACAAGGTCAAGAATTGCCTTTGCCACAAGCATTGAATAGTCCCCTGTAAGACCATCCTGAATTGAACCTACAATTGCCATAGCACCAACACAAATAATAAGAGATGTGTTTACAAATCCGTCAACAAATTTATTGTCCTTTTCAGCATGGAGCATTTTTTTGAGCTTTTCACCCAAACTATCCATTCGTTTTTCAATATTAATAAATTCACCTACAAGTCCGCCGATAACAAGTGAGAAAATCAGAAGCATCGTGCCCCCTGTTTCCACTTTTCCGTCCGTAACAGTCAACATTCCTTGTAAAGTACCTGTAACACCAATAAAAATAGTAGCTACACCACAGGCAGACATAAGTGTCTTTTCATATCTTTCGCTAATACCCTTTTTGAAAAGCAAACCGATAAGTCCACCCGCAACAACAGCAAGAGTATTGATTATTGTTCCTAAACCGAACATAAATTTCACATCCATACACAGAATGTGACGATTATATCACTTGTGCACTCTTTTTTCAACAAAATTCTTTCTTGATTTATACATTATACCTATTGAAATTTTTTTGTTTTATGATAAAATACGAATTATAATGGAGTAGATTTTGGTTTTGATTAACCGCATTTATTCCCTTGTAATGTACAAAATAAAGGAGAAAGAAATAATGGCATTACTCAACAGTTTCAAAGACTTGCTTTTCAGCGATATGATAAACCATTTTGACCCTAAAATGCTTATCATGTGGGCTATCGGCGGACTTCTCATTTTCCTTGCTATCAAAAAGGAAATGGAACCAACACTTTTGCTCCCTATGGGCTTTGGTGCAATCCTTGTTAACCTCCCATTCTCAGGTGCAATCACACAAATTCTCGAAAACGGTGAAGAACAGGAAGGTGCTTTGTCAGTACTTTTTGACGCAGGTATCGCAAACGAACTCTTCCCGCTCATTCTTTTCATCGGTATTGGTGCTATGATTGACTTCGGTCCTTTGCTTTCAAACCCTAAACTTATGATTTTTGGTGCTGCTGCTCAGTTTGGTATTTTCTTCACACTTTGTGCCGCATCAATGTTCTTCCCAATCAACGACGCAGCTTCAATCGCTATTATCGGTGCAGCTGACGGTCCTACATCAATCGTTGTTGCTAACAAGCTTAATTCTGAATATCTTGGTGCTATAATGGTTGCTGCATATTCATATATGGCTCTTGTTCCAATTATTCAGCCACCTGTTATTAAACTTCTCACAACTAAAAAAGAGCGTATGATTCGTATGCCTTACACACAGACAGAAGTTAAAAAGATTACAAGAATTCTCTTCCCAATCATCATCACAATCGTTGCAGGTCTTGTAGCTCCTGCATCAGTTTCACTTGTTGGTTTCTTGATGTTCGGTAACCTTATCCGTGAATGTGGTGTTCTTAATTCTCTTTCAGAAACAGCACAGAAGGTTCTTGCAAACCTTATCACAATCTTCCTTGGTATTACAATCGCAACAAAGATGCACTATGAATCTTTCCTTGCTCCTGATACACTTCTCATCCTCGGCCTTGGTCTTTTCGCTTTCGTATTTGACACAGCAGGTGGTGTTATGTTTGCAAAGATTCTTAACATCTTCCTTCCAAAGGGCAAAAAGATTAACCCAATGATTGGTGCTGCAGGTATTTCAGCATTCCCAATGTCAGGACGTATCGTTCACAAAATGGGACTTGCAGAAGACCCACAGAACTTCCTTCTTATGCATTCAATCGGTGTAAACGTTTCAGGTCAGATTGCATCTGTTATCGCAGGTGGTCTTATCCTTAATTTCTTTATGTAAGGAGTGTGTGCTAAATGTTACAGAATTTATTTATTACATTTATGGCTTTCAGCTTTGCTGATTTTAACCCAATGGCTTTCGTTGACAATCTTTACTATATGGGAATGGGTATGGCTGGTATCATCATCGTTATGGGTGTGCTTATTGCTATTACAACTCTCCTTAATAAAATCTTCTCAAAATCTGGTAAAAAAGATAAGAAGGATAAATAAAAAAATCATAAATCATTTGACCGTAGGAATTTACCTACGGTCTTTTTTTAACAAAAATTAACAAAATGTTTATTGATTAGGATTTTTCAGTTTGTTATAATGACTTTGTAAAACTCTTTATGGAGGTGTTTTTAATGAATTTTATTGATTATATCGAAGAATCCTGCAAAAATATTGAAGATAATCATATATCATATATCTTCAAGAAAAAACTTCTGGATGAAATGACTGCACGTGCAAACGAAATTACAGGTGCGGGTCTTCGTGACGAAAAAGTTATCGCAGATTTGCTTGCCGATGAATTTCCTAACATAGAAAAACAGTACAAAGAATTTGAAAAAGCAGAAAAGAAGAAATCACGTGGCAGGTTTTGGCGTATAATTCTTGCCCTTGGTGGTGTGCTTTACTTTTTCGCAATCTTCGCAACATATTTCTTTGTAAGTGGCACAACAGGAGAATGGGGAAAAACATGGTTAATCATCGTTGGTGGTATTTTCTCCATGATTATATTCTATGTGAGTTTTCTCATTAAGAAACTCTATCATTGGCATCGTTTTCTTCATCCCCTTGCAAGAGTTCTCCTTGCAGGATGTGTAATGTTGGCATCAGTTTTCGCATTCCTTTTTGTTCTCACTATGTTTGACCCGGGAATTAGCTGGATTATAGTTATTCTTGGTGTTATGGCGATGCTTATTGCCGATTTGCTTTTTGCCTTTGTCACAAAGCAGAAATTCCGTACAATCTCCCTTTTTGTATATATGCCTGTGTTGGCAACTATGCTCTATATTGTCCTTGCAGGGTCAGGTGTTATCACATGGCTTGCAGGCTGGCCTATTATTTTTGTAGGCTTTGCCGTTGATTTTATTATTGCTCTGACAATTGCTGCAAGTAATGCAAAATATTTTATGTATAAGCAGGAGGGTGATGAATAATGGAACGCAAATTAACCGCTGAATTGTGGGATAAAATGCACTACCTTTTCAGAGATTTCAACGACCGCATGGTTCACGTTGAACTCAATTACGATTTCGTCCTTGATGTTGAAGCTTTAAAAACTGTTATCATCTGTGCTTTTGAAAAGGTCCCTGTTTTACATTCAAAATTTGTTGATAAAAAATTAAGCACATACTGGAAAGTTATGCCTTATAATATTGAAGACGTCTTAACTGTCGAGTATCCCGATGATATGTCGTCTGCAGTTGAAAACTTCTTAACTCAGTATATCCCACCCGAAAGCCATATCCAGATGAAATTCGCTCTTTTTATCAAGGACGGTAAAAGTACGCTCTGCATGATTGAAAATCATATGTGTATGGATGGTGGCGACCTTAAATACTTCTTGCAGTCTTTCTGCCAAAACTATACGAAATATGTTGAAAATGGTGTAAGCCCTATTGAGTACCGTACAGGCTCACGAGCATATACTGATGTATATTCAGGCTTTTCACAAATGGAATCGGGTGTTGCCCAACGTCTTTTCAAGAATATCAATGCCCGTGACAACCACAAATTCCCACTTACTAAGAATAACATTCGTGACGCCTCATTTATCGCAAGAAAGAAATTTAACGAAGAAATCCTTGCAAAGTTAAAGGCAAAAGGCAAGGAAATGGGTGCAACTGTAAACGAAATGCTCCTTGCTGCTTATTTTTACAGCGTATATGAGTTGGCAAATTTTCCCGCAAGTGACCAAGTTATGATTTCAAGTGCTATCGACCTTCGCCGTCACATGGATACAGTTGAAGACAAAGGCTTTACAAACCATACTGCATGGATGCAATGTGCCATCCCTGAAAGAGGCAGAGACATCTTCGAAACTGTACAGTATGTTGTAAGAAGCTCAAACCGATTCAAGAAGGACAAGTTTATGGGACTTTATGGTCTTCCACTTCTTAATTTCGGCTACAGTATTCTTCCCCATGCAGCAAGTGAAGAAATTATTAAAATCGGTTACTCAAATCCATATATGGCAATGAGCAACATCGGTATTATCAAGGGTGAGACCCTTTCGCTTTGTGGCAACGAGCCTGCAGATGCCTTTATGTCAGGGGCAGTTAAGTACAAACCATTTGTGCTTCTTACAGCCACAACCTATAAAAATGTTATTACTCTTTCCATGTGTGTCCGTGGTAACGACAAAGACAAAGAAATTGTTGAACAATTCTTCGACCTTATGGAAAAAAATATCAAAACTCTTACAAATGAATAAATTTGAAATAACGGACTGATTTTCGGTCCGTTACTTTTTTATTAAAAAGTCATAAAAACCCTATTGACAGTCACGTGAACCTGTGTTATAATCACATTAACACATAAGGGAGGTGGAGTAAATGAATTATATTCCCGGAACTGCGTTGGAGTTCAACAAGGTTGCAAAAGATGATTGTTTTTCGTTGATTGCTCCCCTGTTGACAGTTACAAAAGGTCTTACTCTTGCACAAGTCAGAGAGTTAACGGGACTTGAAACATCCACAATCCAAAACTGGATAAAACGTGGATGGGTTAAAAATCCGGCAGAAAAACGCTATGGCGAAGAACAGGTTATGCGCATTATTCTTATAAATATGATGCGTGGTTCAATTCAGATGGAACAAATTGCTTTTCTTATGAGCTACATTAACGGTTCTGTCGAAGACCGTTCCGACGACATTCTTCCTGACCGTGAGCTTTTCAATATTCTTTGCAGTACAATTTACGAATGTGAAAACAATGCAGTTTATGACACGGAAAAGCTTGATGCAATAATTAATGAAAACATAGAAAAAGCAACTCTCAGCGACGATATATCAAAAAGAAAGCTGAGAACTGCCCTACGTGCTATGGTGCTTGCAATTCTCTCGACAAGAATGAGAGATATGGCTCAAAAAGCCTTTTCCGAACTGGTTTAAGGAGGTAATTTGAATGGCGGATTTTGATGTTAACATTTCCCCACGTGAAGCAATAGAGATAATTGACAACGAAATAGTAAATAAGACTGTTACGGGTGAAAAAATTAATGAGTACGTTCGTCAATTTGACGATAAAATTATTGCAGTTATTGTTTATGAAAAGCATTATCTCCGTGCAGAAAACCGACTTACCCTTACAGCCGTAATTGACAATCTTCATGGAGCGACACATGTTCACCTTGTAGGCGGTGGCGGAGGTCAAGGTTTATTTAATTTCGACGGAGGTGCCGCCCACGATTTTGAAATCTGTGCTTATGCCGCACTTTTTGATTATGTAGTAAAATAAAGGAGATAAATCCCATGCAAAAAGAATATAAGATATTGGAAGTAAAGTTAAGCGAAGCCGAAATAAAAATGAATGAAATGGCTAAGCACGGATGGGAAGTTGTCAGCACAGACACCTATCTTGGCGGAATGACTCATACAAAAGCAGGAACACCCATGCTAATTGTATTTGCAAGAGAAGTTCAGGGTGAATAAACCCACATTTTAAAGGAGGATATTCGTGGAATACTTAATGGAAAACCTTTGGATTTTCTGGATTGCTGTAGGCGTTGTATTTTTAGTAATTGAAATGCTTACAACAGCTCTGGTTTCTATCTGGTTTGTCCCTGCGGCAATAATAACTTGCATTTTATCCTTGTTTATTGACAATCTGCCTTTGCAGGTTGCAATCTTTGTGGTATTAAGTGCAATCTTTATGGTAATATGTCGCAAAATCTACAACAAGCACATTAAAAAGAATGTGGATGATGTGGACCAGAACGAAAACCTTATTGGAAAAACTGTAAAAGTCACCGAAGACACAAACGGAATTTCGGGCAGAATACTTTCAGGAGATATTTACTGGAAAGCTGTGAGTGAAAACGGTGAAATAATCCCAAAGGGTGAAACAGCAATTGTTAAAAGCGTTAACGGAACAACGCTTATAATAAAAAAATCATAAAAGGAGAAGAACTATGGAATTATTATTTATACCAACACTTTTAATCGCGTTAATCATCGGAATTATTATCGCAAACGTGCGAATTGTTCCACAGGCAAATGCCTTTGTTATTGAAAGACTTGGTGCTTACCATACAACATGGGACACAGGTCTTCACGTAAAAGTACCAATTATTGACAGAGTAGCAAAAAGAGTAAGCCTTAAAGAAGCAGTTGTGGACTTCCCACCACAACCTGTTATTACAAAAGATAACGTTACAATGCAGATTGATACTGTTGTTTTCTATCGCATAGTTGACCCTAAGCTCTACACTTATGGTGTTGAACGTCCTATGATGGCTATCGAAAACCTTACAGCAACAACACTCCGTAACATTATCGGTGACCTTGAACTTGACTCAACTCTCACATCAAGAGATACAATCAACTCAAAAATCACAGAAGTTCTTGACGAAGCAACAGATGCTTGGGGTATCAAAATCAACCGTGTTGAATTAAAGAACATTATGCCACCACGTGAAATCCAGGATTCAATGGAAAAGCAGATGAAAGCTGAACGTGAACGCCGTGAAAAGATTTTGCAGGCAGAAGGTGAAAAGAAAGCCGCAATCCTTGTTGCAGAAGGTGAAAAAGAATCTGCTATTCTTCGTGCCGATGCTATCAAGGAATCAAAAATCCGCGAAGCAGAAGGTGAAGCTGCTGCAATTCTCAAAATTCAGGAAGCAACTGCTGCCGGTATTGAAATGATTAACAAGGTTAAGCCAAGTCAGGAATTCATCAGCATCAAAGCTCTTGAATCCTTTGAAAAAGCTGCTGACGGTAAAGCTACAAAGATTATTATTCCATCAGAAATTCAGGGGCTTGCAGGTCTTGCAACATCTCTTACAGAGTTAGCAAAGAAAGACTAATCGAAAACATAATAACTTTACAATATGGCGGGGTCAAGACCCCGCCGATTTTATTTTTAAAAGCATTTTACAAATTCGAATTTGTCGAGTTCTTTTAGTTTCTTGTCTCCCCTGAAAGGGGAGATGTCACGGAGTGACAGAGGGGTTACGAAAAAAGCCTCAGTTAGTAAGGTGTAAAACGAACAAACCCCTCAGTCAAATGCTACGCATTTGCCAGCT
>JAGAMK010000028.1 GCA_017624735.1 Clostridia bacterium
ACTACTGTCAGATATATAAAAATTATACACTAATTCTCAAATCATTACAATGTTCCACTTTACCGAATTATATTCTCTTTATTTGTGAATAATGAGCAACAAAAAACGGTGAAGCCGAAGCTTCACCGTTTTTTTGATTAAGTATTCAAATTAATATTTGAAGTTTGTGAACTTAGAGTTCATTTCTGCAGCACCTGAACCGTTTGCTGTAAGACCAGCCTTGATTACAATTGTTGCATCGAATGTATATTTGTATTCATAGCTTGTAATGTTGCCATTTTCGATTACTGCAGTAATAAGAATGTTCTTATATGTTGCTGTTGAACCTTCAGGTACAACCTTAACTGCGTTACCTACTGCACCTGCAATACTTTCGTTAACCTGAGCAAAAGTAATATAGTCATCAGAAGCATGTGCCCATGCACTGTTTGCATCTGGGTTTGTGCAGTTAACAATCTGAACCTGATATTTGTTGCCGTCAATTTTAAATGACTGAATGTCTGCTGCTGTAAGTTTTGTAGCTTTGAGCATATATTTGCCGTCAAAGCCTTCGCCTTTACCATTCTTAACATCTGCCTTGATTGGGTCCTTCTTAATGCCAAGGAAACCACCAACAACTGAGTTAAGGTCAGAATTCTTATCAACGCCCTTGATAATACCATCAAGAATCTTTGTAAGACCACCAACATCGATGTCTCTTGTGAACTTAGCTGTTCTTTCAAATGAGTAAGATGCCTTTGCAGCCTTTGCAGTTGCTTCATTAAGAGCTTTAGCTACTGATTCTTTTGTATGTTTAGCTTCAGGAGCATTTGCTTCTCCGCCTGGAGTTGTTTCGCCACCAGGAGTTGTTTCTCCGCCTGGAGTTGTTTCGCCACCCTGAGGGTCTTCAGGGAACATGCTTACTTCGTCGTCTGGAGTTGTTGTTGTGCCACCTGGAGTTGTTGTTGTGCCACCTGGTGTTGATGTACCTACACCTGCTGCTTCAACTGCTTTTTTAGCAGTTGACTGACCAAGTACGAATGTACCTGCTGCAAGAACAAGAGCAAGAACGATTGCCCAGAATTTTGTCCAACCATTTGATGATTTTTCTTTTTTCATTGCCTTAATTTCTGCCTGTTCAGGGCTTAAAGGCTGTTTCTGTTTTGCCATATTTAAGTTCTCCTTTCAAAAATTAAGCAAATGTGTATGTGCATTCCATCTTGCCAGCGCCCTTACCATCAACATTAACAACTAATGCTTTAAGTTTAAGTGAGTTAACTGTCATTGTGTATGAAAGCTTAACACTCTTGAGTGTGTTATTTTCTACAACTGCTGTAACAAGGATTGATGTGAAGTCAACATCAAGGCTGTTGATTGTAACAAGGTTACCGAGTGAACCAAGACCATCTGCAACACCCTTTGCAACTTCGTCCTTTGTGATGAAGTCGTTTGTTACGTGGTTAAGTGCGTTACCGCCATCTTTTTGTGGGCTCTTACATGCGTTAAGCTGTACCATGTATGTATTGCCCTTTACCTGCATTGCTTTGATGTCAGCTTCTGCAAGTGAGAAACCTTTGAAAAGGTATTTTTCGTCGTTCATTCTGCCTTCTGCAGGAAGTTTTCCACCCTTAACATCTGCTTCCCATGCTGGGTCAGTTTCTTTACCGGAAATTCCAAGGAATCCGCCAACAACTGAATCAAGGTTAGCATTTGGGTCAACTCTCTGGATAACACTGTTAAGTGTATCTGTTGCACTACCTACGTCAAGAGGCTGTGTGTACCAGCATTTTCTTGTCCATTTGTAGTTACCTTTTGCTGCTTTTGCTGATACTTCGTTAAGAAGCTTAGCAACGTCAGCCTTTGTCTGTGCTGCAGGAGCGTTAGCGTCGCCACCGTCTGGAGTTGTTGCGTCGCCACTACCATCCGGTGTTGTTGCATCATCTGAAGGTGTCTGGTCATCAAATAAAACATCATCGTCTGGAGTTGATGCGTTTCCACCGTCATTTGTTGCGTTGCCACCCTGTACTGCTGTATTACCGCCACCAAGAATCATTGATGGGATTGTAAAAGCAACAGAAATGAGAGAATATGCAACTACAAGTGCAAGGAATACTGCCAATGCTTTTGTAAATGTTCCGAAGAATAATTTGCTCTTAGCTTCTTTTTTAGCTATTTTAGCCTTTACTTCTTCGGGTGTGAAATTCTTTTTAGCCATAATTGGGCTCCCCTTTCATGTTATATGTAACATATGCATGTTAAATGTACTACAAAAAAACGGAATTGTCAACCAAATTTTATAGTTTTGTAATAATCTTTTCATAAATTCTGCTTATGGGCAGACCTACAACGTTAAAATAATCTCCTTGAATGCCACGTATAAATTTTGATGCAAGACCTTGAATGCCATAAGCACCTGCTTTGTCATAAGGCTCATTTGTGTCAATATAGGAATTTATTTCATCATCTGTGAGTGGTAAAAACTCCACTTTTGTTTCTTCTGAGAAGGTCATTGAAAAACCGTTTCCTATTGCACAAACTCCTGTGAATACAGAATGAACTCTGCCTGAAAGAGATTTAAGCATATTAAAGGCATCTTCTCTGTCTTTTGGTTTACCGAGAATTTTATCATCCAGCACCACAACCGTATCTGCACCAAGGATTACTTCATCATCTGCCCTTTCTACTGCCATAGACTTTTTCGCAGCAAGAAAAACAACTGCATCCTGAGGCTTTGTGCCTTCTGGAATGGTTTCGTCGGCATCTGCAACACGGATTGTGAAATCTATACCTGCATTTTTTAAAATTTCACTTCTTCTTGGGGATTTTGATGCAAGAACTAACTTCATATTTTACCCTCATTTTTAAGTTGATTTATTTTGAGAATCATTGTCTGAGTTTTGCTGTCACGAAGTTCACCATTCATAACCATTTTTACGGCTTCTTCAAGTGAAATTTTGTAAACCTCTAAGAATTCGTCTTCGTCAGGATTTTGCTCACCGAATTCAAGGTCAGTTGCCAAGTACATATGAATTATCTCACCACAATATCCCGGTGTAGGATAAAGTTTTCCTAAATCCATGTATTTTTTAGCAGTTGCACCGGTTTCTTCTTTTAATTCTCTTTTTCCTGCCTCAAAAGGGTCCTCGCCTTTTTCAAGTTTACCCGCAGGAAGTTCAGTAACGATTTCCATATAAGGATAACGGAATTGCTTTACAAAATAGAGGTTGTAATCATTGTCAAGCGGTGCTACACAAACACCACCATTATGCTCAACAATTTCTCTTTTGGCAGTTGTACCATTTGGAAGAAGTGCATCGTCAACACGAAGATTTACGATTTTGCCCTTAAATTTATAATCAAAACTTATTTGTTTTTCTGTTAAATCCATAACTCACACTCCATACTTTCTAACTAATTCTTTATAATGTCTGCCCTTCTCTTCAAAATTTTTATACTCGTTATAACTTGATGCGGCAGGGGATAAAATGCAGACACCATCTTTTTTTGTATTTTCGTATGCATATTTTACTGCTTCTTCAAGATTTTCTGCTTTGATAAGTTTTTTCTTTGTGCCATTTGCAATCATCATATCGATAATTTTATGACCCGTTGTCTTTGTGCCGATAATAACACTCAAATTGCTGTTTTCAAGGTCAACTGCAAAATCGGTGTAGTCAATGCCTCTGTCCTTGCCACCGATAATGAGCGTATTTGCTTTAATTGCATTCACAGCGCACATAACAGCATGTGGAATTGTGGCAATACAATCGTTATAAAAAGTTATACCATTATATATACCAATATTTTCCATTCTGTGTTCAATGCCTTCAAAGTCATCGATAGCCTTTTTTGCATTTTCAGCAGTTACACCGAATTTCGATGCAGCTGTGAAAGCATAAAGCACATCGTGACGGTTATGCTCACCTGCCAAATGGGTATTCTCGATTTCAAATGGAAGAAAATCATCTTTTTTTACTGCAATTGCATTTGATTTTATTGCGTCCAAATCGAGATATGGTGAAAGTCCCTGTGTGCCGTTATATATAAAGGTATTATTTTCATTCTGATGACGGACAATGTTGAGCTTTGCATTTACGTATCCTGTCATACCGCCCTTATAATGTTCAAGGTGTTCTTCATAAATATTTGTAAGGATTGAAACGTCAGGAGAGTTTCTTGTGAATTCAAGCTGATGTGATGACATTTCGATAACTGCGATTTTTTCCTGTGTCATTTCTTCAATATAGTCAAGCACAGGAAGTCCCATATTGCCCATAAGTTCACAATCCACTCCACCTGCACAGAGCATTTTGTATGTGAGAGTTGATGTTGTGGTTTTACCCTTTGAGCCTGTTACACCAATCTTTTTACAAGGTGCATATTTCATAAACAAATCAGTCTGACAAGTCACATAGGTGTTTTCGGGAACTTCAACATTAACGAAGGAGATGCCGGGGCTTTTAATTACAACATCGAATTTGCCGATATGTGAAAGATAATCTTCACCGCAGAAATAACGGACATTATCATCGACTATTTTCTGCTCTCTGCCGTCACCGATTGCAAGTAGCTTTTCAGGAAGATATCTTCTTATATAATTGTATGTGCTTTTACCCTCACGACCAAAGCCGAGAATAAGCACTGTTTTATCCTTTAAAAACTCAATAATTGGGGGTAACATAAAACCAATCTCCTTTTTGCACTATAACTCTTCTATTATACATTTTCAATATTAAAAAATCAATAAAAAAGGTCTTACAGAATTTTTCATAATTGAAAAATACAGATGTAAACAAATTGGAGTTTGTCGAATTGAGTGCAAAGTGCAAAACGTTGGGTCTGCGACGCAAATTTAGATAAAACCAATTTGATGTATTGTAGGGGACGATGCCCACATCGCCCCGTTTTGGTTTATATATAAACTTATTGCGGGCGGATGTGAGCATCCGCCCCTACATTTTTCTGTTCGACAATTCAAATTTATCGCAATAATTTTGCTTTAAAAATTACTTTAAAAAGTTGTTAAAACATAGTTGCATTGTTTGGGCAACTATGCTATAATTTTTCTAACATGCTGAAAAATTCTATATATTTTTCACATAAAAAGGCATACTTAGGAAAGGGAGGCATACTTCTATGAAGGCTTATACCTCAAACAACATTAGAAATATTGCTGTGCTTGGTCACGGCGGAAAAGGAAAAACTACTCTTTGTGAAGCAATGCTCTATTTAGCAGGTGCTACTGACAGACTTGGTAAAGTTGCAGACGGAAATACAGTTCTCGACTTTGATGCAGAAGAAAAGAGAAGAAAGTCATCAGTTTCATCAGCAATGGCTGCCATCGAATGGGACAACACAAAGTTAAATATTATTGACGCACCTGGTCTCTTTGACTTTGAAAACGGTGCAGCAGAAGCAGTTCGTGCAGCAGAAGCAGTTCTTATCGTTACAAGTGCAGGTTCAGGCGTTGACGTTGGTACTGAAAAAGCATTTAAGGCTGCTGAAAAACGTGGTCTTGCAAAATTCTTTGCTATTACAAAGACTGACTCTGACCACAGAAGTTTCTACAAGACTTTTGAAGCATTAAAAGAAGTTTATGGCAACAAGCTTTGCCCAACAATTATTCCTTATATGGAAGGCAATATCACAAAGTCATACGTTAACCTTATGACAGGTATGGCTTATGAATATGACGCAGAAGGCAAGGCAACAAAGGTTCCAATGCCTAACGACCCTGTTATCGAAGAAATGACATCTGCATTTATGGAAGCAGTTGCTACAACTGACGACGAGCTTATGGAAAAGTTCTTCGAAGGCGAAACATTTACTCCTGACGAAATCCTTAAAGGTCTTTGCACAGGTATTTTCGATGGTTCAATCTACCCTGTTTATGCAGTTGCAGGTCTTACAGGTGCAGGTGTTGACCAGCTTCTTTACAACCTTGCTTGGTCAGTTCCGGGTGCTTATGGTTATGCAGGTGAAACAGCAAAGAACGAAGCAGGTGAAGACGTTATTCTTCCTTGTGACATCAACGGACCTCTTGCAGCAGTTTGCTTCAAGACAGTTGCTGACCCATTCGTAGGTAAAATGTCATTCTTCAAGGTTGTTTCAGGTAAACTCACTCCTGATACTCAAGCTTATAATGTTCGTACAGGCGAAACAGAAAAGATGGGTAAAATTGTTACTGTTAAGGGTGGCAAACAGGAAGACGCTAAAGAAATTATCGCCGGCGATATCGGCGTTGTCACAAAACTTGCAAATGTCAAGACTGGTGACACACTTTGTGATGCAAAGAACATCGTAACTCTCGACGGCGTTGACGCTCCAAAGGCTTGCCTTTCAATGGCAGTTAACGTTCGCAAAAAGGGCGAAGAAGAAAAGGTTGCTCAGGGACTTTTCAGACTTATGGAAGAAGACCCATCAATCACATTCACAATTAATAAAGAAACAAAAGAACAAGTTCTTGCAGGTATGGGTGAACAACATCTTGACGTTATCGTTTCTAAACTTAAGAACAAGTTCGGTGTTGAAGTTGATTTGACAACTCCAAAAGTTGCTTACAGAGAAACAATCAGAAAATCTGCTGAAGCACAGGGTAAACATAAGAAACAGTCAGGCGGTCACGGTCAGTTCGGTGATGTACATATCCGCTTTGAACCATGCGACAGCGATGAACTCGTATTCGCAGAAGAAGTTTTCGGCGGTGCAGTTCCAAAGAACTTCTTCCCTGCAGTTGAAAAGGGACTTCGTGATTGCGTTCTCAAGGGAGTTCTCGCAGGCTATCCAATGGTAGGCGTTAAGGCTACTCTTTATGATGGTTCTTACCATCCGGTTGACTCATCAGAAATGGCATTCAAGATGGCTGCTTCTCTTGCTTACAAAGCAGGTATTCCAAAAGCTGACCCAACAATTCTTGAACCAGTTGGTACACTTGTTGCTCGTATGCCTGATGACAACCTTGGCGACATCATGGGTGACATCACAAAACGTCGTGGTAGAGTTCTCGGTATGGGACCTGCTGACGAACCAAGAATGCAGGAACTTACAGCTGAAGTTCCAATGGCAGAAATGGGCGACTTTACAACAGTTCTCCGTTCAGTAACTGCAGGACGTGGCTCATTCTCATTTGAATTCACTCGTTACGAACAAGCTCCACAGAACATCGTTGAAAAGGTTATTGCTGAAGCAAAAGTTGACGAAGAATAAGATAAAGAAAAGGCGGTCTTTCGACCGTCTTTTTTATGCAGAGTGCAGAATTAAGGCGGGGTCAAAGCCCCGCCTTATATGTTTTGTGTTATTATATCATTCTCAAAAGTTCAACAATAATTGTCCAGCATCTTGAGCTTTTAAGTGTGAAAACCACTTTATTGATAAAGGCTACAAGTCCTTTTGGTGTTTCAAAGTCTTGCTTTTCGCTACCATCTTCAATAACGAGTGCCTGAGTAAGACACATACCACCTTCACCGAAAAGTTCTGCTCTTACGTATTGGAAATCCTCTACACCTTCAACGCTATCAAGGTTAAGAGTTACATCATTTGCACCGATTTCGCCCTTATAAATCACCTTACCGTTTGCGATAAACTGAACTGTATGTGCATTGTCAGCGCTTACTGTAACACTGTGTCCGTCAACTGCAACCTTTGTGAAAACAGGATATGGAATATCGGTATTTTTCACATCAAATCCTGTTTCAGGTCCGATGATGTCATTTCCCTTTGGAAGGTTTCTTGTCACCATAAATGATGCACCTGACTGCATTGTTTCCTTGATGTTTTCAACATTATTTTCTTTCATCATATAGATATTGAAAGAACTATCAATGTTTTCTACTGTATGAGCATCGGTATTACTGAAACCGATAATATTTTTACCATAAGGAAGTGTGTACATCAAAAGATTATCCCACAAAATTCTGTCGTAAGGAGTAACGCTGTTTGTTTCGTTGAAAACTTCAATACCAAGGCAAGAGTCGTATTTAAGAAGAATATCACCAAAGAATTTTATGTTTTTCTCATCGCTTACGGTTGAGATATCGTTGCTGCTCTCCAACCAGTCACCCGGATGGTTGATGATTGAAAGTCCACCATTTTCTTCTGTGAAAGCAACTGCTCTTTCAAAGCCATTTTCTGTACCACCGTAACCATTACCAACATCTTCAGGTAAGAAGAATGCATTTACGTGACTCTTTGTAAGCGTCATATTATTAAGTTCGTTTGCACCTACAACACAAGTCATATGTTTACCACGAATTGTGCCATCTGCAGTAGGATATGTACCTGTTGTAATAGCCTCAAATTCTTCGTCTGTAAGATGTGCAACAGGATAACCTAAAAGTTTCTGATATGAATAAAGCAACACCTTTTTAGGTGCTCTGTTCCATTCAACACCTGTTACACCGTGGTCAGAGTTTGCCAAAAAGTCGTAATCACGATTATAGTATTCCTTAACCATAGTGGCAAGGTCAACACTTGCGTCACTGTAAGTTGAGTGAGAATGAAGTGAGCCCTTATATGCTCCCCACGCACCGTCGCCTTCCCATACAACATCACTGTAAGGTGACACAATTACATAATCATTTTCCGGTTCTGCTGCAAAGCTTGTAACCGCAAGACAAGGAAGCAGACAAAGTGTTATGCAAAGCATAACTGAGATGAATTTTTTCATAATAATCCCTCCATATTCAATAGTATGATTATATAACAATTATAAAAAAAAAACAATAGGTCTTTTTTTATGAATATAATGACGGAAGAAGCCAACTTAATTTGACAAATTGGAGTTTGTCGAATTGTTTAATTGAGTTATTCTCGGCTCCCCTGAAAGGGGAGCTGGATTGCCGAAGGCAAGACTGAGGGGTTTATTTGCACATTATTATAACCCCTCTGTCACTTCGTGACATCTCCCCTTTCAGGGGAGACAAGAAATCA
>JAGAMK010000029.1 GCA_017624735.1 Clostridia bacterium
ACATGGAAAAAACATTTGACGCTGAAACTTATATGTTAGCAGACATTATATCTATCTAAGTATGATAAAAATATGTAGTTACTGTTAAAATATTTGAGTAACTTCAGACGCTTATTTGAGGTCGATAAATATGGCAGAGAGGCTTTGGAAAAAACCATAAGTGATGCTGTATCTATCTTAAAATAACTAGGTATTTAAATATTAAATAAAAATAAATTATAAAGGAGACTTTAAAATGGCACGTTTTACATTACCTCGTGATTTATATCACGGAAAAGGTGCTCTCGAAGCACTCAAAACTCTCAAAGGAACACGCGCAATGGTTTGCGTAGGTGGCGGTTCTATGAAGCGCTTTGGTTTTCTTGATAAGGTAGTTACATATCTTAAAGAAGCCGGAATGGAAGTTGAACTTTTTGAAGGTATTGAACCCGATCCTTCAGTAGATACCGTTATGCGCGGTGCAGAAGCCATGGAAAAATTCCAGCCTGACTGGATTGTTGCAATCGGTGGCGGTTCACCGATCGATGCTGCAAAGGCAATGTGGATTAAATATGAATATCCGGAAATTACATTCGAAGAAATGTGCGTTGTATTCGGAATTCCTGAACTCCGTAAAAAAGCACACTTCTGTGCAATTCCTTCTACATCAGGTACAGCAACTGAGGTTACTGCATTCTCAGTAATCACAGATTATGAAAAAGGTATAAAATATCCTCTTGCAGATTTTGAAATCACACCTGACGTTGCAATTGTTGATCCCGAACTTGCAGAAACAATGCCACAGAAGCTCACAGCTCACACAGGTATGGATGCAATGACTCACGCTATAGAAGCTTATGTATCAACAGCTAATAGTGAATTTACAGATCCTCTTGCAATTTTTGCAATTAAAATGATTCAGGAAGACCTTGTGCCTTCATACAATGGCGATATGACAAAGCGTGCATCAATGCATAATGCTCAGTGCCTCGCTGGTATGGCATTCTCAAATGCACTCCTCGGTATCGTTCACTCAATGGCTCACAAGACAGGTGCTGTATTTGAAGATTTAGGTGCTCATATTATTCACGGTGCAGCTAATGCAATGTATCTTCCTAAGGTTATTGCATTTAATGCAAAGGACGAAACAGCTAAGAAACGCTATGGTGTAATTGCTGATTATATGGGACTCGGCGGCGCTAATGATGATGAAAAGGTTACAAATCTTATCGCTTATCTTCGTGGCATGAACGATGCTCTTAAAATTCCACAGTGCATCAAGAATTACGGCGCTGACAGTTATCCTTGCGAACAGGGATTTGTTCCTGAGGACATATTCCTTGAAAGACTTCCTGAAATTGCAGAGAATGCAGTTGCAGATGCTTGTACAGGATCTAATCCTCGTAAGATTTCAGTAGAAGAAATGGAAAAACTTCTCAAGTGCTGCTACTACGACACAGAAGTTGATTTCTAATAACGGATACATCGTGTAATATCATACAGACGGTTACCGGGTATCGGTAGCCGTCTTTTTTACGGAGTGATATCATGTATAAAATAACAGAAAAGAAAATACTAAATGATTTTGTTGTACAGATGCTCATAGAAGCTCCTCTCGTAGCAAATAAGGCAAAGCCCGGTCAATTCATAATACTCAGAGTTGATGATAACGGAGAAAGAATACCTCTGACTGTTGCGGGAGTTAATAAAGAAAACGGAACTGTGAAGATTATATTCCAGATTGTTGGGGGTACAACGGAAAAGCTCGCTCATAAAGAGCAGGGTGAATATATTGCTGATTTTGTCGGACCTTTAGGAGTTCCAACCCATCTTGATGGCATTAAAAAGGTATGTATTGTCGGAGGTGGAGTAGGTTGTGCTATTGCAATGCCGATTGCAGAAAAACTTCACGAAATGGGTGCAGACGTAACAAGTATCATTGGGTTCAGAAGCAAAGACCTTTTAATTCTTGAAGACGAATTCAGAGAATATTCCGATACCTTGAGGATTATGACAGATGATGGCTCATACGGAGAAAAGGGAAATGTTACCCTTCCGCTCAAGGAAATGCTTGAAAATGGCGAGAAGTTCGATATGATTATCACAATAGGTCCGCTTGTTATGATGAAATTTGTAGTGCTTACCGCAAAGCCTTTTGAAGTACCTGTCACAGTTTCTATGAATCCAATTATGATTGATGGAACAGGTATGTGTGGAGGATGCAGGCTAACTCTTAATATAGAGGGTAAAAAAGTGACAAAGTTTGCTTGTGTAGACGGTCCTGATTTTAACGGATATGAAGTTGATTTTGATGAAGCAATGTCAAGGGGAAGAATGTATTCATCCTTTGAAAGACATGCCCACGAAGATACCTGCAATCTCTTTAAAAAGGAGGTAGAATAATATGGCTACTGCAAATATGTCTCCAACACGCAATCAGATGCCTACCCAGGATGCTAAAGTCCGTGCACACAACTTTGATGAGGTTGCCCTTGGTTATTCAGAAGAAACTGCAATTAACGAGGCAATGCGTTGCCTTAATTGCAAAAATATGCCTTGTGTAGACGGTTGTCCGGTTAAAATACATATACCGGAGTTTATTTCAGCAATCAAGGAGGGTGAGTTTGAAAAAGCATATCAGATTATTTCAAAGTCATCTTCATTACCTGCAGTGTGCGGAAGAGTATGTCCTCAGGAAACACAGTGTGAATCAAAATGTGTAAGAGGAATTAAAGGCGAGTCGGTAGGAATTGGAAGACTTGAAAGATTTGTTGCTGACTGGCACAATACCTTCAGCAAAGAAGAACCGGTTAAACCGGAATCCAACGGACATAAGGTTGCTATTGTAGGTTCAGGTCCCTCAGGTCTTACTTGTGCAGGTGACCTGGCAAAGAAAGGCTATGATGTAACTGTTTATGAAGCACTTCATACTGCAGGCGGTGTCTTAGTATATGGAATACCCGAATTTCGTTTGCCTAAGTCGATTGTTGCAAAAGAAGTTGAAACACTAAATAAGCTGGGCGTTAAAATTGAAACAAATGTTGTAATTGGAAAAACATTAACAGTAGATGAATTATTCGAAAATGGTTTTGAAGCAGTTTTCATTGGTTCTGGTGCCGGACTCCCTAATTTTATGGGAATACCCGGAGAATCTCTCAATGGAGTATATTCCGCCAATGAGTTTTTGACAAGAAGCAATCTGATGAAATCTTATCTTGAAAATCCGGAAACACCTATTATGAAAGGCGGAAATGTTGCGGTTGTAGGTGGAGGTAACGTTGCCATGGATGCTGCAAGAACAGCCTTAAGGCTTGGTGCAGATAAGGTGTATATAGTATATCGCCGTTCTATGGATGAGCTTCCTGCAAGACGCGAAGAAGTTGAGCATGCGCAAGAAGAGGGAATTGAATTCAATCTTCTTTGTAATCCTACTGAAATTATCGGATATAATAATCCGGATAATCCAAAAGATCCTCTAAATGGATTTGTTAAAGGTATGCGATGCATTAAGATGGAACTTGGCGAACCTGATGCAAATGGCAGAAGACGCCCTGTGCCGGTGCCCGGAAGTGAATTTGAGATTGATGTGGATACTGTTATCATGTCAATTGGAACATCACCAAATCCATTGATCAAAGTTACAACTGAAGGGCTTGAGGTAAATTCAAGAGGCGGTATAATCGTCAACGAAGATGGTTTAACATCTCGCAATGCAGTTTATGCAGGTGGCGATGCAGTAACAGGTGCAGCAACGGTTATATCTGCAATGGGGGCAGGTAAAACAGCAGCCAATGCAATTAACGAATATCTTAAAGAAAAAAATGCTGAAAATCTTGACAATATCGTGGGAATGAGTTATAATATTAAATAAGAGCAAAGGCGTTCTGATATTAGTCAGGACGCCTTTGCTTTTTTTCTGCAAGTCATTGTTTGTTAAGGTTTGTAGTGACGTTTTTGCAAAAGATTGGAGGGCTTATAAATGTATAAGAAAATAATAACAACCGGAATAGGAGTTTCTGCCTGTATTGCGGCTGCTTTAACGATTGGAGGTATAGGCTGTTTATTATGGATAAAAAGAAAAGGACAACAGGAATAGTTGCTTTTGCTATTCTTGCACTTATATTAATGATTGGTACCATAATTGTAAAATCCCCCGGCAGCCATGAATCTATAAGAGAATTAATGCGGGATGCCGTTCTTCATGAGACGAATAAGATAAGTCTTTTTGGCTTAAAGAATGTAAATCCCGGACTCATCTCAGCTGTTACTGTTACGGGAATACTTTTTGTGATTGCACTAATCATTAGAATATTTGTGATTCCAAAATTTAAAATGGTTCCGGGAAAGTTTCAGCTTATTCTTGAGACACTGGTTGGATTTTTTGAGAATCTTGCAAAATCCAACAGTCCGCACCGTAATAAATTTTTAGGTGCATATGTTTTCACCGCAGGCGTGTACATATTTGTAGGAACAATACTTGAACTATTTGGTATTCAAGTGGTTACAACACACGGAACATCAATGGCACTGCCTGCTCCGCTTGCAGATATCAACGGGGCAATAATGATAGGATGCCTTTCATATCTTGTTATCCTATCGGGCGGTATAGCAGAAAATAAATTAAAAGGAGTGGGAAAAACCTTAAAAGAATTTTCTCTTCCCATATCAATGAGCTTTCGTCTTTTTGGTGCACTTTTAAGCGGTGCCCTTGTAACAGAGCTTGTTTATCACTATATTCATTTAAGCTATGGTCTTCCGGTACTTGTCGGAGTATTGTTTACATTGCTTCACGCCGTTATTCAGGCGTATGTACTTACAATGCTCACATCTCTTTTTTACGGCGAGGTATCAGAGCCGGCTCGCGTTAAGAAATAATTAAAATTTGGAGGTTTAAGATATGAAAAAGAACATTAAAAGAATCTTTACGGCAGTAATGCTGCTTGCGATGATATTTACATTGACAATCCCTGCTTTTGCTGCAGGTGAAGCCGAAACGGTTGCAGCAGCCGACAATGCGCTTGGTGACAAAGCACTTGCGGCAGCGATTGCAGTTGGACTTGCGGCAGCGGCCGGTGCAATCGGTATGGGTTGGGCTATTGCAAAATCTGCAGAAGCGATTTCCCGTCAGCCTGAGGCTGAAAACAAAATCCGTACAACATTGATGCTTGGTCTTGTTTTCGTTGAGACAGCTATTATCTACGCACTTGTTATTGCAATACTGATTATATTCGTATTGTAAGGAAGGAGGAAAATCAATGAATGTGCCGCTTAATATTGACTGGCAGCAAATTCTTCTGCATTTGTTAAATTTTGTAATTTTGTTTGCAATACTATATTTCCTTCTATATGACCCCGTAAAGAAATTTATGGATAAAAG
>JAGAMK010000030.1 GCA_017624735.1 Clostridia bacterium
AGTTCCGAGTGCATGGATTAAATCAAATGGTATTCCCATAATATAGGCGGCTTCAATCATATCCCAATTTATTTTACTTTGCCACATAATAACAGATGCAGGGTTCATAATCCCACCGTATATTACAAGTGTTGCTAAAAACCCGAATATGCAAAGTGATGCTTTTGTCTTTCGTAAGAATCCCTTTTTGAAAAGTATTCCTGCAATAAAACCGATGATGCCGAATGCAAACATCTGCCATGGTGTCCAAGGACCTTGTCCAAAGAAAAAGTTTGAAACAAATCCGGTAACGCTACCTACTAAAAATCCCGTTTCTCCACCAAAGCATACGCCTGCAATTATCACAAGGGCAACAACGGGTTTAAATTGTGGGAGCATAAAGAATGCTGCCCTGCCACTGGCTGCAATAGCACATAATACGCTTATTACGATAAGCTCTCTTGCTTTCGGCTTTCTTGACTCAAACACCATACAAAATGGTATTATTGTTTCAAGGATAATTAAAAGGCTTATAAAATAATACTTTCTGTCACCCAAGAAGAAAACACCGATATAAATAGTAAGCGGTATTAAAAGCAGTATCAGGAAAGTTGCCACAAGGGTTCTTTTGGTTAGTTTTCTGTCTGATTTGGAAACTTGTATTATCTCTATTCCGATATTTCTTTGCGGAAAGAAGCAAAAGCAGCTAACAGCAACTTCAACTACTGCAACTATCTGTAGAGTTTCAAGACCTAAAAAACTCACTTTCGCAAACCCCAATATATCAATATCCGTTATAAAGGATAATGATGTTAATGCAAAAAGCAAGGCAAAGATACTGCCGTAAATCTTTCTTGCAGGTGTCAGATTTTGTACTTTCTCTTTTTGAGGTTTTATTTCGTTCTGAGCCTTATGTAATTCTATGTGCCGTGATTGTCTTTCTTTCTTTTCTATTTTACCGCCACAAGCAAGGATGATATCTTCTGCTAAAACCGCATCGGGTAGCCTTGTTCTTGCCATACGGTTTGCGGATGTGGTGTAGAAATTCTTACCCTTAAAAAACTCCCTCGGTGTGTCAACTGATGTTATACTTCCATCAAAACAAAGCGCACATCTGTCGGCATACTCTGCACAAAACTCTATGTCGTGTGATACCATAAGAGTGGTGACTCCGTTTGATTTCAAATCCATCAGAACATCCGCAAATTCTTCTTTAAAATGTGCATCCATTCCTTTTGTCGGTTCGTCAAGGAGAAGAATTTCAGGCTCCATAAGAAGGATTTTGGCAAGTGCCGCACGTTGTTGTTCGCCGCCTGATAAATCGTAAGGATGACTTTCTAAAAGATTCTCTATTCTGCAAAGTACAGATATGTTATGTACCTTTCGTTCCTTTTCTTCCTTTGTGAGTTTCTTATCAGAAAGTATTTCCATTAAATCAAGGTAAACTGTTTTCTTTACAAACACACTTTGCGGATTCTGCGGAAGAACACCCAAAAGTCCGTCATACAAATTTTTGATTTTGGAAATACTTTGTCCTTTAATATTAACATCACCTCTGTAGGGAGTATTAAGACCTGATATGAGTGAAAGTGCAGTTGTCTTTCCGGTGCCGTTACCGCCAACAAGACAGAATAATTCACCTTGATTGACAGACAGATTAAAACCCTTAACTACATCGGGTAAATCTTTATCGTATCTGAACCAGGCATCTTTAATTTCTATAACTGTATCGTTGTTTTCTTTTAAGTTATCTAAGGGAATAAGAGTGGGATTCAAAGTGTTTCCCTTTGAATATTCTTCAAGCCACACTCTGCCTTCACGAACTGTCAAAGGACATGGTAAAACATTTACCACATCATTGTGAACTCTCATAGGAGTAGGAAGTGCTTTATACATATCGTGATTTTGTGCTTTCAAAACTTTGCCGACTTCAGTTGGTGTTTCATCGGCAATGATTTTGCCGCTATCCATAACAATAACTCTGTCAGCTATCGGGAAAGCATCTTCCAAACGATGTTCGGTGAGAATAACGGTCGTTCCAAGCTCACGGTTAATCTTCTCTAAAGTTTTCAAAAATTCTCCTGCAGCAATTGGATCAAGCTGACTTGTAGGCTCGTCAAGTATTAAAACTGAAGGTTGCATAGCCATAACAGATGCAAGATTAAGTAGTTGTTTCTGTCCGCCTGAAAGCTCGCATACTTTCTTATAAAACCAAGTCTGTATGCCGAAGAATGATGCCATTTCAGAAACTCTTGTCCTGATTTCGGTTTGCTTGTATCCAAGACTCTCTAAACCAAATGCAAGTTCATGCCATACTTTATCAGTTACAATCTGATTGTCAGGATTCTGCATTACAAACCCAATGCCTGATGCTTGTTCTTTGGTATTGTAGTCTGCCAGAGATTTACCGTTAAAATAAATACTTCCGCTTATTTCACCATGTGGTGCAAGGGATGATTTTAGAAGCCTTAAAAGCGTAGTCTTGCCACACCCGGATTTGCCGCAAAGCAAAACAAACTCACCTTGATTAACAGTAAATTTTATATCATCAAGTGCCTTATCCGTTCTGTTCGGATAAGTAAAACTTAAATTTTCGATCTTAAAGCTTTCCATTTTCTCACCTCCCACAGTTCAATTATTATAGGGCATATACAAAGCAGTAAATATGCCACGAATACGCTTATACCAAATACAGAAACTTCTGCCATTTTCATAGAGGGAAAGAATCTGAAATCCATTTCTCCCATTAAATTTCCTGCAAGTGTATATATACCTAAAAGCAAAATGCAAACAAGTGTTTTTTTATCTCTCTTATCGAATGTAAATATAGAAAACGCAGTTCTGCCCGGTATTCCGTAGCCACGGGATTTCATACTGTCGGCAGTTTCAATAGCGTTTTCAAGTGACCAAGTTGTCATAATTGACATTATATTAAGTCCGTTCTTTGCACACTTTATGATACTTCCGTTTGAAACATCACGCCCCATACATCGTTGAGCATTTGTTACCACTTTAAGCTGTGATGCAAACTTCGGTACAAATCGGAGTGTCATTGATATAATAAGTGACATCGACGGAATGATTTTTCCAAACAGATAGATAAACTTATCACTTGTCATAACCTCGTTATAGCAAGAGAAATGACAGACAACACTAACAATCATAACCGCCGCACAAAGTCCGTAAATGATGGATTCAAGCGTCAACGGATTTCCACTTGGCAGATACTCTATGATGGTAACGCCTTCGTGATTAAAAGCAGGGTTTATAAGTGCCATCATAAGTAGCATCGGAAGCATATATATTAAGTTTGTTTTTATTGCCTTTTTGCCCTTCAGCATCACGGAATATGTAAAACCACTTACAAGTGAAATACATAAACACACAGGATGCATAAAAAAGCAGGAAAAGCCGATTGCAAATACGAAGTACACGAAATTTACAATCGGGTGATATGTTTTAAATTCGCTCATGTTAAAATTCAATTCCTTCTCGTGGTGAAACACCTTTTGTATATGGATGATTTATCTCCTTAATTTCAGAGATATAGTCTGATTCATCTGCAATTCCTTCTATTAAAGTATGTCCTGTAAGTATAATTTCGGAATGCACTTTTATTTCCGCAAGCAATTCTAATAAATTATTCACGTCGACATAGCCGTATTCAACTGCATCAAGTATTTCATCCAAAACAATCATTTGATAAGAGGCTGATTTATTTTTTGTATCTTCAAAAAGAAGTTTGTTATATGCTTTGACAAGTGCAGGTGTACGGTCTTTATTTCTATTGTCATAAAGCTCATAGTGTTCATCTGAACATAAAACATCTATGACGTTGATTTTCTCCAAAACCTTAAATTCTGCAGAATCATTGTTTTTTAGAAACTGCACAAACAGAACCTTGTTACCGCATCCGGCACATCGAACAGCCGAACCGACAGCAGCAGTTGTTTTTCCTTTTCCGTTTCCAAAATAAGTTTGTATCATAACATAATCTCCTGATTTATTTTCCATTCCTTGCGGAATAATGACCACCAACATCATTTCCTAAGTCGCAGGTATATACCCATTCAACCTTGTCACCAGCTTTAAGCTGATAACGGGAGCATCCGTAATTTGGGAACCAATCATTGACCTTATACATCCAACCTGAAAGCTCTCCACAATCGAACTCATAAAGATTTGCTATGCCTTCGATATAGGCGCTGTTATATATTGGCGTATTTTCAAATTCCATGTGAATTTTGTTTCGCTTCATTTCTCGTACAAGCACATTGAACACACTTTCACCCTCATAGAATGTAACAGTCTTTTCTGCAAATATAACACCGTCTTTGGGTACAATATCAACCTTTTCACTATCAAGCCAACCGATGTTTTGTAAAATCGTATCGCATCTGACAGATAAAGTGCAGGTAAGCTCTTTATCTGTAATTACTGCATTTTCAGGCTCAATGGGTACGGGTTTCCCTTCAGGAACGGGTTCGGTTCTGTATTGGTCTTTTCCTGTAACCTCATTTATAACCATTCCTTGTTCTTCGGAATACTCTTCGTTGCTTTGCTTGATTTCAGCAGAAGATGTTGTTTCTTCGGCAGAACTTTGTGTGCTTTCTGCGATTTTCTCTGCCATAGCAATCTTTTCTGCAGGAGTCATAGGCGTTCCGTCTTGCTTTTGTGGTTTGTTCTCTTCCGTGGCAGGTGCGTTTTCTTCTTTAACCGGGATATCGCTGATAGTTTTTTCTGCTTCAGCAATTTCTTCTTTGATAGGCTCGTCATTTTGAACTACTGTAACATCTTCTTGAGGCTCAGGTGTCCATCCACGAAGTCCCGGTGCATCACCGCCATACCAAAAGACAAATGCCAAGACAATCGCAATTATAACACCTGCTATTATTTTGTTCTTATGTTTTCTCATCTAATTCCTCCTTACAGAAGATTTGCAGACAAAAGCATATTGTAAAGCATAGATGCTATCTCTGCTCTTGTAACAGTTTCTTTTGGCTTTATATCCATAACGCTGCTATCCATGATTTTTTCGTTGTAGCAAAAAGCAAGTGAGCTTCGCGACCAATCAGCCGCTTTTACATAGTCAAAAAACTGTGCCAAGCTATCCCGAACTGCAAGGATGTCCATTTCAGTATCCATGCCGCATAGTTTTGCCGCCCTTGTAACCATAACAGCTGCTTCCTCACGAGTGATAGTTCCATTAGGATTAAATTCATTTCCTGATACACCTTTTATAATTCCGTAAGAGTATGCAGTACCCACATAGTTATAAAACCAATCGTTTGGGGTTACATCTTTGAAAATACAGTTATTCTTTTGTGGTAGCCCAAGACCTCTTGCAATAATGGTTGCAAATTCTGCTCTTGTCATGGTACTGTTTGGCTCAAAACTGCTTTCTGTTTTCCCGTTTATAATTCCTCTTGATGCCAACGCTTCAATAGCTGTTTTATCTTTATGCCCGACAATGTCTGCAAAAGTCTTACCGGGGCTTGTGATACTCATTTTCTTAATATCTGCATTCTTTCCTGCAAGTCCTACTGTGTCTGAGCTGACATTAACCTTTTTGGCATCACTCATATCATAAAGTGTGTTTCTTCCTTCGCTTGCACGCTTTAATGCAACAAGGGCATAAAAACATTGTTCAGTTGCCATTAAGTTTGTAGAATCTTGGTGTATATGCTTAAAGCCTTTCCCGTTATCGTAGAATGAAAAAAGATTATCAAGCACAGACTTTCCGTTTTTCACAAAGCGTTCATCATCAATCGAAATACCAAGCTCGCAAAGGGCAACAAGCACCTGAACACTACTCTCGGAAGTTTCAACTTCATAACTTGAAAAACCACCGTTTTCTTTCTGCATATTGGATAAGCAATTAAGTGCTTTTTCTGTTGCAGATTTAACCTTGTCATTATCCTGATATTTTGATAGTGCCTGAAGAGCCATACCTGTCACATCAGGATCAGCCACATCACCCGATAATGCCCATCCGCCGTCAGATGTTTGTTTTTCTATAATATGATTTATATACATTTCTCTTGTTGCCTGAACTTTTGCATTTGGGTTATTTGGCATATCATAGTTTCCGCTGTCAAGTGCAATGAGTGCCCATATAGCTCCGTTTACACCTTGCCATACAGTTTTTTCATAATCCCCAAGCGGTGTTAAAAGATTGTAACCTGCAACATCTTTCGGAGTTTTACCGATAGCTGTAAGAGCAAGAATCACTCGTGAGTATTCAGTATATTTTTTATCGTGAAGAATACCTTTTCGCTCTTTAACACATTCTTCTAAAGCTTTATAATAATTCTGATAATATTCTTCAGGAATTTCCACTCCGCTTCGTACAAGACCTAAAACTGCCCATTCTCCTCCAATGGAACCAATCTGTGGCTTTGATATGGTTTTATATATGTACGATGCCGTTTCAGCAATAACTTGATTAATATCAAAATCTGCTGCAAATGATGTTGTGAAAGTTCCTGAAATTATTATTAGAGTTAAAAATATTGATAAAATCCTTTTCATTTTTAAGCTCCTTATTAAAACGGCAAAAGCGAGCAGTCAGCTTTGATAAACTGACTGTTCGCAATTAACCATAATTGTTATGTCGCTTCATTCATGCAAAACCAATATTTACATAATGCAGATGCTTACTTTTGTACGATTTATTTATTCAGCCATAATACTAATCAAACGCTGATAAATAGTCGCAACCTCTGCACGAGTAGCAGAGCCTTTAGGATCAAGCAATTCTCCCGGTTTGCCGGTAATAATTCCCTTATTTGTTGCCCAGGTCATAGCTTCAAGTGCCCATTCAGATACATCTGCTTTGTCATTAAAATCTCCAAACGCTTCTGTTACAGATGTATCCATACCAATATGTTTTGCATATCGATATATAATTGCAGAAAGCTGTTCACGGGTAACATTAGCATTTGGTTCAAATCCATCTCCCGTTCCGTTTACAATGTTGTTCGAATCTGCCCAAACTACTGCATCTGTGTACCATGTGTTATCTAATACATCAGCAAAACTATGTTCTCCGTTAGCCACAGCATCTTCCAATCTGAACAAAGTGGTTACAACCATCGCTCTATTCATATTGTTATCCGGCTCAAAGCCATTGTTTGTTCCTGAGAAGATTTCTCGACTTGAAACAAAGTCAATTGCTTTTTTACCCCAATGACCTTCTGTATCCGGATAGTCTTTCGAGTTATTTATAACCTTAACAGTAGCACCTCCGGAAAGCGTAGCTTCAATTCCGTTATTCGTTACAACAGATTTTTTAATAATTGTTTTATTTCCGTTTTCATCAACTACCGCTAAAACCGTATTTTCATTTGCGTTAGCCTGTGGAATAATAATATGGATTCCTTTATCGATGGTATTTATCGCCTTACCGTCAAGTGCAACCTCAACCCTAATGTTATCATCTGTTTTTTCTGTAGTTACATTTAATTCTCCGCTAATCTTACTGAGTGCTTCATTAGATAAGGTTACTTCAGCAATATTGGTTTTAACCGTCAAATCAAGGTCTGTATTTTTTCCAATTTCACCAACAGATTTTTTTGAAACAGTCACCGTAATTTTTGCAGCTTCACCTTTGATTTCAGGTGCAATAACAACTGACGACACAGAATCATTCTTTTCGGCTGTTTTTATTGCTGATGTAATGTTGCCATCCATAGCCTCGACTTTTGCAACGCCGTTTTTGTCAGCAGTAGCAGAAGGTTTTACAGTAGCTGTATTATCTGTAGTTTCTTCTTTGTTACCTGATGTAATGCTTCCACCTTTGTTTATACTGTCAAAATTGCCTTCGTATCCACTTTCTTTGGTATAGTCATCACTGTAGAACCACTTGATAATGTCTCCGTTTTCGAGTTTTCGTGATTCGTATCCTTCATCAGCAATATTTCCATTATATCTATACATCCATCCGGAATTCGGTCCGTTGTCAAATTCACTTAAGCCCTTGATTTCGGAAATATATATTCCATCAGATTCATAATCAATACCTGCATTATTCAGCATAAGCTCGGTAAGATATTTCACAGTAGAACCCTTCGGTATATTTACATACTGTGCACTTATCCATGTTGGATTAGAATGGGAACCTGTATTTTTATTGCTTTCCTTGTCATAATGCACAGTATCTCCGGTCAATGAGAATTTAACTCGGATTGTATCAGAATCAGGAGCAGAAGATGAACCACCTGAAGATTCTGCACGAGTAATTATAACTTTATATGCTTTGCTCTCACTCATGTCCGCTGAAGTAACTGTAAGTGTGAAAATATTTTCTCCCACTTTTAAGGCAACAGCCTTTCCTGCTTGATTATTTTCAAGGCTAATATCCTCAATACCTTCACCTGAAAGAGATGCCTTTGCTTTCTGATAAATAAATTCAGGCATTAAGCGAACGGATGAAACATTATTAGAAACTGAGAACTTAATGTTGTTATCGCTATCAGGAGAAACTGAATCATCACCGGGGGTTAAAGTAAGTAATTTTAATTCAGCATTACTCTCGCGAGTTTTCACATTTGTAAAATTAAAAATGTAGATCAAAGGTTCCTTGTTATCTTCTTGTACAATTACCCTCAATTTATTAACGGCTGCTATTGTTTTCGATGTTTCTCCCGAAACAACTCTTTGATTTGAAACATATATATTTGCGGCTTGATTTTCGTGGGTAGGTGAAATCGTAAATGTTGAAGCTCCTTCGCCATCAATGTTGTAAACAAACTTATTGTCTGTAAGTTCAACGTTCTTGCCATTTACAGTTAATGCGTTTAGTTCGTTTGTAACCCCGACAGCCTCGCTCTCAGCTTCTGCCCTGAGAACCTGGAGAATCTCAGGAGATTTTTCACCGGTGGAACCGCCACCTGTGAGCCAAGGATTATACACTTTAATGTATGATATACTATCTAATTCTACCGGATTACCGCTATTGTCTACTGCCCATGAAAGGTCAAATCCGTCAGCATTATATACCGAATAGTGGTTTTCTATGTATGGATTTGCAGCCTTGTTTCCTTTGGGATTGCTTTCAGGGCTGTTTGAATAATCACCTGCAGCGTGATTATCAGCATAACCAAATGTCGGATATACAGAACTTGCTATTTTAGTGCCGGTAAAAGAAACATTTGTATCAGTATAAGTTTCGTTTTTGCCTACACCATTCTGATATAAATTGTATGTTGCAGGGTTAGGATAATAGCTTTGTGAGTGGTGGTCGTTTTTTAAAACGGTTCCTTTATCACCCATATTATCTGTCCAAGGAATATTAACAGCACCGGAAAATGTGGTATCAGGGTTTTCGTATGTTACCGTAATATTATGGAAAGTATTGGCATCATAGTATTCACTTCCGGCAAGCTCGTACCATGTTTCTCCATCTTTTGATACCATTACAGCAGCAGGTTCGCCCGAAGCTTGGGCACTTGTTCCATCGGTATTTGTAAAGGCGTTACCTTCTATGATAAAATCAATTCCATATGGGTTTGCAGGATCATTTTCAATTGGTGTATCATATTTATATACCACATTGCCACCGAATGAACCGAGCGTAATCATCTGCTTTCCTGTAAGTGTTGCATCAGGATTTGCATAAATATTCTGATTTACAAACTGTCCAGGTGCAGGAAGATAGGAAGCAACACTATTAGGAGATGTCGCAGGCATACGGGACATATTTATAATATAAGCCTGACATTCATTTACACCATTTACCTTTTTGTAAAGATACACAAACAGCATTGCACTATCCTTATCTTTAACAGGTATTTCAATGAATTCTCCAGCCTTGCCGAAATATTCATTTTTGTCGAGCTTAACCCTGATATCCACACCCGCATTATCTTCTATATTGGTGTTGATTTTAATGCGAAGTGTTTCTGTTTCAAAGCTGAATCTTCCGTTGTTACTTCTCTCTGCACCATTGCTTTCAAATGGCTTGTTTATGGCTCCGTTTTCCACTTCAGCGGACACTATTTCAAGCTGACTCTTTCTGTAAACAGTAAGAGTATAACTTATAACATTGCCATCTGCATCTGTTATGCTTAATGGGATTTTATTTTCTCCCACAATAAGTGGTATTTCCGAAGATTGTTTGCCGCTTGCAACATTCTCTTCACCAACTAAGTTTGTAGTGCCCGATATGGTTGTGGGCATAACCTTAACTTTATCAAACCAATAATTAACCGTGTATGTTCCAAGTGCTCGTGTACCGGTCACAAATGACGGACTAAGTTCTCCTTCCACTGCAGATAGTCCGTCATCACCTGCCCATGAATCCTTTTTACCACCGGTTGAAGATACCGGAGTGATAGTTAAAGCAGTAAGTGGTCCGCTTGAAGCAACCTTTTCTATGTTGATTTTATATGTACGGGTTTTAATTTCCTGTGTACTGCTTTCGGGCGCTGTAACTGTAATTTCTACAGTTGATATTGTATCTGCACTATCCGGAAGATAACACTTGGTTGAAATTGCTTTTGTACCCGTTGTCAGTTTTCCGGAATTTGCATCATTTGTGCTCTTATAATATGATGTTATTTTAACAGTAGCACCTTCTGCAACTGCCTCTGCATTAAACTCAATAGTTCTTATTCCGCTTACTTTAATATTGTACTCATAGGTATCCTTGTCAAAAGAAATGCCGCTTATTATATCATGCGAATCTGAAACAGGTTTCTTTAAGGAAAGGGATGCAAGCTTTGCATCGTCTTCTGTTGAAGCAGAAAGGGTAATTACGATTTTCTCCGGATTATCATTATCCACACTGATAGTGTCTGTTGTGGTAATGTAACCGTCTTTTGACACTTCATAATCAAATTTCTGTGCTGTACCTGTAGCACTTTTATGAAGCGTGCAATAATACAAATCATATCCTTCTGCAGCCGTTTCCGCCTTCACGATATATTTTGAATCAACTTGTTTTTTATAGTATTTGTCTGTAAGTGTTAAAGTTGCACCTTCTGTAATTTCTATAGGGACAACAACACCTTCAAATGCGGGTATACTGATACGATGGGTTACGATTTTGCTCACAGTTGTATCTGTCTTTGATTGAATTGTAGCTGTTAAATCAAAAACTGCATTTTCTTCTCCGACATTAGGACGAAGAATTGTTGTTTTTCTTGTCGATTTATTAACAGAAAACGCATCAGCCGCTCCGCTTACATTCTCAGCTGACCATTCAATTGTAGCAATTGCAGTACTGTATAATCCCGACTGATTAGGAAGTGTAACATTGTAACCGGATTTTTCGCCTAAAGCATCAATAATTTTATCTTTAGAAGCGTTTGTATTGATAATTCTTTCAAAAGGAAGCTGACTTGCAATATAATTAACAATTTCCTCTTGTGTTCTTATTTTAGATGCAACACCGATGCAAAGCTTATCGATAGTATCAGTAGTTGTGCTTCCGACAGTAAAGCTTACCGAATCCAAACGGTTCATATTTTTCTGCGCATTATTTGTAAAATAATCCTGATGAATTTCCGTATTTATATCCATACCGTCATAACTGATTTTTTTCAGTTCACCGGTGCTCCAGTCATTATATTCTGTCGTGTAAATATAAGGTGTATAATTTACAATTACCTGTTTTCCTGTGTTTAAAAGCGCCCAGGCTTTGAGATACTCTACAACATTTGTGTATGTTTCGCCATTATATTCAAGCGGAAAAACAAGGGGAGTTTTCGTAGTGTTTGAATAGTTTTTATCCTTATCTGAAAATTCAGTGTATATGATATTGGCAGCTTCTTCATCACTCATCAAAGGCTTTTCGGGTTCGTCAGTTTCTTCTCCTTGAACCACAGTAATTTTACATACAGGAGCGATAATCGGGCAATCCATTTCAACTTCTTGCCATGCACTCCAATCCATAACGCTATCTTTAACTGTACCTGAAGCTGTTATATAATATGTTCCTTCGTTCTCAAAGGAAAGGGTAACATTTCCGTTTGCGTCAGTTGTTTTTTCAGCTATTGCAGAGAATGCTCCGTTATTCCATATACCGATAGAGATACCGCTGAGAGGAGCAGGAGTCAAATCTTCCGGCACATATGCCATGCCATAAAAACCTTTTAAGTTGAGTACAAATTCTTCACTGACTTTAACTTCTTTTTCAGCCACATCAAAAAATGAGTACCAATCAGCATAACAACCGGATTCGTCTGCGTTAATTGATGCTGTCAAATAGTCACCGGATTGAATTTCAGCTTTATCCACAGTGGTTGTATTACAAACATCATTTGTAAAATTCAGAACGTTATCAGTTTCTGCACCCCAAAGTTTTTTCACCGTTCCATTAGGGGCAGAGTAACCGCTTTCGCTGTTATATGCTTTATGCGCTGCAACAAGTGCTTCATCATAAGTGAGTTTTCCATCTTCGTCAATATCTTTCACCGAAACTTCACGGTTTGCCATAATACTTCCGTCATTAGCGGATGCAATAACACCTTTGTTACTTACAGTAAGATATACTGTTGCTGTTGCTACATCATTTTCTGCTAATACCGATGTCGGGACTACACTAAACAGCATCATAAGTGTTAATAATAAACTTAAAATCTTCTTCAATTTGTTTCATTCCTTTCGTTTTCGTTTTTCAAATCCATACTTATTTCTCTCATTACTTCGTTCCAAGCACCCAATCTTTTCACAAGATATGTATATCCGATTGTGTTTGTCGGGTTAAGCCTTTTACCGTGCTTTGCCTTTAATTGCTTTAAATATTCATAAAGCTCTGCATCGGTATCGTTTTCGTG
>JAGAMK010000004.1 GCA_017624735.1 Clostridia bacterium
CACGGAGTGACAGAGGGGTTACGAAAAAAGCCTCAGTTAGTAAGGTGTAAAACGAACAAACCCCTCAGTCAAATGCTACGCATTTGCCAGCTCCCCTTTCAGGGGAGCCGAGAATAACTCAATTAAACAACCCGACAAACTCCCAATTTGTTAAATAAAACTAATACAACTTAAAAAAATAACAAACTACCCCATAGATTACTGCGGAGAAAATTCCATATGCAATAACAGGTCCTGCGATTTTGAAGATGTTTGCACCGGTACCCATAATAATTCCCTCGGATTTAAACTCAAGTGCAGGTGACACAACAGAATTCGCAAATCCTGTTATGGGTACTATTGTACCTGCACCTGCGTGTTTTGCGATTTTGTCAAAAACACCGATTCCTGTGAGAATTGCTGCAATCACAATGAGAGTTGCAGGCGTAAGAGCCTTAACCACTTCCTTTGTAAAGCCGAGTCTTTCAAATCCCCAATTAAGGAATTGACCGAAGGTGCATATTAATCCGCCGATAAGAAAAGCCTTGATACAGTTTAAAATTTTAGGTGATGGCGGAGATGCTTTCTCTGCCATTCTGTTATATTCATTATTAGTTGTTGACACATTATCACGTCCTTTGTTTTATTATCCCACTATGGCGAAATATTATTATGAAATTACATGGGGATAATTGAATTTTAAAAAAAATATGCTATAATTGAAAAAGATATATTTTTCAGGAGATTGTTGAGTGAAAAACAAAGGAAAAAGTAAAGGCTTCCGTGTTATTTGCATAATTTTTGTGGCGCTTCTTGCTTTCAGGTTAGTCGATTTTGGTTTAAGTGAATGGACGGATTTGAAGGCTTATGAAGATGCTGTGAGAGACGATGCAAAATGGGAAAAGATAGTTGAAAAGATAAATAATAATATTTTTTTGACAAATGAAGAATATGAAACTGTTATGTCCCAGACAGGACTTGGCAAATCGGCATTTGATTTCCTTGTGTCTCAGGGGAGAACAGACAAAATAGAAGTCTACAGAGATTATTATTTATCGGACAAAGAGTACTATTGCTATCGTGAAGGAATATTTGCTTGTCACGAATCAATTATGGATAACAAGGGCGAATTTATTGACAATCCACCTTTTGCAGATATAAGAGATGGTGACATAATAGTTACTTTAAGTATTCATTCACTTGGTTGGCGACACGGACATGCTGCTATTGTTGTGGATGCTGAAAAAGGGCTTTGTATTCAGGCAAATATGGTGGGTGAAGATTCAAGCTATGGATATGTAAACACCTGGAAGGATTTCCCAATGGTTGCTCTTTTGCGAGTAAAGAATGAAAGTGTAGAAAAGGCAGAAGAAATCGCGAAGTTTGCAGATGATAACTTGAGAGGATTGCCTTATTCTTTGTTTTCAGGAATTATTACAGGAAGAGATAGTGAAAAAATACCATATGCGACACAATGCGCGCATCTGGTGTGGTATGCTTATTATCACTTCGGAATTGATATCTCACCGCAGGGTGGAAGGATTATTACACCATATGATTTCTTGAAAAGTGAAAAATTAGAGGTTGTTCAAGTTTACGGAAGTATTTTGGAGGTATAAAGATGAAATATTACATAGCATCTGCTTTGATTTTAGTGTTGTCTGTGCTTTTTGTTGCATGTACAAATAATGTGCCTGTGTACGAACAGATTGGCCCTGAACCACAAATAACAAAACCAACACAAGAGTCTGAAACTGAAGAAGAATCGGAAAGTGAATCTTCAATAGTAATTGAAGAAAATACTGTGCCTATAGAAGATGTGACAGAGCCAAAAACTGAAAATTCTTCAAGTAACAATTCAAAACCCAACAAGCCTGTTACACCAACGAGACCGGTTACTCCTACACAACCACAAGAGCCTGAAACAGAGGAATCAACGACAGAAGAAAGTACAACTGAAGAGAGTACAACAGAAGAAAGCACAACAGAAGAATCTACAACGGAAGAATCCACAACAGATGATGGATTTTTCGGATAAAAATTAATGTTTTTCAAGGAGAGATGTATAGAGAAATACATCTCTTTTTTCTTGTTTTTCAAGCATTTTTTACTTGTATTATTATATATTATTTGTTATAATAAATTATTAAAAATATTATCAGTAATTATGCTCAAAAGAGGTCTCAAAATGGACGTATTTAATGAAGAAAAAAAGAAGGATTTAATAATCGGAAGAAATGCTGTAACAGAGCTTATTAAGTCAGGCAGAGAAATAGATACATTATTTGTTTTGCGTGGCGAAAAAAGTGGTTCTGTCGGGAAAATAATAGGACAATGCCGTGATAAGGGTGCTGTTGTCAAAGAAGTTGATAAGAAAAAGCTTGACTTTATGTGCGGACACAGTAATCATCAGGGTGTTGTTGCAATTTGTGCTGCTCATGATTATGCAACAGTTGAAGAAATTCTTGCGGTTGCAGAAGAAAGAGGAGAACCACCTTTTATCGTAGCTTGTGATGGTATTGAGGACCCTCACAATTTAGGTGCGATTATCAGAACAGCAGAGGCTGCAGGTGTTCACGGAATTATTATTCCAAAACGCAGAAGCGCATCTCTTAATTATACTGTGGGCAAAACAAGTGCAGGTGCTCTTGAATATATGAAGGTTGCTCGTGTGCCAAATCTTGCAGCAACTCTTGATGAGTTGAAAGAAAAAGGAATGTGGGTATATGGTGCCGATATGGATGGGGAAGATATTCGTTCAGTAAATCTTGATGGTGCAGCAATACTCGTTATTGGTTCAGAAGGCGACGGAATGAGCAGGATTGTCCGTGAAAAATGTGACTTCATTGTTTCACTTAAAATGAAAGGTCAAATCAATTCGCTTAACGCATCTGTTGCGGGTGGAATTTTAATGTACGAATTCGCTTACAAGCGATAGTTTTAGAAAATAGTTTATCTGTAATAAATTTTCGGGGGATTTTATTATGGCAGAGAGAATACCGGATTCTTTAATCGATGATATTCTTAACTCAACAAAAAAATATAGTGTTGATAATTCTCAGCAGGATGAATATTCTGCTGTGGATATTGATTTTATTCTTGATGATGTGAAAGGCTATGCCGAAAAATCAATTATTGAGCCTGTTGTTGAGAAAAAAGATACAGAAGAAATTAAAATTTCTTTTGAGAAGAAGGAAAGAGAACCTAAAAAGTTCACTTTTGATTTTTCAAAGGTTGAGGGTATAGATGAGGAAGATGAAACAGAAGAAATTCCTGTTTCAGTTGATGACAATGGGCAAATAGATATCATTTCTTCTGGCGAGGGAACAAATGAAAGCGAAGAAGCAACAGAGACAGAAGACCCCAAGCCTATTACAGGACAGATTTCTATTGAAAAGACAAGAATGTTTAATGAGATTGATATCAGGGGAGAATATAATCCCAATATTTCTCATAATTTAGGCAATAAGGTTGTAAGAACAACAAGTGGCGATGCGGAGCCTTTGTCAACCCCAGTGGCAAATGAAAACAAGTATAAGAATCATTTCTTTAATAAGCCTATGCAGAAAATTGAAAGCACTATGGAACATAAGGCTATCAGAGAAAATATGCCACAAAAGACAATTGAAACTCCCGGTGTTGTTGTGAAGAACCGTCAGGCAGCTCAAAATACTGATGGTATTGCACCAATTCCAACTCTTGTTCCGGCTGAGTATGAATATGAACAGGAGAAAACAAGATTTATCGCTGAAATGTCAGTCGAAAAAAATGAAGATGATAATCAGTTGATGTTCGATGGATTTGGTGAAACTGAAGATATTTTACAACAATCTGAAGAACAGGCAGAAGCAGAACTCAGAGAAACCAGAAAAGAAAAAGTTCAGGATTTTGTTGATGGTAACCTTATTTTCAAACAAGAAGTTGAAGAATCAATAGGAAAGAAGCGTTATGCACGTCAGAGCGTTTCAGTCATTCGTGAGTACTACGGACCAAAGGACGAAAACGCTGTACGAAAGGTTTTTGAAACAGAGAAAAAAGGGATATTGATTAAACTTATTTCCGTTTCAGTTATCTGTTTGGTTATGTCAATTCTTGCAGCTATTGCGGGTTCGGATAATGGTAATTTTGAATTATATGGAAACAACGAATTTGTATATTCTCTTTTCCAACTTTTCTTATTGGCGGTTGCGTCTTTTATTAGCATCCGTCCAATCAAAAATGCTATAAGGAATATTAAAAATCTTGTGGTTGATGCGGATACGATAGTTGCACTTTCAGCTATAATTGGTGCGATTCAATGTATTGTCAGCTTTGCTTTTACTGATAGTGTTGAATCTGTTGCAAGTCTTACAACCGGTGCAGCGGTTATCCCTATGATTATGAAATATGTGGGAGAATTGATTCAATGCAATAACGATAGTGAAAACTTTGAAGTTCTTGCAGAGCAGGTGGACGATTGTTATAGTGTTGAGAATATCGACGATGAAGATGTGGCAAACGAGATTTCAAGGGGCTTGTTGTTGGCGGGACCTGAAATAAAATACACAACAAAAGTAGGCTTCCCACAAAAATTTGTGGAGCTTTCCCGCTCAGCTGATATAACCGGTTCAACTTGCAAGACAACAATTTTGTTATCCCTCGCAGTTGGTTTTGTTGTTGGAATTATTGCTTTGATTATGACATCAAACTTATTTGTAGGAATAAGTGCTCTTACAGCAACTGTACTTATGGGCTTGCCAATGGCAACAGGCTTTGTTTCTGCAATTAATCTCCGTGCAACAAACAAACTTTTAAATGCAGAGGGGACATTGATTAACGGATATAGTGCTGTTGAAGATGCAGTTAATTCAAACGGTGTTATTATTGACTGTTGCGATGCCTTTGAGGAAGGTGGTTGTAACATCGAGGGAATGAAAACATATCATAAAATGAGAATTGATGAAGCAATTCTCTACACAGCATCTGTTGTTATTCAATCAGGTGGAGTTTTGGCAGAGGTGTTCAAAGGTGTTATTGATGGCAAAAAAGAACTTCTTCTTCCTGTCGAGTCACTTGCTTATGAAGAAAAATTAGGATGTTCTTGTTGGATACATAACCATAGGGTTCTTGTTGGTAATCGTGAATTGTTGGTTCACCATAATGTTGAAACTCCTGACAGAGAACTTGAAGAAAAATACAAGCAGATGGGTAAAAACGTAATCTATCTCGCAATTGAAGGTAAAATCGCTGCAATGTTTATTGTGGTTTATAAAGCAAATCAGGAAACGGCAAAATATATCCGTGAACTTGAAAAAGATGGACTTACAATTTTCTTCAGAACATCTGATGCAAATATTACCGAGAGATTCCTTGAACAGGAATTCGGATTACCTGAAAATGTAGTTAAAATTATCAATCCTGTTGCAGGTGATATGTTTACAAAAATCAGTAGGACAGAAAAAGAGCGTACTGATGCAAAGATAATTCATGATGGTACAACAAAAACAATGATTTCTGCACTTCACAGTGCATTTGTAATTAACTCTTTTGTAAATTCATCAAAATTAATCCAGCTTATCGCATCAATAATTGGTGTGATAATTGTTGCTCTTCTCACATTCCTTTCAGGATTGTCACAGATTGGAGTATGGCAGATTTTGATGTATCAGGCAGTTTGGGTAGTTATCCTTGCTGCTCCTGCGTTAGCAAGAAAAAAATAACTTTATTTAGGAGGCGAACAGTATGACTGAATTTATGGAAGTAATCAAGAATGCTGCTTCGTGGCTTTGGGGATTTGAACAAGTCAGATTTACAATTGATGCCTTGATAAAACTAGGAGTAACAACCATTCTCAGTGGTTTTATCGGTTTTGAAAGAGAACATTCTCACCGTCCCGCTGGATTTAGAACACATATTCTTGTTGCGGTTGGTTCATCCCTTGTAATGCTTACGTCTGTTTATGTGTTTGACAGTCAGGGGATGAGTGGTGACGTAACACGAATGAGTGCACAGGTGCTTAGTGGTATCGGTTTCCTTGGTGCAGGTACGATTCTTCGTGAAGGCTTTTCTGTTAAAGGTCTTACAACTGCTGCGTCCCTCTGGGCAGTTGCTTGTATAGGCATTGCCGTTGGTGCGGGCTTCTATGCCGGTGCACTTGTAGCCACTTTTGTAATTTATTTGACACTTAACTCACTTAAAAGATTTATTGTCCGTGGTTCAGCAGGTAAACTTCTCTTTATTGAAATTCGTGATGTTGGAACGCAGATTCCGCTTATTACAAAAACGATTAAACAATGTGGCGGAACAATTCATTCAATGGAAGTTGTATATACTGAAACAAAGGATTTGAAATTCAAGCGCCGTAAGGATACATCCGTTATCAAAGTGCTTGTTTTCCCTAAAAATGATGATTCACTTGCTCTTATGACAACAACAATAAGAAGTATGAGCGATGTAGAGGATATTTATGTTGACTGATAAAACAGAACTTTTTGACGGTGAACACATTGAAGATTTGGGCGAGAGTGTTGGAGTTGTGGTTTCAAAACAACATACTTTTGGTACCGATGCTATGTTGCTCGCTTCTTTTGCAAACCCTAAAAGAAATGATGTGGCTTGTGATTTTGGTTCAGGATGCGGAATAATACCGTTTTTATGGCTTCGCGATAACAAGTGCAAAGAAATAACGGCAGTTGAAATTCAGCAGAACGCCTGTGACCAGATGACTCGCTCGCTCAGATTGAATGATACAGATAGAATAACTGTACTTAATAAAGATTTAAAGGAACTGAATGACTTAAAAGCAGGTAGTTTTGATTTAGTAACAATGAACCCACCTTATAAAATTGAGAATGGTGGAATAAAAAACGACGAGGAATATGCAACTATCGCTCGTCACGAAACTTTTTGTAATATGAACGATATTGCGAAAAGTGCATCACGTCTTTTGCGATTTGGGGGCAAACTTTGTATCTGTCACCGTCCCGAAAGAGTTTTTGATGCAATGTATGCAATGCGTGAAAATGGCATTGAGCCTAAAACACTCCGTTTCGTGTCAAAAAAAGGTGACACTCAACCATGGTTAGTGCTTATTGAGGGGAAACGTGGAGCAAAAAACGGATTGAAAGTTGAAAAAAATCTTGTAGCATATAATGATGATGGCACTTTGTCACAAGAGATGCTTGAAATTACTGAAAAATACAGAAAGTAAGGAGTGATACGGACAAATGAACGGAAAACTTTATGTTGTAGGAACGCCAATCGGCAATTTGTCCGATTTTTCTCCAAGAGCCAGAGAAACTCTCGCTTCTGTTGATTTTATAGCAGCAGAAGATACAAGAGTTACACAGAAATTACTCAATTATTTTGATATAAAAAAACCACTCATCAGTTATTATGAACATAACCGTCGTGAACGTGGAGAAATGATTATTTCCCGAATCTTAAACGGTGAGACTTGTGCAATAGTAACTGATGCAGGTATGCCTTGCATTTCTGACCCGGGACAAGACCTTGTTTATCTTTGTCACGAAAACGGAATTCCTGTTGAATCCGTACCTGGACCTACCGCCTTTGCAACAGCGCTCGCAATCAGTGGAATGGAAAGCGGACGCTTTACTTTTGAGGGATTTTTAAGTACAAACAAGCCAAGCAGAAAAGAGCATCTTGAAGAACTCAAAAACGAAACAAGAACAATGATTTTCTATGAGGCACCACATAAGTTGAAAGCAACTTTAAAAGATATGTATTCGTATTTTGGTGACCGTGAAATCGCCATTGTAAAAGAGCTTACAAAAATTCACGAAACAGTAATGAGGACAAGCCTTAAAGGTGCGATTGATTATTTTGAAATTGAAAACCCAAGAGGTGAATATGTTCTTATTATCGCTGGGGCAGAAAAGCAAAAAGAAAAACAGCCCGTTACACTTGAACAGGCTGTGGAACTTGCAAAAGAACTTGTAAGCAAAGGTATGAGTGTCAACGAGGCATCAAAAACTGTGGCAGCTGACACGGGAATAAAAAAGAGTCTTATTTATAAAGAATTACTTTGAGTCCTTTGTAGAATACTTATACATTCGAGCTATTTCTTTATCAATAACTCGTGAGGCTTCATTTATGATTGTTTCCATTGATTTTGGTAATTGTTCATTTCTTTTTGGTTTGTTGTCACCTTCAAAAATCAAGGAGTCAATAATATGGTCAATCATATTTGTAGTGATAAAAGGAGCTAAGTCTTTTCTGGCATTTTCGTGACTGGGAATAGCACCTTTGATGAGTGCAGTAAGGTAGATTTTGTAAATAATGAGAACATAAATTGTTCTGATTTTGGATGAGTGATTTCTACCATATGTACCGAGTCTGTCCATAAGATAAACTGATGAACGAAAAACGGTACTCATTCTCATTTCCTTGTCTTGTGGTATTTCGTGTTCTGCGAACAAGGCGTCCGACATCATTTTTGTTTCTGTCATACCTAAAAGGTAGTCAGTACTTACATCATAGAAGGTTGATGCACGGCAAAGAAAGTCAAGTCCACATTCTCTGATTCCCTTTTCATAGTGGGAAAGGAGAGCCTGTGAAACACCTAATGCTGTGGCAGCTTCCTTTTGACTTAAATTTTTATCTTTTCTCAACTCTACAAGTCTTGTTGAAACAGATGTACTCATAAAAACACCTCTTATACTAAAAGTATAAGGATTATACAATAAATTAAACAATTTGTATATTGTGCGATATTACAAATTTTCAGGAGATATAGTATGAAAACTTACCAAATTCATTTAATTCGCCATGCTGTAACAAAAGGTAACCTTGAGGGCAGATACATCGGACATACTGATGAGCCAGTTTGTGAAGAAGGAATGGCACAGCTTAAAGACATAATGGAAAACTATGGGGAATACCCTGAGGTTGATGCGGTTTTTTGCAGCCCATTAAAGAGATGCATAGAAACTGCACAGACAATTTATCCTGAGAGAAACCCGATAATTCTTGATGATTTAAGGGAATATGATTTCGGTGAGTTTGAGGGCAAAACTGCCGAAGAATTGCAGGATGATGAAGATTTTGCAGAATGGCTTTCCGGTACAAATCCTAATAAGGCTGCTCCATTTGGTGACAGTCAGGTAAGATTTAATTATAGAATTTGTGACTGCTTTGAAAAAATCGTTGATGGTGTAATCAAAGCAGGAGTTAAAAACACAGCAGTTATAACTCACGGTGGCGTGATTATGTCACTTATGCAGACTTATGCAATTCCCGAAGCACCAATGCACGAGTGGTTGACCCCATCTTGTTGTGGCTATACAATCCGTATTGACCCGTCAATCTGGTCAAGGGGAATGAAAGTGGAGGCTATTGCAGAATGTCCTGCACAACCAAAGGAATTTGAACATGAACTTTGGGATGTTTATGACCCGGAAAAAGACCCCTTTGATGTGGCATACTGGGAAGACGATAGCAACTTTACAGATGAGCAGTAAAATATTCCTAAAATAGCAATAAAAAATACATTGAATGAAATTTTTTTCAATGATAAAATAATAAACAGAAAACATAGGGAGGTAAAAAGTTATGAAAATGTCATTCCGCTGGTATGGCGAAAGCGACCCGATATCGTTGCAATATATTCGTCAAATTCCAAATATGAAAAGCATAGTTAGTGCCGTTTATGATGTAAAGCCAGGTGTGGTTTGGCCGGAAGAATCAATCGAGAAAATGGTAAAACAATGCGAAGAAAATGGTCTTGTTTTTGATGTGGTTGAATCAATTCCTGTGCATGAAAATATTAAGCTTGGCAGAGATAATGTTGACGAACTTTTAGAGGTTTATTGTGAAAACATCCGTCGTTGTGCAAAATACGGTGTTAAATGTGTGACATATAACTTTATGCCTGTTTTTGACTGGACTCGTACACAACTTGATAAAGAGGCAGAGGATGGCTCAACAAGTCTTGTTATGTACTGGGAACAAATGAAAGGTCTTGACCCACTTAAAGATGACATTCATCTTCCGGGTTGGGATGCAAGCTATAGTCAAGAAGAGGTTAGAGAATTAATCTCAGCTTATGGTGAACTAGGCGAAGAGGGACTTTGGAAAAACCTTGAAAAATTCCTTAAAAAAGTTATTCCTGTGGCTGAAGAGTGTGGCGTTAAAATGGCAATTCATCCCGATGACCCACCATATCCAATTTTTGGTATTCCGAGAATTATCACTTGCGAAGAAAACATTGACAGAATGTTAAAGCTTGTGGATAGTGAGGCAAACTGCCTTTGTCTTTGTACCGGCTCGTTAGGTTGTGCAAAATCAAATGATGTGGTAAAAATGATTAGAAAATACAGTGCAATGAACCGAATTGCATTTATGCATATCAGAAACATTTTGATTATGGAAGACGGAAGCTTTGAAGAAAGCGGACATATTTCAAGTTGTGGTAGTCTTGATATGTATGAGGTAGTTAAGGCACTTGTAGATACAGGCTTTGATGGTTATGTTCGACCTGACCACGGTAGAATGATTTGGGGCGAAACAGGAAAACCGGGTTATGGTCTTTATGACAGAGCACTTGGTGCAACATACATAAACGGCTTGTTTGAAGCAGTTGAGAAAGGAAGTAAGTAATATGCTCCACGAAAATTTAAAAGGTAGAGTAGCAGTAGTAACTGGTGGCGGCGGAGTTCTTTGTGGTGATTTTGCAAAAACTCTTGCAAAGCAGGGTGTTAAGGTTGCAGTTCTTGACCTGAATGTTGAAGCTGCACAAAAAGTAGCAGATGAAATCGTTGCTGACGGTGGTGTCGCTATTGCAGTTGGTTGTAATGTTCTTGAAAAAGAGAGTATGGAAAATGCTCGTGCAATCATCAATGAAAAACTTGGAACCTGTGATATTCTTCTCAATGGTGCAGGCGGAAATAATCCAAAAGGCACAACAACAAAAGAAACTCTTGAAAAGATTGACCTTATTGAAAAGAATGACGATATTAAAACATTCTTTGACCTTGATGCAAGCGGTATCTCATTCGTTTTCAACCTTAATTTCCTTGGAACACTTATTCCTACTCAGGTTTTTGCACGTGATATGGCAGAAAAAGAGAATACTTGTATCGTTATGGTGACATCAATGAATGCTTACCGTCCACTTACAAAAATCCCTGCATATTCAGCGGCAAAAGCAGCAGTTAAGAACTTCACAGAATTTATGGCTGTTCATTTCGCAGATGTTGGTATCCGTGTAAATGCTATTGCACCGGGATTCTTCTCAACAAACCAGAATAAAACACTTCTCTGGAATGAAGATGGCACTCCAACAGCGAGAACAAATAAGATTCTCAACGCAACTCCAATGAAGAGATTCGGTGAGGCAAACGAACTTTCAGGTGCACTTCTTTTCCTTTGTGATGAAGCATATTCAAGTTTTATTACAGGTACAAGTATATGTGTAGATGGCGGATTCTCTGCATATAGTGGAGTATAATTGGTGGTTCTTTTCCCGTTATAGTAATTTGGAGGTATATATATGAACTTGAATCTTAGAAAAAAAGAAGATTGTATGTTTGATATGATTTCACTTGGTGAAATTATGCTTCGTCTTGACCCGGGTGAAGGCAGAATTAAAACTGCTCGTTCTTTCCGTGCTTGGGAAGGTGGCGGAGAATATAATGTTGCTCGTGGTCTCCGTCGTTGCTTCGGTATGAAAACTGCAGTTGTAACAGCATTTGCAGATAACGAAGTTGGTCGTCTTATTGAAGATTTCATTTTGCAGGGTGGAGTTGATACATCACTCATCAAATGGGTTAAATACGATGGTATCGGAAGAACAGTAAGAAATGGTCTTAACTTTACAGAACGTGGATACGGTATCCGTGGTGCTGTTGGTGTTTCTGACCGTGGTAATACAGCAATTTCTCAGCTTAAAGCAGGCGATATTGACTGGGATTACATTTTCGGCACACTCGGTGTTCGTTGGCTTCATACAGGTGGCATTTTTGCAGCACTTTCAGAGTCAACTGCAGAAGTAGCAATTGAAGCAGTTAAAACTGCAAAGAAATACGGCACAATCGTGTCTTATGACCTTAACTACCGTCCATCTCTTTGGAATGATATCGGTGGTAAGGCGAAGGCACAAGAAGTTAACAAAGAAATTGCAAAATATATCGACGTTATGATTGGTAACGAAGAAGATTTCACAGCTTGTCTTGGTTTTGAAATCGAAGGTAACGACGAAAACCTTAAAGAACTTAATATTGAGGGCTACTACAAGATGCTTGAAAATGTTGTTAAGGTTTATCCTAACTTTAAGGTTATCGCAACAACTCTTCGTACAGTTAAAACTGCAACAGTAAATGACTGGTCCGCAATCTGCTATGCAGATGGTAAGGTTCATAAGGGACTTGAACTCCCCGGTCTTGAAATCCTTGACCGTGTTGGTGGTGGCGACTCATTCGCATCAGGCCTTATCTATGGTCTTATGACAACAGAAGATGCACAGACAGCAGTTAATTACGGTGTTGCTCACGGTGCACTTGCAATGACAACTCCGGGTGATACATCAATGGCATCACTTAAAGAAGTTAATGCAATTGTTAGCGGTGCAGGTGCAAGAGTACAGAGATAGTTTCTTTTTCCGCAATACTTCGTGGCTTTCGGCTCGCGGTATAACGCATACAGCTTCGCCTCTGCCACTTTGTCTTGTGAAAAAATAAATCTATCTCAAAATAAAAAAAGTAAAAATATATTCCAATTTGGAGATGTAATTATGGATAAAGAAAAAATCATTACCCGAATTCAGGACTGCGGTATCGTAGCCGTTGTTCGTGCTGAAACAGTTGACCAGGCTATCAGAATTACTGATGCTTGTATCGAAGGTGGCGTTGCTGCAATCGAACTTACATTCACAGTTCCTCACGCAGACAAGGTTATTGAAGAACTTGCAAAGAGATACACACCGGAAGAAATTATTCTTGGTGCAGGTACAGTTCTTGATGCAGCAACAGCAAGAATCGCTATGCTTTCAGGTGCAGAATATATTGTTAGCCCTGCTCTTGACCTTGAAACACTTAAACTTTGTAACCGTTACAGAGTTCCAATGATGCCAGGTATCATGACCGTTCGTGAAGGCTTGCTTGCTATGGAAAATGGTGCAGATATTCTTAAAGTTTTCCCTGCTGACCTTTTCGGACCAAAGATTATTAAAGACATCAAGGGACCAATCCCATATGCTAAGATGATGCCAACAGGTGGTGTTGATGCTGACAATGTTGGTGAATGGATTAAAGCAGGTGCGGTTGCTGTCGGTGCAGGTTCATCTCTCACAGCAGGTGCAAAAACAGGCGACTACAAGAAGATTACAGAAACAGGTAAGCGTTTTGTAGAGAATATCAAACTTGCTCGTGCAGAATTAGCAGGCAAATAGTTTCTTTTTCCGCAATACTTCGTGGCTTTCGGCTCGTGGTATACCCGATACAACTTCGCCTCTGCCACATTGTTTTGCGAAAAAATAAATCTATTTCAATTTTTATATAAATTATGGTAGGGCGGGGTCTTGACCCCGCCTTTTTATGTCTTGCAATAATATTGCTTTAATGGTAAAATACTCTCACATCATTGAAAGGACGGTGCAGAAATGAAAAGAATAATATCAATTATGATTGTTGTTATTATGCTTGTGTGCAGCTTTTCTCTGCCGTCTTTCGCTCTTAACTATGGTAGTTTTTCTTACGAAATTATCAATGATGAGGTTGTTATTACCAAATATATTGGCAGTAACAGAACTAGCATTACTGTCCCTGCAACAATTAAGGATGTTCCCGTTGTTGCAATAGGAGAAGGTGCTTTTAATGGGAATACCGAATTGACAACAGTTGAAGTCAGTGAAGGTGTTAAAAGTATTGGTGCATCTGTTTTTGAAAACTGCACATCACTTGCGACTATAACGTTACCTAACACTATAACTCGCATTGGTGAAAAAGCAATTTACAACACTGCTTATTATAATAATGAAAGCAACTGGAAAAAGCAGACTGCGGACACTTCTTCAGGGGATATCGGTTTTGGAAATGGTATGGGACAAATTCCTTGGGAAGATATTGTTGCCAACGACCTTGAATATTTGTATTTGGGTACTAATCTTATTGAGATTTCGTTTTCGGGTTCATATTCCCTAAAAAAAGGAACTCGAGTTATTGCCGATGGTGCTTTTGCAGGTTGTAATGCGGAAAGTGTAACATTATCCAATACCTTGGTCGCAATCGGTGAAAATGCTTTTAAAGATTGTAATAGCCTTAAAAATGTCAAATTCAATGAGAATATTGAAATAATTGGAGATTATGCTTTTGATGGTTGTACATCCCTTGAAACAATAAATTTGCCGGATAAATACATAGAGATGAGTTCAACGTCTTTCTATAATACAGGATTTTACAATACTCCAAACAACTGGGACAACAACGTACTTTACATTGAAAATGCCTTAATTGATGTTAGTGAAAATGTTGATATTGTTGAGATTAAAGAAGGTACTAAGTATGTCGTAGGTGATTCTTTGGGTGAGAATAATGCAGTCATTCCTAAAACAGTTTCAAAGATTTCGAACAAGGCCTTTACAGACACTACAAAGGTAACGGTCTTTAGTTATGCTGACACTCACGCACAGAAATTTGCAAATGCAAACAACATAAAATTCGTGGATATAGGTAATCTTACGAAAGGTGACGTGAATCTTGACGGTAAAATTGACAAGGACGATTATGATATTCTCTGTGATGTATCAATTATCCAAAAAACACCAAGTTTTATTGAAAAATTAGCAGGGGATATGGATGACGATGGTGCTATTGATGGTATAGATGTTATTATCCTTGATTTGATGCTTAATGATATGCCACCGTCAAGGCTTAAGGGTGACGTGAATGGTGATAATAAGGTTGATATTGAAGATTATGAATTGCTTATAAGTATCGTATCAACAAGTGAAAAAATAACGGACAATGTTATGTTGCAACGCGCCGATATAAACGAAGATGGTGCAGTTGATGCTTTTGATGCTGTATATCTTGATTTGGCACTTAATGGAATGGTTACTTTATTATAAAAATAACGCTTAGAGTCAAGTCTCTAAGCGTTTTCTTTTTCTGCAATGTACTTTACAACACTGTCGTCATTGTTGTTGCCGATTATAATGTCAGCAATTTCTTTAACCTGTGATACAGCATTTTCTACAGCAACTGCTGTGTCTGCACCTTTAAGCATTATAATATCATTTAGATTATCACCAAATGCTGTAATGCTTTCTGCCCCCACAATTTCCTTTGCTTCATTTGCGCCATTTGCTTTTGATGCTGTGTGAGAGTATATTTCAACAAGCCAATCGTCAGAATAACTGTCTTTATAATATGCAAAATCGATTTCGGGAATACTTTTCAATTTTTCGACAATTTCATCAAGATATTGGGGCAGAGCATAGTAGTTTACATAAACTGGATGTTGACCTTTTTCTATGTTTGTAAGGTCGTCAGTTTGTGTAAATCTGCCGTCAAGCATATCCACACGCATATCGTAAAATTCTTTCATTCCGTCGTTATCAAATTCTGTATATTTAATTGACAATTTATAGTCATCGCTATATAAGAACATAAACGGGTGAAGATTTTTTTCATAAAAACAATCAAGAATTTTTTGTAATGCTGAATGTGAAATTTCATGGTATTTAACAGCCTTTTTTGTTTCTGTGTCATAAACAAAAACACCATTCATGAGCACAATAGGTGCAGCAAAACGGACTCCCTCTAAAAGCGGAGTTGCACTAACCATACTGCGTGCCGTTGCCACCGCAAAAGGAATCCCTTTTTCATAAAATTCATTCAGTTTTTCTTTTGTGTAGTCGCTCATTTTGCCATTACTCTGCAAAAGAGTACCATCCATATCGCTGATATAAAGTGTTTTCATAATTCACCTAAAAAGTAGGGGACGATGCCCACATCGTCCCGTTTAATTTTTATTTCAATAATGACACTACAAGGTCGCCCATCTCTGATGTTGTAACTTTCTTGAATCCGTCCTCATAAATATCAGGTGTACGGGCAATTTTAAGTGCTTCGTTAACAGCATCTTCAATTGATTTTGCAGCATCTTTTTCGTCAAATGAATATTGAAGCATCATAGCTGCAGAAAGAATTGTAGCAAGTGGGTTTGCCTTTTGCTGACCTGCAATATCAGGTGCAGAGCCGTGGATTGGCTCATAAAGTCCCATTTTGCCTGTTGCAAGTGAAGCAGATGCAAGCATACCGATTGAACCTGAAATCATAGATGCCTCGTCAGAAAGAATATCACCGAAAATGTTAGATGTAACAATAACGTCAAACTGACCTGGGTTTCTCACCAACTGCATTGCACAGTTGTCAACATACATATGTGAAAGTTCAACTTCGGGGTATTCAGCAGACATTTTAATAACTGTTTCTCTCCAAAGACGAGAGCTTTCAAGAACATTCGCTTTGTCAACGCTTGTGAGCTTCTTATTTCTCTTCATAGCCATTTCGTAAGCTGTTCTTGCAATTCTCTCAATTTCAGGAACAGAGTACATTTCTGTATCGAAAGCAGCAGGGTTGCCGTCAACCTCTTTTCTGCCTCTTTCACCGAAATAAATACCACCTGTGAGCTCACGGACAATCATAATGTCAAGTCCGTCACCGATAATGCTATCCTTGATAGGGGAAGCAGATTTAAGTGGTTCAAAAATCTTTGCAGGACGAAGATTTGCATAAAGTCCCAATGCACCACGAATGCCAAGAAGTCCTTTTTCGGGGCGCTGATTTCCGGGAAGAGTGTCCCATTTAGGACCACCAACTGCACCAAGGAATACGCAGTCTGCCTTTTTACAAGCATCAACAGTAGCCTGTGGAAGTGGCTCGCCAGTAGCATCAATAGCAGAGCCACCGATTAACTGATAGTCATAACTGAATTTAAATCCATATTTTTCACCAGTTGCATCAAGGACTTTAAGTGCCTCGTCAACGATTTCGGGACCAATTCCGTCACCTTTTAAAACAACAATATTATAATTTTTCATAATAATTAGTCCTTTCTGACAACATTTGGTAAACAACGGTTAACTGCACAAAGAATACCCTTGATGGATGCATAGTTGATATTGTGTGAAATACCGATACCGAAAACATCTTTGCCTTGTTGGTCTGTAATGTGAATATAGCTGACAGCCTTTGAGTCTGAACCAACTGAGAATGCGTGCTCGGAGTAGTCGATAAAATGGTAATCACCAAGACCGATTGTGTTCATAGCCTGACAGAATGCACCGATAGGACCTGCTGCAATACCTTCAATCTGCTGTGGCTCGTTGCCGTTGTACTGAATAGTACCAACAAAATGTACTCGTGACTGTTCTTCACCGTGTTCTCTTTCTTCAAAGAATTTGTAGCTAAGCAATTTGTAAGGACCTGCAACATTGAGGTATTCTTGTTGGAAGAGTGCGTAAACTTCTTCTTTTGCGAGTTCTTTTCCTTTTTCGTCGCAGACTTTCTGAACAATTTTTGAGAATTCAGGATGCATAGCCTTTGGCATATTGTAGCCGTACTCTGCCATAATGTATGCAACGCCACCCTTACCGGACTGGCTGTTAATACGGATGATTGGCTCATATTCACGACCAACATCGGCAGGGTCGATAGGTAAGTATGGAACTTCCCAGTACTCTGTGCCACTTGTGCGCATATATTCCTTACCCTTGTTGATAGCATCCTGATGAGAGCCTGAGAAAGCAGTAAATACAAGTGCACCGCCGTAAGGCTTTCTTGGGTCAACAGGCATTTTTGTAGTGCGCTCAAACATTTCCTTGATTTCATTCATATTTGAAAAGTCAAGTCCCGGGTCAATACCCTGTGTGTACATATTAAGAGCAAGAGTAACAATGTCAACATTACCTGTTCTTTCACCGTTGCCAAAAAGTGTTCCCTCAATTCTGTCGGCACCTGCTAAAAGACCAAGTTCAGCAGCTGCAACAGCAGTACCTCTGTCGTTATGAGGATGCAAGCTGATAATTGCATTTTCACGATTTTTGAGTTTTCTGCAGAAATATTCAATCTGGTCTGCATGACCATTTGGTGTACTGCCCTCAACAGTTGCAGGAAGATTAAGAATAATCTTGTTGTTTTCGTTGATGTCAAGTGCTTCCATAACCTTTTCGCAGATAAGAACTGCATTGTCCATTTCTGTTCCAGAAAAGCTTTCGGGTGAATATTCATAACGGATATTAACATCTTTCTGTGATTTTAATTCATCAGTAAGTTCTTTGATGAGCTTTGCACCCTGAACAGCGATGTCGATAACACCGTCCATATCTTTCTTGAAAACAACTTTTCTCTGGAGAGTTGAAGTTGAGTTGTAGAAATGGATGATTACGTTTTTAGCACCATCAATAGCCTCAAATGTCTTTCTGATAAGGTGTTCACGGCTTTGAACAAGCACTTGAATTGTAACATCATCTGGGATTAAATTCTTTTCAATAAGAGTTCTTAAAATTTCATATTCAGTTTCAGAAGCTGATGGGAAACCAACTTCAATTTCTTTAAAACCGATTTTAACGAGAGTTTTAAAATACTCAATTTTTTCCTTTAAATTCATCGGGTCAATAAGTGCCTGATTACCGTCACGCAAGTCAACTGAGCACCAGATTGGTGGTTTTTCAATAGTCTTACTTGGCCATTGTCTGTCAGGGATATTGATTGGTTCAAATGGGATGTATTTTTGGCATCCTGGTTTCATGCTTTTTACCTCCAAATAAAAAATCGCCTCTATCATCACAAAAGATTGATAGGGACGACGGAAAAATCTATCGTGGTACCACCCTAATTCATCGGCAAAACCGACCTTAGCGACTTCTAGCAAAGTCCGACTTGATAACGGGGTCAACCGTCATGGGCTATGATTTCACCCATGCAACTCCGAAATGAGTTATGCACATAAGCACTGTGTTGCCTTGCACCAAACGGCAACTCTCTGTAAGCAAGTGATTTATGTCTTGTTTTCTTCACTGTTTTTGATAGGGGCTATTTAATTGATTGCTTTATATTTTATAGTATTTCTTTTGGTTTGTCAATACAGAAATTTTGACTATCAACAATAACTAAATACTTGTCATTTTCAAGGTTTTATGTTAAAATTTTGACATAAAAGGGAAAAATGTTGATTTAATTCTTGGATTGTTAGTAGAATGGAGTGGAATTATGGGAAACAAAAAGTTGAAATATCCTATAATTTTCGTTCATGGAATGTTCGGATGGGGCGAAAATGAAGGGATAAATAAGAAAATGCCTTATTGGGGTGCTACAACAGGTAGTCTTACTGATTTTCTCAATGAAAAGGGCTATGAGTGTTATGCTGCATCTGTAGGACCTATTTCGTCTGCATGGGACCAGGCTTGTCAATTATATGCACAGCTTATGGGGACAACTGTTGATTTTGGTGCTGCTCATGCTGCTCGTCACAACCATAAACGCTACGGAAGAACATACGAAAAGCCTTTGTTTGAGGGTTGGAGTAAGGATAAAAAAGTTCATTTGATAGGCCATAGCTTTGGTGGGCTTTGTATCCGTGTTCTTTCACATCTTTTAACTTATGGTGACCCCCGTGAAGTTGAATTCAGCGGAGAAGATACATCTGAGCTTTTTAAGGGTGGTCACGCTGATTTGATTTATAGTCTCAGTGCCATTTGCTCTCCTTTGGGTGTAGTTGACACATACGAGGTAGCAGAAAAATATAAACTATTGCGACCTATTAAGGCGGGAACAGTATTCTATACCTGTGCTATGGGACGTTCACCGTTGAATGGCACGGCTGTTGACTTCCACCTTGAACATTTCGGACTTACAAATACACCGGGACAAAAAGATGCAGAATCAGGACATCAAGCAAGAAAACTTGTACGAAAAAAGTATAAAGAAACAGATGATAATATCGTTTTTGGACTGTCGCCAAAGGGGATAATAAAACTCAACAATATGGTTGAGATTGTGCCGAGCATTTACTATTTTTCATTTCCGTTCAATGCCGTTGAATATGATGAAAACAAGAAAAAAGAAATGGCAACAAAGACGGATTTGCCACTTATGCACCTGACATCATTTCTATTACTTCATAACTCAAGGCAAAAGGGAATAGACAATAGTGGTGGTAATGACGGGCTGGTAGATGTTATAGCTGCTTGTTCGCCACCTGATGAGCCAAGTGTACAGTATACTGAGGGTATGGAATATAATCCTGGTGTGTGGCATGTAATGCCTGTAAGAACAGGTGACCATGGTACTGCTATTGGATTGTTAGCAGACAAAGACGAAACTCAAGGTTTTTATCTTCACATTATGGATATTCTTGAGAATATTGAGTCCAAGGAATGTTAATAAATAAAAACTTGTTGCTTTTGGGTTGAAAAAATGTTTTAATATATCTAATATAATTTTAGGAGATGAAATATATGCCGACTAATGGTGATTTCAGAAACAGTACATCATTATATTTGATTGCTGCGGCTGTAATATTATTTGTACTCGGTCAGTCTGTTTTCTTCCTTGTTAAGGCTTGGAAACAGGGAAAGGCTTTGGGCATTGATAAGAAAAAATTGAGGGATGCTGTGACATCAAGTGCAATTTTTACAATACCATCAGCTTTGTCAATATTAGCAACGGTTATTGCATTGGCGCCTGCCTTGGGTATGGTTATTCCTTGGGTACGTCTTTCAGTTATCGGTAACCTTATGTACGAATCAACTGCTGCCGAAGCGGCTATGGAAGCATTCGGTCACATTGGCGGAATGGCTGAAAAAGTAACGGATCCAACAGTTTTTGCAGGAATTGCATGGGTTATGTCATTAGGTATTTGTTTTTCACTCGTTCTTCTTCCTTTCCTTGCAAAGCCATTACACAAAAAGTTTGTTGAGGCAGGGAAAAAGGATAAAGAAGAAACTGAAAATAATGGAGAAAAACCAAAGAAGAAAAATGATATTTCAGGATTTATGGACCTTGTTTCTCCTGCAGTTTTCATTGGTCTTATAGGTGCTTTCGTAGCAAGAGCAGTTGCGGGTTCTGGTAAACCTGATATTTTTGGTGATGGTGCAGGTGTAGTATCAGTTATAACACTTGTAACAGCAATTGTTGTTTCTTTAGTTTTCGAACTTATTGCAAAGAAACTTAAACTTACATGGCTTGAACCATTCGTTATGCCAATTGGTATGATAGTTGCGATGGTGGTATCCGTTGTAGCGTTTAATGTATTACCACCTGAAATTGCAATTTGGGAATGGAGGGGTTAAATATGAGTATAAAGAATAAAGCAGAAAAAACATATTTTGACCGTGTCCATAGTTGGGGTAGAATTTCATCTGTCACAGCTCTTTGTGTGCTTTTGATGTTCCCACTTGCGATTTGTATTGATTTAAACGTATGGCCATCATTTAATGGCGTTATGAGTGGCTTGTTAAAGCTTATGCCTATCTATTGGACAACTTCTGTTCTTGAGGTTTTCCTTTATACACCAATGCTTGGCGGCGGTGGTACTTACCTTTCATTCGTTACAGGTAATATCACAAACCTTAAACTTCCTTGTGCAATCAATGCTATGGAAGGGGCAAAGGTTAAAGCAAACAGTGAAGAGGGCGAAGTAATTTCAACAATTTCTATTGCAACATCTTCTATCGTTACTACATTGGTTATGGCTGTAGGTGTTTTGGCATTTGCTCCTTTCCTTGAAACATTTACAGAAAACGAACTTTTAAAGCCTGCATTTGCACAGGTGCTTCCTGCGTTGTTTGGTGCTCTTGCGGCAGGATATTTCTCAAAGCATTGGAAGATTTCTATTTTCCCAATTCTTGTGATGATTGTGATTTTGATTTTCTCTCCAGGTATGGGTGCAAGTACATTGCTCTTCCCGGGTATTGCTGCGGCCGTTATTGGTGCATTCGTAATGTGGAAACTTAAATGGGTTAAATAAAACTATCTCGCTGATAAACGTAACCCGATTTAATCAGCGGTTACCATAAAGAATATATTTGACAGTCCGTTGACCTGTATGTGGTTGACGGACTTTTTTATGTGAAAATACACAGAAAAATACTGCTATTTTTTTACCTATAAAACATTGATTTTACAAGGATAAAGTGTTACAATAAATTGATTATAATAAAATGGATTGGAGTGGGTTGTTTTGGCTTTGGTTCCAATGAAAACTCTCCTCGAAAATGCAGAAAAAAACAATATTGCAGTTGGTGCTTTCAGCGTCGGCAATATGGAAATGGTTATGGGTGCTGTGGCAGCGGCTGAAGAACTTAATATGCCTATTATTCTTCAGATTGCAGAGTGCAGACTTAAAAACTCACCACTTGAACTTATGGGCCCTATGATGATTTCCGCAGCAAAAAACTCCAAGGTTGATATCGCTGTTCACCTTGACCACGGCTTGAAAATCGAAACTGTTGAGAAAGCATTGGAAATGGGATTTACTTCTGTAATGTTTGATGGTTCAACCCTGCCATTGGAAGAAAATATTCGTGCAGTCAAAAAAGTACGTGAAATGGCAGATAAATATGGTGCAACCGTTGAAGCAGAACTTGGTGTTGTTGGTGGCAACGAGGGTGATGGTGCGGCTCATGAAATCCTTTGTACAAACCCAGAAGATGCAAAACTTTTCTGTGATGAAACAGGCGTTGATGCGTTGGCAGTTGCAATCGGTAATGCTCATGGTAATTATCCAGTACTTCCAAACCTTCGTTTTGATGTGCTTGATGATATAAATAAAATGGTTGAAACACCTTTAGTCCTTCATGGTGGCACAGGAATTACAGACGAAATGTTTCAACAGGCAATTATGCTTGGTGTTCGCAAAGTGAATATTGCAACGGCGAGTTTCGATAACCTTGCAAAATTTGCTCATGAATATTGTAAAACAGTTGAAAAGGCAAATTACTTTGAACTGAGCAAGCAAGAGTCTATCGGTGTTTATGAAAATGTAAAAAGACATATAAAAGTTTTCAGCTTTATGGAATAAAGGAGAAATATTATGAAATACATTGAATTTGATAGCAACAAAGAATTTGATTTAATTCTTTTAGGACGTGTGGCGGTTGACCTTAATCCTGTTGACTACTATTGTCCACTTAACGAAAGTACAACTTTTAAAAGATACCTTGGTGGTTCACCTGCAAATATTGCAGTTGGTCTTGCTCGTCTTGGAAAAAAATGTGGTTTCTTTGCACGTGTTTCTGATGACCAGTTGGGAACATTCGTGACAGATTATTTTGCAAACGAAGGTATTGACATTTCTCATATCAAGCGTTGCGAAAACGGTGAGAAAATTGGTCTTACATTCACAGAAATCAAGTCGGAAACAGAAAGCTCAATCGTTATGTATCGTAACGAAGCAGCTGACCTTAAATTGGATGTTGAAGATATTGACGAAGAATATATCAATAAAGCAAAAGCAATTCTTATTTCAGGTACTGCACTTGCTGAAAGTCCATCAAGAGAAGCAGCCCTCAAAGCAGTAGCACTTGCAAAGAAAAACGGTGTGCCAATTATCTTTGATATTGACTACCGTGCATACAACTGGAAAAACAGCGATGAAATCGCAATTTACTATTCATCAGTTGCTCGTGAAGCAGACATTATTCTCGGCTCACGTGAAGAATATGACCTTACAGAGAAATTTATCAAAGTGGGTATGACAGATAAAGAGTCAGCAGCATATTGGCACTCACAAAATGCAAAAATCGTTATTATCAAACACGGTAAAGAAGGTTCAACAGCATATACAAATGATGGCGAAAGCTATTCAATTAAACCATTCCCGGTAAAACTCCTTAAATCATTCGGTGGCGGTGACGGGTATGCATCTGCATTCCTTTACGGCGTATTTGAGGGTTGGGAAATTATTGATGCACTTGAATTTGGTTCAGCATCAGCGGCAATGCTTGTAGCTTCTCATGCTTGCTCACAGGATATGCCAACAGTTGATGCAGTTAAGAAATTTATTGCAGACGAAAAAGCAGAATATGGCGAAATGATAGCTCGTGCTTGATTCTTTTTGGCATCTTTTCCGTAATACTTCGCTGCTTTCGGTTCGTGGTATACCCGATACAACTTCACCTCGGCAACATTGTCTTACGAAAAATCTGCTCAAAAATAAAGTGTTCAATTAGAAGTTGTTTTAAACTAAATTGGTGAATAAAAATGATTAAGAAATTATTTAAAAACAAAGCATTTAAAGGGTTGGTAATTGCGGTACTCTGTGCTTGTTTGCTCGGTGGGGTTGCCGTAGTTGGAATTAATGCCTATATGATTTCTTATGCGAATAAATATATTTTAACTGAAGAAGACCTGAAAAATGAAAATTTTGATTGCATAATGGTACTTGGTGCTGGACTTTGGGACGGTGAGCCATCGCCAATGCTTCAAGAAAGACTTGATTTCGGTATTATTGCTTATGAAACAGGTTGCACTGACAAAATGCTTATGAGTGGTGACCACGGCAGAAAAGAATATGATGAAGTCAACAAAATGAAAGAGATTGCGGTTCAAAATGGTGTTCTTGCCGACAATGTCTTTATGGATCATGCTGGTTTTTCAACCTATGAGTCAATGTATCGTGCAAGAGATGTTTTTCAGGTTGAAAAAATGGTAATTGTTACTCAGGAATATCATTTGTACCGTGCAGTTTATAATGCACGAAAACTTGGAATTGATGCCTATGGCTTTGCAGCAGATAGATTGGATTACCCAATTTATAACGATGTCCGTGAGGCATTGGCAAGATTAAAAGATTTCTTTTATTGCATAGCGGAGCCCGAGCCAACATATTTGGGTGACCCGATTTCAATTCATGCAAATGGTTCATTAACTGACGATAAAGAGAGAACTTAAAATAAGCCTCCCTTGTCAAAGGGGTGCGGGTGTCCAGTGGACACCTCTGCGAAGCAGAAGCACTGTCTGAGCCGGGAGGCGAGTAATAGGGGGACCGCGTTAGCGGTGGAGGGATTCATATATGTACGAAAATCCAAAATTTGATGCAAACAACGAAAAAATCCTTTGCGAAATGAACGGCAAAAATGCTGATATGCTTATGAGCATCAAAACAAAGGTGTTAAAAGCAGGGGAATCCGTTACAGTTCGTGACGCAAATAACGAAACTGCAATTCTTTTGCTTTCAGGGGATGTTGATTATTCATTTAATGGCAAAACAGAAAATGCAAAAAGAGAAAATCAGTTTGTTGACAGACCATATTGTGTACATTTCTCAAAAAACAATGAGGTTACTGTTACTGCAAATGCAGACTCAAGACTTTTAATTCAGCAGACAGATAACGAAAATGATTTCGGTTACGTTTGGTATAGTCCCAACAATGTAATTTTGCAGGAATTTGGTAAGGACCAATGGAATGGTACTGCTCACAGACAAGTTCTTACATTATTTGACTACGAAAATGCACCATATTCAAATATGGTTTTAGGTGAGGTTATCCATAAACCGGGTTGCTGGTCAAGTTACCCACCACATTACCATCCACAACCCGAGGTTTATTATTATGAATTTGATAAACCACAAGGTTTTGGTGTAGGGTTTAACGGTGATGATTGCTACAAAGTTGAAGACCAAGGTGTACTTTGTATCACACCAATGAAAACACATCAGCAGGTTGCGGCTCCCGGCTATTCAATGTGCTATGTGTGGATGATTAGACATTTAGAAAATGACCCTTGGATTAAAACACGAATTGACGACCCGGCTCACAAATGGTTGCTGGACGTATAATAAAATAAATAATTCAACTTGACATATTATGAGGTGATATTATGGCAAAAATGACAATGGCTCAGGCACTTGTTAAATTCCTTGACAATCAGTATGTGTCTTTCGATGGAGTTGAAACAAAATTTGTTGACGGAATTTTTACGGTTTTCGGTCACGGTATTGTTTTAGGTCTTGGCGAAGCACTTGACTCTGACAAGGGTGGACTCAAAGTGTATCAGGGCAAAAATGAGCAGGGTATGGCTCATGTTGCAACAGCCTTTGCAAAGATGAACAACAGAAGAAAGATTATCGCTTGTGCATCTTCGATTGGCCCCGGTGCTGCTAATATGATTACTGCAGCAGCAACTGCAACAGTTAATAATGTGCCACTTCTTTTGTTCCCTGCTGACACGTTTTCAACTCGTCAGCCCGACCCTGTACTTCAACAGTTTGAGCAGGAAAACTCACTTGCTACAACAACAAATGATGCTTACAAGGCAGTTACAAGATACTGGGACAGAATCAGCCGTCCTGAACAGTTAATGTCAGCGATGATTAACGCTATGAGAGTATTGACAGACACTGCAAATGCAGGTGCAGTTGCAATTTGTCTTTGTCAGGATGTTGAGGGTGAAAGCTATGATTACCCTGACAGCTTCTTCGCAAAACGTGTACATAAAATTGTTCGTATGCCTGTTGCAACAGAAGAACTCCAGGATGTTGTAGATGTTGTTAAGAATGCTAAAAAACCACTTGTAATCTGTGGCGGTGGTGTTCGTTATTCAGAAGCAGGCGAAGCACTTGAAAAATTCTGTGCAGAGTTCAATATTCCTTTCGCAGAAACACAGAGTGGTAAAACTGCTTGTCTTTCATCAGATAAATACAACCTTGGTGGTCTTGGTGTTACAGGTAATTCTGCGGGTAATGTAATGGCAAAGGATGCAGATGTGGTAATCGGTATCGGTACTCGTTTCTCTGACTTTACAACTGCTTCAAAATCACTTTTCAAAGACGATGTTAAGATGGTAACAATTAACACATCAAGATTTGATGCTTATAAGCTCGATGCTGTTAAAATGGTTGCTGATGCTAAACTCGGTATTCTCGCTCTCGGTGATAAACTTCGCAAAGCAGGTTACAAATCAGCATATACAACAGAAATTAAGGATGCTAAAGACGGTTGGGACAAGGAAATGGATTTCCTTGCAAACTATAATTACGATGAGAACTTTAAACCTCTTATCGCTGCTCGTGATGAAAAGACAATCCCAGAATTTGTTGAGAAAATCGGTGGTGTGATTACACAGACCTCAGCTATTGCACTTATCCGTAAACTTATTCCTGCAGATGCTCTTTGCACAGGTGCAGCAGGTTCACTTCCAGGTTGTTTACAGAGAATGTGGACATCTGACAGCCGTTACTCATACAATATGGAATATGGTTATTCCTGTATGGGTTATGAAATCGCAGGTGCATTAGGTAGTAAGATGGCTCATCCTGAATGTGAATCCTATGCAATGTGCGGTGACGGTAGTTATTTAATGCTTCACTCTGAACTTGTTACATCAATTCAAGAAAACAAGAAAATCAATGTTCTTCTTTTTGATAACAGCGGTTTCGGTTGTATTAACAATCTTCAGATGTCAAACGGTATCGGTAATCTTGCAACAGAATTCCGTTACAGAGATGAAAATGGGGAACTTTTAGGTGAGCTTATTCCGATTGACTTTGCTATGGCTGCTGCAGCTTATGGTTGCAAGACATACACAGCAAAAACAATGGAAGAATTAGAGTTCGCTCTTATTGATTCACAGAAACAGACAGTTTCAACACTTATTGACATTAAAGTTCTTCCAAAGTCAATGACTGACGGCTATGGTGCTTGGTGGCATACGGGTGTTCCATCTGTTTCAAAGAATGAAAAAGTAAACAATGCCTTCGCAGAGAAGGAAGAGAATAAAAATAAAGCAAGGAGATATTGATATGCTAGATAAAAACAAAGTAAAACTCGGTATCGCACCTATAGCTTGGACAAATGATGATATGCCCGACCTTGGTGCTGAAAACACATTTGAACAGTGTATTTCTGAAATGGCACTTGCAGGCTTCACAGGTTGTGAAGTGGGTAACAAGTACCCAAGAGATACAAAAGTTCTTAAAAAGGCTCTCGAACTTCGTGGTATGCAGATTTGCAACGCTTGGTTCTCAAGTTTCCTTATTACTAAACCTTATGAAGAAGTTGAAAAAGACTTTATCGAGCACATCACATTCCTTAAAGAGATGGGTGCAAAGGTTGTTGGCATTTCAGAACAGGGTCACTCAATTCAAGGTACAGACCTTTCAATCTTCGACGACAAATATGTTATGAATGACGAAGAATGGGATATGCTTTGCACAGGCATCAACAAACTTGGTAAAGTTGCAAAGGATATGGGCATCCAACTTTGTTTCCATCACCATATGGGTACAGTTGTTCAGACAGCAGCAGAAATTGACAGAATGATGGAAAACACAGACCCTGAACTTTTCGGTCTTCTTTTCGATACAGGTCACCTTGCATATTGTGGCGAAGACTATATGGCAGTTCTCAAGAAATATGCAAAGAGAATCCGTCACGTGCATCTTAAGGATATTCGTCCTGAAGTTGTGGCAAAAGTTAAGGCAGAAAAAATGAGTTTCTTGCAGGGTGTTCGTGCAGGTGCATTCACAGTTCCCGGTGACGGTGTAATCGATTTCAAACCTGTTTTCGATGTTCTTGAAGAAACAGGCTACGAAGGATATGTTCTTGTTGAAGCTGAACAGGACCCGGCAATTGCAAATCCTTTTGAATATGCACTTAAGGCTCGTAAATATATCTCAGAAGTTTCCGGACTTTAATTTGTGTCTTTTTTCCGTAATGCGTCGTTGCTTTCGGCTCGTGGTATACCTGGATACAACTTCGCCTCGGCAACATTGCCTTACGAAAAAAATCCTACAAATTATGCCTCCCTTGTCAAAGGGAGGGGGACCGCATTTGCGGTGGAGGGATTCCTCTATAAATTACAATTAATCCTCAAAGGAGAAAATAAAATGGCAGTAGAAAAATTACAATATTTCGTGAACGGTCAGTTCAAAGATTCAAAAACAGATGTTTGGTATGACCTTCACAACCCAAGCACAGGTGAAGTTGTAGGACAGGCACCTTGCTGTACAAATGATGAAGTTCTTGAAGCAATCGAGGCTGCAAAGAAAGCATATCCGGGTTGGAGAGCAACTCCTGCTATCAAGAGAGCGCAGATTCTTTACAAAATCCGTGAACTTATCATTCGTGATATGGAAGAACTTACAATGTGCGTTGCTTGTGAAAACGGTAAAGTTTGGGGCGAAGCAGAAGGCGATGTTCTCAAAGCTAAAGAAGGTACAGAACTTGCAACTCAGGTTCCTTCTCTTATGATGGGCGAAAGCCTTATGGACGCATCAAGTGGTTATGACACAGTTAAATATCGTGAACCACTCGGTGTTTTCGCAGGTATTGTTCCTGTTAACTTCCCTGCAATGATTCCGTTTGGTTGGATGGCTCCGACTTGTATTGCAACAGGTAATACAATGGTTCTCAAAGCAGCATCTCTTACACCAAAAACAGCAATGAAATTTGCTGCAATTTATAAAGAAGCAGGAGTTCCTGATGGTGTTATCAATGTTATCACTTGTTCAAGAAATGAAGTAAACACAATTCTTGACCACCCTGATGTTAAGGGTATCACATTCGTTGGTTCAACTCCTGTTGGTCTTAAGGTTTATTCTCGTGCAGCAGCTGCAGGTAAACGTTGTCAGGCTCTTACTCAGGCTAAGAACCATGCTTTGGTTATGTCAGACTGTGCACTTGAAAGAACAGTTGCAGGCGTTATTAACTCTGCTTATGGTTGTGCAGGTCAGCGTTGTATGGCTCTCACTTGCTGTGTTGTTGAAGAAGCAATTGCAGACAAGTTTGTTGCAGAACTTGTTAAACAAGCAAAGAATATTAAGGTTGGTCCATCCTGGGAAAAGACATCAAAACTCGGACCAATTACATACAAGAAGCATTATGAAGAAGTTCTTGCTGACATCCAGAAGGGTATTGACGAGGGTGCAGAACTCGTTCTTGACGGTCGTGATGTTAAAGTCGAGGGTTACGAAAACGGATACTTCATTGGACCTACAATCTTTGATAAGGTTACAGCAGATATGACAATCGGTGACGAAGAAGTATTCGGACCTGTTCTTTGCATCAAACGTTGCAAGGACTTCAACGAGGGTCTTAAGATTATGAACGACAACCCATATGCAAACGGTTCTGTTATTTATACACAGAGCGGTTACTTTGCACGTCAGTTTGCTCGTTACACAGACGGCGGTCAGGTTGGTATCAACGTTGGTATTCCTGTTCCTGTTGGTTTCTTCCCATTCTCAGGGCACAAGCAGTCATTCTTCGGTGATTTACACTGTTTAGGCAAGGATGCTTACCGTTTCTACACAGAATCAAAGGCAGTTACACAGCACTGGTTCGATGAAGAAGAGAAGAACACAACCAGTGTTAGCACTTGGGACGGAACTATATAAAAAATAAAAGGAGAAAATATTATGCTTAAAATCGGTATTATCGGTGCTGGCCGTATTGGTAAAGTTCACCTTGAATCAATCTCATATCACGTAAAGGGTGCAGAAGTTGTTGCAATTGCTGACCCATTTATGAATGACGAAACAAAGGCTTTCTGTGAAGGCTTTGGTGTAGAAAAAATATACACAGATTACACAAAAATCATTGAAGATAAGGACATTGATGCAGTTCTTGTTTGCTCATCAACTGACACCCATGCTCCAATTTCTATTGAAGCAATCAATGCAGGTAAACATGTATTTTGTGAAAAACCACTTGCAAACACAGTTGATAAAATTCTTGAAATTGCAGATGCCCTTAAAGCACATCCTGAATGCAAATTCCAGGTAGGCTTCAACCGCCGTTTTGACCACAACTTTGCAGCAGTTCGCAAAGCATACGACGATGGCAAAATCGGTGAAGCACAGATTCTTAAAATCACATCCCGTGACCCACAGGCACCACCTGTTGGCTATTGTGCAGCAAGCATCTTCCTTGATATGACAATTCACGATTTTGATATGGCTTGCTTCCTTACAAACAGCGATGTTGAAGAACTTTATGTTTATGCAGATGCCCTCATTAACCCGGGTATCCGTGAATATGGCGATTTCGACACAGCAATTATCTCAATGAAAATGGCTAACGGTGCTCTCGCAGTTATTGACAACTCTCGTCAGGCTATGTATGGTTATGACCAGAGAGCAGAACTTTTCGGTTCAAAGGGTATGGTTGCAACTGCTAACGATACACTTTCAACTGCAGTTGTTTCAGATGCAAACGGTGTTACAGGCGAAAAACCACTCTATTTCTTCCTTGAAAGATATATGGGTTCATTCTCAGAAGAAGTTAGACAGTTTGTTGACTGTTGTGTAAACAACAAGGAAACTCCTGTTGGTATCCACGCAGGCTTACAGTCAGTTAAAATTGCTCTTGCTGCTGAAAAATCAGCAAACGAGGGCAGACCGGTTAAACTTGCAGAAATTCAGTAATATATGTAGGGGACGGTGTCCACACCGTCCCGCTATTTTTACGGGTCGATGTGGGCATCGACCCCTACACTCAATTAAAGGAATGATTAAAATGTCCATAGAAAAAGGCAGAGAATACTTCCGCCAATTCGGTATGGAAGACAGAGTGCAGGAATTTGAAGTTTCAAGTGCAACAGTTGAACTTGCGGCACAGGCTTTAGGTGTTGAGGGTGCAAGAATTGCAAAAACTCTCTCGTTTATGGTGGGTGAACAACCAATTCTTATCCTTATGGCAGGAGATGTTAAGGTGGATAACTCAAAATATAAAGGATTTTTCCACACAAAGGCAAAAATGATGTCACCAGAACAACTTGAAGAATATGTAGGTCATCAGATTGGTGGAGTTTGTCCGTTCGGTATAAAAGACGGTGTAGATGTTTACCTTGATATCTCAATGAAACGATTTGAAACTGTTTTCCCTGCAGTTGGTGGCTCAAACAGTGCTATCGAACTCACTATTGAGGAACTTGAAAAATACTCAAACTACAAAGAATGGGTAGATGTTTCAAAACCAATTGAATAATTTATAGTATGGCGGGGTTTCGACCTCGCCAATCGTTTTAATCAACACTTTTCCATAAAATGTCAATAAAAATTTAATTTTTATTCACAACATGTTCATTTTTTTGAGTAATAATTAAGTCAACGAAAGGTCGTGTTTAATTATGAGAAGAGCATTAGCGATTATACTTGTCCTTGTAATTCTTTTTGCAGGCTGTCAAAAAACTGAAAAGACACCTGAAATTGAAGGAACAAAAATCAATTTATCTGATAATGAAATTACTGTTGATGGGAAACTCGTAACAAACGACAGTACACAGGCGGTTTATAAGGCAAACGATATTGTTTTTTATCTTGCAGGGCAGGATTTCAAATATGGTGAAGGTGAAAAGGCTGATGAACACGAGCAAAGTGAAGCGGATGCTCATACAGTTGTGCATATTTCAAAACCCGGCACGTATGTTTTAAACGGAGAATTGTCAAAGGGACAGATTGCTGTTGACCTGGGCGAAGATGCAGAAGAAAATCCGGAAGCAGTTGTAACGTTAGTCCTCAACAATGTGGATATCACTTGTACCGTTGCTCCTGCAGTTATTTTCTATAATGTTTATGAATGTTGTGAAAGTGATGAAGAAAAGGCAACAAAGGATGTTGACACATCAAAAGCAGGTGCAAACGTTGTAATTGCCGATGGAACAGAAAATAATATCAACGGCTCTTATGTTGCAAAGATTTACAAGTCTTATGAACTTAATGAAGAAGGTACAGAGGTTGTTGATAGTAAAAAACTTCACAAATATGATGGTACGTTTTATTCAAAGAAAACTATGAATGTTAACGGTGGAGAAAAAGGCGACGGTGTGCTTAACATTAAAGCCGAAAACGAGGGGCTTGACAGTGAACTTCATCTCACTATCAATGGTGGTAATATCAATATTACATCGGGTAACGATGGGATTAACACTAATGAGGATAACGTGTCTGTAACAACTGTTAACGGTGGTAATTTGAACGTTTTTGTTGATGGTTCAACAGGTGAGGGCGACGGAATCGACTCAAACGGTTGGCTTGTAATCAACGGCGGTTCTGTTACTGCCCAGGCTTGTGCAACAAGTGGCGATGCAGGTATTGACTCCGATAAGGGTATTTATATCAATGGTGGTAGTGTTATCGCATCAGGCAATATGCTCGACCACATAGCAGGAGGAGAGCAGACTTATGCAGTGTTCAGTTTTTCAAGCCGTCAAGTTGGTGACAGCACGTATTACTTGAAAAATGCTGATAATAAGACCATTGGCGAGTACAGACCTACAAACGATTTCACATATCTACTCATAGCAGGTGATTATCTTGCGGAGGGTGACTACACTTTCTGGCAAGGCGACACACAATTATCAGGTGCAAAATCCGAAATGGGCAATAAGGGTGAAATGACACCACCAAACGGAGAAGAAATGCCAATGCCGGAAGGTATGGAAAGACCTGAGAATATGACACGTCCCCAAGGTGAAAGACCCGAGATGCCCGAGGGTATGACACCACCTGAGGGAATGGAGAATATGACTCCACCAGACGGATTTAATAAAGGTGATAAAGGACAAATGGGTGGAATGCAAATGGATGTAAACACTTCCACAACATTTAAAATAACAAAAGGTGACAACCAATTCAGTAGAGTAGCACCTGCAACAGTATAAAAAATAGCCTCTCAAGTTTTCGCTTGGGAGGTTTCTTTTGTATATCTTCAATAAGTATTCGTGCAATTATTTTTCATATTCATCAATAGAAAAGGCAATAAAAAAAGTTTATAATTATAATGTATAATTCCAACTTGTTATTGGGAGGGAGAAATTTGTACGGACTTATAGAGCATACGGACGAAATTAACCGACTTTTAGCACGATATGGTGTTAAATTCGGTATCTACAAAAACAATGTGTTTAATGAGCGTCTTTTTCCATTTGATGCAGTACCTCGTATCATTTCAAAGGATGAGTTTGACTATCTTGAAAGAGGTCTTAAACAAAGAGTGAAGGCACTTAATATTTTCTTGAAAGATATCTACACCAAAAAGCAGATTATCAAGGATAAAATTATCCCTGAGGAATTTGTATATGGTGCAGCAGGGTATATGATGGAATGTGAGGGTGCAGTTCCGCCCAAAGATGTTTTTGCTCATATTTCAGGTATCGACCTCGTTCAGGGTAACGATATGCGTTGGTATGTGCTTGAAGATAATCTTCGTGTGCCGTCAGGTGCGTCGTATCCGATGATTGCCCGTGAATTATGTCGTCGTGCAAGTCCCGATACCTTCCGTGCTAATACGGTTGTGGATAATCGTAATTATGGTGATTTGCTCCGTAATGCCCTCGATTATGTTAACACAGGTGGAATTAACGTAGTTCTTACTCCCGGGCGATTTAATTCCGCATTCTTTGAACATTCATATTTAGCAGAAAAAACAGGTGCTGTTTTTGCAATGCCACAGGATTTATTCGTTGAGGGTAATGTGCTTTACTACAGCGAATATTCGGGTAAACGTCAACGTGTTGGTGCTGTTTATCGTAGAATCAACGATGATTTTATGGACCCGATGACTTTCCGTGCGGATTCACTTCTTGGTGTGCCTCATATTATGGATGCTTATCGTGCAGGTAATGTGGCACTTGTTAATGCTCCCGGTAACTCCGTTGCAGACGATAAGGGTATTTACTATTATGTTCCTGCAATGATTAAATACTATTTAGGAGAAGAACCAATTCTTTCAAACGCACCAACATATCTTCCATTCTATGAAGAAGATATGAAATATGTTCTTGATAATATACAAAAACTCGTTATCAAGGATGTTGCTGAATCAGGTGGCTATGGTGTTGTTTTCGGTAGTGAATTATCTCTTGAAAGAGTATATGAACTCAAGAAAATGATTCAGAAAGAGCCACGTAGATTCATAGCTCAAGAGGTTATTCAGTTCAACGATTTGAAAGTCGTTGAAAACGGTGCGTGGACTGAAAGAAAAGCAGATTTGCGTGCATTTGTCCTTACGGGTGAAGAGCCTGTTGTATGGAAATCAGGTTTAACTCGATTTTCAAAAGATGCAAATTCATTCGTAGTTAATTCTTCACAGGGAGGAGGCTTTAAAGATACATGGGTGTTATCTCGATAAAATCAAGCGACAATCTTTTCTGGCTTGGGCGTTATGTTGAGAGAGTTTTCACAACTCTTAAAGCCTTTACAGAATGTTACGATATTATGATTGATATAAATGACGAAGAATATATTAATTTTTGTCGCAGACTTGGAATCGCAAATAATTATTCCTGCCGTCAGGAGTTTATAAGTTCATTTTTGTTCGATTCAAATGACCCTGCGTCAATTTATTCAAGCCTTCTTCACGCTTACGACAATGCAGTTGAAATGAGAAATGTAATTTCTTCCGATACTCTTTCATATCTTCAGCTTGCAGTTGATATTATGGAAAAAAGCAGTAGCAGTAATGCTCCTTTGCTTAAAGTTCAAGAGGTAACGGACTGGATTTTCGCATTCTGGGGAAGTGCTGACGATAATATTGAGGCAGAAACTTCAAGAAATATTTTAAAATTCGGCAGAAGCATTGAACGTCTTGATTTATACACAAGACTTGATTATCCTATTGAACTCCTAAGAAAAGAATTTTCAATTATGCTTAACCGACTTTATAAGGTGGGAATTGACTTTAATGCTCATTCAATTGAAAGACTTACTCGTATGATATTGGAAGAGGATGACTATCAGCCTTATAAGATTTCAATTCAGAATGAATTGTGTCAACTTTTCGTAACAGGAGTGATGTAATATGGCAGTTTTAGATTTTAATTATAATATGTCAATTAAATTTTCAATGCCTGTTATTAAACATTGTTATACTCTCCGTTGCATACCATTGGAATGTGAAAGTCAGCATATTGAGGATATTAAGGTGACAGTTTTTCCCGAAAACGATTTAACATATTCTCACGATGGTTTTGGTAATATTCTTGTAACTGACAGAATTGTTACAATGCACAATGAGTTTACTGTTGATGTAAGTGGCACAGTAACTACAGGACAGCATATAACTCCTGAAAATGACCTTAATCCTGTTTATAAATATCCCACTCATTATACAAAATGTGGGGCGGAGCTTGACAGAATGTTTGACAGAATTCAGATTGGCATATCCCAAGATGCAGTCGATACTGCTCTTAAGTTTACAAGAGCAATCCGCGCAAATATTGTGTATAAATCAGGTTCAACAAGTGTTATAACAACAGCCGAAGAAGCACTTTTAAACGGTGCTGGTGTGTGTCAGGATTATTCCCACATTCTTTTGGCACTGCTTCGTAAAGCAGGTATTCCTTGCCGTTATGTTGTTGGTATGATGGTTGGTGAGGGTGAAACTCACGCTTGGGTTGAAGTTTTTCATGATGGCAACTGGCATGGAGTTGACCCAACTAATAATCGACTTGCTGATGAAAACTATATTATCATCAGTCGTGGTCGTGATTTTGCTGATTGCGGTATAAATCGTGGGCTTTTAACAGGTGGCGGAATGCAGACACAAACAGTTGGTCTTAAAGTAACAAAAAGGTGATTTAATATTATGGATATAGGTTTATCCTCAGCCTGTTTTTATCCTCTTGAAACTGAAAAATCAGTTTTGAGGGCTTGTGAGACAGGTGCAAAAACAATTGAAATATTTATGAATGCAAATTCTGAATTTCAGCCTGCATTTGTAAAGAATATGGCAGACATTTGCAAAGCCTATGGTGTGAAAGTAGCATCTGTTCATACTATGGGGTCATTCACAGAGTCTTTCCATCTTTTCAGTTCATATAAAAGAAGATTTTTTGAAGCAAAGGATACATCATTTAAGCGTCATTTTGATGTAATGCACACTCTCGGCGCAGAAATCCTTGTTATGCATGGTATTAAAAAGCCCGGTAGCATAGAGGATGAAGAATATTTTGACAGATTCGGTGAATTGATTCGTATGGGTAAGACTGAAGGATTGAAAGTATGTCAAGAAAATGTTGTGCATTATCGTAGTGAAAGTCCTGATTTACTTCTTCGTATGGGCGAATATATCGGCGAAGAGTTCAATATGGTTTTTGATATTAAACAGTCCGTGAGAACTGGTGTTGACCCATTCGAGTTTGCAAAAAAACTTCATAAATATATCCGTCATATTCATATAAGCGACCATAACAGCGAAAAGGATTGCTTTGTACCATGCAAAAACGGAACATTTGATTTTGCAAGATTTTTCACTATGATGAAAGAACTTGGTTATAAAGGGGATTTTATCATTGAGTTGTATGATAATGGCTATGAAAGTGATTATGAACTGACATTTGCCATGGAAACACTTAAAAAATTACTATAATCTCTTTACATTGTGGTTTAAAGTGTGATAGAATACTATATATAGAATTAAAAGGTAGGAAGTGTTCTTATGAAATGTCCTTTTTGCGGATTTGAAGAAAGCAAGGTAATTGACTCTCGTCCAACTGACGAAGGCGAAAAAATTCGTCGCAGACGTGAATGCATTAAATGTGCAAAAAGATTTACTACTTACGAAATAATTGAAACAGTGCCTATTGTTGTTGTTAAAAAGGACAAGACAAGGGAAGTATTTGACCGTAGCAAGCTTATTAAGGGTATGCTTACTGCTTGTGAAAAACGTCCTGTTTCAATGGATATGATTGAGAAGGCAGTTAGTGAAATTGAGACAACCCTTCAGAATTCTCTTGACCGTGAGGTTACAAGTGTACATATCGGTGAGCTTGTAATGGAAAAACTTAAGGGTATTGACCAGGTGGCTTATGTTCGTTTTGCTTCAGTTTATAAGCAGTTTAAGGACGTTAATGCCTTTATGGAAGAACTTTCAAACTTCCTTGATAAAAAATAAAACTTTTTAATGGAGTGTTGTTATGAAAAAAACAGTATATAAAGTGCTGTCCGCCATAACAGCACTTTGTGTTTTATTAAGCGTTATATCATTTGTTTCCGTAGCGGCACCTGCATCAGAATATATTCAAGGTGAACGTATCGATATAATAGATATATGCCCAGAAAAGGAATTGCCCTATGCCGATAATAACAGACCGATTAAATTCTATTCGGCTTTGGATGATGCGGATGCAGGTTATCGTTTCTATGACCAATTAACCGATAGACAAAAGAGTATGTATGATTGCATAAAGACCGCAGGTGTTACTGATAAAGTAACACTTAGATTTAATGATTATTATCATGGCACAGGCACAACCCAGAACAATGCTGCATATGCACCACAATCGGAAATAAACTACGATATTAAAATGGCACTTACGGCTGTTATGGAAGATAATCCTATGATTTTCTGGCCTGATGGTTTTACATATAATTATCCTTACTATCCATCGCATAATAGCACTACTGGGGAATATACAGCAGAAATCAGAAGCATTAATCTTACAGTGTATTTTGATGAAAATTCATATGTCGATATGGATGATGTTAAATTGCATTATGATTTACTGCTTGAAGAAGTCAACGACTTTACAGTAAATGGATTTAACAGATATGAAAAAGTTAAATCAATTCACGATGCACTTTGTGATTTAATTACATACCCTGAAAATCAAGGTACGAGTAGTTCACCAAATTATGGACCTATGGCACATCACCCAACAGGGGCATTGATTTATGGTAAATCCGTTTGTGAGGGATATGCGGAGGCTTTTAAACTTATATGTGACCGAGAGGGTATTCCTTGCATTACAGTAGTGGGTTATGGTAATGGTGGTGCCCACAAGTGGAATTATGTTAAAATGGATGATGGTTTGTGGTATCTGTTAGATTCCACATGGTCTGACTGGATAACGTACATAGAGTATGGCGACTTTCTTATTGGAACTGATTTTGATAGTGGAAGCCATGTGCCTACTGGTGCTATGTATAATGGTGTAACTGCTTTACAATATCCAATACTTGCAAGTGATACATACAGTTTTACAATACCAATGAAGGACACTCCGGATATGGCATTTAATAACACAAGAAATGTACTTTATGTAGGTAAGGAACTTACAAGTATTAATACAGTATTGAGTTATGTAGGTTTACCTACGGGTGTAACTTTTACCTATTCGGGATCAGGCACAACAGGCAGGGTGTTGACGTTTACAAAGGATGAAAATGGCGCTTCAAAGAGCTATACAGTAGCAATCCGTGGTGATATTAATGCGAGTAATTCAACAAATAAAACCGACTACACAGTATTAACCAAGGTGTGTGCCACAACACAAAAGATTGAAAAAGACACTGCAAAATTCTATGCAGGGGATATGAATCAGGATGGTGCAATTGACGGATTTGATGCAATAGCACACGAATTATACACCAATGGAACATTAACTTTCGATTAAAACAATTTAGGGACTTGTGCAAAATGTTGAAAATGCGCAAGTCCTTTTTGTATGGTTTTGCAAATGGAATTTGTTTACAAAATGTCAGATAACTGATATAATTAATCTATAAATTTTGAAAAGAGGTATCTTTATGAAAAAAATCAAAAAAGTCCTCGCAGTAGTATTGGCATTGGTGCTTGTTGTTTCTTGCGTATCCGTTTTAGGATATTCTGCAAAGAAAGAATATGTTCCTACAATTATTATTCCGGGACTCTTCCAGAGCGAAACTTATGCTTATGAAAATGGTGAAATCGCTTGTGATGCTAACGGCACACCACTTGCAGCACCATTCTATGTGTCAATCGGAGAAAAAGAAATTACTGACCTTGTTACAAATGCTCTTATTCCTATTACAAGAATGTTTATTTCTCAGGAAGATAAAGACCAGTTAGCAGCTAAAGAAGTTTCAAGAATTCTTGCAGGAATTCTTATGGGCAAACAGCGTTCAGATGCTAACGGTGAATTTATTGACGATGTTCGTCCTGCAGTTTATCAGGGTAGCGTAGCAACTATCGAAGATTATCAGTTAGAGGGTGTTCTTGCAGACTTCCCTGTTCAGGAATACTTTGAAATAGCTGGTATGGAATATCTTTATGTATTCAATTATGTTTCAACAGGTAACATGATTCAGACTGCAAAAGACCTTTATGATTACATTCAGTTCGTAAAGAAGGATACAGGTGCTGACAAAGTTAATCTTGTTCCTGTAAGCCAAGGTGGTTCAATCACTAATGGTCTTATGAAATATTATGATGAACAGGGAATTTCACTTTCAAGAGATATCAACAGAATCGTATTTACAGTTCCTGCTCTTGACGGTGCAGCACTTCTTGGTGACTGTTACAGATACGGCTTTAACAAAAATGCAGATGTTCTTTATACATCAGCTATGCCATCAGTTATAGGTTATGAAAACTATCTTGGCTATGTTATCAACATTCTTATGAGACTTATGCCAAAAGCTGATATTGATAATCTTCTTGACTGCATTGCAGAAGCTATGGTTGTTGATTATCTGAGATACTCAACACTTCTTTGGGGTCTTATTCCTTCAGGTGACTACCCTGCATGTAGAGAAAAATACCTTTCAGAACCAGGTCTTGAGGAAATTGCAAGACAGGCAGATTGGTATTATGATGCACAGCTTAATTCTGAAGAATATATTCTTCAGGCAATTGAAGATGGCGTAAAGGTATTTGATATCGTTGATACAAACGTTGAACTTTATCAGCTTGCAGTATCACATGACAAGCAGAATTGTGATGGTATTATTCACGTTGATTCAACATCAATGGGTGCATATAGCGTAAACGTTGGCGAAAAACTTCCAGCAGATTATGTTCCATCACGCAACAACTGTTCAGACCCTGCAAATCACGACCATACAGACCCAGAGGGAATTATGGATGTTTGTGCAGGTCTTCTTCCTGAACACACATTCTATTTTAGCGGACAGAACCACGCAACAACAGCGTCAAATGACGTTATTATGACACTTATTATTCAGCTTCTCACAGATGATAGTTTTACAAGTGTTCATTCATATCCTGACAAGTTCCCACAGTTTAACTATAGCCGTGAAACAAAGACATTGAGAGAAGATGTTGATTATATGAGAGATTACGACACATCAACTCTTACTCCTGAAGCTGCTGCAGAACTTGAAGGTGCAATTCAGCAGGTTGACGAAATGTTAGCAAACAAGGTTGTTGACGTTGATGAGTTCAAGGCTGCAAGCGACCGATTCTATGCAATCAAAGGACAGATTGATAACGGTGAAGCTGTTATTACAGAAAAAGGTATAAACAGAGTGCTCTACATTCTTACAAAGACAATATCCGATGTGCTTTACCTTATATATGGTGACACAGCATTCAGTGAAATGGGCATTTTCTGGTTAGACAAAATTAAATAAATAAACAGTAAGACAGGGGTTTATCCCCTGTCTCTTTTAATGTGTAGATGTGAGAATGAAAAAACCAATTAAAGAAACTCTTCTCTGGATGTTTTTTACTAAACATTGTCTTTACTGCAACAAGGTTGTTGATAGAAAAAGTGACGTTTGTGAAGATTGTCGTGAAAATCTGCCCATAATAAAAGATGAAAAGTGCAAATATTGTGGTGTAGAGAAAATTCGTTGTAATTGTAAAAATCATAGAAAGGGATATGATGGTATCTCGGCACCATTTTATTATGAAAAGAATATCAGAGAAAGTATAAGATTATTAAAATTTAATGGTAAGGATTTTATTGCAAATCAACTTTCTGATGATATGGCTGAATCTGTAAAATCCGATTTCAAAGACATTGTTTTTGATATGATTTGCTTTGTGCCATTTTCAAAAGGTAATAAACTTACCAGAAAATATAATCCTAGTGAATTGTTAGCAAAACATCTGTCAAAAAAACTTGAAATCCCATTGAAACCAACACTTACTAAACTTTATGAAAATGAAAATCAACGAAATCTTAGCATGATGGAACGAATCGGTAATGTTTTCGGTGTTTTTGACGTGGTGGAGGATGCTGACATTAAAGACAAAACCATTTTGTTGGTGGATGATGTAAAAACTACGGGTGCAACTCTCAGTAACTGTGCATGGATATTGAAAATCCGTGGTGCAAAGAATGTTTATTGTGCGACCGTGGCAATTACACCACCAAAGAAAGATAAAAAATAATCCCATGACACGAAATGTGTCATGGGATTATTTGAATTATTTAGTTACAGGTTTAACAAGGAAATCGTAAACTTCTTTACCTAAAGGTATTGACGTACATACCTCAATGATGAAATGCTTTAATTCTGCAAGGATATTACCGAAGTCAAAAGTTGTTTTTACATTTGATTCAGGTGCGTTATCATAGTCAAGTGTGAATGCCTGTGTATAAAGCACACCACCATGACCAAAAGCCTCTGCTCTTACGTATGAACCGATTTCATCAGAATAATCATCAAGGTCAATAGTGTTGCCAACTGCAATAACCTTGCCGTCTGCAATCCAATGAACAGTAAGTGCATTGTCAACGTCAAGAGTAATAGTGTCGTCTGTTTCGTTAACAATAATATTTGTTACTTTTGGTGTGGGGATTGAACCGTCACGGTTTTCCTGCTCAAATTCTGTGCCCCAATCAATTCCTGTTTCAAGTGAAAACTGAGCCAATTCTTCAGAATTCTTTATGTATCGGCTAACTGCAAAGAAAGAACCATCTTGGAGACAAGTGCGAACATTCTCTGCATTGTTTTCAGGCATGCACAAGTCAGTCCATGCACAACCAACTTTATCAAGCTGATGTGCATCCGTTGTTGCAATTGCAAATACATTTCTGCCTGTTGGAACAACTTTTTGGAGAAGAATGTCCCAGAGTTTTCTGTCGTATTTTGTTCTGCCGTCTTTTTTAGAGTTGATATCAATACCAATGCAGGAATTGTAGTTTATGAGAATATTTGCGAACTTGTTGATAACATAGCTATACCAAGAATCACTTTCGTCATAAGCATCTGCCTGACATTCTTCTTCCTTTGCCTTTGTGTATTCGCCTGGATGGTTGATTACACTAAGGCCTCCTGTTTCGTCAACATTTCTTATAACCTCATCATAGTTGCTTGTACCACCAACAAGTCCGTCGCCGTATTCGGTAAACCAACTGTTTACATGAGCGTTGTTAAGGGATGTAGGATTCTGTTCAATTCCAAGCGGAACTGCAATCATACCTCTACCATTTCTGCCAACACCTGTAGTGATTTCGTTGTATCTTTCTTCTGTCAAAGGTGTAATCTGACGGAGTTTTCCGTCTGCAATACTCAAAGCAATTTTAAAATAGTTTCTGCTGCTTACAGTTGTCCAACCCTTGCTTGTGATACCGTGGTCAGTAAGAGCAAGAACATCATATCCTTGTGCGTAGTGTTCTTCAATCATAACATTCATGTCTTCATCACCATCGGATGCAGTTGTGTGACAATGAAGGTCCGCCTTGTATTGGTCCCAATTTTCAAAATCAACGCTTGAATATGGGTTATTTATTATGTAGTCAACATCCTCAGCAGCAAAAGCCACTACACTACAACTGAAAGTCATTACACCCGCCAAAGCGAGAGCAATAATTTTTTTAGCCTTTTTCATAAATAATCCTCATTTCCAATTTTATGATTAAATTTTACCTCGAAAAAATAAGTCTGTCAATAATATGTATGAAGATAATTTGAGTAGTTTGCGTTGACATTTTGCAGTATGAAGAATATGAAAAAACTTTGTTGAATAAAGGTATAAATATTACCAAAAAAATGAGATTTTGCACATGAAAAAAGTACGATATTGCTATTGAAAAAAGAAAGCAAAGTGCTATAATAATTTTAGTATATAAAGAGAAGTGGTGATTGTATGAGCCATAATATTATCGGTGCTTTGGTAACGGCTGTAATCGGTTTCTTGATTGCCTTTATCAATTATTCTTTTTCGAAAAAAGCTCTTGAAAAAGCTCCGGAAAAATTTTCACTTATAACAGTGGTTCGACAGATTTTACAGATAGGTTATCTCGCCATTGTTTATTTTGTTGGTACAAAAATACAAGTTGCAGATGTTGTTTACCTGCTTGTGGGAGCAGTTTTGGGTATGACCATACCAATGTTCTATTTTACAAAGAAACTTTTGACATTCAACGAAAGTTTAGTTAAGACTAAAAAGGAGGATGATGCAAATGGGTGAAAAATCGGAAGTAATTATTAACCTTTTTGGCATTCTTGATGTAACAGGTGAAGTCGTCACAATGTGGATAATGCTTTTTGTTGTCACATTGATTTCGCTTATAGTGAAAAAAAATCTTAAAGAAAGACCGGGCAAGTTTCAGAATATTATTGAAACCGGTGTAGAGTATCTTGATAATTTCTTTACAGATATTCTCGGTAAAAAGAAGGCAAGAAAATATTTCACATTCCTTGCATCACTTTTTATTTTCATTATTTTCTCAAACTATTCGGGAATGTTTCCTGGTGTGGGTCTTACGGATTATGTAAAGGCTCCAACAGCCTCTCTTTCCGTTACGGCAGCATTGGGTGTAATGACATTTTTCTTCTTGCAGATTTCGGGTATCAAACACAATGCAAAGCATTATTTCAAGCATTTTGTGTCACCGATATTCATTATGTTGCCACTTCTTTTGCTTGATGAAATAATCAAACCTGCATCTCTTGCTTTACGTTTGTATGGTAACATATTTGGTGAAGAAATGGTTACAGAAGAACTTTATCATATCTTGCCAATTGGTGCACCTGTAATCATGATGGTACTTTCACTGCTTTTCTGTGCTTTACAAGCAATAGTGTTTACAATGCTCGTCTCAATTTATCTTGACGAGGTTACAGAATAAAATAAATTATAATTTAAGGAGTTAATAAAAATGACAAATTCAGCAATTATCGCAATGGCAGCAGCAATCGCAATCGCAATCAGTACACTTGGTCCATCAATTGGACAGGGAATTACAGCTAGGGCAGCTATGGAAAGTATTGCACGTCAGCCTGAAGCAGCAAAGGATATCCGTTCAACTCTTATTATTTCCCTTGCTCTTATGGAAGCACTTACAATCTACGGTCTTCTTATTGCATTCATGCTTGTTTCAAAAATCTAAGGAGTGAACTATGAATATACAGCCATCAATAATGGTCTGGACTGTAATTTGCTTTTTGCTTCTGACAGTAATACTTAAAAATCTTCTCTTTAAACCGGTGCTTAAGGTTATGGATAGCCGACGTGAAAAAACACAGGCTGCAAAAGAGAAAAAAGAAAACATTGAAAAACTTATTCAGGAGAATTTGGAGCAGGTTGAAAAAGAAAAGGCTCTTGCTGCTGAAAAGAAAATAAAAGAAGAAAAACAGAAACTTGAGCAGATACAGCTTCAAGGCAAAAACGAAATTGAAACTGCACAAAGACAATGTCTTGATGATATACAGAAGTATAGAGAAGACATTATCCACGAGCGTGATAAAATTGTGTATTCCGTTGCTCCAAAAATGGAGACAGCGGCGGCTTTGTTTGCGAAAAATATTATCTCGCATAGGATATGATAAATTATGGAAATACAATATGTAATAATTAACTTTATTATCCTTCTTACAATCCTTGTTGTTGCGGGCAGAAAAACCGTAAAGCGTATCTTTGGTGACCGTCTTGAAAAAATCAATAAAGAACTTGATGAGGCTGAAGAACTTGAAAAGATGGAAATTCCTGTTTTCGAGCCTTATGTTGAAGACGAAACTGATGATAGAATCAGCGAAGATATTGCCAAGGCACAGGCTGTTGTAGAAGAAAAAATCAATTCAATAAAAGCATTCGGTGAGAGAGAATATAATGAAATTCATCGTACAATGATAGAGAATGCACGAAAAGAACTTTTCTCTGTTATGAAGGAAAATGTCGTTAAACTTTTCTCTTATGAAAAGTATTCAGAGGAAATCAAGGCACTCGATGGACAGGTTTTAGATGCAATCCTTTCACAAATCGGTCTTACTAGTGGCGATATGGCATATCTTAAACACCATGATGTGCTTTATGTTACTCTTACATCGGCATTCCCACTTGAAAAAGAATTGGTTGATAAAGTAGATGAAGCAACAAAAAAACTTCTTGAATCAGTTAATGGTAAAACATCTCTCTGGGTTCTTGAAGATAGTTCTCTTATCGGCGGTCTTAAACTTCGTATCGGTGATACTGTTTATGACGGTACAGTAAGTGAAGAACTTTATCAATTTGAAAAAAATATGAACCATGAGCCCATCATGGATGACGATACAGTTGGTCTCCTTATTCAGGAATTCACTCAAAAAGCTGAAGAATTCAGACCACAGATTCATAAGTATCAGTTAGGTCGTGTTATGACCGTTTCTGACGGTATCTGTTGGATGGATGGTCTTGCAGATATTATGTACGGCGAGGTTGTCGAGTTTGAGTGTGGAGAAAGAGGTATGGTTCTTGACATTCAGCAAAACCGTATCGGTTGCGTTATCTTCGGTGAGTTTGAACACATTGAAGCAGGTAGCCGTGTAAGACGTGTGGGCAGAATTGCTTCCGTTCCGGTAGGTGAATGTCTTTTAGGCAGAGTTGTTGATGCTCTTGGTAATCCTATTGATGCTATGGGCTATCTTCCTTATGAGAAAAGCAGACCTATTGAGTTCAAAGCACCTGCAATTCTTGACCGTGCACCTGTTAATTCACCAATGCATACAGGTATCAAGGCTATTGATGCTCTTGTGCCTATTGGTAAGGGACAAAGAGAACTTATTATCGGTGACAGACAGACAGGTAAAACAGCTATTGCAGTTGATACAATCATCAACCAAAAAGGTAAAAATACAATCTGCATTTATGTTGCAATCGGTCAAAAGGAAACTCTTGTTGCCGAGATAAAAGAAAAATTGCAGTCAAAGGGTGCTATGGAATACACAACAATTATTGCTGTTCCTGCATCATCTTCCGCAGCGCTTCAGTATATTGCTCCGTTCTCGGGTTCTGCAATGGCAGAGTACTTTATGTATGAGGGCAAAGATGTTCTCATAGTCTTTGATGACCTTTCAAAGCATGCTGTTGCTTATCGTGAATTGTCACTTCTTCTTCATCGTCCTTCAGGACGTGAAGCATATCCAGGTGATATTTTCTATCTTCATTCAAGACTTCTTGAAAGAGCAGCTCACCTTTCTGACGACCTTGGTGGTGGCTCAATTACAGCACTTCCGATTATTGAAACTCTCGCAGGCGATATTTCTGCATATATTCCAACAAACGTTATTTCTATTACTGACGGACAGATTTTCCTTGATGCAGAATTGTTCAACGAAGGTCAGCGTCCTGCAGTAAACGTGGGACTTTCAGTTTCCCGTGTTGGTGGTGCAGCTCAGAGTCCTGTTATGAAAAAGGTTTCATCAAGCCTTCGTACAAGACTTGCTCAATACAGAGAACTTGCTGAATTTATGCAGTTTGGTTCCGATGTTGACGATGCAACAAAGGCAACTCTTGAAGCAGGAAAACGTCTTACAGAGGCTCTCAAGCAAGGCAGATTTTTACCAATTGCCGACGAAATGCAGACTATTCTCATTTTTGCTGTCAGTGAAGGCTATGCAAAGAATGTGGATGTTCAGGATATGGAAAGGTTTGAAAAGGAACTTTATAGTTTCTTTGAAACTGAGAAGGCTTCACTTGCTCTTAAGGTGAAGACTGCAAGAAAATTGGACGACACACTCAGAGAAGAATTGAATAGTGCTCTCGTTGAATTTGTTGAGAGGTTTTAATTATGCCTACCATACAAAATCTTAAAAAGAAGCTTCAGGTAATTCATTCAACACGAAAAATTACTCAGGCTATGAAAACTGCATCTACGGTTAAGTTTTCGAAGATGGCTACACTTTATTCTGATTATGAAAAGTATGAAGAACAGTGTAATCGTCTATACCAGACTTATCGTAAGGATTTTAATTCCATTTTATCCCTTAAAAATCCCGATGCGCCTGTTTTATACATTCTCCTTTCTTCAAATAGGGGAATGTGTGGAAGTTTTAATACAGAATTGTTCTCGTTTTTTGAGAACGTTGTTCGTAAACAGAAAAAAACTCCTGCTGTGATTTGTTGTGGTAAAAAAGGAAAGGATTTCCTTGATAATAAGAAGATTTCTTATATCGATGCTTATGTCTTTGAAGATAAACCGGCATATTCAGATGCCTGTGAGCTTTTTGAACAAATAAAGGAACTTATACAAAACGGGGATGTCTCTGCCGTTAAAATGGTATATCCCCGATATACTAATATGATGAAACAAACACCTGTGTGCAGTGATTTGTTTGTTTTTGACGAAGGAATGTCAGAGGGTGAGGAACCTCTGTTTGTTCCTGACAGAGAGGCGGTTATACTCAATACTGCCGAAAAAATATTTGTTTCAATTCTCTATAAAAAGATACTTGAAACAGCTTTAGGTGCCCAGGCGGCGACCCTTACAACAATGCGTAGTGCCTATGATACTGCTTGTGAATACAGTGCACAACTTGAAACACAGATTAACCGTAAGCGTCAAAGTCAGGTTACTGCCGACGTTATTGAGATTTCGTCGGAATACTCAATGAAAGAGGAGGAATAAGTTATGGCAAAAGGTTCCGTAGGAATGGTCCAGAGAATCACGGGCCCCGTAGTTGATATTTTATTCCAGTCAAACGAAATTCCCGACATTTTCAATGCAGTCAATGTGCAGGTAAATGACGAATTATATACTCTTGAGGTTTTACAGCACCTTGGAAATGGTGAAGTAAGATGTATATCTATGAACCCTACTGACGGTATGTCAAGGGGTATGAAGGCTATTGATACAGGAGAAACAATAACAATCAGTGTGGGTGAAGAAACTCTCGGCAGAATGGTTAATGTTACAGGTGCTCCTATTGACCGTGGTGAACCAATAAAAACACAGGAACAGTGGCCAATACATCATCCGGCACCATCGTTTGCAGAAATTGTATCTTCAAATGATATTCTTGAAACAGGTATAAAAGTTATTGACCTTATGACACCTTATGTTAAAGGTGGTAAAATCGGTCTCTTTGGTGGTGCTGGTGTTGGTAAAACAGTCCTTATTATGGAGCTTATCCGAAATGTTGCTTTTGAGCACGACGGATATTCTGTTTTCGCAGGTGTTGGCGAACGCTCCCGTGAGGGTAATGACCTTTGGAACGAAATGAAGCAGTCAGGAGTTATTGATAAAACTGCTCTTGTTTTCGGACAGATGAACGAAACTGCAGGTGCAAGACTCCGTGTTCCCCTTGTTGGACTTACAATGGCTGAATATTTCCGTGAAAAATCACACAAGGATGTTCTTCTCTTTATTGATAATATTTTCCGTTTCACTCAGGCAGGTAGTGAGGTTTCAGCCCTTTTGGGAAGAATGCCTTCAGCCGTTGGTTACCAACCAACTCTTGCTTCTGAAATGGGTAAATTGCAGGAAAGAATTGTTTCAACAGGTAATGGCTCAATAACATCCGTTCAGGCTGTTTATGTTCCTGCCGATGACCTTACAGACCCTGCTCCTGCAACAACCTTCTCACATCTTGACGCAACTACTGTTCTTTCAAGAAAAATTGTTGAACTTGGTATATATCCCGCTGTTGACCCTCTTGAATCTTCTTCAAGAGCACTTTCACCTGATTTTGTTGGCGAAAGACATTATAAGGTGGCAAAGGAAACTCAACGTGTGTTGCAGAAATATGCCGAGCTTCAGGATATTATCGCAATTTTGGGTATGGACGAACTTTCTGCTGAAGATAAACAAACTGTAAAGAGAGCAAGACGTGTTCAAAGATTTATGAGTCAGCCATTCCACGTTGCTGAAAGCTTCACAGGTCAGGCTGGCATTTATGTGCCACTTGAAAAGACTGTTGACAGCGTTGAAAAAATTCTTTCAGGCGAACTTGATATGATTCCCGAGCATCATTTCCTTATGTCAGGTACTGCCGACGATGTGTATGCTGCTTACAAAAGAGAAAATGGGTGATATATATGAAGGATATTCTGACTGTAAAGTTTTTTACTGTTGACCGTCAGATTCCTGCTGTGGAATGTGACAGTGTCCGTATCCCCGTTGCAGACAGTTCAAAGGGTGAGTTTTCAGGCTCATACGGAATAAAAAAAGGCCATGCAAGAGCAGTTTTCGCTCTAAAATCCGGCACAGTAATTGTTGCCAAAGACGGAAAAACAGTCCTCACGGCTAACATTTCCGACGGATTTGCAATAGTCGAAAATAACGAAATCAACATAACAGTTGATAGAATAGAAGAATAAAAATTAAACCGAGGCTATAAACCTCGGTTTTTGCATTAATTAAGGATTTGCGCAAACATATACATAATGCTCGTCAAAATCTTCATATTCTTTATCATCGCCATTGTCTTTTGCACCAAGAATGTTGTCTACATAATTTTCAACCAACCATAGGTATTCTCTGCCTTCATCATCCTCGAACAGTTGAACTTTATTGCCTTGCATAGATTGGTCCCATTTTGAAAGACCGTCCGTTCTGGAGTCTTCCCAGATTGTAGCACCAAACATTGTTGTGGGATAGGCGTCTTCAGGCAATTCTTCTATTCTGATATAAACATCGTCTTTGTAGGTTATTGATGAATAATCCGAAGCAACTAAATATGGCTTTTCGGTTGATACAAAAAGTATGGAGAAAACAAAAACATCCAATATTAACCAAAGCAATAAGCCTCCAATTGTAACAAGGCAAAAACCAAAACAACCGATTTTTTTACCATTGTTTCGTTTTTCTGTCTTTGCTTTGTGCATTTCGGCATTCAGAATGTTTTTCTTTAAGACATGGGGTTTGCATAAATGCTTGAAATACATGCCTCTCAAAGGGTATGCAAGAAACATTGTAATGAAGTCCAATCCCAAATCGGATTGTAAGCCTAATTTTTTGTATTTTTTAATTATTTCTTTGCTGTTCTTTCCTTTTGCATTTAGCAATTCAACTTGTATGCTGTCATTACAAATGATTTTAGGATACATAATCTGAAAATCCTGCATTATCCAAGTTTTGTCGCCTAAGTCAAATCCGTCATGTTCAACCGTAATCAGCGAATCAGGAGATATATTAGAAATTTTATATGTACAATCCACCTGCAAAATTAAATTCATCAGCTCGGTTGTTGCCTTTTTAAAAAACTTAAACTTTATTTTCTCTTTTAAGTTTGTGGCACCAGCATCTAATTCTTCAAAAATATCATCAGTTAAAATCTCACCGGTAATTCTAACTATAATTGAATTTGTTGCATCGTTTATTTCAATCCATTTGCTTTCATCAGCCATTATTGAATGTAACTGTCCGTCAACATCAATCTGCATTACATAATAAAAATTATTTGTTATACAAACTCTTTTAATTCCGTCTTTACTAGCAGAAAAAATGTCCTCAACAGTTGTATCCAGTGCAACTGCAAGTTTTTCAAAGGTTTCAATTCTCGGAAAAGCTTGACCGTTTTCCCATTTGGATATTGATTTGTCAGAAACATCTAATTGTTTAGCGAGTTCGGTTTGAGTAAGATTTTTTTCTTCACGCAACTTGCAAATGTAATTTCCAAATTTGTACATGTTCATGCTTTTCACCTCTGTATTTATTGTACTTGTTTTTCAGATTTTTGCAATAAAATAAGGGTAGAATTTAATTAGAAATTAAAAATCCCAAGGTTAAATACCTTGGGATTTTGCTTGATACATAAATATTAGTATTTTTTAGAAAGGAGTTTTTCAGCTTCGGCTTTTGTGATTGTACCTCTGTTACAGTCAGCCATAATTTGAACGTCCTTGTCATTAAGACGATAGAAATACCAAATTACACAAGCGATTGCAAGACCAAAAATTGGGAAAATATTATATGCAAACCAAATTCCATCAAAAGCAGATGCAGGCTGTTGTGCAATAGCATTAATCTTTTCAAGTGCAGCAAAATCAGCGGCATTGTCAAATGAAATAAAGCCAAAAAGACCAACAATAGCAAGCCAAGCTGAGCCCGAGATAGCAGCCGCAAGTTTAACAGCGAAAGTCTGGATAGCAAAAGTGATACCCTTTGCCTCTGTACCTGTTGTATATTGACCATATTCAGCACAGTCAGGAGTGAATGTAAATGCAAGGATACCGATAACCGCAAGAGGGATTGAACGGAGCATGTAGGTAATTGTAAAGAATAAGAAGCTTTCTTTTGTGAAAAGAATTGGGAAAGAAAGTACAAGTGCTGCAATAGCTGAAATCTTGAAAACAAGAGCCTTGTCATACTTTCTGATGATTTTAGGAACAAGCAATGCCATAATAAGCTGAGGAGCAGCCGCAACCGTACCTGTTATAAGTGATGCAAGTGAATTCTTGTAGATATAATATGCGAAAATCTGGTGCATTGAGTTATATGTCTGTGCACCTGAAAAGAAGAGATATCCAAGGTAATATATAAGAAGATATTTGTTGCTTACAACATATTTCACCATTCTTTTAACAGTGAATTGTTCTTCATCTGTAGTTTTATATCTTTCTTTGCCCACAAAAATGAGAGGTAACATTGTTGCAATAGCAACTACAGCAATTATAACACTTGCAATACCGTAACTTACACCCACATCTTCACTTACAAGAGCAGGAACAATAACAGATGCAAGGGCAACACCGATACCTGCTGTAAGTCCCTTGACAGAGAGGATTGAATTTCTTTCTTCTATATTGTTCGACATTGCGGTAACAAGACCAAAGGCAGGAACGTCACAAAGAGTGTATGCGGTATCCCAAATAATATAAGCAAGAGCGAACCATAAAACCTGAACGGACTCTTTAGAATCAGTTGGAATGAAGAAAAGTGCAATAGTAGATAATGGAGTAATAATACAAGCGGCTTTGAGCCATGGTATATATTTCTTTCCACTTTTGAACTTAACCTTATCAAAAATAACGCCGAAAATAGCATCATTGATTGCATCCCACAACTTAACGATACCCATAACGATTGAACATGTAATTGGGTCAATCATAAAAGCAACGAAAGTAGGCAAAAAGCTTGCTACCATAGTATAAATCATATTCTGTCCAAAGAAATATGAATAATAACTTGCTCTTTCAGATTTAGTTGTCTGCCACAAAGGATTCTGTGGCTTGGTCTGTGTTTTACTCATAAGAATTTCTCCTTTTTCATACTGTAATGAATAGTATAACATAAATATAATATGATTTCAACAATTCCGATTATAAGAAATCCGTAATCACTACAATTACGGATTTCTTTCTATTAATTCAGTTTATTGTTATCTTACCTGTACTGTTTCCAGCTGCGTCAACGGTTTCAATTGTATATACACTGTTTGTGCTTCCTGCTTCATCAATAAAATAGTTTTCTTCGTTTCCGTAGTATTTATCAATTCTTGCAAGGAATTTGCCGTCTTTTTCAAGTCGGTAGTAAGCAATACCAAAATTGTCAACTGCTTCATCCCAAGAAAGCTCAACACCATTTTCACTCTGTACCTTCTTTAAGTTTTGAGGATTTTCCGGTGCTTCACTTTCAAGCACATAACCATTTTCAATATAATCAAAATATGTATTGATAAATGCAGGATTTACAAGTGAAGGGCTGTAATAGTGATTGTATGAGAATGTAATAATGTTTTCTGCATATTTTGAAGCAATTTCCATTTGATATACAAAGTGGTCAAGAGTTGCAGTTACATTGGATGTATGCTCTGTAATTTTTGGAGAAAGTAATCCACCAAGGCTTTCACTTGTGATTGCACCGTCAAAGTTTTCGCAGTTAGCCCAAAGCTTCACATCAGCCTTGCAGGTATCTATTGCTGCCTTATACATCTTCCAAGTCGTTTCAAGGTTTTCTTCCCTTACCCATTTTGCACCAACTGCATCTTGTGGAGCAAAAATGTCGCCATCACGGAAATTAACCTTGTTGAAAAATTTCACATAACTACTGAGAGAAGTAACTGCCCCCGCTGACAGATATTCCGAATAGAAAGGGCTCATAAGAAATAGTTTTGTTGCATCAACATCGTTAATTCTGTCAATTACATGGTTTATACCATCTATAATTCCGTCAAAGGTGAGTTGACAAAGAAGACCGTTACTGATTTCCGGGGTAAAATACCAACCATAAAGGGTGTCTTTATACCCTTCACCGTATTTATTATAAATATCCTCTATCATATCACCGGCAACTCGGCAAACATCCAAGTATTGTGAGCTACCTGCTTCGTTCCAGAAATCATCAAACATTGAAAGACCAACAAACACCTTGATTCCTGCATCCTGACAATGCTTCAGTGCAGGCTCAAGACAATCGCCCCCAAAGGTTGCATCTTTTAAGGCTTCAACATCAGTGTCGTAATAAACATTCCAATTACCACCATTAGCTGAATAGCCTTTATCTGCAAGACATTGAAGAATAAGATATTCAATTCCTGCTTTCTCCATATTTTCTATTTCTTCTGCCCATCTTTCATCATCCCACACACATGTCATCCAAGACTGAATAAAAGTGCCCGTGAATTCGGGCTTGCACTTTGGTTGCTCAGGCTGACTCACCAAAGGGAGTATGGACATAATGAATGCAAGAATGGCAGAAATCATTTTGACGAATGTAAACATAACTTTATTTCTCCTTTTTAGGATTTAATGGTGGAGACGGTGGGGCTCGAACCCATGACCTTTTGACTGCCAGTCAAACGCTCTCCCAAGCTGAGCTACGCCCCCATATCTATATTTATTTTATCATAATAACTTATTGTTTTCAAATTCTTTGTTTTGTTGCTTATCTCCAATATTTTACATGGTGTTTTGTGGTATCTGCCTAATTTCGGGCTATCGTATAGAAAAGTGTAATTCTTTATGCTATAATGTGAAGACAAATTGATGTTTTAAAGGTGATTTTTGTGGAATTCTTAACCAAAGAATATACATTTCCATCTGTTTCGGGACTTTGCGACATATATGCACAAAGTGCAGCTCCCATTGACTACGGCTCAATAAAAGGTGTTGTGCAGATCTCCCATGGTATGGCGGAATATTCAAATCGTTATTCCAAATTTGCACTTGAGCTTTGTAAAGCAGGATATGCTGTATTCATTAGCGACCACGTAGGACATGGTGCATCCATTACAGATAAAGACATGCTTGGATTTTTCGGTGAGGAAAATGGTGAGGAAACATTTATTGATGACCTTAAGACCTTAACCGATATGGCAAAGGCTGAGTATCCTGATTTACCATTTTTTATGCTTGGTCACGGTATGGGAAGCCTTATTGCAAGAAAATATACTGCAAAATATGGTTACCTTCTTGATGGTGTAATTTATAGTGGTACAAGTGGCGAAAATCCTGCTTTAGGTGTGGGAATTTTACTTGCAACTGCAATGATTAAGCAAAACGGACCAATGCATCGTTCAGAATTGTTAGATACTATCGCGTTTGGTGCTTATAACCGAAAAACAGAGAAACGCACAGAGCGTGACTGGTCAACAAGGGACGAAACCGAGGTGGATAAGATTATTGCTGACGAATTGTGTGGATATACATACACAGTCAGCGGAATGAAAGTGCTTTTCACAACCCTCAAACAAGTAACAACACGTCGTTGGTATAATACAATTCCATTAAGTATGCCAATTTTCTTGGTTTCAGGCTCAATGGACCCTGTTGGTGACTACTCAAAAGGGGTAAAAGAAACTTATAGAATGTTAAAAAAGACGGGTCACAGAAATGTTTCAATGAAGATTTACGAGGGCGCACGTCATGAAATTCTCAACGAAACAAATCGTGACGAGGTATATGCCGATATCATAGAGTGGCTTGATGACAAAATACAAAAACAGCAAGAAGAAGTTCAAAAACCATTGGTCGTTGAATCGATTGACGAAATACAGCCCATAGAAGAGTAAAAACAAACCGTAGGTTTTGCCTACGGTTTGTTTTTATATATTTTTCAATCTTTTGTATTCTTCGTCTGTGATTTCAACCACACCACCGTGTTTGAAACCGTATGGGAATGAAACCAATTCAGGGCAACGAGTAACATTCATATCGCCTGGTTTGGATGAAATGAATGGTACATATCCCATTTTTTCTTTTTCGCACCCAAAGAAATCGAAAAGGATGCACCATCTTCCGTCAGGGAGAGTATAACTTGTGCCGGCTTCATAGGACCCTGCTTTTTCAACTTCGTTTGTCATATATTCTTCAAACTTTTCGTCGTGCTTGTATGGTCCATAAAGGTTGTCAGATGTTGCGTGCATATTCATTGATGGATTGTGTGCGTTTTTATAGAACATATGATAAACACCATCAATTTTGCGTATATGTGTGTCAAGGATTTCGTTGTCCTTTGTAAAGAAAAGTTTGGGCGTGGAGAATGTTTCAAAGTCCTTTGTTACAGAGCAGTAAATTGACATATGCTTGTAATTATCTTCTGCAACGGTTGAGCCCCAATGAACAAGATATTCGTCATTGATTTCGTCATAGAACACTTCAGGTGCCCACATGCAACCAAAATCGTCACGACCAAAATACACAAGTTTTTCTTCGCCGAAATTCACAAGGTCATCTGTTTTCCACATACGAAGACATTTACTGCCGGTTCTGTTGATATTTGACCAGTCAAGTTGCCAGTTTTCGTCATAACGATTTGCAACACACAAGTCCGTTGTGAGAATTACAAAACTGTTGTCACGAAGCCTGACGATTTCAATGTCACGGCAACCCTTTTCACCAAGTTTAGCAGTCAAAACAGGGTTTCCGTTGTTTACTTGCTCCCAATTAAGTCCGTCACGACTGACAGCAAAGTAAACCTGTTCACCGTCGGGAGTATATTTTTCTTTAAAGTGTGTGAATAAATATGGCAAGATAACTCCTCCTTATGTTTAACAATATTTTAACATAAAATCAACAAAAAGTAAATCAGAACAAAGAAATTATAGACATTTTAGGTAGAATGTGTTAATATTTGCATTGGTGATGTTTATGTGGAAGAGAAAACCTAATCCCGAAAAGAAAGTAACTGCGGAAAATTATGTAGGTTATACTGCCATTGAAATTGCAAATAATTCCGCTTTTTGTATAATGAGTTCGTATTTGGCAATTTATTGCTCGGATATACTTAAAATGCCGGGTGCAGTTATCAGTGCGATTATGATTATTGCAAAAATATGGGATTGCGTGGCTGACCCGATTATTGGTTCAATCGTTCAAAGAAGACAAATAGGCAAAAAGGGTAAATACAGACCGCTTTTCCGTTTGGCTGGGTATCCCTTGGCACTTGTCATGGTTCTTATGTTCGTAAAGATTTCTGACAATTTGACCTTTAACACATTCTGGGTGGCACTTCTTTACGTGCTTTACGGCACTCTTTATACTTTTATTTCCGTGCCCTATGGCTCACTTGCCAATATTATGACACAAAGAGACGAAGAGAGAAGTTCACTTTCCGTATGTCGTTCAATCGGTGGAGGTATAGGAATTTATCCTACATTGTTCTTCCCCGTGCTTGTTATGACTGCCGGTGTTGACAAAAATCAGATGAATGCGGAGTATATGGCAATCGGTATGGCGATTGTAGGTTTCCTTATGTTCTTGTGTTATACAGGCGGATATAATTCATTTACAGAAGAACCGGGTTATGAAAGGGATTTGAATCTCGATTCAACTCACCAAAAAACTTCGCTTCTTGGCACATTCAAGCGAATTATTAAAAACAAGGCATTCGTTATTATGTGTTGCTTAACTTGTATATTGCTTGCGACACAGATGTATACAAATACGGTCACCATTTACATTTTTAAGGACTATTTCCAAAACAGTGCATTAAATACTATATATACGTTGGCTACTTATTTACCGATGATTATATTTATACCTTTTTCCAACAAACTTATCACCAAGTTTGGCAAAAAGGAAACAAGTTTAGTGGGACTTTCTGTTGCAACACTGTCAACATTCTTGCTGTTTGTTCTTCCTATCGGTAAGGATGATGCGTGGTTATTTATTGTTCTTTCTATTTTGAACAGTTTGGGTGTAGGTTTTACATCTCTACAAACCTGGTCATTTGCTGCAGATATTATAGACCACGACGAATGGGTAACAGGTGTTCGCGAAGAAGCTGCCGATTTTGCTTTCTTTACATTTATGAGAAAAATCGGACAAGCAATTGCCTCCCTTGCTCCATGGATAGTAAGTCTCGTAGGTTATGACAGTCAAAAGGTAGGCTCGGGAATAAGTCAAAGCGAATCCGTTCTTAACGGTATGTATGATATTGCAACTTTGATACCGTTTGTTTTCAGATTTGTAGTTTTAGTGTTAATGGTATTTTATCCACTTAATAAAAAGACAACAGAAAAAATGCACAAAGAACTTGAAGAAAGACGAAAAAGTTATAAGGTATAAAAAGACTCCCAAGGGAAAACTTTGGGAGTTAATTTTTGGCTATATTTCAAGTGTTGCAAGCCCACCTTCACTTGTTTCGCGATATGCTGCGTGGATATCCATGCCGGTTTTCTTCATTGTTGTAATAACATTATCAAGTGAGATTTTTCGGGTTTCGCTTAAAAAACTTGCAAGATTAACTGCGTTGATTGCTCTCATGGCAGCAACTGCATTTCGCTCAATACAAGGGATTTGTACAAGTCCGCAAATTGGGTCGCAGGTAAGACCTAAATGATGCTCAATGGCAATTTCGGCAGAGTATTCAATCTTACCACGTTTAAGACCAAAAAGTTCTCCCAATGCAGCGGCAGCCATAGCACAAGCAGTACCAATTTCTGCCTGACATCCACATTCTGCACCTGAAATGGACGCATTTGTCTTAATGAGATTTCCGATTAGTCCACCTGTTGCAAGTGCCTGTAAAATCTGACGGTCAGTAAAACCGTGTTTTAATTGCATATAGTAAAGCACAGCAGGAACAACACCCGATGCACCACAGGTAGGTGCAGTAACAATCTTGCCGCCAGATGCATTTTGCTCACTTACTGCAAAAGCGTAGGAACAAACCTCACGGTTTTCTCTTGTTTCGGCACTTTCACCGATGTGTTCCATATTGTAAAGATACTTAGCCTTTTTCTGTACTTCAAGACCACCCGGGAGAACACCTTCATCTTCAATGCCACTTTCAACAGCATTTTTCATTGTTTTCCATACTTCAGCAAGATAATCCCAAATGTATTCGCCCTCAACCTCGTCAACATATTGCCATAAACGATATTTTTTTTCTTTGCAATAATCCTTAATATCTTTAAATGTGCTTAATTGATAAACGATTGGTTCCTTTGCAGAAGAACTACCCTCGAATTCAATTCGTCCACCACCAACGCTGAAAACACGGATGAAATCTGTCTGCTCACCGTTTTTGTAGGCATATAAATCCATTGTGTTAGGATGCTCAATATCTGTTTTGAGATAGTCAAATTCAACCTTACAAGGAATGGGGGAGAGTGTGCTTTCAATAACTGTGTCAGTACAGTGGCCTTTACCTGTTTTTGCAAGAGAGCCGTAGAGAATTGCTTTGAATTCGTCGGCATCAGAATTTTTTTCTTTAAAAAGCACACATGCTTTTTCAGGCCCCATTGTGTGTGAACTTGATGGACCGCGACCAATTCTGTAAAGTTGGTTTAAGGATTCCATTCCGTTGAGAGTTTCTCTTTCGGATTTTAGTTGTTCTGCTTCAAAGAAAACATCCATTGAAACGCTAAAAAGCTTTGCCATTTTGAAAAATTCTTCGGCAGATGGAACGCTTTCACCGTTTTCCCAAGAGATGACAGTTTCGGTGTTGGTATTAACACGGTCAGCAAGTCCTGACTGTGACATTCCACTCTTTTCACGGAGTTCAGTTATCTTTTTTGAATAAATATCTTTAATCATACTTTCACCTTCACTACAACTTTCCGGCAGGTTTTTGGTTCATCAACAGCCACGCCCGGACAATGCAAATCATTTGGATAAAGCACCATAAAGCTACCACTAAAAAGTGTCAATGGCTCGGTTTTGCATTCATAAAACCAAACATCATTTTCAGGTTTTGCTTCGACTTCAACCTTTTCACAGGAAATCGGTGCAACCCCTATGATTTCGTCACCGTCAACCATAAATTGAATGTCGATATATTTCTTGTGTGCCTCTGAAATTGTCTTGTTAGGGTCGGTTTCGTAAGTCTGCACCATATAGAAAATATTGTCGCCGTCAAGCTCGTATCTGCCCAGTTCCATTTGTGAGAAATCTGTTTTAGCAAGGAATTCAAGTGCGGTATAAACTCTGCCAAGCCCTGCATAATTCTTTATGTTTTCCAATGTGTCAAAAATCATAGTTTTCACCTTTTTTCAAAAGTTCAGTTTACTTTTTCATTATATCATTACAGCATTACATTTTCAAGGGAAAGAAAAAAGAAAACTCCTATGTAAAATAGGAGTTTCAGTTTTGTTTATTAGCTGTATTTCTTTGTGATTTCCTGCATTTCAGTCCACTTGCGTTCCATATCTTTCACGAGTTCAAACTGTGTACGGCATCGGTCAAGGTTGTGTTCAGGATAATTGATGTGGAAATAGATGTCACCATTGAGGTAGTCTGTAAGGAAACGGATTCCACATTCGTATGTCATCATTTTTGCACCCATAGGGAGAAGTTCTTTTTCAAGGTCTGTCAAAGCATCTTTTGCACTGCCAAGATAACCTTTAACATAAGCCTCATAAAGCGGAAGACTCAAACTTACCTTTGAAAGGTCTCTTTCGTCTTCTGCTGCTGTATTAGCACCGAAACGGATGCTGTCACCGAAGTCATAAAGTGAAAGACCCGGCATAACAGTATCGAGGTCGATAATGCAGATGCCTTTATTTGAAACATTATCAAAAAGAATGTTGTTGAGCTTTGTGTCATTATGGGTAACTCTTAAAGGAAGTTTGCCTTCGTCAATCAAATCAACAAGCATATGTGTTTCTGCTTCATAGCCTAATGCAAACTCAACTTCATCTTTAACATCATCAAGTCTGCCTGAACGGTTTTCTTCGATAGCCTTTTTAAGGTTTTCAAAACGAGAAACGGTATTGTGGAATTTTTCAATAGTTTCAAAAAGAGTTGAACCGTCGAAATCAGAAAGAAGATTCTGGAAATCACCAAAAGCAATACCTGCGTTGCAGAAAACCTGTTCGTCATCAATGGAGTTGCATGTGTAAACATTATCTATGTAACCGTACATTCTCCAACATTGGTTCTTTTCATCAATGAAGAAATATTTTCCGTTTTTACAAGGGAGAAAGGTGAGTGTGCCACGGTCAGCCCACGGAATGTTCTTTTCCTCATTCTTTTTACGGATATGGCTTGTAACAGCAACAATGTTGTTCATAAGTCCTTCAGGATTTTTGAATGCTTCAGTATTCACTTTTTGAAGCACGTATTTTGCAACTTCTCCGTTTTCTTCAAAAATCAAAGTGAATGTGCTGTTAACATGACCATTATTGATTTTTTCATACCCTGTAAATGTTCCTTCAAGAGAAAACATATCACAGATTTTTTCTAAGTCAAAAGGAAGATTTGACAAAAGAAACACCTCAATACAATAAAAATTAAGGCTGACTTTATGCCAGCACAGAAAAATAACCATACTCATTATATAACTTTTGTCGAATGAAGTCAATATGCATTTTGTATAAGAAGAAGGTCGTATTTTATTGAAAAATACTCTTTACATAAAGGCTATTTTAATGTAAAATATACTAAATATGGTAAACGGAAAGTTGTGTTTACCGTGGAGGTGTTTTATTATGGAACCAAAGTATAAAAGAGTACTCTTGAAAGTCAGTGGTGAAGTCCTTGCAGGGGATAAGAAACATGGCTTTGATTTTGACACAGTAAACAGTGTTTGTTCTGCAGTAAAAGAAATGGCAGATATGGGCGCTGAAATCGCTATCGTTGTTGGTGGAGGTAATTTCTGGAGAGGCCGTAGTAGTGGTGATATGGACAGAACAAGAGCAGACCATATCGGTATGCTTGCAACTGTAATGAATTCATTGGCACTTGCTGATTCGCTTGAGCAGTTGGGCGTTATTGTTAGAGTTCAGACTGCTATTGAAATGAATAAAATTGCTGAGCCTTATATCAGCCATCGTGCAAAACGTCACCTTGAAAAGGGCAGAGTTGTGATTTTCGGCTGTGGAACAGGCAACCCATTCTTTTCAACTGATACTGCAGCAGCTCTCCGTGCAGCAGAAATTGATGCAGATATTATCTTTAAAGCAACAAACGTTGATGGTGTTTATGATAAAGACCCAAATCGTTTTGACGATGCAATTAAGTATGATGTAATCACACATCAGGATATTTTAAGCAAGGGACTTGCAGTTATGGATAGCACTGCTGCTTCTCTTTGTCGTGACAATAAAATTCCGCTTCTTGTTTTCAATCTTCAGCAGCCTGAAAATATGATTAAGGCTCTTAAGGGCGAAACAGTTGGTACACTTGTTGTTGACGAGAAATAACGAGAAATAATTTTAAAGGAGACACATTATGAATACAGTTTTTGACGCAATGAAAGAAAAAATGAACAAGACTATTATGGTTCTTGAAAAAGAATTTGCAGGTATGAGAGCGGGCAGAGCAACTCCTGCTGTTCTTGATAAAGTTTCTGTTGATTATTATGGTGTTCCAACACCAATTCAGCAGATGGCTGCTGTTTCGGTAAGTGAAGGTAGAGTTCTTGTTATTCAGCCTTGGGACGTAAGCACAATCAATCCTATTTCAAAGGCTATTCAGGCTTCTGACATTGGTATTACACCAATGAATGACGGCAAGGTTATTCGTCTTACATTCCCTCCTCTTACAGAGGAACGCAGAAAGATGCTTTGCAAGGATGTAAGCAAAACTGCTGAAGAATCAAAGGTTGCAATCCGTTCAATCCGTCGTGACGGTATCGACAAAATCAAGGCAATGAAGAAAAACAGTGAAATCACTGAAGATGACCAGAAGAATGCTGAAACAAAGATTCAGAAAATTACTGATGAATTCATAAAGGAAATCGACGCTATTGCCGATAAGAAAGAAAAAGAAATTATGGAGATATAAACAAATCTAAGGGCGGGTAATACCGCCTTGATTTGCTTATTTTTGAAATTATGGATAAGAAAAACATTCCCCAATTCTCTGTTTTACCAAAGCATATCGGTATAATTATGGATGGTAATGGCAGATGGGCAAAGCAGAGAAATTTACCAAGATATAAAGGTCATATTGAGGGTGCGAAAACATTTCGTAAAATCGGTGAATTCGCGGCTGATGTTGGTGTTAAATGCCTGACTTTCTATGCTTTTTCAACTGAAAACTGGAAACGTCCTCAGGAAGAGGTTGACGCTATTATGCAGCTCTTCCGTGAATATCTTATAGAGGCGGACGAAAGAACAGAAGAAAATAAAGAAAAAGGCATTACTTTAAGATTTGTTGGTGACCGAACAGGAATTCCTGAGGATATTCAGGCATTAATGGAGCATATTGAAAATGTAAGTAAATATGAAACCAAAGTTGTTTTGAACCTTGCAGTTAACTACGGTGGTCGTCATGAAATCACACAGGGTGTAAAGGCTATTGCAGAGAAAGTGGCAAAGGGTGAAATTTCTCCTGATGATATAACGGAAGAAATGATTTCTGGAAGCCTTTACACAAAAAATCTTCCTGACCCGGATTTGATTATCAGACCAAGCGGTGAATACAGATTGTCAAACTTTTTAACATGGCAGTCAGCATATTCAGAGTTCTGGTTTTCAAATGTTTTGTGGCCTGATTTCACAGAGGAAGACCTTTGTGAAGCATTAAGGGAGTTTGAAAAACGTAACAGACGATTTGGTGGAGTATGAGTAACCACTTTTCAGCGGTTATTTGAGGATAGAAAAGAGGAAAGATATGGCTAAAAGAATAGTATTTGGTCTTTTGTGGACAGCAATAGGAATTTCTGCACTTGTGTTTATGCACACTTGGTTTTTCCTAGTATTTGCAATGTTCCTTTGCTTTATGGCTACCTATGAACTCAATCGTTCAATCGGACTTAAAAACAAGCCCATAATGATATTAAGTCTTATAGTTTCAACCGCTTTTCCACTCTATTATGAGTACGGACACCTTTTAAGAGAAATAGGCGGACTTAATCTGAAAACAGAATATCTTATAACAGCATATGTTTTGGTGCTTTGTTTCCTTATGCTTCATAATCACGAAAACACAAAGTTTTCCGATGTGTCATTCGTTGTTATGTCATCGCTCTTTGCACCATTTGCGTTTACAAGACTTATGTATTTCAGAGATGTCAAGTTATATTTCCCTGATAAAGGCTATACGGATGCCCACGGAATTTTCTTAATTCTCTTTATTCTCTTCTCTGCTTGTATGACTGATACTTTCGCATATTTTGCAGGAAGCTTTTTAGGAAAACACAAGCTCTGTCCAAAAATCAGTCCTAAAAAGACGGTTGAAGGTGCTATCGGTGGTGTGCTTGGTTGTGTGCTTGCAAATGTAATTCTTTATGCAGTGTATAACAATTTCATCTTTGCAAATCCATCAAATAATTATGTAGCAATTATCGTGGCATCAGTAATAACATCAATCGTAGGTATGTGTGGTGACCTTACAGCATCACTCATCAAACGAAATTATGGTATAAAAGATTTCGGTAACTTAATTCCAGGTCATGGCGGAATTATGGACCGTTTTGATAGCATTATGTTTGTTTCTGTTGCTTTCTATGCAGTATTTAACATCTTTGAGGTGTCGATATAATGACAAAAAATTTAAGTATTTTAGGCTCGACCGGTTCAATCGGTACACAGAGCCTTGAAACAGCAAGAAAGTGCGGTTACTCTGTCTCCGCGCTTTCGGCATATTCTAACGTCGATTTAATTGAAGAACAAATTCGTGAATTCAAGCCACAGATTGCTGCTTTGGTTGATGAAAATGCGGCAAAAGAGCTTAAAAATCGTGTGGCAGATATGGAGGTGAAAGTCCTTTCAGGCATCCAGGGTGTCTGCGAGTGCGCAAGAGTTGAAAGTGCCGATACAGTAATTAACTCCGTTGTTGGTATGGCAGGTCTTAAACCTACACTTTCTGCTATTGAGGCAAATAAGAAGATTGCTCTTGCTAATAAAGAAACACTTGTAGCAGGTGGTTTGCTCGTTACGACAAACGCTAAAGCAAAAGGCGTTGATATTCTCCCCGTTGACTCTGAACATTCAGCAATTTTCCAGTGCTTACAGGGTCAGCCAACAAATAAGGCATTAAAGAGAATTATTCTTACTGCTAGTGGTGGCCCATTCTTCGGTAAGACTCGTGAAGAATTAGAAAAAGTAACGGTTGCAGATGCTCTCAAACATCCAAACTGGAGTATGGGACAAAAAATAACCATTGACTCTGCTACAATGATGAATAAGGGACTCGAACTTATTGAAGCAGTATGGCTTTTCGATGTTCATCCATCAAAAATCGAAATTGTTGTTCATAGGGAAAGTATAATTCATTCTGCCGTTGAGTATGATGATAATGCAGTAATTGCACAAATGGGACTTCCAGATATGAAAATCCCGATTCAGTATGCTCTCACATATCCTGAGAGAATGGAATCTCTCACAGGCGAGTTGGATTTAACAAAATTGGGTACTCTCACATTCTATAAACCCGATTATGATACATTCAGATGTATGGATATCTGCCGCGAGGCGATTACACGTGGTGGACTTTATCCTGCATTTGCAAATTCAGCAAATGAACAGGCAAATCTTATGTTCCGTAAAGGCGAAATTGGGTTCTTGCAGATTGCAGAGTTAGTTGAAAAGGTAATGAACGAAGCACCAAAAGTGGAAACATATACGGTGGATGATGTTTATGAGGCAGATACTTTCGCAAGACAGTTAGTAATCAAACATGCAAAACAGTAATTTTAGAAAGCAGTGATTTTTTGGAAATCTGGTCAAAGGTATGGCCCTTTTTAGTGGCAATATTGTTCTTTGGACTTTTAATATCAATACACGAGTTGGGGCATTTCACCTTTGCAAAACTTTTTAAAGTAAAGGTTAATGAGTTTGCACTTGGAATGGGACCTGCAATTTTCAAAAAGAAAAAAGGCGACACGACTTATGCACTTCGTCTTTTGCCCATTGGTGGTTACGTAAGTATGGAGGGTGAAGACGAAGAAAGTGAAGATGAAAATGCTTTCAATCGCAAAAAGGTCTGGCAAAAAATCATCATAGTTGCAGCCGGTGCAATTATGAATTTGATTTTAGGTGTTGTAATTGTAGCAACAATTCTCACAATGGACGACTTGATTGCCACAAACAAAATTCATAGTTTCTACGAGGGTGCAACAAGTCAGCAGACAGGACTTCAGGCCAATGATGAAATTCTTTCCATTGACGGAAAAAGAGTTTTATCGGGAATGGATGTTTCATTTCTTATGACAAGAAGTGATGACGGTGTTTTTGATATGACAGTCCGCCGTGATGGCGACAAGGTTGAACTCAAAGATGTTAAATTCAAGACAGTAAAAGAGGGCGAATACACTCACATTGAATATGACTTTATAATTGTCGGTGAGCAACCAACCATCTTGAATGTTATATCAAACTCATTCAAACAAACCGCATCCATGGCAAGACTTGTCTGGTTAAGTCTTTTTGACTTGGTAACTGGTCGATATGGTTTAACTGATTTGTCAGGACCTGTGGGGACTGTAAATATAATTGCAGATATGGCGTCAAGTGCAACGCAAAGCAAAGAAGGACTTATAGCCACACTAAATATTATGGCATTTATTACAATTAACATTGGAATTTTTAATCTTATGCCATTACCTGCTCTTGATGGTGGCAGACTTTTCTTTCTTGTAATCGAAGGAATTCGCAGAAAACCAATAAAGCCTAAATATGAGGGCTTTATACATGGTGCAGGACTTGTACTTTTATTACTTTTAATGTTGTTAGTAACTTTTAATGATATTGTAAATCTTATAAAGAATTAAGGTGCGATTTATGATAGAACGTAGAAAAAGCCGTGTTGTAACGGCAGGTAATGTTAAAATTGGTGGAAATAATCCTATTTCTGTTCAGTCAATGCTTAATGTTATCGCAGAGGATGCAGAGGGAAATGTGCGTCAGGCTGTTGAACTGGAAAAAGCAGGTTGTCAGATTATCCGTCTTACTGTGCCTAACAAAGAGGCAGTTAATACATTATACGCAGTGAAAAATGCCGTGAAAATTCCTGTTGTTGCAGATATCCATTTTGACTATCGCTGTGCTTTGGAAAGTGTCGCAGCGGGCGTTGATAAAATCAGAATTAACCCGGGCAATATCGGTGATGACGAGAAAGTACGTGCAGTTGCAAATGCTTGCAGACTTCACAATGTGCCAATTCGTATTGGTGTAAATTCAGGCTCGCTTGAAAAGAATTTACTCAGCAAATACGGCTCACCAACACCTGAGGCTATGGCTGAAAGTGCTATGTATCATATTTCACTTCTTGAGAAATTTGATTTTAATAACATTGTTGTTTCCATCAAATCTTCCGATGTGCAGAAAATGGTAAAGGCATATAGATTAGTTGCAGATATGTGCGACTATCCTTTGCATTTGGGTGTTACCGAAGCAGGTACACATAATATGGCACTTGTAAAATCAAGTATTGGAATTGGTTCGCTTTTACTTGATGGTATCGGTGACACAATTAGAGTTTCAATGACCGCTGACCCTGTAACAGAGGTTAAGGCCGGTTATGACATTTTAAAGGCAGCAGGTATTAAAACTGACTGTGCACAGATTGTTTCTTGCCCAACTTGCGGAAGAACAAAAATTGACCTAATCGGTCTTGCAGATAAAGTTGAAAAAGCACTCGTAAATTATGACAAGCCAATTAAAGTTGCTGTTATGGGTTGCGTTGTTAATGGCCCGGGTGAAGCAAAAGAGGCAGATATCGGTGTCGCAGGTGGCGACGGTTGCGGTGTTATTTTCAAACACGGTGAAGTGCTTAAAAAAGTACCTGAAGAGAAAATTGTAGATGAACTTTTAAAGGAAATAGAAAAAATATAACGGTGAATTACATATGGCAGTAGTAAAATCACTTTTTGGTGAGTATTTTGACTGCACACAGAATCTCGATATTGCTTATGCAGACATAGTGGGATTTTCTGTTTCGCAGGAAAAAATGAGTGCAAAGCTCACCATTAAGCCTTACAGAAAAATTGAAGAAAATCGAATTGAAGCTCTTGAAAGTCAAATTTCAAGGGCTGTCAATGTTAATATAACTATTGTTTGTGATGAGTCAAGAATTGGTTTCCGTACAGAATTTATGGGACTTATTGTTGAAATTTTAAGGGATAAGGTAATCGTTGCAAACGGATATTTTAATAACGCAGAGTACGAAATACTCGGCAAAGAACTGAAAGTAACTCTAAAAAAAGGTGGAAAAGATATTCTTCTTTCTGCCAATTGTGATAAGGAAATTGAAAGACTTATCAGAGGACTTTTCGGCGTTGATTATACTGTAACTCTTGTTCAGGAAGAAGATTTTAACACAGAACTTGCTCTTGACACTATGCAGAAAAAGGTGGACGAAGAAATCCGTAGGGAGAGAAATATTCCTGAACCATCAGTACCTGCTGGTTCGGGTGAGTCAAAACCGCACGTAATCAAAGAGGGCTTCCCACTTTATCTTGAAACACAAAAGCCCATTTACGGAAATCTTATCCGTACTGCTAATCTGCAGAATCTTTGTGATGTTTCCATTGAAAGTGGTGCAGTTGCAGTTTGGGGAGAGGTTTTCAGTCTTGATGTTAAAACAACCCGTGACGGTAAAAACAATATTATCAACTTTAATATTACAGATAAAACATATTCATACACAGTAAAGATTTTTGAAAGCTGTGCAAACGCCAAAACATTCCTTGGTGCGTTGAGTGAAGGTGTAACAGTAATCGTTTATGGTAGAGTGACTTTTGACAAATATTCAGGTGAGAATATAATCTCTGCAACAGCAGTAAATACTGTTACTCCTATTAAGAAACAGGATAAAGCAGAGAAAAAGCGTGTTGAATTACATCTTCATACAAATATGTCCGATATGGACGGTATGACAGGTGCAGACAAGCTTGTTAAACGTGCAATAAGTTGGGGACATCCCGCTATTGCAATTACAGACCACGGAAATGTGCAGGGTTACCCTGATGCTATGAAGGGCAAAGGCAAGGATGATATTAAACTCATTTATGGTGTTGAGGGTTACCTTATAGACGATATTGGCGAGCCTGAAACTTCATGGGAAAAACTCCCAAGATACCATATTATTCTTCTTGTGCAGAATAAAGTTGGACTTAAAAACTTATATAAGCTTGTTTCTCTTGCACACACAACATATTTCCACACAAGACCTTGTATTCCTCGTTCAAAACTCAATGAATTACGTGAGGGTATAATTCTCGGCTCTGCTTGTGAAGCAGGTGAGTTAATCAGAGCAATTCTTCTTGAAAAGAGTGAAGAAGAAATCCTTAAAATTGCTGAATATTACGATTATCTCGAAATTCAGCCTGACGGAAACAATCAGTTTATGATTGCAGCCCACTCTGACCCCAATGCGAAAAATCCTGACAGAAATAAAGAGTATAACAAGATTAAATCGCTTGAAGATATTCGTGACATCAACCGTAAAATCATCCATTTGGGCGATAAATTGGGTAAATTGGTCTGTGCAACAGGTGACGTTCACTTTATGGACCCTGAGGATGCAAAATTCCGTGCAATTCTTATGGCGGGTAAAGGCTTTGATGATGCGGATGACCAAGCACCACTTTACTTTAAAACAACTGACGAAATGCTTAGTGAATTCTCATATTTAGGTGAAGATACAGCATTCGAGGTTGTTGTTACAAATACAAATAAAATTGCAGATATGATAGAGCAGGTAAGACCAATTCCCGAGGGAACATTTCAGCCATCAATCCCCGGTGCAGAAGACGAACTTCGTCAGATTTGTTGGGACAAGGCAAAGGATTGGTATGGTGACCCTGTTCCCGAATATGTTGCGGATAGACTTACACGAGAACTTGAATCTATTATCAAACATGGTTTCGCCGTTCTTTACATTATCGCACAAAAACTCGTTTGGGACTCCGAGGCTCACGGCTATCACGTTGGTTCTCGAGGTTCTGTTGGTTCGTCCTTCGTTGCCACAATGGCAGGTATTTCAGAGGTTAATCCGTTAGCACCTCATTATCGTTGTCCAAAGTGCCGACATAGTGAATTTTTCCTTCACGGTGAATATGGTTCAGGCTTCGATATGCCACCGAAAAATTGTCCGCATTGTGATGTCCCGATGGTACGTGACGGACACGAAATTCCATTCGAAACCTTCCTCGGTTTCCACGGTGATAAAGCACCCGATATTGACCTTAATTTCTCAGGCGACTATCAGGGTAATGCCCATAGATATACAGAAGAACTTTTCGGTCGTGACCACGTGTTTAAAGCGGGTACAATCGCAACTGTTGCTGATAAAACTGCTTATGGTTATGTTAAAAAATATCTTGAAGAACGTGGAAAGGTTGTAACCCGTGCCGAAGAAGACAGATTGACAAAGGGCTGTACAGGTATTAAGCGAACAACCGGTCAGCACCCGGGTGGTATGGTTGTTGTTCCTAACGAATTTGATGTTTACGATTTCACTGCAGTTCAATTCCCTGCAAATGATACAACGTCCGATATGGAAACAACCCACTTTGACTTCCATTTCTTGCACGATACAATTTTAAAACTTGATATTCTCGGTCATGATGTGCCCACACTTTATAAGCATCTTGAAGATATGACGGGAATCCCCGTTATGGATGTTGATGTTTGTGACCCGAAGATTGTAAGTCTTTGCACAAGTCCCGAGGCATTGGGACTCACTCCCGATGATATCGGTGTACAGACAGGTACGCTTTCAATTCCCGAAATGGGTACGGATTTCGTTCGTGGAATGCTTATGGAGGCACAACCGAAATGCTTCTCCGACCTTTTACAGATTTCAGGACTTTCCCACGGTACTGATGTTTGGCTTGGTAATGCACAGGAACTTATCAAAGACGGTACTTGTACAATTTCCGATGTTATCGGTACTCGTGACAGTATTATGACATACCTTATGCATAAGGGACTTGATTCAGGTCTTGCATTCAATATTATGGAAAAAACTCGTAAGGGTATTGTTGCAAAAGTTGGTTTCCCTGAAGGTGCAGAAGATGCTATGCGTGCTTGTAACGTGCCTGAGTGGTATATGGAATCTTGTAGAAAAATCAAGTATATGTTCCCCAAGGCTCACGCGGCGGCTTATGTTATCGCTGCTCTTCGTCTTGGTTGGTATAAGATTTACAAACCTACTGAATATTATACAGCATTCTTAACTGTTCGTGGTGGTGACCTTGACGCGTTGACTGTTTCTCAGGGCAGAGATGCAGTAAGACGCAAAATGGTTGAACTCCATGGCCCACTTAACGCAGAGCCAAAGGACAGAAAACCAATGACAACCAAAGAAAAAGACCAGTTTACTGCGTTGCAGGTTGTTAATGAAATGATGGCAAGAGGTGTTGAACTTCTTCCCGTAGATATTTATAAATCACGTGCGACCGTTTATTACATAGAAGATGGAAAAATCAGAATGCCTTTCTCTGCACTTTCAGGTGTTGGCGAAAACGCTGCCAAAGCACTTGTTGAGGGCAGGGACAATAGTGACGGAAGTTTTGTTTCTATTGACGATTTCCAAGCAAAAACAGGGGCATCAAGTGCCGTTGTTACCGCATTAAAGGAAATTGGTGCATTTGCAGATTTACCGGAAACTGCACAGATTTCATTCTTTGGTTTCTGATAATGTTGTACATTATTATACTTGACAGATACGCTTTATTATGTTAGCATATTAGCACGTTAAAGCGAATAAGTAAAAAAGGATACTTTATAAATGAAAAATTATTCCAAAATTACACCTGAAGGAACAAAAGACTATTTAGCAATGGAAAGCCGTGCTATCCGTTGTGCAGAGAAAAGACTTTCAGCAGTTTTTAAGTCCAAGGGTTACGAAAAGGTAATGACACCTACAATAGAATTTTTTGATGTGTTCAATAGGGATAGTTCGGGTTATAATCCCGAGGACCTTTACAGTCTGACCGATTCCTACGGCAGACTTTTAGTGCTTCGACCCGATTCAACTTTGCCTATTGCAAGACTTGTTTCAACTCGTTTCCAGAATGCTCGTCTGCCACTTCGTCTTTACTATAATCAGAATGTTTTTGTCAGACAGAAGAATTTGACAGGCAGAAATGACGAGGCAACACAGAGTGGTATTGAACTTATGGGTGCATACGGGCTTCGTGCGGATTTAGAGGTTATTACAACTGCAGTTGAAGCCATTGAGAGTTGCACATCTGCCGATTTCAAACTTGAAATCGGTCACGCAGGTTTCTTTAAAGAACTTTGTAAAAAACTTAATGTAACTGATGATATTGTAAGTGAGATTTACGATTGTGTTGAAAGCAGAAATTTTGTTTCTCTTAACAATATTCTTGATAAAATCGGTAAAAACGATATAACAGATTGTATCCGTAACCTTCCAAGGTTCTTTGGCGGACTTGAAATCATTGAAAAAGCAAAGCAGATTGATTTGGGCGAAGAAGGACAAAAGAGTCTTGATTACTTAAAAGAGTTATATGAACTTTTAGAAAACGCGGGACTTTCAGATAAAATCGTTATTGATTTAAGCCTTGTTAACCGTACAAATTACTACACAGGCATTATTTTCAAAGGATATTTGCAGGGTAGTGGTGTTTCAGTAGTTTCGGGTGGCCGTTACGACAGCCTTGGTGCTGAATTCGGTCGTGATATGCCGTCAACAGGTTTCGGTATCGAAACAGGTGCTCTCGCTTCCGTTATGCTTTCACGAAACGAGCTTGACGAAGAGCAACTTCCTGAAATTATCGTATATGGTGAGCAAAATTACATAATCAAGGCACTTCAGTATTCAAAAAATCTTCGTGCAAATGGTGTTTACTGTGAAGACAGCACTTTTGAAACCCTTGAAGAAACAAAGGAATATGCTGATGCAAAGGGAATTAAGAAGATTTGTGTAGTAGGCGAAACAGTAAGGGAGGAAATCTTATGAAAAAATTGAGAATTGCCCTTACAAAAGGCAGACTTGAAAAAAAGAGTGTCGAACTCTTTCAGAAAATGGGAATAGATTGCGACCAGCTTATTAACAAAGGCAGAAGACTTATTCTCAGTGCAGGTGACTATGAAGTTGTCCTTGCAAAAGCAGCGGACGTTATTACTTATGTTGAACACGGTGTTTGCGATATCGGTATTGTAGGCAAAGATACAATCGTGGAAAATGGTAAAAGTTTCTATGAAATGATGGATTTAAACCTTGGTAAATGCGATTTTGCCCTTGCTACTCAAAAGGGTGTTGACTTTTACGATGGCTTTAATACAAAACGAATTGCAACAAAATATCCAAATATCACAAAAGCATATTTTGAAGGCAAGGGAATGGATGTCAAGATTATTAAAATCGAAGGCTCTGTTGAATTAGCACCTCTCTTAAATCTTGCAGATGGTATTGTTGATATTGTTGAAACAGGCACAACACTTAAAGAAAACGGACTTGAGGTTAAAGAAAAGATTATGCCGGTTTCTGCACGAGTAATCGTGAATATGGCAAGCATGAAACTTCGTCGTGAGGAAATTGATAAATTCCTTGAAGAAATAGAAAAAGTTATCCCAAAGGATTGATAAATATGATAAATACAGTTTTTGCAGACGGTAAGGCAGACGTTTCCCTTATCGCACAACTTAAAGAAAGAAGTGGCGAGGTTGACAAAAAAGTTACTCTTGCTGTTACTGACATTCTTGAAAATGTAAAAGTAAACGGCGACAAAGCCGTTTTAGAATACACAATTAAATTTGATGGTAAAGCACCCGAAAAAGCAGAGATTTCAAAGGAAGAAATTGATAACGCGATTAAAACTTGCGACCCATTCTTCGTAAAATCTTTGGAAGATGCTGCAGAAAATATTCGTGATTTCCACACTCGTCAAAAGCAACAGAGTTGGCTCACCACAAAAGAAAATGGTGTAATTATGGGCCAACGCGTACGTGGTTTAGAGCGAGTTGGTATCTATGTGCCGGGTGGTACTGCTGCATATCCGTCAAGTGTGCTTATGAATGCAATTCCTGCAAAAATCGCAGGAGTTAAAGAAATTATAATGGTTACTCCACCTGCAAAGGATGGTAAGCCAAACCCCGATATTCTTGCAGCTGCAAAAATCGCAGGTGTTGACAGAGTATTCTTAATGGGTGGTGCACAGGCTGTTGCAGCATTGGCTTATGGTACAGAAACTGTGCCAAAGGTTGATAAAATCGTTGGTCCCGGTAACATTTTCGTTGCAACAGCAAAGAAACTTCTTTATGGTACAGTTGATATTGATATGGTTGCAGGTCCAAGTGAAATTTTGATTGTTGCAGACGAAACTGCAAATCCAAAATTCCTTGCTGCCGACCTTATGAGTCAGGCTGAACACGATGTATTGGCATCTGCAATTCTCATTACAACAAGCGAAAGAATTGCAGAAGAAACAAAGAAAGAGTTAGCTCGTCAATGTGCAACACTTTCAAGAAAGGAAATTATCGAAAAATCTCTTAAAGATTATAGTGCAATTATCATTTGCGACAATATGGACAAGGCAGTTGACTTTGCTAATAAATTAGCACCCGAACACCTTGAAATGTGTGTCCGTAATCCACTTGAATATATTGGCAGAATGGATAATGCAGGTAGTGTGTTCCTTGGTAACTTCTCACCTGAACCATTGGGTGACTATTTTGCAGGTCCTAACCATGTTCTTCCAACAAGTGGTACTGCAAGATTCTTTTCCCCTTTGTCAGTTGACAGCTTTATTAAAAAATCAAGTTTTATTTACTATACAGAAGATGCACTTCGTGAGTGCAAAGACAAGGTTGTTTCTCTTGCAGAAACAGAGGGCTTAACAGCACACGCAAACTCCATAAAGGTTAGATTTGAGGACTAATATGTTTCAATTAAATGATAAGGTAAAAAACTTAACACCATATGAGCCAATCAGCGGTACTTATGAAATACGTCTTGATGCTAACGAGTCATTTTTAACAGTTCCAGAAAATATTGAGAACGAAATGGTTGAGGCACTCAAAAATACTGCTCTTAATCGTTACCCTGACCCAAATGCAACAAAACTCGTAAAAGGCTTTGCAGAATATTTCAGTGTAGATGCTGATTGTGTAACAGCAGGCAATGGTTCGGACGAAATTATTTCAGTTATAATGAACGCATTTTTGCAGAAAGGTGACAAGATTTTAACTCTTGAACCGGATTTCTCAATGTATCGTTTCTATGCTGAAATTGCAGAGTGTGAATGTGTTAAATACCAGAAAAATGAAAATCTCGATGTAGATATGGATGATGTAATTGCACTTGCTAACCAAGAAAAAGTACGAATTGTTATTTTTTCAAATCCTTGCAATCCTACATCAAGAATTATCACAAAGGATGATGTAAGAAAACTCATAAATAATACGGATGCACTTGTTGTCCTTGACGAAGCTTATATGGACTTTGCAGAGGATGAAAGCCTTTTAGGTGAATTCCGGAATTACGATAATCTCATCATTTTAAAGACTTGTTCAAAGGCTCTCGGATGTGCAGCACTCCGTTTAGGCTTTGCAGTTGCAAACAAAACACTTACAAATGTAATCCGTGCAATTAAATCACCATATAATGTAAATTCTGTTTCTCAAGTCTTGGGAGAAGTGCTTTTTTCACATCGTGATTATATTGATAATTGTATCGAAACAGTTGTAGATTCAAGAAAAGAACTTTACTCTGCAATACTTGAGTTAGAAAGTGACAAAATCGAAAGAATTTACGAAACTCATACAAACTTTGTGTTTATGAAAGTTAAAAACGCAAAGGAAGTTTTTGAAAAAATGAAAGAGAACAGCATTATCATCCGTAATATGGGCGACTATTTGAGAATTACAGCAGGTAGCAAAGCAGAAAACGAAAAAATGCTTGAAACATTCAAAAAAGTGTTGGAGGAAATGAAATGAGAACTGCAACAATAGAGAGAAAAACAAAGGAAACAGATATTAACTTAACACTCTGCCTTGATGGTGGTGAAGTTAAAATAGATACAGGTGTAGGTTTCTTTGACCATATGCTTACAGCCTTTGCAACTCACGCAGGTTATGGTTTAACAGTTACTTGCAAGGGCGACATTGAGGTTGATTGTCACCACACAGTTGAAGACGTTGGAATTGTACTCGGCCAGGCTCTTTTTGAGTGCTTGGGGGACAAATCAAACCTTGTTCGTTATGGTAGCTTCTTCGTGCCAATGGATGAGGCACTTGGTTTCTGTGCAGTTGACATCTGTAACCGTGCATACACAGTTTTTGAAGCCGATTTCCCACAGGAAAAGTGTGGAGATTTTGATGCTTGTATGTGCGTTGAATTCTTCCGTGCAGTTGCAGATAATGCAAAAATCACATTACACCTTCGTGCGCCTTATGGGGACAATTCCCACCATATTGCAGAAGCAATTTTCAAGGCATTCGGCCATGCAATGAGTATTGCAACAGAAAAAACAGATAAAACACTCTCAACAAAGGGGACTCTTTAAAAGATGATAATTTTTCCGGCAATAGATATAAAAGACAAAGAATGTGTCCGCCTTTATAAAGGTGATTTTGCAACAGCAGGCAAAGTTGCGGACAGTTATATGGAAACTGCTTTGAATTTTAAAAAAGCAGGAGCAGAGTGGATTCATATGGTTGATTTGAATGGTGCTCTTGATGGAGTTCGTATCAATTCCGACATTTTCCTTGATGTTGCAAAAAACAGCGGACTCAAAGTTGAAGTTGGCGGTGGTATCCGTACAATGAAAGATGTTGATTTCTATATCCAAAATGGTATTGAAAGAGTAATCATTGGCTCTGCTGCATTAAAAAATCCACAACTTGTAAAAGAGGCTTGTAAGGAATTCGGTGACAGAATCGCAGTTGGGATTGATGCTAAAAACGAGATGGTTGCAACTGAGGGCTGGACAGAAAAAAGTGACACTCACTATATTGACCTCGCAAAACGAATGGAAGATTTTGGCGTAAAGTATATTATCTTTACAGATATTGACTGCGACGGTATGCTTTCAGGTCCAAATCTCGAACAATTAGTTAAACTCAATGACGCAGTTTCTTGTAACATTACAGCAAGTGGTGGCATTAAGGATATACAGAATATCATTGACCTTAAAAAAGCCAATATGTATGGTGCAATCTGTGGCCGTTCAATTTACAGTGGTACATTGAATTTAGTTGATGCAATCAAGGAGGTAAAATAATGAACCTTGATAAATATTTTGTCAAATCAGAGCTAATTCCTGCAATTATTCAGGAGGAAAGCACGGGAGAAATCTTAATGCTTGCCTATATGAATAAGGAATCGATGGCGAAAACTCTTGAAACAGGTTATACTTGGTTCTGGAGTCGTTCTCGTCAGGAACTCTGGAACAAGGGTGCAACATCAGGCCATTTGCAGAAAGTTGTTTCAATTCACGGCGACTGCGATGACGATACATTACTTATAAAAGTTATTCAGACAGGTCCTGCTTGTCACACAGGCAGCAAATCCTGCTTCTTTAATAAAATCAAATAGGTGATAGAAATGAATGATACATTAGTAAATCTTTATGAAACAATACTTGAAAGAAAAGCAAATAACCAAGAAGGCTCATACACTTGCTATCTTTTTGAGAAAGGACTTGACAAAATTCTCAAAAAAGTTGGCGAGGAATGTAGTGAAACTATAATCGCTGCAAAGAACGGAAACAAGGAAGAAACCGTTGGTGAAATCAGCGACCTTATTTTCCATTTGTTTGTTATGATGGCAAACGAGGGAATTGCTGTAGAAGATGTTATGGCAGAACTCGACAAGCGAAGCAATAAGACCGGTAATCTCAAAGTGTTCCATCAAGTCGATAAGAATACATAAAAATAAATAAAACTTTCCGCCCCATCTTTTAGGGGGCTGTCACGAGCTTTGCGAGTGATTGGGGGAGTACTCCTTCAGTCTGTTTCGCAGCCAGCTCCCTCACGGAGGGAGCGGTTCTTGTTTTACAAAACTTATACATATTGAAATGGGGTAGAAAAAATGAAAATTTTGTGGGTAATTCTTGGACTTTTAGGTCTTTTTATTGTTGCAACACTTATCCGTGCTGTTTTCTTTAAGGAGAAGAAAACAGAAAACAAAAAATTGGCTCCTGAAATGATTAACATGGAAAAATACTGTCAGGATTTAAGTGACGCAATTAAAATTAAGACAATTTCTAACTATGACAGAGAACTTGTTGACTGGAATGAGTTTGATAGATTTCACGCATTTCTTGAAGAAAGATTTCCGCTTGTACATAAAAATATGACAAAGACAAAGGTTGCAGATGCAAGCCTTGTATACAAGTGGGAGGGTACTGACCCAAGCCTTGATGGTATCGCCATGCTTGCTCATCAAGACGTTGTGCCGATTACTGCAGGCACAGAACAAGATTGGGAACACGAACCATTTAGTGGTTATAACGACGGTGAGTTTATCTGGGGCAGAGGCGCTATGGATATGAAAAACCACCTTATCGCCGTAATGGAATGTATGGAAGAACTTCTCAATGAAGGTTATCAACCAAAACGTACGGTTTATATCTGTTTGGGTCATAATGAAGAAGTTGTTGCTGCACCCGATAATGGTGCAAAGCAAATTGCCGCTTACCTCAAAGAGCAGGGCGTTCACCTTGAAGCAGTCCTTGACGAAGGTGGTGCAATTCTTCCTGTTAAGCTTGGCAAACTCCTTGACATTAATCTTACGGGTGTTGGTATTGCCGAAAAAGGTAGTGTTAACTATAAGGTCAGTGTAAACGCAAAGGGTGGTCATTCATCACAACCACCAAAGCATACTGCAGTCGGTAAACTTGCTGATGTTATTAAGGATATTGAAAATCATCAGTTCAAGGCAACAATGCCGGATTACCTTAAACAACTCATTAAGAGGGTTGGTATGAATGCAGGTTATCCATTGAGAGTAGTTCTTGTAAACGCTCCTATTTTACAACCACTTATTCTTGCAATTTGTAAAAACATTCCTGCTGCAGCCTCCCTTATCCGTACTTGCACAGCGGTTACAATGGCAGAAGGTAGTCCACAGTTCAACGTTCTTCCTCAAAAGGCATCAGTCACTGTTAATTTCCGTACAATGCCTGGAGTTTCAATTAAAGATGTTGAACAGCATATTCGTGACAGCGTAAAGAATAAGGATATTGATGTTGAATTTTTAGTTGGTAAAGAATCTTCACAGGTTTCTCCAACGGACTCAAAAGCATTCCAAACAATTAAAGAATTAGCTGAAGCACAAGATAGCAAAAACCTTGTTACACCATTCCTTGTAATGGGCGGTACAGATGCTTATAACTATGAGCCTGTTTGCGAGAACATCTATCGTTTTGCTCCATTCGTTGCAGATACAAAACTTCTACTCTGCACACACGGAACAAATGAAAGAATCCCGATTGCCTGCTGCGAAGATGCAATTGCCTTCTTTAAGAGATACGTTCGCAAGATGACAGAAAATTAAGTTATAGGGCGGGAGATAACTCTCGTCCTATTTTCTTGACAAAAACGGGTTAATATGATTTAATTTAATTGTAGGATTTTCTAAAATTCAATATGATTTGGGAAAGGAAAATTATTATGAAAAAGGTATTTTCTATCATTTTAGCATTGGTGATGGCTTTGTCAGTTTTTTCAGTAATGACATTGGCAGAAGACCCAGATTTTTCTTATGTTGTTGTTTCAGAAGAAGACAAAACATGTAAGGTAACAGGTGCAAAAGCAGGAACAGTTGATTTGGTAATCCCTGCTGAGATTGATGGCTACAAGGTTGTGGCTATTGATAACCGTGCATTTTGGGGTAATCCTGAAATTGAAACTGTTCAGATTGCTGACACAGTTGAAACTATCGGACAGCTTGTTTTCTCAAAAACAGCATTCTACAAGAATGAAGCAAACTGGGAAGATGGTGTGCTTTATATCGGTAATTTTGTAATTGTTGCAAAAACTACTCTTGAGGGTGAATATGCAATCAAAGAAGGTACAACAGTAATGGCTGACGGTGCTTTCAGAGGCTGTAAAGGGCTTACAAAAATTACTATTCCTGAAGGAATGAAAGCAATCAGCCTTCTTGCTTTCAGAGATTGTGAAGCGTTAGCAGAGGTTGTAATTCCATCAACAGTTAAGAGCATTGGCGGTTATGCTTTCCTTCATTGTACTGCTCTTAAATCAGTTGTTCTTCCGGAAGGTTTAGAAAGAATAGATTTGTTGGCATTTAATGGTTCAGGACTTACTGAGATTACAATTCCCGCAAGTGTAAAAGAAATTAACGAATATGTATTCTGTCACTGTGAAGATTTAACTGCAATCAATGTTGCAGAAGAAAATGAAAGCTTCTCATCATTGTCAGGTATTCTTTATAATAAAGACCAAACAACAATTGTTTATGTACCATATAAAGTTGATTATACAGCAGTTGAATTCCCTGAAACAGTAACAACAATTGGCAAAGGTGCATTTGAAGGTGCAACTTTTGAAGAAATCGAAATTCCTGAAAATATAACAGTTATTGAAAAGGCGGCTTTTGAAGGATGCGAGAATCTTAAAAAGGTTAATATTCCTGCAACAGTAACAGAAATTGGTGAAGGTGCTTTTGCAGGATGCCATGAAGATTTTTACATTGACGCTCCGGTAGGCTCTTATGCTTATCAATATGCACAGGAAAATGAATTGTTGCCAAAGGTTATCCCAGGGGACGTAAATGGTGATGGTAAAGTAAGTGCTCTTGATGCTAGATGGATATTACAATATGTTGCAGGTAGCAGAGCCTTTACTGCAAGACAGGTTGAGGCAGCAGATTTGAGTGGTGACGGTAAAGTTGCTGCAATAGATGCACGTAAAGTACTTCAACTCGCAGCAAAAGTAGGTTAAGATTAAAAATGAGAAAATAAGGCAAGATTTTTCTTGCCTTATTTTTTTGTGGGCAAAGTTGACAATTATATAATAATCCTATATACTTATTATGATTAAAATAAAATGGAGTAGTTTAATGTTGATTAAGTTTTCTGCACCTTGTCTTTTAGGATTAGAAGGACTTGTTGCTCAGGAGTTGCGCGACATGGATGCTTTGAATGTCGTGGCTAATAATGGTAGAGTTGATTTTGAGGGCGACGAAGGTATCCTTGCCCGTGCTAATATTTGTTCTCGTTACAGCGAAAGAATTTTAATCCGTATGGGAGAATTTAAGGCGGTAACATTTGAACAGCTTTTTCAAGGTGTAAAAAAATTACCTTGGGAAGAGTGGCTCTCAAAGGTCGATGCTTTCCCTGTAAAAGGTTATTCGCTTAATTCTAAACTTTTTTCTGTAAGCGACTGCCAGGCGATTATCAAAAAGGCTGTCGTTGAGAGACTTAAAGAAAAATATAAAATTTCTTGGTTTGAAGAAACAGGACCAATTCATCAGATTCAGTTTTCAATTATGAAGGATGTTGTAACTGTATTTATAGATACATCCGGTGTTGGACTTCATAAAAGAGGATATCGTCCTGTGTCAAACTCTGCACCAATTAAAGAAACACTTGCAGCTGCAATGGCGGACCTTGCAAGGCTTCGTCACTATCATACACTTTATGATGTGTGTTGTGGTTCGGGTACAATTCTTATTGAGGGCGCAATGAAGGCTCTTAATATTGCACCGGGTCTTAAACGCTCATTTATCTCTGAAAGATTTGAGAATATAGATTCAAAATTCTGGCAACAGGAAAGAATGAGAGCGGCAGATTTGGTTATTCAGGATGCCGATTTTATGGCATACGGCTCCGACATTGATTTCCATGCACTTGAAATTGCAAGAGAGAATGCAAGACGTGCAGGCGTAGGAATGAAAATTGACCTTTCGAAGCGAGATTTAAAGGATTTTGTTCGAAAGAGCGAAAAAGGTACTGTCATTTGTAATCCACCTTATGGTGAACGAATGTTAGATATAAAGGCTGCTGAAGATATTTATAAGACAATGGGTAAAATATTTACTCCGGACCGTGGTTGGGCATACTATATTATCAGCCCTGATGAAGAGTTTGAAAAAGTATTTGGCAGAAAAGCAGATAAAAGACGTAAACTATATAATGGCATGATAAAATGTCAGTTATATATGTATTACAAGTAATTAGGAGAAGTTTATGAAGCACATTTTTATTGTCAACCCTGTTTCAGGTAAAGGCAAGAACGCGAAGAATTATATCCCAACAATTGAAAAGTATATTAAAGAAAAGAAACTTAATGCAGATATCTATGTGACCACTGCAAGTCGTGATGGTATGCGTTATGTTGAAGAAGTTGCAAAGAAAGGTGAACATGTTCGTTTTTATTCATGTGGCGGTGACGGAACACTATATGAAATAGTAAATGGATGCTATAAGTATCCTAACTGTGAAGTTGCAAATATTCCATTGGGTTCAGGTAACGATTTCTGTCGTCTTTTTGGCAGAAACACAAACATTGATGACCACGTTAATGGTGTGCCGGTAAAACTTGACCTTATTGAAACAGATGGTTATGTTGCTATTAACGAGTGTGCGATGGGTATTGATTCTGAGGTTTGTGCAAGACAGGCTAAATACAAGCAATTACCGTTGGTTAATGGAGAGTTAGCATATACACTTTCTGCACTTCGTTGCGTTGTTTTCAGTAAGATTAACAATAAGTTTAAAATTACAATTGACCACGATAAAGTTTATGAGGACGATTTCCTTTTCTGCTATATCGGAAATTCCCGTTGGTATGGTGGTGGATATATGGCAGCTCCGGGTGCTATGCCAAACGATGGGCTTATTGACTGCGTTATGGTAAGATATCCAAAAGAAATTGCAAAAAAAGGTCCAATTGGCTTACTCCCACTTTTAGAAAAGTATAAGAAAGGTGAACACCTTAATTGGGACTTCACAAAACTTGTTCATTGCAAGCATGTTAAAATTGAAAGCCAAGAACCTGCGGCAGTTAATGTTGATGGTGAATGTGCTTATGTTACAGAACGTGAATTTCAACTTTTAGAGGGGGCAATCACTTTCATTGTTCCTTGTGGTTCAAAATTTCTTGATTTAATATAATTTGGTAGGGTGGGGGCTTGCTCCCACCATTTTTATGTAAGCAATCGCGTAGTGGTACTCGGCCCCCTTGAAAGGGGAACTGTCAACGAAGTTGACTGAGGGGTTTTCCACACCTGCGTAGTCAAAAGGATAGATAAATTATGTACAACTTTTTTGTCAATGAGAATCAAAAATTAAATGATAAATATGTCATAATTGGTGCAGATTTTAACCACATTAAAAATGTTTTGCGAATGAGTGTTGGCGATACATTTCTTGTAAGTGATAATGGTGTCAGTAATCTCTGTGAAATTGAAAGTTTTGAAAATGATTCCGTAATTGCAAAGATAACAGAAGAAAATTATAACGATACAAGTTTACCAATCAGTATTTATCTTTTCCAAGGGCTTCCCAAAGGGGATAAAATGGAATTGATTATCCAGAAAACCGTTGAGTTAGGCGTTGAATGTGTAATCCCTGTTGAAATGAGTCGTTGCGTTGTAAAGCTTGATGATAAGAAAAAGAAATCAAAAGTTTCCCGTTGGCAGAGTATATCCGAAAGTGCCGCAAAGCAGAGCAAGTGTAACAGAATTCCTCAAATTGCAGATGTGCTTACATATAAACAGGCTTTGGAAAAGGCAAAAGAACTTGATTTGCTTTTAGTGCCTTACGAAAGTAAAAACGGAATGGCAGATACAAAAGATGCCCTTTCACAAATCAAAGCAGGAATGTCTGTGGGAATTCTAATCGGTCCCGAAGGTGGATTTGATGAAAAAGAAGTAGAACAAGCCTTTGAAATCGGCGGAAAAGTGATTTCACTCGGCAAGAGAATTCTCCGCACAGAAACTGCTGCAATTACATCTGTTGGAATGTGTATGTTATATGCCGAGATGAATTTGGGTGAGTAAAATGAAACGATTACCTGTTGAATTTGAAAACAGAATGAAAACATTGTTGGGTGACGAGTTTGAAGACTTTATAAAGTCCTATGACGAGCCACCTGTTCGTGCTTTTCGTGTGAATACAGACAAAATTTCAGTTGAAGAGTTTGAAAAAATCAATCCTTTCCAAATAAGTAAAATTCCTTATGTGAAAAATGGATTTTATTTTGAATATGACGGTATCGGCAAACACCCTTATCATCACGCGGGTATGATTTATATTCAGGAGCCTGCTGCAATGGTGCCTGTTGAGAGTATTGATATTCAACCGGAGTGGAAAGCCCTTGATTTATGTGCTGCTCCCGGTGGTAAAAGCAGTCAGATTAAGAATAAATTAGATGAAAACAGTGTCCTTGTTTCCAATGAGATTGTTCCGTCAAGATGTAAAATATTAACGGGCAATGTGGAACGAATGGGCTTTAAAAATGTTGTCACAACTTGTATGCATCCGCAGAAACTGTCAAGAATATTCCCTGCAACATTCGATATGATTATGGTTGATGCCCCTTGCTCAGGCGAGGGAATGTTCCGTAAGGAAGAAATCGCAATTGACGAGTGGTCACCTGAAAACGTGCAAATGTGTGCTGAACGTCAGGCGGAAATTCTAGATTGTGCAGTTAAAATGCTTAAATCAGGTGGATACATAGTTTACTCAACTTGCACATTTTCCCTTGAAGAAAACGAAATGACAGTTGATGCGTTTTTAGAGCATCATCCCGAATTCGAGATTGTGCCAACAACTGAAAGAGTAAAAGAGAGTACTGTTGATGGAGTACGTTTCGACGGTTGCAAGTGTGAGAATATTCACTATGCAAGACGATGCTATTCTCATAAAACAAAGGGCGAAGGACAGTTCGTGGCTGTGCTTCACAATACAACCGAATCGAATGCAGAGCATTTTTCAGTTGCTTTCGGCAAGGAAAAACTTGATAAAACTCTTATCGATTTTCTTAACGATACTCTTGTTTCATACAATAAAGATAATGTGCAAATGTATAACGGTAATCCTGTTTATTTCACACCCGATTTTCCCGTGCCGAGAGGAACGGCTTTTTCCTGCGGTGTGACAATAGGTGAAATACGTAAGAATTACATTCAACCACATCATCAGTTCTTTATGGCTATGGGTGTAGATTTCAAAAGAAAAATCAACCTTACAGCAGATAGTGATGAAATCAAAAAGTATCTTCATGGAGAAGAGTTCGAAACCGATTGCAAAAACGGTTGGGCAGTTGTAATGGTTGACGGCTGCACAGTTGGTGGCGTAAAAGTCTCAAATGGCAGAGCAAAAAACCACTACCCAAAGGGATTAAGAAGATAACAAAATTGAATTTGTCGAGTTCTTTTAGTTTCTTGTCTCCCCTGAAAGGGGAGATGTCACGGAGTGACAGAGGGGTTACGAAAAAAGCCTCAGTTAGTAAGGTGTAAAACGAACAAACCCCTCAGTCAAATGCTACGCATTTGCCAG
>JAGAMK010000031.1 GCA_017624735.1 Clostridia bacterium
GTCTCCCCTGAAAGGGGAGATGTCACGAAGTGACAGAGGGGTTATAATAATGTGCAAATAAACCCCTCAGTCTTGCCTTCGGCAATCCAGCTCCCCTTTCAGGGGAGCCGAGAATAACTCAATTAAACAATTCTACAAACTCCAACTTATATTCAAATTCCCAAACAAAAAAGAGAGTCAATCGACTCTCTTTCTTTTGTTTGTTTTATTTATTCTCTTGTAAGTATTTCCCCAACGTTTTCAAAAATGTACTTTGGTCTGTATGGGAACATATCAATAGTTTCCATTGACGTAACACCACTTAATACAAGAACTGTGTCAACGTTTGATTCAATACCTGCAATAATGTCAGTGTCCATTCTGTCACCGATAAATGCAATTTCCTCACTGTGACACCCCAGCTTGCGAAGACCGTGACGAAGCATCAATGGGTTAGGCTTACCAACAAAATATGCTTTTTTGCCTGTCGCAATTTCAATCGGAGCAATAAGCGAACCAGTTGCAGGCATAATTCCTCTTTCAGTAGGACCTGTAATATCAGGGTTTGTGCCGATGAGCTTTGCACCTTTAAGAACTAATTCAATCGCCTTTTCGATTTTTTCAAAACTATATGTTCGTGTTTCTCCAACAACTACATAGTCAGGGTTGACGTCATTCATATAAATTCCTTGGTCGTAAAGTGCCTTTGAGAGAGCACCCTCACCAATAACATAAGCAGTACAACCAGGTTTTTGATTGCTCAAAAATGCCGCAGTAGCCATAGCACTTGTGTAGAAATGGTCTGCAGAAACCTTAAGTCCCATTCTTTCAAGTTTCATACTTAACTCGTGTGGAGTTTTTTCAGGGCTGTTTGTTAAGAAAACAAATTTTTTATCATTGTCTATCATCCAGTTTACGAATTCAGCAACACCTGGAAGAATTTTGTTACCGTGATAGATAACACCGTCCATATCGCTGATAAAACCTTTTTTGTTTAAAATATCATTCATAGGTGACACCTCCGTCAGTCTTAATTCTAAAGGAATTTTATGTAAAAGTCAACTTTTAACTATTACAAATAATTGCGTACAAAGATTACTTTTTTATCTAACTTTACATATTGATTATATCGCTTTACTGTGCTAAAATAAATTATTATCTCAAAGTACTTAAGGAATGACATATATGATTGCAATTATTGACTATGGCGCAGGAAATCTTCAAAGTGTAAAAAAAGCACTTGATTTCATCGGCGCAGAAAACATAATAACGGATAACCCGAAGGAAATTTTGTCTGCCGACAAAGTTCTTTTGCCGGGTGTTGGCTCATTTGGTGATGCCATGGACTCAATGGCAAAAAGCGGACTTGTTGAAACCGTAAAAGAATGTGCATTGAGTGGTAAGCCATTCTTGGGTATTTGCTTGGGACTTCAACTTTTGTTTGAGGAGTCCGAAGAGTCTCCGGGAGTAAAAGGTCTTGGTATTTTCAAGGGCAAAATTAAGAAATTCTCACCCGATATGGGACTTAAAATTCCTCACATTGGTTGGAATTCATTGAGCATTAAACAAAATGACACTCTCTTTAAAGGTATTCCCGAAAATTCCTATGTTTATTTTGTTCATTCCTATTATCTCCACGCAGAGGACGAAAATGACATCGCAACTGTAACAAACTATGGAATAGACTTCCATTCTGCCGTGGGTAAAAACAATATCTTCGCAACCCAGTTCCACCCTGAAAAAAGCGGTGATGTGGGACTTCAAATACTTAAAAATTTCGCATCAATGGAGGTAAAGTAATGTACGCAAAAAGAATAATACCATGCCTTGATGTTAAAAACGGACGAGTTGTAAAGGGCGTTAGTTTCGTTAATATCCGTGACGCAGGTGACCCTGTGGAATGTGCCATTGAGTACAACAAAAAAGGTGCTGATGAGTTGGTCTTGCTCGATATTACTGCTACTCACGAGGGCAGGGGAACAATGCTTGAAATAGTTCGTCAGGTTGCCGATAATATCTTTATTCCTTTCACAGTTGGTGGGGGAATAAGAACAGTTGAAGATTTTAAGGAGTTGCTCCGTGCAGGTGCTGACAAAATTTCTGTAAACTCTGCCGCTGTGAGAAATCCAAACCTTATTAACGATGCTGCATATAAATTCGGTAGTCAATGTGTCGTGTGTGCCATTGATGCCAAACGAAATGATAAGGGTTGGGAAGTATATCTTAACGGTGGACGAATCCCAACTGGAATAGATGCTGTTAAATGGGCAGAAGAAGCAGTTAAAAGGGGAGCAGGAGAAATTCTTCTTACAAGTATGGATTGCGACGGTCAAAAACAAGGATATGATAATGACCTTAACCGTGCAGTTTCCGAGTGTGTAGGTGTACCCGTAATCGCATCGGGTGGTGCAGGCGCAAAATCTCATTTCCTTGATGCTTTTAACGAGGGCAAAGCCGACGCAGTTTTAGCCGCATCCCTTTTCCACTTTAACGAAATTCCAATCATGGACTTAAAACACTATCTCCGCGACAACGGAATATCAGTAAGATTATAATAAATTTCTTTCGCCTCCCTCTGACGAGGGAGGTGGCTTTGCCTTTGGGCAAAGACGGAGGGAGAGATAAAGTCTGCTTAAAACCAAATCTCTCCCTCAGTCTCACTATCGTTCGACAGCTCCCTCGTCAGAGGGAGCCAATTTTTATGTCTATTCGGTTTTTATTTCACTTTGCACTTTGCATTTTGCGCTTATTCGATAATTTCGCAAACATCTTCAAGTGCTTTTCTAACTTTATTTCTTGGGTTTTCATCTGCTGAATATCCTGTTGCAATAACAAGTCTGATTTTATCTTCTATTCCGAAGTATTCACGGACTTTTTCTTCCTCAACCATACCGATAATGCAAGTGCCGAGTCCTAAATCAGCCGCTTGCAAGCAGTAGTGAGCAACTGAAAGCCCAATGTCGTTTTCAGCCCATTTCTGACTGTTTTTAACTGTTTCAATAACAAAGGATTTGAGTGTTGCAGGTCTTTCTGTAACAACTGCAAATGCAGGGCAATTCTGCACGAATTTATTAGCACCGTTCGGCTGAATACAATCTCTTATCTTCTCTGCATTTTCCCCACCATTGATAATATAATACTTCCAAGGCTGTGAATTACAAGCAGATGGGCTGAGTCTTGCAGCATCAACACATTTTTTGAGTAAATCCGTGCTTACAGGCTCACCGCTATAATTTCTGCAACTTTCTCTTTTAAGTATAAGTTCATTAAAATTCATAGGTTTAACTCCTTAAAATTTATTCTGTACCAATTATATATTAAAATTTGTTTTTGTTCAATAATTTGTTATAGACTTTTGGTGAATAGTTTGATAAAATATTGTCAGGAGTGATTAGTATGGTTAATAATCGTTTTTTAATGACAGAACTTTATGAACTTACAATGGCTAACGGCTTTTTTATGAGTGGAAAGGCTAATGAAATTGCTCATTTCGATTTGTTCTTCAGAAAAGTTCCCGATAAAGGTGGCTTTGCAATTTTTGCAGGACTTTCCAGAATGATTGAACTCATTAAAAATATCTCTTTTACTGAGGAAGATTTAGAATATGTAAAGACCTTGGGACTCTGTGACGAGTTTATCGACTATCTTCGTGATTTTAAATTCGAGTGCGATATCTGGTCAGTTCCCGAGGGTACTCCTGTTTTCCCTAATGAACCTATAATCAAGGTTCGCGGACCTATTGTTCAGGCACAGCTTATTGAAACACTTTTGCTTGTTTGTATGAATCATCAGAGCCTTGTGGCAACAAAGGCTAACCGACTTGTACGTGCTGCAAAAGGTACAACTGTTGCAGAATTCGGTACTCGTCGTTCAAATGGCTTTGATATGGCTTTCTATGGCTCGCGTGCTGCATATATCGGTGGTTGCGTTGGTACATCGGGTGTTGTTCAGGGCAAGAAGTTCGGAATCCCTACAATGAACACTATGATTCATAGCTGGGTGCAGATGTTTGAGTCTGAGTATGAAGCATTTTGTGAGTTTGCAAGACAATATCCTGATGATTGCTCTCTTGTGGTTGACACATACGATACAATCCGTTCAGGTGTGCCGAATGCGATTAAGGCTTTTGATACAGTTTTAAAACCTATGGGCAAGCGTCCTGTAAGTGTGAGAATTGACTCAGGCGATATTACTTATCTTTCAAAGAAAGTACGAAAAATGCTTGATGAGGCAGGCTATCCTGACTGTAACATTACTGCGTCCAACTCACTTGACGAATACATCATAAACGATATGATTTCCCAGGGTGCAAAGGTTGATTGCTTTGTTGTTGGTGAAAGACTCATTAACTCTGCATCATCACCACTTTTCAGCGGTGTTTATAAACTCTGTGCAGTTGAAACTGACGGTGAAATTATCCCTAAAATCAATCTTTCTGAAAATGTAAGCAAAATCACAACTCCACATTCAAAAATGCTTTATCGTCTTTTTGACTGTGACACAGGTAAGGCTATTGCTGACGTGCTTACTTTACAGGATGAAGAAATAGACGAGAGTAAACCATATACTCTTTTTGACCCTGACTTTACATGGAAACGTAAAGAGGTTGAGAACTTCGTTGCGAGAAAATTGCTTGTTCCTGTTTTCGTGAATGGCGAATGTGTTTATGATGAACCATCCGTTGACGAAATCAGAGATTATTGCTCAGAACAGATTGACAATCTCTGGGAAGAAGTTAAACGATTTGAAAATCCACATACCTATTATGTGGACTTGTCCGAGGAGTTGTGGAGAATTCGTAGGGACCTTATAGAAGAGCATAAAGGAGCGAAAAAATAATGACAAATATCTGGCACGATATTTCTGCAGACAGAATTACAAGAAAAGACTTTGAAGCTGTAATTGAAATTTCAAAGGGTAGTAAAATGAAATATGAACTTGATAAGGAAACAGGTCTTTTAAAGCTTGACCGTGTTCTTCATACATCAACTCATTATCCTGCAAACTACGGCTTTATTCCCAGAACCTATGCAGATGATAACGACCCATTGGATGTGCTTGTTCTCTGTTCAGAAAAGATTGAACCAAGGGCACTTGTTCGCTGTTATCCAATCGGTGTTATTTCTATGGTGGACGGCGGTCATGCTGACGATAAAATTATCGCAATCCCATTCGGTGACCCGACATATAATGGGTATAAGGACATCAGTCAACTTCCAAAGCATATTTTTGATGAGATGACTCATTTCTTTACAGTGTATAAGATGCTTGAAAATAAAGATACTGCAATTAACGAGGCACAGGGTGCTTTGGCGGCAGTGGATATTATAGAAGATGCCATCGAAAATTATAAAAAAATGTTTGTAAAATAAGCTATGGCGAATGCGTATAAATGTGTATGAATGACTTAAAGAACAAAGAATTTTATATAAAAAATATTAGAAAAGTGGTTGGCACATCAGATGTCAGCCGCTTTTTTGCTTGTAATTGTTGTTTATTTTTTTTCGATATATAATTTTATATCTTGAGTGTTAAAATAACATCTTAATAGTTTTGCGATTTCTCAATTTGCTGATAATGGATGATTTTAACTTTGTTTTTATATTTGCAGTATAATAAATATGGTGATAGAAATGTCAAAAGGATAGTAAAATATCGTAAATAAAAATATTCTTGCGACCAAACGAGATGAAAACGTACTTAATGGGTGAAAGGCCTTTGAAATTTGAAAGAGGGGTGAGTATATGGAAGACTTAATGATTATTGATTTGTTTTTTGCACGTAACGAACAAGCAATCAATGAAACTGACGCGAAGTACGGAAAATTGTGCCTTAGTATAGCAAACAATATTTTAAACAGTGACGAAGATGCTGAGGAATGTGTTAATGATACATATTTAAGTATATGGAAAAAAATCCCGCCAACGCGACCAAATGACTTCAAGTCATTTATTTGTAAAATAGTACGAAATTTATCTATAAAAAAACTTGAATATAATCTCGCATTGAAGCGCAGTAAAAACATGACTGTATCATATTCAGAACTGGAAAATGTATTGTATGACAGTGACATCTGTGATGAAACAGAATATAAAAATATCGGGAAAATTATAAGTGATTTTTTGAGACAGGAAAAAGAGGAAGTGCGTAATGTGTTTATTCGTAAATACTTTTTCTTCGACTCTACCGGTGATATTGCAAGGCGATATTCATTTACAGAAAGTAAAGTCAAAAGTATGCTGTATCACTCTCGCAACAGATTAAAACAATATTTGAAAAAGGAGGGCATAGATATATGAAAGCACCGAAATTAGCTCTTGCTGTGGGTTATATTGATGATGACCTTGTTTCAGACGCAGTTGATTATTTGCCGGTTCAAAGAAAAAACAAAATTCGCTACTGGAAATATGCTACAGTCGTTGCTGCTTGCATTGTAGTTGCTTTAGGAATTAACGGTTATTTAAAAAAATATGCAATTACAAATGATATTCATATAGAATATGATGTTAATGAACAATTTGATAATGCAGATGGCAGTATGTTGTCTCACGATGATGTTACTCCTGAAATGGCAGAAAAAGGTGCAAAGGCGAATAATATACACAATCTTATTATAGGCTATAATTTTGAATGGTATGGTAATTGCTATTATGATTACGATTCTGATTTAATTATGATTGGTTTGACAGAGAATACAGAAATAAATCAGAAAAAGATTGTTGAGATTATTGGCGATATTGCTGTTCAGTTTTTTGAGTGTGAGCATTCATATCATAAACTCGAAAAAATATATAACAAACTGGAAAGCAGACAGTTCTTGTTGATGATTATAGGTGTTAAGAGATATAATATCTCAGTCGTAAATAATTATGTTAATGTTTGCATTACAAGTGAAAAGAATCACCTAGCAATATATGTGGTGAATAAACTCGCTGACGAAGATGGTGCTGTTTCCTTTAAGGTGCTATCTGACCAACCGGCAGCAGATAGAGAAGAGAATAAATGATTAAATGGGGGTGGTTACGATGAACAGGAGTGAAGAAATAATAGGTTTGTTAGTATGATTTACTCGATAATGTCCAGTTTATAAAAAGGGGGATTTGGAATGAATAAAAGAAATTTATTTGCTATATTTTTGACATTTGTATTGATGTTTTCGTCGTGTGTACCAGCATTTGCGTTTGATTCAGATAATGCTACTATATCACCAACTGATTTTGCTTTAAAACAGGTTGCTGTAATAGGTGAAAGTGACGCTGAATGTCCTTGGTCTGAAAAAACTGTGATTGATTCTACGATTACACTATACAATATGGAACAAAAACCAAACGGGTTTGTTTTTAAATTGAAAACAGGAGCTACTGAAAGTGGGTTTATACAGATACATGTTGTTGATGATGCTTGTTCGCTTTACTGTTATGCTTATGAGGGAAATAGTGAAATTGAATGCATGACGGAGTATTGGAAAATAGATTTGAATAAAACTTCACATATTTATTTTATAGGTAGCTTTAAGTATTTGATTGGAGGTGACGATGGAAGATATCTGGATGTTTCGACCAATTCCTATGTTGATTATTCTCGAAATGAGCTAAAAACTATCGAAAAAGCATATGCTTCTCGTGTTGAAAAAAGTCCGGTAAGTATAGAAGCTAGTTCTAGTATGAATACACAAAAAAATGCCACACCTCGTGGAAGTGATGATGAGTTTACTTGGCCTATTACATCTGATTTTACCGGACTTTCTATTACTCACAATGGAATAACACAGACGGCACATGACCACTGTACTCCTACTGCAGCAACAGCGATTGTGAGGTATTTAAACCATCTAGGCAGGACTCAGTGCTCTGCCGGAGAAACTGTAAATCAGACATTTAGAGAAATGTATATAGCACTCAATACGAATGAGATTCGTTTTGAAGATTCTTCATACAACGGTACAGGTACAGCACGAACTCAAATTGTTGCAGGAATTAATTATTATGCTACTCAAAATGGAACGACATTAACCGTTGCAAAACCTCTTTTGGTTACTTTAAGCGGTATGAAATCACATTTAAATAAGAATCGCTTGTTGTTAGTTTCATTAGATGACTTTGCCGGAACATCAGGCCGTCATAGTGTGGTAGTTACAGGCTATTCTTCAGATATTCTTCGTATTCAGAATGGGTGGAGCAGAGATAGGGTATCCTACGCTTACTCAAGTTTGGATATTGCACAGTATGTTTATATAGGCGCATAATTATAAATTTAACGTAATATATTACCTCATTCCTTCGGGAATGGGGTATTTTTTTGACCTTTTTATTCAATTTTTGCATTTGTGCTATTATGCCAAAATTTGGAGAAAAATTTTGTTAAAAGATTTTAAATATTTCTTGCATTATTATTTTTTTTATTGTATAATTATCTCAAAGTGGTGTAGAATTCCACTAAAATTCCACTCAAATGGGGAATTACTTAAAAATTAACTAAAAAAGGAGTGAAAATCATGTTGTTTAAAAGTGCATATTACCACAGTCTTGATGCGAAAAACCGTGTTTTCATTCCTGCAAAATTCCGTGATGCTTTGGGTGAAGAATTTGTTGTGTTCAAAGGCAGTGAAAAATGCCTTTATGTTTACACAAAAGAGGGCTTTGAAAAAGTAAGCCGTCAGTTTATGAATACAAATAACCGTGAGATTCAGAGAGCCTTCTTCAGTCAGGTAGTTGATATGACTGCTGATAAACAAGGAAGAATTACTCTTTCAAACGATTTGCTTGAACATGCTGACATCACAAAGGATGTTTCAATTATCGGCGCAGGTTCAAGAATTGAAATCTGGGCAACAGAGAATTATAAAGTGGACGTTAAGCCGTTGAGTGAACTTATCAACTTTGATGATTTCACATTCTAAAAGGTGAGTAGTATGGAATTTTCACATATCTCAGTTCTTTTTGATGAGACGATTGAGTCACTCAATATTAAATCAGATGGTTTGTATGTTGACTGTACCTGTGGCGGAGCGGGGCATTCAAGGGCAATTCTTGAACGCATCCCGGACGGCGCTCTCGTTGCTATTGACCGTGACCCCGACGCCATTCAGGTAATTACCGAGAGAATCGGTGGTAATCCCAATGTGGAAATAGTCAACAATAATTTCAATAATATAAAAGATATTTTAAACGGCAGACAAGCTGACGGAATCCTTGCAGATTTGGGTGTCAGTTCATTCCAGCTTGATACACCTGAAAGAGGATTTTCATTCCACCATGATGCACCACTCGATATGCGAATGAGCAAAACGGGAAAAAGTGCTTATGATGTGGTGAATGGTTATTCAGAACAAGAACTTTGTAACATAATCACCCGATACGGTGAAGAAAAGTTCGCTCGCAGTATTGCAAAGAACATTGTTAAGGCGAGAAAAACAAAACCTCTTGAAACAACATTAGAACTTGCTGAACTTATAAAAGACTCCGTTCCTGCAAAGTATCGTCGTGACGGTCATCCTGCAAGAAAAACATTCCAGGCAATAAGAATTGAAGTTAATGATGAACTTTCAACGCTTAGTCGTGCGGTTGATGATATGTTCCATTGTCTTAAAGTTGGTGGAAGACTTTCGATAATCACTTTCCACTCCCTTGAAGACAGAACAGTTAAAGAAAAGTTTCGTGAATTCACAGTGGGATGTACTTGTCCTAAAGAATTTCCGGTTTGTGTATGTGGAAATACTCCCGAAGGTAAACTTGTGAATAAAGGCTTATCTGCAAAGCAATCCGAATTGGATGCTAACAATAGAAGCCGAAGCGCAAGACTTCGTACAATCGAAAGATTGAAATGATTTTTAAGGTAAAGGAAGAGAAAATTGGCGCAACAGAATAGAAATGCTTATGCTTACAATTATAATAGAAATGAAAGAATAGTTTCTTACAATGGTTCTGCTGCACCAAAGGTGAGACCTGAACCTCAAAAGAAACCACAGCTTGAACTTGTTAAGAAAACAAGATTAACTGCTCAGCAGATGCGTCAGCAAACTGCGGCAGAAACAAGAAAAACAATAAAGGTTATGTGCGTTGCTATGGCAATTTTAATGTTCATGGCTCTGGCGATTTATAGCCGTGTAAAGCTTGACGAAATCAATCGTGAAATCAGTTCCGTTGAAAAGAAAATTGAACTGGCACAGAGCGACGCCGTAAAACTCAACAATGAGCTTAATGCAATCGTATCAATCAATAATGTTGAAGAGTATGCAACCAACGAATTGGGAATGACAAAAATTCAGGATTATCAGGTTTATTATATTGATATGTCCTCCCAGGACTATGTTGCAGTTGCTAATGGTGAAAGCATAAACAACAATAATAAGTAATATATTTAATATGAAAGCAAAGGAGAGTTGGGGCAAATGCCGTTAACTCTCGTTGTTTTATTTAAAAAGCAAAATTCTAAGCAAAGGAAGTGGCGAAAAATGAATAGAAAACCTACGAAAAAAATGGAAAGTCGCTCTTTAAAGGCATTTTTCATTTTCTGTGCTGCTTTACTTTTGCTTATAGGAAATCTTTTCTGGATTCAGATTGTAAAGGGTGAAGAGTATCGGCTTAAAGCAGAGAGAAATCAGTTGAGTGACACAATTGTTGCAGCAAATCGCGGAACAATTTACGACTCAAATATGAAAGTTCTTGCACAGAGTGCCTCTGCTTGGTTGGTTTACATAAATCCTTCAAAAATAAAAACTGAAGAGCAAAAAACACTTTTGGTTGATGGCTTTGTATCAATTTTCGACCTTGATGCTGAAACTGTGACTAAAAAAGTTAACCGTCAGCAGAGTGGTTACGAAAAAATTATTGGTCAGATAGATAATGAGCAAAAAGCAAAGTTGCAGGAATATATTTCTCAACACAAGGATAAAAAACTTGGCACAATTATTGGCATTGACCCTGATACAAAGCGTTATTATCCTTTAGGCTCATTTGCATCAACAGTTATCGGTTTCACAGGTTCTGAAGATACAGGCCGTGCAGGTCTTGAACTTAAATACAACTCAAAACTTACAGGCTCACCGGGACGAATCATTACTGCACAAAATGCACTTGCCGGTGATATGCCAAACGATTACGAAACAACTTACGATGCAGAGCAGGGCAATAGCCTTGTGCTTACCATTGACGAAGTTATTCAGTATTATCTTGAACAGCAGTTGGCTCAGGCAGTTGAAGAAACACAGGCAAAATATGCTTACGGTATCATTATGGACGTTAAAACAGGCGCAATCCTAGGTATGTCCACAATGCCTGACTATGATTTGAATACTCCATATAAAGTTTACTCTCCAAAAATTGCCGAAGCGATTGCAACTATGGAAGATGCAAATGAGAGAGCACAGGCAGAAACAAATGCTCTTTATTCTCAATGGAGAAACAGAACAATTTCTGACTCATATGAACCTGGTTCAGTTTTCAAATTGTTTGTTGCAGCAGCAGCCCTTGAGGAGGGCGTTATGACAACTGAAACAACATATAACTGCACAAGCTCAATTAAAGTTGCTAATTATTATCAACATTGTTTCAACCATAATGTTCACGGTGTACAAACAGTTGCTGAGGCATTACCTAACTCATGTAACACATTCTTTATCACAATGGGACAGAGAATGGGCAAACAGACCTTCTCAAAATATTTTGAGGCTTTCGGGTTTACCGAGGCAACGGGAATTGACCTTCCGTCAGAAGCAGTACCGGTTGCAGGTAAAACATATTATCCGGTAGATAAAATGGGTATTGCAGAGCTTTCCTCAGCATCATTCGGTCAGACTTTCCAGACAACACCAATCCAGATGATTACTGCTGTGGCATCATTGGGTAACGGTGGAAAACTTATGACACCTTATGTTGTTAAACAAGTTCTTGACGAAAACGGAAATATTATTTCCGAAACAAAACCAACAGTAAAACGTCAGGTTATCTCACAAAAAACTGCAGAAACTATGACAAGCCTTATGGAAGGTGTTGTTAATTGGGGTACTGCGAAGAATGCTTATGTTGCAGGCTACCATATTGCAGGTAAAACAGGTACTAGTGAAAAACTTAGTACAGATAATGAAGTTATCGCTTCTTTTGCAGGCTTTGCTCCTGCTAATGACCCACAAATTGCAGTGCTTATTGCGGTTGATGAACCACAACTTTACAGAACAGGTGGTTCGGGTGCAGCACCTATTGCAGGTAGAATTTTTGAAAATATTCTCGCATACTTGAATGTTGACCCACAGTATACTGATGAAGAACTTACAAAGGCAACGGTTACAGCACCAAATCTTATAGGCTCAAGTGTTGATAAGGTTAAATCACAGGCATCAACATTCACAGTTAAGGTGATTGGTAACGGTAAAACTGTTGTTTCACAGATTCCGTCTTCAAATCAGTCAATGCCAAAGGGTGGAATTATTGTAGTCTATACGGAAGAAAACGCAGAAAGACAAACAGGAACTGTTCCAAATCTTTCGGGACTTACAATTTCTGAGGCTAATCGTATTGCAGTCAATGCAGGCTTCAATATAAAGGTTGCAGGTACAACTCAAGGTGCAAATCAGGTTATTTCCTATAAACAAAGTATTCAGGCGGGAAATGTTGCACAGCTTGGAACGGTTATTACTGTTTATTTCCGTTCAAGCGAAAACGTAACGGACTAAAATTATAACTTAATATGAGGTAAAACAATGAAACTTTCTTCACTTCTTAAGGGTGTGAAAACACAGGATGTGTATGAAGAAAGGGAAGTTGAAAGAGTAACGGATAAGGATAATGAAAATTTAAAAAATGCGCTGTTTGTTTGCATCGACGGAAATCGTTGCGACGGTCACTCATTAGCAGAAAAAGTTATTGAAAATGGTGCTGTTGCAGTAGTGACAAGCAGAGATTTAGGGGTAAAAGAGCAGATTGTTGTAGAAGATACAAGGTGTGCATTATCACAGATTGCATCAAATTTTTATGGAAATCCTTCGGAAAAATTAAAAATTATCGGTGTTACGGGGACTAACGGAAAAACATCAACTTGTTTTTTCATCAAGAATATTCTTGAAAGTCTTGGTAAAAAGTGTGGATTAATCGGAACGGTGAAAAATACCTGGGGAGATGAGAGTTATGACTCAGTTTTAACAACTCCCGAGCCCATGGAATTGCAGAAAATCTTTAATGAAATGGTAAAATCAGGTTGCAAATATTGTGTTATGGAGGTTTCTTCACAGGCACTATCGCAAAAAAGAGTTCACGGAATTAAGTTTTGTGCATCTGCACTCACTAATATAACCCCCGAGCATCTTGATTATCACATCAATATGGAAAACTACATAAATGCAAAATTTTTGCTTTTTAATCAGTCAGATTTTGTCTGTGTGAACATTGATGATGAAGTAATCAAAGATAATATTTATAAAACAGAATGTAAAACATTCACATATTCATCCACTGATGACTGGGCAGATTACACTGCGAAGAATGTCATTTGTAATGAAGACGGTATAAGATATGAATTTGTTGGAATGGACTGTATAAGCAGAATAGAATCGCCACTTTTCGGCAGATTTACAGTATATAATACGCTCTGTGCAGTATCGATTTTAATAAATCTCGGATTTGATATTGACGAAATTTCAAAAGCGATTAAGAATGTTAAACCCATAAAGGGCAGAGCAGAAATTGTACCAATTAACAAGAAATTCAAAGTGATGATAGATTATGCTCACACTCCTGATGGACTGCGGAATATCCTTTCTTGTGTTCGTGAAATCACAAGAGGAAAAGTGATTGTAGTTTTCGGTTGTGGTGGCGACAGAGATAAAAGTAAACGTGCCGAAATGGGCAGAATTGCAGGGGAAATGTCCGATGTTGCAGTTGTGACAAGTGATAATCCCCGAAACGAAAACCCTTTACTTATAATAAATGACATTCTCTGCGGAATGGAAAAATCAAAGGCAAGAATTGCAGTTATTGAAAATCGCCGTCAAGCAATAGAATTTGCTCTCGGCAAGGCAAAAAAAGGTGATTTGGTGCTTCTTGCAGGTAAGGGTCACGAAATCTATCAGATTGTGGGAAATGAAAAAAATCCCTTTGATGAAAGGGAAATAATAAAAGAGTATTTTATGGAGATTTAGGAGAAAACAATGAACTTAAAAGTAGCGGAAATTGCAAAAGCATTAGGAACAATTGTTGATTCTCAAAATATAATAAATCGTGTGTCCATTGACAGTCGTGATGTGGACGAAAACACAATTTTCTTCTGTATTAAAGGTGAACGCTTTGACGGTCACGATTTCATAAATGATGTGGCAGAAAAAGGTGTCGGTGCTATCGTAAGTCACAAGAAAACTGAGTGCAAGGCACCAATAATTTACGTTGAAGACACAAAACAAGCATTCCTTGATTTTGCGTCGTATTACAGATGCTCATTTGACGATTTGCTTGTTGTGGGACTTACGGGTAGTGTTGGCAAAACAACAACAAAAGAAATGGTTGCTTGTGTATTGGCACAAAAGGGCGAAACTCTTAAAACAGAAGGTAATTTAAATAACGAAATCGGTGTTCCGAGAACACTTTTCCGCCTTGAAAACACAACAAAAAATGCCGTTATTGAAATGGGAATGGATGGTGCAGGGCAGATTTCAGACCTTACAAATTGTGCAAAACCCGACTGCGGAATTATCACCAATGTAGGTGTTTCCCACATTGAAAATCTCGGCTCGAGAGAGGGCATTTTAAAGGCAAAACTTGAGATTTTAGAAGGTCTCCCAAAAGGTGCACCACTTTTCTTGAATGGCGATAACGATTTGCTCTCAACTGTTAAAAATGATGATTATAAATTGGTTTTCTTCGGCATTGAAAATAAGAATTGTGATGTGTTGGCGGAAGAAATTACAGAAATAGGGCTTACAACGGAATTTGTTGCAGTTAAAGGTGACATAAGACAAAAAATTACCATTCCAACTGTGGGAATTCACAATGTTTATGACGCATTAACAGCATTTTCAGTAGGTCTTGAATATGGTGTTTCACCCGAAAAAATCGCAGAAGGTCTTTTAGGCTACACTCCGTCAGGAATGCGACAGAGAATTAAAGAAACAGGTGGAATTACGGTTATTGAAGACTGTTACAATGCGAGTCCCGACTCACAAAGGGCAGGTCTTAACTCACTTTGTAAGATTGCAAAGGGTAGAAAAATCGCAGTTTTAGGCGATATGTTTGAGATGGGCGATTACAGCGAAACTGCCCACAGAACTGTTGGTGAATATGCAGCAGAAAGCAAAGTTGATATGCTTTTTACCTGTGGTGAACAGTCACTCTTTATGGCAGACAGTGCAAAAAAAGCAGGACTTTCTAATGTCTTTGCTTTTACAGATAAAAACGAACTTGCAGAATCTCTTTTAAGTGAAATAAAAATCGGCGACACCTTGCTTTTCAAGGCAAGTCGTGGTATGAAGCTTGAGGAGATTATTGAAAAAGTTTACGAACAGTGGGATGTAAAATAAGGAGATGTTTATATGAATATCTATGTAGCATTAGGTGCAACGGTAGTATTAAGCTTTTTGATTGCATTTTTATTGGGATTCGTGCTCATCCCATGGCTTAGAAAATTAAAATTTGGTCAAACTATTCTTGATATCGGTCCTGCATGGCACAAATCAAAGCAGGGAACACCTATAATGGGCGGAATAATGTTTATCATCAGTACAATAGTTTCAGTTGCAGTTGTTCTCCTTACAGACTACTTTATGGGTGGCAATCTATTCGCAAGTGAACATATTATGCCCGATACATTAAAGGTAAAACTTGTGGCAGGTGTTGTGTTAGCCCTTGGTCTCGGACTTGTAGGCTTTGCCGATGACTATATTAAGGTAGTTAAGAAAAGAAATTTAGGTCTTACAGAAATTCAGAAAACAATTCCACAGGTAATTCTCATTGTTGCTTATCTTGTGGCACTTTATATGAATGGACTTACCTATATGAAAATACCTTTTGTAGGTGTGGTTGACCTTAAATGGTTCTTCTGGATTTTCGGCGTTGCAGTAATTTACGGTGCAGTCAATGCAGTTAACTTTACTGACGGTGTTGATGGACTCTGTGCAAGTGTAACATCAGTTGCAGCAATTTCATTCTGTGTTGCTGCTCTTATGACAAAATTCTTCGGAATCAGTATCCTTGCCGCAGCACTTTTCGGCGGATGCTTGGGATATCTTATCTGGAACTACTATCCGTCAAAGGTTATGATGGGTGATACAGGCTCAATGTTCTTGGGTGGTATGGTTGTAGCTTTGGCTTATGCAATTGACTGTCCTATCATTCTCGTATTCTTCGGTATTATCTACGTTATCGAAGCACTTTCAGATGTTATCCAGATTGGATATTTCAAAATCACTCATGGTAAGAGAATCTTTAAAATGGCTCCAATTCACCACCATTTTGAAATGTGTGGTTGGAAAGAACGTAAAATCGTTACAGTATTTACTCTTGTAAATATGATTGGTTGTGCAGTAGGTCTTGCACTTTACTATTACGGCAATATTAAATAATCAAAACAAATCTTAAAAAGGCGGTGAGAAAATGGCAACAAAAGCAAAGAAAACTAAAAAGAATTCCATATTAAATACATTTCTCGCAAATGGTTCAATGGATATTCCGTTCCTTGCAATCCTTATGACCATTGTCACAATCGGACTTGTGATGCTGTTTTCTGCCAGCTATACTTATAGCTACTATTTCAGAAGCGGAAGTGCAGAAATATTTGGCAAACAGTTGATTTTTGCAGCTATCGGAATTGTGTTGATGTTCATAATTTCACGAATAAGATATGAATATTTCAAGCTTGTTGCACTTATTGGTGTTGTGGTTTCAATCGGACTGCTGTTGTTAGTTCTTGTTTTACCCGAATATAAACCGGGATTTAAAAGATGGATTAACTTAGGCTTTACAACATTCCAGCCATCTGAAATTGCTAAAATCGGTCTTATTATGATTTTAGCCTATTTGCTTGATAAAAATTATAAAGGTGTAACAGGCAAAATTCCGAGTGAAATGCCGGGTATCAGAAGCATCCCCGAACTCACAAACGGTAAATATGTTATTTATAAATCCTTCACAAGTGTTATCTGTTACGGATTGATTATTCTTGTGTTTGCAGGACTTGTTTATCTTGAACATCACGTTTCGGGTACAATCCTTATGCTGCTTATCGGTGTTGTAATGCTTTGGTTAGGCGAGGTAAGAGGTCGTTGGTTTACGGTTGGCGTAATAATTGGCGTAATCGCTGTGGTGCTTCTTATTGCAAACCCTGACATTCTTGCAAAATATGCAGGGGAGCGAATTACTGCTTGGCTTGATAAGGACTTTGACCCGTTGGGTGCTCGTTGGCAGACAAACAACTCTCTTTATGCCATCGGTTCAGGCGGACTTTTAGGCACAGGTCTTGGTCAGTCAAAACAAAAGCATCTTTATGTTTCCGAACCACAGAATGACTTTATTTTCTCAATTGTATGTGAGGAATTAGGCTTTGTTGGTGCAGTTGCTATTATCATACTTTTTGCTTTACTCATATATCGTGGAATAAAAATCGGAATGAATGCAAAAGACCGCTTTGGTGCGTTACTCGCAATGGGAATTGTTTTCCAGATAGGTCTTCAAGTGGCACTCAATATCGGTGTTGTAAGTGATTTCTTACCAAATACAGGTATCTCACTTCCATTCTTCTCCGCAGGTGGTACATCCCTTGTTATTTTGCTTGCCGAAATGGGAATGGTGCTTTCCATCTCACGTAGTGCACGTAAGAAGGAGTAATTTTATGAGAATTATGTTTGTTGCAGGTGGTACGGGTGGACACATTAACCCTGCCGTTGCAGTAGCCAATGAAATTCGTCGTCTTGACCCTGCAAGCGAAATTCTTTTTGTAGGTACAGAGGGGCGAATGGAAACACAGATTGTCCCAAAAGCAGGGTTCAATATAAAGACAGTTAAAATGAACGGTTTGTCCCGAAAATTATCAGTTTCAGGTATAATAGAGAATGTTAAAACAGTTCTTTTAACATTAAAAGCATCGCGGACATCAAAGGAAATTATAAAAGAATTTAACCCCGATGTTGTTGTTGGCTTTGGCGGATATGTAACAGGACCGGTCCTTAATACTGCCGTTAAAATGGGTATAAAAACTGCAATTCACGAGCAGAATGCCTTTCCGGGTGTGGCAAATAAAGCTTTGGCGAAAAAGGTTGATAAGGTAATGCTCACATCCCCACAGGCAGAAAAACATATGACTTGTAAAAACCCACCGGTTGTAACAGGTCTTCCCGTAAGACGTGAAATCGTAACAGCCGACCGTGATTTTGCACGTGCGTCTTTAAATATTAAAAATAACGAAATGCTTGTACTTTCAATGGGTGGCTCATTGGGTGCAGATGCAATAAACAATGCAGTTGTAGAAATGCTTGATATGTTGAAAAATGAAGAAAACATCAGATTTTTACACGCAACCGGTAAATACGGAAAATGGGTTCAAGACAAACTCAACGAAAAGGGAATTCCTTTCGGCGATGGCACAAATATTGAAATCCGTGAGTATATCGACAATATGAATATTTGTCTTCCTGCTTGCGATTTGGTAATCAGTCGTGCGGGAGCAAGCTCAATTTCAGAAATTCAGGCACTTTCTAAACCATCAATTCTCATTCCGTCACCAAATGTGGCAGAAAATCATCAATTCCACAATGCAATGACTCTTGCAGAACACGATGGTGCAGTGCTTATTGAAGAAAAAGACCTTAGTGGTAACGCACTTGCAGAAAAAGTGCTTGAACTAAAAAACGATAAGCAGAAGTTGAGAGACATTTCTGTTAATGCAGGTAAAAATGCAAAAACAGATGCTCTTTCAGAAATTTGCAGAATAATCACAAATCTGTAAAAATAACAAAATTCACACAAACAGCATAGTATGTGACGCAGAGTACTATAAAGGGCGTGTGAAAATTGGATAAAATTATTGTTAATGGTGGCAGAAAACTGAATGGTGAAATTACGGTTCAGGGTGCAAAAAACAGCGTTCTGCCAATTCTTGTTGCAACTCTTTTAGTTGACGGAGTTTCAGTAATACATAATTGCCCGATGCTTTCAGATGTGGATGCAACAATAAAAATACTTCAATATCTTGGTTGTACGGTGAATAGGGAAAATCACAGCATAACCGTTGATTCTACTAATGTTTTTAGGGATGATGTGCCCGATAATCTTATGAGAGAAATGCGTTCTTCCATTGTATTTTTAGGTGGAATTCTGGGAAGAATGGGAAGAGCAAAACTTTCAACTCCGGGTGGATGCGAAATAGGTCTTCGTCCAATTGATTTGCATCTTTCCGCCATGGAACAATTTGGTGCAACTGTTACAGATGAAGATGGTTTTTTAGTCTGCTCAGCAGGTGAAAATGGTCTTCAAGGCACAAGAATTACGTTATCATTCCCAAGCGTTGGTGCAACAGAAAATATCATTCTTGCAGCAACCTGTGCTATGGGTACAACAATTATTTCAAATGCTGCGCGAGAGCCCGAAATCAGCGATTTAGCAGATTTTCTTAATCGTTGTGGTGCGAAAATCCGTGGTGCTGGGGATAGTACAGTTGTTATTGAGGGCGTTAAAAAACTCACACCTGCCGAACATACGGTTATTCCCGATAGAATTGTGGCTTCAACGTATTTAATCGCAACAGCTATGACGGGTGGGGAAATTCTTATTAACAGTATTATTCCGTCACATATTGCACCAATAATCCAACCATTAAGGGAATCGGGCTGTAATATTGTAGTCAATAAAAAACAGGTGATTTTGGAATCACCGAAAATACTAAAAAGAATAAGAATGATTCGCACAATGCCACATCCGGGATTTCCTACGGATGTTCAGGCGCAGATTATGGCACTGACATCGGTTGCCGATGGCACGAGCGTAATTGTTGAAAATATTTTTGAAAGCCGATTTAAACATATCGGTGAACTCTTACGATTTGGAGCGAAAATTCATGTCGAGGGCAGAATGGCAGTTGTGGAAGGTGTAAATCACCTTAACGGTGCAAATGTAAGAGCTACGGATTTGCGTGGTGGCTCGGCAATGATTCTTGCGGGACTTCAAGCCCGAGGAACAACGGAAATAACGGAAATACATCATATAGACAGGGGGTACGAAACTCCCGAAAAAACACTTAGCGAATTAGGTGCGGACATAAAAAGGGTGAACAGTAATGAAAAACAAGGAAATGCCTAAAAAACAACAGAATGCAGCATTGTCAAAAGACGAAAAAATCGTTAACCGCACCAATATGCGCAGAAGAAAGAATAAAAGGAAAAAGCTCATTATCCGTACTGTTTTGGGTGGAACTTTTCTTGTTGCAGGACTTGTAGTTGCAATGCTTTTGTTCTTTAATATAAACAAAATTTCTGTTACCGGAGACTCTGTGTATTCAAGTGAAGAAGTAATAAGAGTTTCTGAAATCCAGATAGGAGATAACCTTATTTTCCTTTCAAAAAACAGAATAAATAAACTTGTAACAGAAAAATTGCCTTATGTCGGTTCAGTAAAATTAAAACGTCGCCTGCCAGCACATCTTGAAATTCAGGTGACAAAAACTGATGCAGTTTTCGGAATAGCACAAGATGGTTTTTACGCTTTGTTAGACAGAGATGGCAAGGTGTTGGAGACGAATGTTGAATATATCGGCACAGATAAAACACTCCTTAATGCAGGAAAAGTAGTTTCTGCTGTTGTGGGCGAAAAAATCGTTTTAGAAAATGAAAAAACATTCCCACGAATCAAGGAAGTGTATGAAACCTGTGAAAATGTCGGACTTACTGACATTACCGAAATCAATATTACGGAACTTCACAACATAAAAGTCGTTTATCAGGGTAGAATAACTCTTGAATTAGGCAAAACAGACGGTGACAGATTATCAAAAAAACTTGCTTTTGGTAAGGCTGCTATTGATAAACAGAATGTAGAAGATAATCAATTCAGAGGCACTATAAACCTTACAGTTGACAAAAAAGGATACCTTCAGGAAGAAACAACGGAGCCCGAAACAGAGCCAACAACAGAACCTGTTTCAGAGGGTGTTTCTACTCCTGCAACTGATGAAAAGGTAACAGAACCTACATCAAATGCAGCATAAACCCGCAAAAACAAAAAAATAATGCAAAAAAATTGTTAAAAACCAAAAAAATATATACAATATATATTGCAATTATTTTTTAATAATGTTAAAATAACCTATAACTATAAAATCAATAGGTGTGAAATTATACATAGGAGGATGTTAAAAATGGCATTCGAAATCAATAATGAGTATCAGGACATCGCAAACATTAAAGTAATCGGCGTTGGTGGCGGCGGCGGAAACGCTGTTGACCGTATGGCAAAGGCTGGCATTTCAGGTGTTGAACTTATCGCAGTTAACACAGACAAACAGGCTCTTGCTCGTTCACTTGCTGATGCAAAAATTCAGATTGGTGAAAAAGTAACAGCAGGACGTGGCGCAGGTGCAAAACCAGAAGTTGGTCAGAAATCAGCTGAAGAAAGCCGTGACGCAATCGTTGAAGCACTTGATAAGACACAGATGGTATTCGTTACTGCAGGTATGGGTGGCGGAACAGGTACAGGTGCTGCTCCTATTATCGCTGAAATCGCAAAGGGCAAGGGTATCCTTACAGTTGGTATCGTTACAAAGCCTTTCGCATTTGAAGGTTCTCACAGAATGAAACAGGCTGAAGCAGGTATCGCAGAACTTGCACAGCATGTTGACTCACTTATCGTTATCCCTAACGAAAGACTTAAATATGTTTCAGAGCAGAAGATTACTTTTGCTAACGCTTTCGGTATTGCTGACGACGTTCTCCGTCAGGGTGTTAACTCTGTTACAGACCTTATCACAATGCCTGCATTTATCAACCTTGACTTTGCTGACGTTACATCAGTTATGAAGGACGCAGGTCATGCTCATATGGGTATTGGTCATGCAAGTGGTAAGGATAAGGCAGAACAGGCTGCAAAATCTGCTATCTCAAGCCCACTTCTTGAAACAACAATCACAGGTGCAAAGGGTGTTATCATCAGCATCACAGCATCTCCTGACATCACTCTTGAAGACGTTGACACAGCTGCAGGTATCGTTCGTGCACAGGCTGACGACGATGCAAACATCATCTTCGGTGTTGCTTTCGACGAAAAACTTGATGACGAAATGTATGTAACAGTTATCGCAACAGGTTTTGGTCTTGACGCAAACGGCGTTTCAAGAAAGCCTCATTACAACGCATCAGTTGACGAAATCAGCTCAGGCAGTAATTTCGGCGCTCCTGATGAAGATATGGACATTCTTGACCTTTTCAAGAACAGAAGATAATCACAAAAACATAAAAGTAAAGACGGAGTTTTAAGCTCCGTCTTTTTTGTGCTCAAATATTTGACTTGGAATTATTTTTGTGATATATTAAAAAAAGGGGGATTTTATTATGAAAAAATATGTAGCAATTCTGTTGTCCGTAGTTTTCATTGTTCTCGTTTTTGCAGGGTGCGGTGCTGACAAGACAGTTCCCTCAAAATCATCACATACTGCGGATGATTTTCAAATCACAGTTAGTGCTGATGATACTGTTTATAAAAAATCAGAATTGTCAGAAAATAAACCGTTTAAAGTAACCGGCGAAATCAAATATTTGGGTGATGAGGCTGTAACGATTTATCATGGTGACCCTGTATTTGTGATAGGCTTAGATGGCTTAAAAACCAAAGATGGTGCGGATTATACATCAGCAGTACAGAATGATATATTGAAAAGCACCGAAATCCTCCCGGGTGAAACACTTACCTTTGAATGGACGGGTGAGGCTGATTATGAAAATATAGGTGGATTTGATAAGGGTACATATACGGTTAATGCCTTTTACAATTTTAGAATTGGTGAAGATGGCGAAAGGGTAAGTGGCTCTTTTGAAATTCCTCTTACAATTGAATAAGATAAAGCAGAGGCGAGGTCCCACAAAAGGACCCCGCCATTCTTATTCCTCAATATCCAATGAAAAATCTTCTGCATCGAAATGCTCAATTTCGCGTGGTCGTCGTGGTTGACGTTTGAGTACATCGTATTTGAATTTCTTGCAGGAGAAATCCTTCTCAACAATTCCCATTTTCTGACATAAAACAGTATCTCCCGTAGGTGAGAGCTTACCGTTGGCACAGTATGAGCAAGATGCTTCTATTGATTTATTAAGTATTTTCTTCATTTAAATCACCTGAAATTTTGTATCTGTAATAATTTTAACATATTTTCTTTTTTCTATCAATATCAAAAATCATAATAATACACATTATAATAAGTGCCAAAAATCCCCAAACAGAAACGGAGAAGGTTGCAGGTTGAATTCCGTTAGTATTAGCGAAAACATCAATCTCAACAGGTACAAAAATCAGAATAATATATGTAATAATTGCCGAAAGACCACCGTTAATAACTCGGCTGAATAAAAAATGAGAATAATTCAATTTACATTCTTTTAAGCAATCAAGAATCTGAAAATGTACGCAAAACCCACCAAAACCGATAATGAATGCTAAATACGGCAAAGCAATTTTTCCCGAAAAATCAATACAAGCCCTTGTAACCTCAACTGTTGTTTTCACAAAAATTGATAAAAAATAGTTTGAGTTAAGTAGGTTAAAACACTCAATAAACCCACTAAAAAGTACAATCCAACCACATATTCCTAAAAGGCTATTTATACCACTTGTGACAGATGCCGAAAGAGTTGATAAATCGGTGATATGATACCGTTTGATTGGATGTGAATGACCGTCATCACGAAAGATAAAACGAGTAAAAAAGCCTATAATTAAAGATGAAATACAAAGAGAAGAATATATAATAATCCCTGCAAGGGTGCTTCTCAACAGGTTTGCACCTACTACTGTAATTGTGAAAGCAGGGCCTGAATTCATACAGAAAAGACAAAGTCTTTTGGCTTGATTTTCTGTAATTTCTTCTTTTTTGAAAAGTTCTTTAATCATTTTTAACCCTATGGGAAATCCGCCAATCATAGAAAGTATAATTACAGGCACAGCATTTGCAGGTTGTTTAAATATCACTCTCGTAATTGGGGAAAGAAATCTGTAAAAAGGGTTTAAAATATTCGAATTCACAATGTATGAAGAAAGCACAAGAAACGGAAATAGTGATGGAATAACTGTCTGAAAGCAGATTGACAAACCATCAGTTATTCCGCTTTTTATTGCATCAGGAAACTTGAACAAAAGAAAGATAAGCAGAATAATTAAGATAATAGAAAAATATTCTTTTTTCACCTTTACTGTAACCATTTAATTCACCTAATAAAATATATTGAAAATCATGGTTAATAATGAATTTTTTATTCTCTGTTTCATATAATTTTATGAGTGAGGTGTAGGCGTATGCCAAGAAAAGACAGAGAAAAAAAGTCAAAGTTTCAATTACCCCAAATGACAATCAATGAGCCTAAAATTGAGATGTCGGGCAATCGTGAAATTATTATTGATGGTTGTAAGGGCGTGGTTGAATATGGTGAAAACCTTATTAAACTTAACCTTGGTGAGAATGTTTTGACATTGACCGGGAGTGAACTTGTAATCAATTCTTTTGATAGTGGGATTGCAGTAATTAACGGTCAAATCGGGGATATTTCTTTTGTATCATAGGTGAATGAATTTTGATTATTGAGTTTATAAAATATATTTTAGGTTACATAGACTTTAAGGCTTATGGTGGACTTGCCGACAGATTTTTAAATCTCTGCACAAGGGAAAAAATACCCCTTTGGAATATAAAAAATATAAATGGAGTAATTTTTGCCAGAACAACTGTTTCAGGCTATCTTTCTCTTAAAAATCCTGCAAGAAAATCAGGAATGAAGCTTTTGGCACTTAACAAAAAGGGGTTAAAATTCTTTTTAGAAAGAAACAAATCAAGACTTGGAATTTTAGTTGGGATAATAGCCTTTTTCTGTGTTATAACTGTACTTTCTCAATTTGTGTGGAGCATTTCCGTAGTGGGAAACTCAACATTGGACAGCGATTACATTATTTCTGCCTTTGAAGACCATGGCGTAAAGGTCGGTGCAAAAATCTCAAAAATAGATGCAAAAGATGTTGCTCAGGATGTTGTGGGTGAAATACCAAATCTCTCGTGGGCTGCGGTTAACCGAAAAGGCTCTGTTATAGTAATCGAAGTCCGTGAAAAAATAATTGCCCCCGAAATTTATGATGACAAAACACCAACCAATGTTGTTGCATCTGAAGACGGCGTAATTTTAAGCTTGGATGTGCTTTATGGCACGGAAGAGACAAAACCTGGTTGGGCAGTAACAAAGGGCGATTTGCTTATCAGCGGAATCGTTACTCGTGCAGACGGAAAGGAAATTTTTATTCATGCAGATGGCTATGTCAAAGCACTTGTAAAGAAAAAACAGACGTTTTCACACAATGATATTACTTTATATAAGATAAAAAATGAAAACAAAAGAAATGCAATATTCTTTTTCGGAATTAAAATTCCTTTAGGACTTAAAACTCCCGATACTTTTTATACCCAACACAAAGCATTCTTAAAAAGTGATGAAACCTTGCTTCCGTTGGGCATAATAACAGAGTATGGTGCAGAATATTTGGAAGAAGAATTAGAAAAAAGTGACTCTCTTAAAGAAAAAATTGCACTTTACAGTAATGCAGAATATGTGAAAAACCTTATGGAGTACAGTGAAATACAGAAATCTACCGTTAAACTCCTTCAAAAGAATGGGGAAACTGTGTGTGAACTCTCTGCCGATTGTGTTCAGGATATAGGCGAATTACAGGAAATTTATATTGAAAAAAATGGTGACAATGCGTGAAAAGTGTGTTAAAATAATCTAAATATAGACAAATTTGTGTGGAGTGGGTGAAATCAGTTGTTTGAACAAGTAATAAATGTTGACAGAATGGAACAGACAGTCAGTTTGTTCGGCAGCTTTGATGAAAATATAAGACTTATTGAATCACAGTATAATGTTAAAGTTATAAGCCGTGGTTCGGAAATTAAGGTAAACGGTGATGTGGAGAATGTTTCCAAGGCAGTAAGAGCAATCAACGGGCTTTTGACTCTTATTAACCGTGGTGAAGCATTGTCTGAACAGAATGTCCGCTATGTTCTTTCCCTCGTCAATGAGGGGAATGAGGACAAGCTTTGTGAAATGACAGGGGACTGTGTCTGCATTACTGCAAAGGGAAAACCTATAAAGCCCAAAACACTTGGACAGAAAAAATATCTTGAATGTATAAAAAATAATACAATAACTCTTGGTGCAGGTCCTGCCGGTACGGGTAAAACCTACCTTGCAGTTGCAATGGCAGTTAATGCTTTTAGAGCAAAAGAGGTTAATCGTATTATCTTGACTCGTCCTGCAGTTGAAGCAGGTGAAAAATTGGGCTTTTTGCCGGGTGACTTGCAACAAAAAGTTGACCCATATCTCAGACCATTATATGATGCTCTTTTTGATATGCTTGGTGCAGAGAGTTTTCAGCGTTATCAGGAAAGAGGTAGCATTGAAGTAGCACCGCTTGCATATATGCGTGGTCGCACTCTTGACGACAGTTTCATTATTCTTGACGAAGCACAGAATACAACAAGGGAACAGATGAAAATGTTCTTAACACGACTTGGATTTAATTCAAAAATTGTTGTAACAGGTGATATTACACAGATTGACCTGCCCGACGGTAAAAAATCAGGACTTGTTGAGGCTATGAAAATTCTAAAGGGCATTGACGATATAGCCATAAATATATTTACGGAAAAAGATGTGGTCAGACATCGTCTTGTTCAAGACATTATTAAGGCTTATGAAAGACAGGAAGCGAGGAAAAGCAAATGAATGAGAAATTAAGAGTTATAATTGATAATAAACAGAATGTAATGAAAATCCCAACAGGTGTGAGAATGCTCATTCGTCGTTGCTGTAAGGCAGTGCTTGTGCATGAGGGATTTACAGATTTGGCAGAAATCAGCGTTTCTATCGTTGACGACGAAACAATCCACGAACTCAATCTCAAGCATCGTGGAATTGACAGAAGTACGGATGTGCTTTCATTCCCAATGGGTGAAAATGGTGAGTATGATGTAAACTACGACACAGGTGCTAAAATCCTTGGTGATATTATCATTTCCATTGAACATGCCTACGACCAGGCAGAAAAATACGGACATACTCTCCAGAGAGAAATCGGCTTTTTAACAGTACATTCACTCCTTCACCTTTTAGGCTATGACCACGAAAACGGCGGGCTCCAGGCAGTACAGATGAGAGAAAAAGAAGAGGCAGTACTTACAAAAATTGGGTTAAAGCGTAACGGAAGTTATTACTTTGATGGCGAATAATCCTGACATAAGGAATGATAAAATGAAAGACCTTATTGCTCTTTTTAAAAGTTTCGGTTATGCTTTTGAGGGTATCTTCACGGCAATAAAAACCGAAAGAAATATGAGAATACATATCTCTTGTCTCCTCTATATGTTCTTTTTCCTTCTTGCCTTTGATTTCTTTGAAATCACAAGAACACAGTTTGCAATTCTCTTTGTTGCCAGCGGACTTGTAATAGGTGCAGAACTTATCAACACATCTATTGAAGCAGTGGTCGATTTGCACGGAAAAGAACATACGGAATTCGGCAAAATCGCAAAGGACTGTGCCGCAGGTGCTGTGCTTGTTTTTACAATTTTTTCAGTTCTTGCAGGTATTGCAATTATGTGGCAACCTGAAGCATTCAAACAATTATTCCAATATTTCACAGATAACTTGTGGGCATTGGGATTGTTCATTATCTCAATAATTTTAGATACAATTTTTATATTTTTCGGATTTGGAAAAAAGGGGAAAAATAAATGAATTCACCAAAAACTGCATTTATTGCAATCGTGGGAAAAGCCAATGTTGGCAAATCTTCAATTCTTAATAAACTCTTGGGAACAAAAATCGCAATCGTTTCTTCAAAACCACAGACAACCCGTACAAGAATTATGGGTGTACTCACAACTGACGATAATATTCAGCTTGTGTTTACCGATACACCGGGTTTTCATAAACCAAAAACAAAACTCGGTGAAAAGATGGTTAAAGCAGTAAGCGACAGTATCGACGGCGTTGACGCTTGTCTTTTGGTTGTTGAACCGGAAGGTGAATTGAATCCTGCGGAACTTGAACTTCTTGAAAAAATCAAAAAGGGTAAAAACCCTGCAATTCTTGCAATTAATAAAATTGATACAGTAAAAGAAAAGGAAAATCTCATTTCCCGAATTGCTGAAATGACTGAGCATTACGATTTTGACGCAATTGTTCCTGTTTCTGCACAGACTGGTAATGGAATTGACCTTCTTTTGGACGAGCTTAAAAAACTTGCATTCGAGTCCGAGCATTTCTTCCCTGACGACACTCTCACAGACCAACCTGAAAGAGTTCTTGCAGGTGAAATTATCCGTGAAAAGATGTTAAGGCTTTTGGATAAAGAAATTCCACACGGCACAGCAGTAAGCATTGAAAAAATGCGTGAGCGTAGTGATGGAATTATGGATGTTGAAGCCACAATTTTCTGTGAAAGAGATAGTCATAAGGGTATTATTATCGGCAAGGGTGGAGCGATGCTTAAAAAGATTTCCACCTATGCTCGTCAGGATATGGAAAACTTTTTCGACTGCAAAATAAACCTTCAATGCTGGGTAAAGGTTAAAGAAGGTTGGCGTAATCGCGAAGGACTTATTCATAATTTTGGATTAGATTAATTTACCAAATCTTTTTATTTTTACCATTTATATTTTCTTGCTGTCCAAGGCAAATTATTAACGGAAGGTGATTAGCTTGGACAGTATGGCAATATGGAGCAGATTTACTGAAAGTGGTAGAGTTGAAGATTATTTAATGTATAAAAAATCTCTCGAAAACAAAAAGAGACCACTATTTGACGGAGAAATGGACTATGAGGACGAATACGGACGGTCTGATACTCAAAGAACAGAATATTGGTGAAAAAGACAAGCTCGTTACGGTACTTACACGCCACAACGGGCTTGTACGTGCATTTGTAAGAGGAGCAAAATCAGTTAATAATCGCAAAAACAGTTCAACGGGAATGTTCTGTTTTTCAAAATTATGCTTATATAAAACTAAGGAAAGTTACATAATTGATGAGGCAGAGCCTATCGAACTTTTCTTTGAACTCCGAAATGATTTGGAAAAACTCTCGTTGGCACAGTATTTTTCGGAACTGATAATGACACTTGTGCAAGAGGATGAACCTGCCGAAGAATATTTGCGACTTATTCTCAATTCACTCCATTTTCTCGCAAGGGGAAAAATGCCAATAGAACAAGTAAAAGCAATAACAGAATTGCGAATTATGTGCATAGCAGGTTATATGCCTAACCTTGTTGCTTGTGACAGATGTGGTGAGTATGAAACAAATACCATGTATTTTGATGTGGAAGACGGCTTGCTATACTGTGAGAATTGTATGTCGAACAGTATGCTTTTTCCACTTGATATAGGACTCATCAAAGCACTCCGTCACATAGCGTTTTCCGATTTTGAAAAAATATATTCATTCAAAATGGAAGAACACGCCTTGCCCGATTTGTCATATATAACAGAAAAATATCTGTTATCCAAACTACAACGAAATTTTAAAACACTTGAATTCTATAATTCAATTAAGGTATAAAATATGACTACTAATAAACATTACATTTCACTTGAACTTGATAAAATACTCAAAATGCTTTCTGACACAGCAAGTAGTGCCGATGCAAAGGAAAAAGCACTTGAAATCAAGCCTTTATCGGATTATTTTGAGGTACTCAGTCTGCTTGACAAAACCGAAGCGGCTTACATATTTATTGCCAAATTCGGTGCTCCATCATTTGGTGGTTTACAAAATGTAAATAATGCATTGAGTAGGGCTTGTGCAGGTGGTTCACTTTCTGCAGGAGAACTTTTAAAAATTGCCACAACACTTAAAATCATACGTGGAATTCTCACATGGCACGAGAAATGTGCAGGAATGCAGACAAGCCTTGATGATTTGTTCAATTCACTTTATCCTAATAAATATCTTGAAGATAAAATCACAAACGCCATTATAAGTGAAACAGAAATCAGCGATAATGCTTCACCTGAACTTAAAGAAATAAGACGTAAAAAACGTCATTATGAAAATAAAATCCGTGAACAACTTGACCACATGATTCATTCAAGTCATTATTCAAAAGTTCTTCGTGACGGAATTATCACACAGAGAAATGGTCGCTTCGTTGTGCCTGTAAAAGCAGAAAACCGTGGCGAAGTTGCAGGTATGGTTCACGACACATCGGGTAGTGGTGCAACTGTATTTATTGAACCTGCTGCAGTTGTTGAGGCAAACAACGAAATCAAGGTCCTTGAAAGTCGTGAGCAGGACGAAATTGAAAGAATTCTTGCAGAACTTTCACAAATGGCAGGAGAATTTGAGGATACAATTAAAATCAGTTTTGAGTCAGCAGTTATGCTCGACCTGCATTTTGCAAAGGCTCACCTTGCATATAAAATGAAAGCAAGTCGTCCAATTCTCAATAACGACGGTGAAATCTTACTTAAAAAAGCACGACATCCACTTATTGACCCTAAAAAAGTTGTGCCTGTTGATATTTCACTTGGAATGGATTTTGATTCCCTCGTAATAACCGGTGCTAATACAGGTGGTAAAACAGTTTCAATTAAAACTATCGGTCTTTTGACATTGATGGCAGAATGTGGACTTATGTTGCCTGTTACTGATAACAGTAAGATTTCAGTTTTCGATAATGTCCTTGCAGATATTGGTGACGAGCAGAGTATTGAGCAGTCCCTTTCAACCTTTTCTGCACATATGTCAACAATAGTTGGAATTCTCAAAAAAGCCGATGACAGAAGTCTTGTGCTTATTGACGAATTGGGTGCAGGTACTGACCCTGTTGAAGGTGCTGCACTTGCCGTGGCAATACTTGAAAATTTAAGACAAAAGGGTGCGAAAATTGCATCTACAACTCACTACTCCGAACTTAAAGAATATGCACTTAAAACAGACAGAGTTGAAAATGGATGTTGCGAATTTGATGTGGCAACACTTAGACCAACTTATCGTCTTTTAATTGGTATGCCGGGCCGTTCAAATGCCTTGGCTATTGCAGGTCGTCTTGGAATTGATGAAAGCATAACAGATTTTGCACGAGCACTCATTTCCGAAGAAGATACTCGTTTTGAAGATGCAGTTGACACCCTTGAAACTGCAAGAAAAGCCCTTGAAGACGATAAAGAAAAACTTGAAGAAGAAAAACTTAATATTCTTCGCCAAAAAGAAAATGCCGAAAAAGCGTTGGAAAAGGCGAAAGAACAAAGTGAAAAGGAAATCACAAGAGCAAAACAAGAGGCTGAAAGAATTGTTGAAAATGCTCGTCGTGCAGGCAATTCATTACTCCTTGAAATTGAAAAGTTGAAAAAGGAACAGGCAAAAGAAAAGAATTTGCAGGAAATTGCACGTAAGGCAAAGGCTGCTATGAGTCGTCAGCTTGATAAAATGGATGAAATCAGTAATTCCCTTGAAAATGAAGATGGGGATTACACCTTGCCAAGACCATTAAAAGTAGGTGATAGAGTTTTTGTTAAAACTCTTGGTGGTGAAGCAGAAGTTGTGTCCGTTGACGAAAAGAAAAATACTGTCCAGGTTCAGTCAGGTATGATTAAAATGAAAGCTGATATTTCCGATATCCGTTTGCTCGGTGGACATAAATCACCTAAAAAGCAAACAGGTGGAATGAGAACAGTCCATACAGGCTCATCAAAGATGACTGCCTCCTCAAATTCAAGTATCGATTTACGTGGGACAACAGTTGAAGAAGCAATGCTTGACCTTGATAAATTCATTGACGGTGTTCTTCGTACAGGACTTAACGAAATTACAATTATTCATGGTAAGGGTACCGGTGCTTTAAGAAAAGGTATTCACGTGTATCTCCGTAAGCATCCTAATATCCGAACTTTCCGTGTGGGAACATTCGGTGAGGGTGAAGAAGGGGTTACAATAGCACAATTGAAATAGTTATTGCAATTCCTTTCTGCCTATGTTAGAATAAGTATAACAAAATCAAACAAAAGGAGTTTTGCTTTATGAATAAAAAGATTATTATTGTTGCAGTTGTGATTCTTGCAATTTCTGTACTTCTCGTTGCTTGTAAGGGCAAGGAAGAACAACCACCACAGACAACAGAACCTGAAATCACAACAAATGTTGATGAAAATGGAGCATATGTTTTCAATAAGAATAACGAAAAAGTTTACCTTCTTGATAAGGATGGCTTCCATATTGACCCATCAGATGCAGTTAATATGTCACCTGCAAAAGATGATGACAATGCAAACGGTGAAGAAGATGGCTTCTATATTGGCGGAGCAACTGACGGTGAAAAAGTACCTAATATAAGTTTTGAAGATTTAAAATAAAAAACTCTTGACAAACAAATAGTTATTTAGTATAATGTCGTTCTGTAAAGTGATTATGCTTTACAGAACGATTTTATTTTTGTCGAAAGGAAGGTGCCACAAGTGGCAAATAGTATTGAAATCACAATGCTTCTTGATTTGTATGGTGAAGCCTTAACAAACAAGCAACGTGATTATCTTAACTTTTACTACAATGACGACCTTTCTCTTTCCGAAATCGCAGAAAATGAGGGAATTACCCGTCAGGGCGTGCGAGATGCAATTAAAAGAGCAGAAGCCCTTTTATTTGATATGGAGTCCAAACTTAAATTCTCAAAAAAACTTGAGAAGATTAATAACGGACTTGCCGAAATCTCGAAGTATGCCGACGAAATTAACGAGTATAATCTCACTAATGGGCTTTCCCGTGAAATTAACGATAAATCAGTTAAGATAAAGTCAATTGCACTTTCCTTAGCAGAATAGGAGGACGAAGATGGCATTTGAAGGTTTATCCGATAGACTCGAAGCCGCTTTTCAGCGATTGAAAAGTAAGGGTAGTCTTAATGAAAAAGACGTTAAAGAAGCAATGCGTGAAGTTCGTCTTGCTCTTCTTGAAGCCGACGTTAACTATAAAGTAGCCAAGGATTTCACAGCAAAAGTTACTGAACGTGCAATTGGTGCGCAGGTTATGGAAAGTCTTACACCTGCACAGATGGTTATCAAAATTGTTAACGAAGAGCTTACAGACCTTATGGGTGGTACTCAGACAAGACTTGCTTATGCAAGCCATCCGCCAACAATCGTTATGATGTGTGGTCTTCAGGGTTCCGGTAAAACAACTCATTGTGCAAAAATCGCACGAAAGCTTAAAAATGAAAATCACAGACCTTTGCTTGTTGCTTGTGATATTTATCGTCCTGCTGCTATTAAGCAGTTGCAAGTTGTCGGTGAACAGGTTGGAGTTCCGGTTTTTGAAATGGGACAGACTAATCCTGTAACAATTGCTAAAGAGGCAATCAAACTTGCAAAAGATAAAGGCTATGACTATGTTTTTATTGATACAGCAGGTCGTTTGCATATTGATACAGAGCTTATGAATGAGCTTAAAAACATCAAGAGCGAAGTTCGTCCTCACGAAATCTTGCTTGTAATTGATGCTATGCTCGGTCAGGATGCTGTTACTGTTGCAAGTACATTCAATGATGAGCTTGGAATTGACGGTCTTGTGCTTACAAAAATGGATGGTGATACCCGTGGTGGTGCTGCTCTTTCAGCAAGAGCTGTTACAGGAAAGCCAATCAAGTTTGTAGGTATGGGTGAAAAACTCGACGAACTTGATTATTTCTACCCCGACCGTATGGCTTCACGTATCCTGGGTATGGGTGACGTTCTTTCTCTTATTGAAAAGGCAGAAATTGCTCTTGATGAGAAAAAGGCAGCCAAGCTTGAAGAAAGTCTTCGTAAGAATAAGTTCGACCTTGAAGATTTGCTTGACCAGTTTGAACAAATCAATAAAATGGGCAGTATGAAAGATATTCTTTCAATGCTTCCAGGAATAAATAAAAAAGTAAAGGACGTTGAAATCGACGACCGACAGTTTGACAGAATGAAAGCAATTATTCTTTCAATGACACCAAAAGAACGTCGTCATCCCGATATTATCAATCCGTCACGTAAACGCAGAATTGCAGCAGGTTGCGGAATGCAGGTTGAAGATGTCAACAGACTTTTAAATCAACACCGTCAGATGCAGAAAATGTTCAAGCAGATGAATTCCGGTAAAATGAAACGTCAGTTAAAGCGTATGGGCTTAGGCGGAGGAATGAACGGAATGGGTGGCATGGGTGGCATGGGTGGCTTCCCAATGTAAGTTAAAAAAACACTGATTACAACACGACAGTGTTTAATATAAAATTTTTATATATTTGGAGGAAACAAAAATGGCAGTTAAAATCAGACTTCGCAGAATGGGTGCTAAGAGAGCTCCTTTCTACAGAGTAGTAGTTGCAGATTCTCGTTATCCAAGAGACGGCAGATTCATCGATGAAATTGGTACTTATAACCCAATGACAGACCCTGCTGAAATCAAGATTGACAACGAAAAGGCAGCTCAGTGGATTAAGAATGGTGCACAGCCAACTGACACAGTTAAGGTTATTCTTAAAAAGAGCGGCGCTATTAAATAAGAAAGGTTTTTGAAAAAATGCAGGAACTTCTTATTACAATAGTAAAAGGACTTGTTGAAAATCCTGATGCTGTTACTGTAACTGTTGACGAAGCAGACGACCGTGGTGTTGTTGTATATCATCTTCACGTTGCTGAAGAGGATATGGGCAGAGTTATCGGTAAACAGGGCAGAATTGCAAAAGCTATCAGAACAGTTGTTAAAGCTGGAGCAACTCGCACAGGAGAAAAAGTTCAGGTCGATATCGACTAAGATTACAATGGGCAGACATGGTTTTTGTCTGCCTTTTTGTAACTTGTAGGGGTCGGACTTGGCTCCCCTGAAAGGGGAGCTGTCACGAAGTGACTGAGGGGTTAATCTCGACGACCCGAAAGGTGAAAATTTATGATTAAAGACTATCTTGAATTAGGACAAGTTGTATCAACTCATGGAATTAAAGGTGAAATGCGTTTTAATCCTTGGTGCGATACTCCTGATTTTGTAAAGAAATTCAAAACCTTGTATTATGACAATAAAGGTGAAAAAAGTATAAAGGTGATTTCTGCCCGTCCACACGGTAATGTGGCAATACTGATGCTTGACGGCATTGATGACATTGATAAAGCACGTGCATTAAAAAATAAGGTGCTTTATATGAAACGCAGTGATGCGCGCCTTCCGAAAGGCACTTGGTTTATTCAGGAACTTTTTGACTGTAAGGTTATTGACGACAATACAGGGAAAGAATTGGGTGTTATTACTGACGTAAGTGAAACAGGTGCTAACGACGTGTGGCATATTAAAACACCGAAAGGTGAAGTGCTTATTCCTGCAATCAAACAGGTTGTTGTGTCCGTTGATGTGGAGGAAGGCATTGTAAAAATCAATCCTATAAAGGGACTTTTTGACGATGAAAATTAACATTATGACCCTTTTTCCCGAAATGTGCGAAACAGTACTTTCAGAAAGTATAATCGGCAGAGCAAGGGAAAATGGATATGTGGAAATAAATTGTATAAATATACGGGAATACACCAAAGACAAGCACCGTCGAGTTGATGATGCTCCTTATGGTGGTGGTATGGGTATGCTTATGCAGACTCAACCTATTGCAGATTGTTATAAAGCAATTTGCGAAAAAAGTGAAAACAAAAATCACTTAATTTATATGTCACCGTGTGGTGAAGTACTTACCCAAAAGAGAGTTAAGGAATTGGCAGAAATGCCTGAAATCACCATTCTTTGCGGACATTACGAGGGTGTTGACCAAAGGGTCATTGATACTCTCGTTGACGAGCAGATTTCAATAGGAGACTATGTGCTTACTGGCGGTGAATTGCCTGCATTGGTACTTGCTGACTCCATTTCAAGAATGCTTGAAGGTGTTTTGCCAAATGACGAAGCTAAGGAATTGGAAAGTCATTATAACGGGCTTTTGGAGTACCCACAGTACACAAGACCTTATGAGTGGAATGGGTTAAAGGTTCCTGATATACTTATTTCAGGACACCATGGTAATATTGAAAAATGGCGTCGTGAACAGTCGATTTTAATGACTGCAAAACACCGTCCCGATATGTTGGAAAAAGCAGAATTAACCCCAAAAGAAAGAGAATTCTTAGAAAAAGAAAAAATATAAATATTTGTAGACAAAAAATATTGAATATTGTTTTTCTTTGGTATAGAATAATTTTATATAATATTTAACAAGGAAGATACCATTGAAAATTAATCCAGAAAGTAAATCTAAAGTTTTTAATATAGCAATTATAGTAGTTTCGTTTGTTCTGCTGTTCTCGGTTGTAACAGGTATTGCTTTCGGCTTGAGAAACGGAGTGAACAAGGTGCAGGTTGAGCAAAGCTCAAGTAGTACTGAAAACTCCAGTAGTTCTTCTACTCAGACCGAAAGTCAGACCCAACCAACAACGGAGGAAAGCACTACTGAGGAATCTACAACTGAAACAACGACGGAAACACCAACAGTTCCACAGCCAACTGAGCCCCCACGCGATTTGAATAAGGACCCTATAATACCTCCAATTGTGGATGCAAAGGGTAAAACCGTGTATTTAACATTTGATGATGGTCCGTCAATTTACACAAAAGAAATTCTTGATACACTTGATAAGTATGGTGTAAAAGCAACTTTCTTTGTTGTTAATGGTAAACATAATTATTTAATGAAAGAAATTGTTAACCGTGGACATCAGATTGGTTTACACACCTATACGCACAGATATGATATTCTTTACAAATCCGAACAGGCATATTATGATGATTTGAATAAAATCAATGAGGTTGTAAAGGCGGAAACAGGTGTTGAAACTAAGCTTATTCGTTTCCCGGGTGGCGGAAGTAACGCTATAAGTAAAAAGTATTCAAAAGGGCTTATGACAAAGCTGACAAAATCCGTTGTAGAAAACGGATACTATTATTATGACTGGAACTGCACAAATGGTGATGCTGAAGGTGCCAAAACAGTTACAGACCAGTTGAGATATTGTAGCAAATTCCCAAGAAGTGCAAATGAGATTGTTGTTCTTATGCACGACAATAAAAAACTTACAGCCCAGTCACTTCCATATATTATTGAATATTACAAAGCTTGTGGCATGGAATTCGGTATTCTGACACCTGAAGTAACAGGAGCACACCATCCTGTCTACAATTAATTGTAAAAATATGGATATTATACAAAAACATTAAATGAATATGGCAAAATTGCACAAAGAAAAAACTTTAAAAAAAGTCGTTTTTGTCTCTCTAACTGAAATATCTTTTTAAAGAAAAAACTATTCCTTTTTTCGTTGACGATGAAAAGTTTTGTGATATAATATAGTAGTAACAAAAGTGTGTAATAATGTTATTTAATAATTTTCATTTGGGAGAATGAGTCTATGTATACTAAAGATGTAGAAGTTAAAAATCAAGTTGGTTTGCATGCACGTCCTGCAACATTCTTTATTCAAAAAGCAAACGAATTCAAATCATCAATCTGGGTTGAAAAAGAAGATAGAAGAGTAAATGCAAAAAGCCTTCTTGGTGTCCTTTCACTCGGTATTATGGGTGGTACAACAATCCGTATTCTCGCAGGCGGTCCTGACGAAGAAACAGCAGTTGATGAACTTGTAAAACTTGTTGAATCAGGTTTTGCTGAGTAATTAAACAGGAATTTAAAGCACATCACCCGATGTGCTTTATTTTTTTGTTTTTTTGTGTTACAATAATAAAAACCATTTTGAAAGTAGGTGAATTCTGTGAACGAAAAATTGCATATCTTACGAGAAAAATCAATGAAATTGCCAATGACTCCCGGTGTTTACATTATGAAAAATAAGCAGGAGAAAATCATTTATATAGGCAAAGCAAAAAAACTTAAAAATCGTGTCAGCCAATATTTCGGCTCACAGAATAAACACAGTATCAAAGTTCGTAAAATGGTTGAAAATGTTGATGATTTTGACTATATTCTTACGGATAGTGAGTTTGAGGCACTTGTGCTTGAAGCAAGTCTTATTAAACAGAACCAACCTAAATACAATATCCTTTTAAAGGATGACAAGGGTTATAGTTATATTAAAATCACAAATGAGCCTTATCGTAAGATTTCAGCAGTATTGCAAAAAGACGACGAAAACGCTGATTATATAGGACCGTTTACGAGCTCATATTCCGTGAAACAATCCGTTGATGAGGCAAATAAAATTTTCCGTTTGCCACAATGTAACAAATCCTTCCCAAGGGATATAAATAAAGGTAGACCATGTCTTAATTTTCATATCAACAGATGTATGGGCGTTTGCACAGGCAAAACCTCAAAGGCAGAATATGACGAGGCAGTAAAAGATGCCATTGATTTCCTTAATGGTGATATTTCAAAAATCATAAGAGATTTAAAAAATAAAATGAATACTTGCTCGGAAAATCTTGATTTTGAAAATGCTGTAAAATATCGTGACCGAATCCGTGCCATTGAAAATATGCAGTCAAAGCAGAAAGTGGTAAGTGAGTCGGGTGAGTCAAAGGACGTTTTTGCAGTAGCAACAACTGATGAAAATATTTGTATTGCTGTTTTGAGATTTGAAAAAGGTAAGCTCTGCGATAGTGAACATTTCTTCTTTGACAGCGAAAAAACTGTTGAGAATATCCGTTGTAATTTCCTTATTCAGTATTACGGAATGAATCGTGTAGTGCCAAACAAAGTCTATGTTGACGATACTTTTGAAGATATGGATTTGTTGGAGCAACATCTTACAAACGTAAGGGGTAAAAAATGCGTTGTAACAATTCCGCAGAGGGGAGAGGGACTGAAACTCGTCAATATGTGTAGGGAAAATGCTTACGAAAAACTTGCACAGAAAAAAGGTAAGCAGTCTGGCACAATAAAGGCGCTTGAAGAGTTGAAACTTCTTTTAGCACTCCCTAAAACCCCCGAATATATTGAATCCTATGACATTTCCCACACAGGTGGAGAAGATAATGTTGCAGGTATGATTGTTTTTAAAAATGGCAGACCGTTAAAACGTGCCTATCGCACATTTAATATTAAATCTTTTACAGGACAAGATGACTATGGCTCAATGCGTGAGGTTATTTCCCGAAGATTCAATGAATACCTGAAATGTAAGGACGAAAATATGGAAGAGGGCTTTGGAAAATTACCTGACTTGATTTTGCTTGACGGTGGTAAAGGACAAGTTAGTGTTGTCAGAGAAGTCCTTGATAAAATGGGAATTGATGTTCCGCTTTTCGGTATGGTTAAGGACTCCAAGCACAAAACCCGTGCAATAACAGGTGATGGTGGAGAGATTGCCATAAATTCCACAAGAAGTGTTTTTACTCTTGTTTCTGAAATTCAGGAAGAAGTCCATCGTTTTTCAGTTGGATTCCACCACAAAAAGCATACAAAACGCGGACTTGAACTTTCTCTCACAAAGATTGACGGAATCGGTGAGAAAAAAGCAAAAGAACTTTTAAAAGTTTTTAAAACTATTAAAAATATAAAGGATGCAACTGTTACAGACCTTCAACAGGTCAAGGGCATTAACAAAGAATTAGCAGAAAAAATCTATAACTACTACAATGGAGAAAACAATGATTAATACAATAATTTTTGATTTGGACGGCACACTTTTAAATACTCTTGAGGATTTGCGTGATAGTGTGAACTATGCACTTGCGAGACAGAATTTTCCCTTGCGTACATTAACTGAAATTCGTTCATTTGTTGGTGACGGAATTCGTGTTTTAATGGAAAGAGCAGTGCCACAGAACACGGATGCAGATGTTTTTGAAACTTGTTTTGCAGATTTCAATGCTTATTACAAGGTACATATGGAAGAAAAAACCGCACCTTACAACGGTATAAATGAAATGCTTGAAAATGTGAAAAATGCAGGTTTTAAAACTGCTATCGTAACAAACAAAGTGGATTACGCAGCACAGGATTTGTGTAAGAGAATGTTTGGCGAAAATATTGATTTGGTTGTTGGTAGTGTTGATAACAGACCAAATAAACCTGCACCTGACGGAACTTTTTACGCTATCGAAACTCTTGGTAGTGAGAAAGAAAATACAATCTTTGTAGGCGATGCAGATACTGATATTCTCACAGCAAAAAATGCAGGACTTAAATCCATTGGTGTACTTTGGGGATTTCGTGACCGTGAAATTATTGAAGAAAAAGGGGCAGAATATATTGTGGAAACAGTAAATGACCTTGAAAAACTGCTTATTTCATTGAAAAATGGTTAAAAATCCCTAAAAAACCTTAAAAAATTTGACAAATTGACATAAAAATGAGATAATACAATGTAATCATAAAATGGAGTGTATATATGAGAGTAATAACAGGCGAGGCAAGAGGCAGAAAACTTATAACTCTTGAAGGTGAGGATGTAAGACCAACAACTGACAGAGTTAAAGAAGGAATGTTCAATATTATCCAGTTTGAACTTGAAGGTGCATCCGTGCTTGACTTGTTTGCAGGCTCAGGTCAGTTGGGTATTGAGGCTTTAAGCCGTGGTGCTAAGCATTGTACATTTGTTGACTCATCAAATCGCTCTATTGATATTGTAAAACAGAATCTTAAATCCGTTGGATTTGAAAAACGAGCAAGTGTGTTCTGTGGTGACGGAAAAATGTATATCGGACTCAGTCACGATAAGTTTGACATCGCACTCCTTGACCCACCATATAACAAACAGATTTTGGATGATGTTTTGCCCGTTGTAGCCGAAAAAATGACGGACTATGGTGTAATTCTCTGCGAAAGCGAATTAAGAGAAGTGTTACCTGAAACTGCAGGTGAATTCAGTATATATCGCGAATACAGATACGGTAAGATTAAAATTACCGCATACAGAAAGAATAAGTGAGAAATATGAAAACAGTAATTTGTCCGGGTAGCTTTGACCCGGTAACAAATGGACATCTTGATATTATCAGCCGTAGCTCAGCACTTTTTGATAAGGTGATTGTGGTTGTTATGAAAAACCCCTCAAAGAAGAATTTTTGCTTCTCACCTGAAGAAAGAGCCGATCTTATAAGACGTTGTACTAAAGATTTTAACAATGTTGAGGTTGATACATACGAGGGATTACTTGCCGAGTATGCAAAGGAAAAGGGTGCTGTGGCAGTTGTTAAAGGTCTTCGTGCCGTGTCCGACTTTGAATATGAATTCCAACAGGCACAGATGAATAAAAAACTCAACAGTCAGCTTGAAACGGTGTTTATGAATACAAGAGTTGAAAATTTGTACTTAAGTTCAAGCGTAGTTAAGCAAATTTGCGAATTAGGTGGGGACATAAGTGACTTTGTTCCTGAGGTAATTCGTGATGATATAGTTAAAAGAATTAAAAGAGGTGTGAGCAAATGACAATTGAAAGCTTACTTGAAGAGATTGAATCTATACTTGAGGAAGGTAAATCAGTACCTTTTACATCAAACCTTTTGGTTGATGCCAATGCAATCAAAACTGCTATTGAGGATATAAGACTCAATATGCCGGATGAACTTATGCAGGCAAGAAAAATCGCTTCAGAAAGAAAAGAAATTCTTACAGGTGCACAGGACAACGCGGATAAAATTATCGAAAAAGCACATCTTCGTGCAAAGGAAATCATTTCAGAAGACGAGATTACAAGAGGTGCAGAGATTCAGGCTGAAGAAATTATTCAACAGGCAAGACAGACTGCAAACGAAATCGTTGAACAGGCAAGAGCATCTGCAACTGAACTTACAGAGCAGGCAAGAGCATGGTCAAGAGATATGCGTACAAGTGCAAGTGAATATGTTGAAAGCATCGTTGCTGTTGCTGATGAAACTCTCACAAATTCAGTTAACGAAATTCGTCGTGCTCGTCAACACTTAAAGGCTGCATCACAGTCAAAACGCATAGACGAATAAGTATTGTCTATTTTTCTGTAACTGCACTAACATAATTTAAAAACCATTATAATTCATCACCTCGTAGCATATTTATTTATATAAATAGTTTCGAGGTGTTTGTCTTATGTTCGTATATTCAGTCCAGTCAAAGCATATTAAGGCGTTGGCATTAGGCGTGTTTGTTTTGTTCACAGTAGTTTCTTTGATGGTATTGTCCCGTGAAAGCAAAATGACAAGTAACGATGGTAGTCTTAATTTGAAGGCGTCAACCCACGAGGATAGAATGAGTTTTGTTTCTCAATTTGGTTGGGAAGTGGAAGAAGACCCTATTGAGATTAAAGAAATTATAATACCAACAGAATTTGACGATACTTATAATGCCTATAACCAGATTCAGAAAGAGCAGGGCTTTGATTTAACAGAATATGCAGGTGAACGCGCAAAGCGATGGACATATATTGTAAAAAACTATGAGGGCTATGAGAATAAAGAATGCATTCATATTAATATTTTAGTTCACGATGAAATTGTTATCGGTGGAGATGTTTGCTCCGTTGAACTTGAAGGCTTTATGCATGGATTCTCAAAACCTTGAGTAACCACTGACAAAAAATATTTCGCTGATAATCGCAAACCGATTTAATCAGCGGTTACTTGATTGGATGTTTTAAATGGAAAGACTCGATAAAATACTTGCTTCTCAAGGCAAACTTTCCCGACGTGATGTAAAAGAACTTATAAGAAAAGGTCTCGTCATGGTGAATGGTGTTGTTGTTAAGGATAGCTCACAAAAAATTGATGAGAATAAAGATGCTGTTTTACTGAATGGGGAAGAGTTAGCATTAAAAAAGCATATATATATTATGCTCAATAAACCTCAGGGAGTTGTTTCTGCAAGTGAAAGTGAAGAGGACGAAACTGTTGTTGACCTTGTTCCCGATTCACTCTATCGCAAGGGACTTTTCCCTGCAGGCAGACTTGATAAGGATACAACAGGATTTGTTTTGATTACTGATGACGGTGATTTTGCCCATAAAATCCTTTCACCCAAAAATCATATATTTAAAACCTATATTGCAGGTCTTGAACATGGTTTAGGTAGTGCCGAGATTGAAATGTTGGAAAATGGTATTACTTTGGCTGATGGTACAGTCCTTAAAGAGGCAAAGGTTGAGATTATTGAAGACGGGGACAAGCCCTTTGTGAAAATTATGATTTGCGAGGGAAAATACCATCAGGTTAAAAGAATGTTTGCTGCGGCAGGGAATAAGGTAATATCCTTGCATCGTTCAAAAATGGGTGGTCTTGAGCTTGATAGTGCACTCAAACCTGGTGAATGTCGTGAAATAACTAAGGAAGAATTGCTTCTAGTACAGTCAAATAAAAATATTTAGTCAATTTGAACAAAGAAAAATGCAGTTAAAAAATAACTAAAATGCGTGAATTCACCAAAAAATAGTCAAATTCTTGTGTATTTTGTTTAAAAAATAAGAAAAAAATAAAAATTTTACTTGCCAAATCGGATTTAATTGTGTAAAATACATAGTATCTTAATGGTGAATTTGTATAAAAGGTGGTATAACCATGTCAAACAGATTGTTTCAGGGTATAGTACATCAGATGACAGAAGTTGTTGATAGAACTTTTGGTGTTCTTGATGAAACAGGAACTGTAATCTCTTGCAGTGAGTTAAGCCGTATTGGTGAGGTTCAGTCAAATGCTGTGTCAGATGTGTTTGCAAGTACTGAAAACATTGTTATAGATGGATGTACATATAAAGCATTCGGTACACATATGCATCCTGAATATGCAGTTTTTGTTGAGGGCGACGACGATATTGCAAATCGTTATGTTTCAGTTCTCTCCGTATCACTTTCTTCAATAAAACAATATTATGATGAAAAATATGACCGTGGTAATTTCATTAAGAATGTTATCCTTAATAATATTCTTCCTGGTGATATTTATATTAAAGCAAGAGAACTTCATTTCAATAATGATGTAACAAGAGTTGTTCTTCTTGTTAGAATTACAGAAAGAAACGATGTTTCTGTTTTTGATGTTATTCAGGACTTGTTCCCTGATAAATCAAAGGATTTTGTTATCAATATCAACGATACAGATATCGCTCTCGTTAAAGAAGTTAAGAACAATATTGAAAATAAAGACCTTGAAAAACTTGCTCGTTCAGTTGCCGATTCATTGGGCACAGAGTATTATACTCATGTTCTCGTTGGTATTGGTACTACAATCAATAATATCAAGGATTTGGCACGTTCATTCCGCGAGGCTCAGGTTTCACTTGAAGTTGGTAAGGTTTTTGATACAGAAAAAACTATCGTTAGTTATGAGAACTTAGGTATTGCAAGACTTATCTATCAGCTTCCAACAACACTTTGCGAAATGTTCCTTCATGAGATTTTCAAACGTGGCTCAATCGAAAGCCTTGACCACGAAACACTTTTCACTATTCAGAAATTCTTTGAAAATAACCTTAACGTTTCTGAAACATCAAGAAAATTGTTTGTTCACAGAAATACACTTGTTTATCGTCTTGAAAAAATCAAAAAGCTCACAGGTCTTGACCTTCGTGAATTCGACGATGCAATCGTGTTTAAAGTAGCATTGATGGTTAAGAAATATCTCGATGCAAATCCAATTAAATATTAAAATACAGGGAGTTCCGTCTGGAACTCCTTTTTTCTTCTTATAATAAATTTGAATTTATCGGGATGAATGCAAAGTGCAAAACGCAAAGTGAAAAGTGTCGGAACTGCGTTGCAATTGTAATGCCTCCCTCTGACGAGGGAGGTGGCATTTTCGCAAGAAAATGACGGAGGGAGAGATAGTGAACAGATAAACTAACTA